>CAZZFA010000082.1:0-26574 GCA_964653435.1 uncultured Planctomycetales bacterium | reverse complement strand
CGATACCGTTCCAAGGCTGTCCCAGTAGAGGATCTTGATCCGATCCTTGTCGCGCCCGACGAACAGAAAGAGATGGCCCGACAGCGGATCGTGCTTGAGATGCTCCCGAACCAGCGCCGCCAGCGTGTCGAAGCCCTTCCGCATGTCCGCCGGCGACGTGCACAGGTAGATGCGGACGCCCAGACCCTGATCCAGTTCGCCCAGGCTCGGCAGCCTCAACATGCCGAATCCTCCAGCACGGCCAGCACGTCCGCCAGCGCCTGCCGATCCACACGCCCCCTCACCCGGACACGCCGCCCGCCGGCCAACAAAATCTCGATGCCTCCGCCGGTGTCCGTCGCCATATCCCCTGTCACACGCACCGGCACGAATGTCGGCTCGGAATTCTCCGCGTCCCGCCGCGCCAGTTCCCGACGCCACCAGTAGAACGCGGCATCCTTCTCCCCGTGCTTGCGGCACCAAGCTCGGACCGAGAGCCCGCTCGCCCTGTGGGCCTTCACCATCCGCCGCCAATACTTCTCCTTCTTCAGATCCCGCACCGCGCCGCTTGGCATAGCATGGCCTCCGTCTGTCACGGACGCATCCTGCCAGAATCGGCCGCCAGATTGAAGATGGGGTTCGCCGGACGGATACAATGAGTCGCCACTTGGCCATTCCGTCGAAGTCGCCCGTCCACGGTCGCATCACTCGCTCCACAGCCTCGGGCGACCGCGCCTCCACATCTGCCGGCTGCGTTTGTGGCGACGAACCCACCACGAATCCAGGGCTTGGGAAGACGAGCCATGCAAGAAGGGGCATGAAGCTGATCGTAACGCTGTTCAAAAACGGCTGTAGCGTCGCTTCATCATCCGATGTCGTTACCTTGTTGCATACGCGACAACCTCTCCGCGGAATTCGAAAGGCTGATCGCCCTTGCTGGACTTGAGCCAGACCTTGGCCATCCCACCGGGAATCGTGTCGTTCTGAGCGAGCGTGGCCGAGACGCCCCGGCCGTACTCGGGGAAGTCGCCCGCTGCCTGCACGCTCCGCACGCGGCACTTGAAAGCTCGGCCCGCGATCGTGATTGTCTCTGCCGGCAACTCCGAGATCTTCGCCGTCGGGCTGGCGAACGGATGGTCGGCCGGATCGATCTCGGCTTCGACGAAGAACTGCTGCACCCGTACCGGTTCCTGTGGGCCGCCGTCAAGTGGCACGTACGTGCGCTCAACAACGAGGCGGTCCTGGTGTTTGGAGACCAGCCTGGCCGTCATGCGAATGTTGTGTTTCTGGCCGTTGACAAGCTGATAGCCCTCGAACGTGGTCCAGGCTCCGGGGGCGTACGCGGCCCATCGCTCGTAGTCCGGGTTGCGTACCCTTCCGGTTCCGGAGGCGCCCTGCGTCCCGCGCGCCATGCCGGCCATGATCAAAGGCGCGATGTACTGCTGCACGAAGGGCGCTTTGACCGCGTCGGTATGTCGGCCGAGGTTCCCGGCCTTCACGAATTCCGCCTGCCATCGGATGTACGCAACCTTCGCGTACAGGGCTCGCGTCTCCGTCGACGGTCGCGGCGGCATGGTAAACCCTCGCAGACCCGCCGGCGGCGAGTCGGACCGGTCCGCCGTTCCCGCCATCGGAACCAGGAACGCCAGCACCGCGTCGTTCTCCGAAGTGAACACATACATCCGGTTACGAACGCGTTGGAGCGCCCGGGTCAGGTCGTAGTCCGCGCTGACGGAGGCGCCGAGCAGAATGACGTTCTCAACCGGGCAGGTCGGCGGAAGGGCCTCGAGCACAAAGATGGTGACGGCGGTGCCCGCCGAGAGGCCCATCAGCGTCACGGGTGCCCCGGGGTTTTCCCGGGCGTACTGCAGGATGCTCCGGGCGCATTCGGCCGCCTTGGATCTCTTGTAGCCGACGCTCGCCTCCTGGTCCGCCACGACACCCCGGCCGGTGTTCCACTTGAACACTTCGCCGGCGCCGTTGTATCCGGCGTCGAGCAGGCCCTGCCGCACGCCGCCGGCCCAGTTCACCACGCCGCCTCCGCCTGCGCCGTCCAGGTAGTAAACGTAGCCGCGGGGCATCCGTTCGGCCCGGTCGGGCATCTGCTGGCTGCAGCCGGCGCTGATCGTTGTCATCACCAGCGCCGCGGACAGAAGGCGGAGTGGTCCGGCCGTCCGGGAAAGCAGTATCCATCTGGCGAACATCTTATCATCTCCTGTTGTTGAGCACGTATCAGGGCGGCTGATTGCATGCCGTCGTGTGGCGTTCGTATCCTATTTCGCCAGGGAGTCCTTTTTCGTGGATGCCCCGACGGCCACGAACTCGAGATCGTTGCAGCGATCGTTTTCATCGAAGCGCGCGATACAGTAATGGGGTGTTCGAAAACCGCTCATCCTGCCGGCGTCATAGAGCTGAACGAGGCGCCTGGTGTTCTCGCTTCGTGCCGTGAGCAGCGGTTTGCCGAGCTCGAGCTTCGCCTCGCATTCCTGCGGGGACTTGCCCTTGACCTTCTCCTTCAGGATGAGTGCGCGGGGGATGTCTGCCTTTCGACTGCTCTTCTCGGCCTTGCTCACCGAGACGACTTTATCCGCAACGACCTCGACCACGTACCGCTGCTGGCCGAGCACATCGAGCTTTACCGGGTAGGTCCGCCAGCGGCGATCACTCCGGACATCTTTGAACACGTCGATCGGCTTGCCGAACGTCTCGTCGGCCGCGGAGACCGGACGCCCGACCAGAGCCTTTCCCCGCTGCTTGACGTCGGCATCGTCGACCACATCGCCGACCAGTCGCACGCCGTACTTCGCCCCCGTGGTAATGGGGTTGCACCCGACTACGGCAGCCCATAGAAGCATCGCGGCCGAGGCGACTCGCCCGAACGGCCTGCCGTCGGGGCCGCAGCCGGCTCCTCTGGGGATACGATGAATGGTGGGGGTAGCGAAAACCGGGAACATGAGATCCTCCATAGTCAGTCGTCAGAAGTTAATCCGGGCCCTCAGCCCGTACACAATGGCAACGTCCCGGTTCTGGAAACCGCCGCCCGGGTTCACGATGATCTGCAGGTCGGGCGTAATGTGCATCCATGGCGTGATCTCGATGTTGTAGTAGGTTTCTACGCCCTGCTCGGAATTGAGGCCGAACACGGGATTGATGCAGTCGTTGATGTCTGCGTAGTAGTAGCCGATGCCCCAGGTGTCACGATCCCGCGTCGGGATCGAGCCTTTGCCGCTGACGCCCAGGCTGTAGAAATGGCGGAAGAGATCGGGTTCGCCGCCGTAGCCGAACCGGCCGAAGATCCCCACGCCCTGCTCGGGGTCCTCAGCTTCCGTGAACAGCATCTGGTCGAAATTGTAGAAGAGGCCCCAGGTGTCGGCGGACGTTTCGAAGTCGGAGAGGCTGTATACCTGACTGCCCAGGCGGAGGATCCGCGCCCACCGGGGCAGGAACTGCCGGGCAATCAGGCGCCGCCCGACGACCTGCGGGAACTGGATGCGTCCGTCGCCGCCGAGCTCGGGAAAATCGCGACTGGTCCAGAACCACCCGAACCGCTGGTGTCCGTTCTTGTCGAATGGTTTGATGGTGAGATCGAACTCCTGAATGACCGTCGCCCAGTCGCGTCCGTGAAAAGCCGTGTTGAAGCCGGTCATCGTGGCGGCCCCGTCGGGGTCGTTGTCTGCGACGGCGGTGATGACCTGGAGCCACTTCGTCGGCAGCCACACGGCTCCGGCCGCCAGGCAGGTATACGGCGCTCCGTAGAACAGGGTCGGGTTGAACCGCAACCCCGTGTTCATGAACTGGGTCCGCTGATTCGAGGCAAACGCGTTCTGGTCAATCACCTGAGTCGCGTCGATCTTTCCGGCTATGAGCACGAACTGCTCCGAAAGCGCCTGCGTCACGAAGAATTCAGAAAGGGTGGTCATGCCCGGATCACCTGGGACGGGCAGCAGGCCCTGGAAGTTCGGGGCCATCAGCGACCCGACCTTCGGGTTGACGTTGTCGCCGATCTTCGTTTCGCCGTGGAACACGAACAGACCGCCGGGCCACAGGCCCATCCGGGCCGTGTCAAGCTTGAGGGTGTAGTCGACCGAGCCCGAATAGCGGAAGGCATTGCTCGTGTCCCTGCCGCCGTGGGCATTGCCCTGCAGGACCTGCGTTACATCGAGGTCGAACAGGATGCCTTTGTTCGCCAGCTCGGTTCGCGCACCGCCCCAATCACCGGTCAGGTACTTGCGATGGGCGAGGTCGCCGGTGTAATCGGGCAACGTCTGAATGATCGAGGGCATCGCCGCCGATTGGGATGCCGGGGGGCTCCGGTGATCCGGAGCCGGCCCGTCGTTTCCGGACGGCGGCGTACTCTGAGCGCCAGCGGTGCCGCTGCAGCCAGCAGTCGCGATCGCTGCAAGGATCCGCCATGGTATCGGCATCATATACATCCGTTGTAGTTGGACCATTCTCATAGCTCTCTTGCCGTGTTTACTGCTCCGCCTCTGCCCGCGGACACGCACTGAACGGGCATCCCTTCAAATACGCGACGCTGAGCGACTCCTCGCACCAGTCGTCACCCCGCCTGGCGGCGATGATCGGTGGAGCCTCGGATCGCTGATGGGCCGTCTCGGCGCATCGCCTCGGAGCCGGGCGACTCGACTTCGAATGCGGGCGGTACTTTCCGCCAGAATCCGCCCTTCCTGCCCAGCTCGAATCCGACGTCAAACAGTTTCTGCATGTACTGGCGGTCGAAAGCCTCTCGGGGCTGAAGCCTGAAATCGTTGGGAATGGCGACGAGGTTGTAGTCGATCCCGTCGCGCTCCGCATTCAGGTAGGTCCGGTACAGGTCGCCGATTCCCTGGGTGGCGATCAGCGAGGAGACCGCACGGCCGGCGATGCTTAGCGTGCGGCGGGGTGTTTCGGCCCAATCCGGCTCGAATCGGGCGTTGCGAATGATGTACACGCGGCGGTCGCGGTGGATGCCTGCGGCCTCGGCGGCCTCCTTGATCTTCAGCGAAGGCGGATACAGGAACACCTGCGTGGTCGTCCCGCCGTCCACGTGCATCTCCTGGTAGTGCTGTCCATCGACCTCCACGTCGATCATCATCGGCGGAAACGCAGCGGGAATGGCGGCCGAGGCAACCATGATGTCCCGGATCAGTTCCACGGCGCGTGGATGGCCGCTGGCCGCAATAGCGCCCACGTTCCAGATCACCGCCCGTTGAGCATCGAGATTCGTGGTACCGATGAGCAGGAGGCGGCCCTTTCCATGCTCCGCGGCGATCGCCGCCAGCAGCTTCCGGTCTATCAGGCCGGCGATCATCCTGCGAAGCGGCGCGTTGTCCGTCAAGGCATCATCGAAGATGGCGGCGAACTTGCTGCGCTCGGTCAGGATATCCTTCGTAGTGATCCCGGTGTAGAACTCCCGCAACGTCTGATCGTACGCCGGGCCCAGGAACGCGAACGGAGCGATGAGCGCTCCCGTGCTGATCCCGGTGACCGCCTTGAACCGTGGTCGGTTGCCTGCGGCGGTCCAACCGTTCAACAGGCCGGCGGCGAAGGCGCCGTTCGCGCCGCCACCGGAGATGGCCAGAAACTCTGCGACAGGCAGCGCGCCGGTCTCGCCGGAGTTCGTCCGAGATTCCTGCTCGCGGCGTGCGGACTCAAGCAATTCCCGCTCGAACTCCGCATGTACGGCCGCCCCCCAGGTTCGAACCGCCGGCGACAAGCCGGGGATCACTGCCCGGTCCTGCAGTTCAGCCGGCACGGCCCGTTGGCGAACCGGCGCCGCGCAGCCGGCTGCAACCGAAGCGGCGGCCAGGACAATGAGCAATCGGACACGTCGAACTGTACCACAGGGCACGAGCATGTCGTCTGATCTCCAAACGAGAAAAACGGAATCGCACTCGCGTCGGCCAGAGAAACATCGCTCCAGCGCCGATGGCGTCATTTCTGCATGAACGGCCACGATCGCCGGGCCTCACTCGCTTACTCTCCACGAGTCGTCCGGGTCATACGCGCTGATCCGCGCCGCCACCTCGGTGGTCTTGGCTCCCAGGTTCTTCTCCAACACACGGCCATTCGAATTGACAAGAAACGTCATGATGCCGGATGAACCCCATTCGACGGGGTATGCGATGAGGGCGAATCCGGCGACCATGTTACCATTGATCACGTAGTCATACTTGCCGCCGGGTGCATGCGAGCCCTGTCGCGTGAGGATCCTGTAGAGGTAACCGTGGTAGGGTCTGGGGCCGGCATCGGCGTTCGCGGGTCTCATGGCGTATCCCTCCGTCCACGCTTGCGCGACAAGCGGGCCGAGGGGGCTCGGCGGCTCATCTGCGCGGGTTTCCCAGAAAAGGCCGTCCCGCCTGCCCGGCGTACTCGCCAGACGCTGAGCGTACTCAATGACCCCGTCGTCATCGCGATCGGCCGATGCGTATTCCCGTTGGGCCACGACATATCCCCGACAGACGGCCGCCGCCTTGATCTCGTTTTCGCCGATTCGGCGATTCAGCATCTCGTCCAAACCGGCCTCCGTATCGAAGAACCATCTGCCACCTGCCCTGACCAGCGGCACGGCGAAGGGATGATCGTCCACGCCGAGGTGGAGAATCACCGTATCATCGTTCTTCGCAACCAGACGCGAGGCCGCCGCAAGCCGCCGAGCGAAGTTCTCGAGATCGCGCGCATCCTGAGTATCGTCACCGGATTTCAGTTCGGTGATCGCAGGCCCGAAGATCTCGCGGAGCGCATCCTTGTCCTTCGCTTCACAGGCCTTCTGCAGCGCCTGCAGCGCTTCGTCCGGCGAGTCGAACGATCGGGCATCCACCCCGCTCGGCTCGTTGTGTCCTTGGACATGGCCTGTCCGCGCAGCCACCGATCGAGCATCATCCGGCTGCGTCGTCGAAGTCGTGGCGCAGGCGGAACACATGATGGCGAGCACGCCCACGGCGGCTGCAAGCTCCAGTCTTCTGAGATTCAACATTTTCAAGACTCCTGCGTAATGTGCGATTGGATCATACCTGTCTCTGCCTCCAAGACCCCCGCCCCTGTTATCGACGGCCGCGTCCGCCCCCGCCTCGGAAGCCGCCGCTGCTACGACTGATGCCTGCGGCACTGCGGCTGGCACTTCCGCGGGTGTCGTAGCTGCGAATCTGGCTCGATCCACCGTAGCTGGCGAACGAGCTGGGACGCGACGGACTGCGGGCGCTGGGCTGTGCGCTGGGGCGGGCGCCGGATGTGTAGGAGGATCGCCCCGCGCTTGTGCTGCCGGCCGACGGCCACTGGGCTGTGCCAGGGCTCCTGGCCGGAAGCGGAGAGGGCGCGGCCCTCGGTGTTGCCGTCTGACCCCGCGCGGGAAGCGGGCTCGACGCTGCTTGGCGGCTCTGCAGCCCGCGCTGGCTGAAACTGCGGCTGTCACTGCCAAGGCCGCCTGAAAAAGCACTCCCGGACGCCGGCAGTTGAGTCGGCGCGCGCGGCTGGCCGGTACCGGGTCGGTCGGCGCCGGCAGCAGGTGTTCGGCCGGCCCCGATCGACGTGTTCCTGTCCCCGCCGATGGCGGCATTGCGATCGCCACGATCGAAGCTCATGGTATTACGATTGAAACTGACATCGTTGCCGATCGCGCTGTTGCCGCGGTATGCGGTGTTTCCTGCGTAGGATCGGTATGAGGCATACCGGCCGCTATAGGCCGGCGCGGCGTGTGCGTTGGGTCGGCGCCAGGCGGCGGCGTGTCCGTTTTCGCCCCAGGCCGCGGCCCCGCGCGGTCCGACGTAGGCGCCGCCGTTCTCTCCGACGATTGCTGCGCGGCGTGGGCCGACTGCCGCCACCCAATCGTCGTTCCACGCCACAGCGCCGCGATATCCATAGCCGCCCCAGTAGCCCGGCTTGCAATACACGACGCCGCCGCCGTACCAATCGCAGTCGTGATGCAGCCACGTGCCCATCGCCAGCCCGACGCCGAAACCGATCGTCCCTGCGGTGACCGCCGCTGCCGCGGCGTTGTCACTGCCATTGCCAACGACGTAAACGGTCTGCGGATTGTAGGTGGGCACATAGACGACCTGCGGTTGGCTGGGAACGATGCGAATCGTCTGTTGCTCGACGACCACCGTCTGTTGCTCGGTCGTCTTCAGGGCACCGTTGCCTTGTGCCCGCCGACGCAACCGCTGGATCGCGTCCATGACGTCCCTGGGCTGGGCCAGGAAGGTGGCGCCCAGCGCGCTGGTCCAGTCCAGGTCCTGATCCATCTTATCGATGACATCGGGATAGTGGCACAGCGAAAGAACCGACAGGTCCCACTGCTGCCCGGCAAGCGTGGACATTTCCGGTTTGGATCGCAGCCAGCGTGCGGCCTTCACAATGTCAACGGGAAACGTCGAGGCCGGAAGGATCTGCGACACCAGCACGTCCGGATACAGTGCGATCGGGGCGACCAGTTCCTCGATCTTGTCGGCGGGCACACCGGCGCTCAGGCCCGCGTCTGTGGCCGACGCGCTCGTCGGAGCCTGTTGACTGCCGGCGGGGCTCGCCTGGATCAACGGAGCATCCGTGGGCTGCTGCGCATGGACGCTTGCCACAAGCGCCAGATTCAGGCACAGCAGGCCCAGCCGGCCTGTCGCGCGGGGAGTCATGGGTTTCATAAGACTTCCTTTCTGTTGTACCCGCGAGTCAACGGGTCCGAACGATCTCACTTAAGTGCCGTCGCAAGCCCGCCCTCTTCTTCCCAAAGGGTGCCGGTATCACTCCATCCGTTGTTCTTGTCGCCTCAGGTTGGAGCTTCCACGGACGAAGGGCGCTTCCTTGCCGACCTCAAGCACCTCTTTCGGATCGAGCAGTCCGAAGAGCTGGATGAGCCTGGCTACCAGTCCGGTCCACCCGGTCTGGTGGCTCGCGCCCAGCCCGGCGCCATTATCGCCATGAAAGTACTCATAGAAGAGGAGGTAATCGCGCCAGTGGGAATCGCTCTGAAACTTCTCCGTTCCGCCATAAACCGGTCGTCGACCGTGCTCATCCCGAAGGAAGATGTGGATGAGCCGGTCCGAGATCTCCTTGGCAACCTCGAAGAGGTTCATCATCCTGCCCGAACCGGTCGGGCATTCGATCCGGAAGCCGTCGCCGTAGTACAGATAGAAATTGAGCAGCGCCCGGATGATCATCACATTGACGGGCATCCAGATGGGGCCCCGCCAGTTGGAGTTTCCGCCGAACATGCCGGTGTTCGACTCGGCCGGCAGGTAGTCCACCCGGTATTCCCGGCCATCGACGTGAAACACATATGGGTGGTGCTCGTGGAACTTCGAGATTGAGCGGATGCCGTAGGGACTCAGGAACTCATTCTCATCCAGCACCCTGGAGAGGATCCGACGCAACCGCTGCGGGTTGACCAGGGCGAGGATGCCCCGCTCGGCCACCCCGTAGTGCCCCGGTCCCGTCGGGTGGATAGACTCCAGGAGTTCCGGCATCTGCCGGATACGCGCCTGATACGCGGCCGCTGCCTGGGGAACCCGCTCACGCTGCCACTTCTCGGTCACCGTGGTGGCGCACAGAGGCAGGAGACCCACCACAGACCGCACCTTGAGCCGCGTGGCGCTGCCGTCGGGGAGCCGCAGCAGGTCGTAGTAGAAGCCGTCCTGCTCGTCCCACATGCCGTCAGGGCCCGGCTTGTTCATGGCCGCGGCAATATAGTAGAAGTGCTCTACGAACTTGAATACCATGTCCTGGTAGACGGGATCGTGAGCGGAAAGCTCGACGGCAAGCTCCGCCATGTTCTGCGTGAAGAGAGCCATCCAGGCCGTACCGTCCGCCTGCTCCAGGTGGCCCCCCGTCGGCAGGGGCGCGCTCCGGTCGAAGACGCCGATGTTGTCGAGACCGAGGAAACCGCCCTCGAAGACGTTCTTGCCGAACCGGTCTTTGCGGTTCGTCCACCAGGTGAAGTTGAGCGCGAGCTTGTTGAAGGCCGATCGCAGAAAATCGATATCTGTTTCGCCACGCAGGGCCTGCTCGGTACGGTGCAGGAACAGGGTCGCCCAGGCGTGGACCGGGGGGTTCACATCGCTGAAGTTCCATTCATAGGCGGGGATTTGACCGTTGGGATGGAGGTACATCCCCTGGAGCATCAGTTTCAATTGTTCCTTGGCGAAGTCGGGGTCGACCATCGCGATCGGCAACGTGTGGAAGGCAAGGTCCCAGGCCGCGTACCAGGGGTACTCCCACTTGTCGGGCATCGAGATGATGTCCTCGTTGATCATGTGGAACCATTCCGCGTTTCGAAAACTGCGGTAGCCGCGATGAAGCGGGTGGGCGTGGTGCTCTTCGAGCCAGGTGTTGCCCTCCCAGTAGTAATACTGCTTGGACCAGAGCATGCCGGCGATGGCCTGGCGCATGACGTTCGCCGCATCCGGCAGAAGCGAGGGTGGGGTCACGGAGTGGTAGAACTCGTCCGCCTCGCGGATCCTCGTGTCAAAGGTCTCGGCATAGCCCTGACCGAACGGAGGATTCCCGTCCGTGCCCGCAGGCGGCGGGCCGGTGAGACGCAGCCGCACCGTTGCTGACTCACCCGGGCCGATCGTCAGTCGGTAGAGGGCTGCGGCCTTGGTGCCGATTCGCTCCGGGTTCACCGTGTCCCGTCTGCCCTGGACCACGTAGTCGTTGATGCCGTCCTTCAGGTACGGGCCGTCATCGGGATAGTTGAGACCGAGCTTGGCGTGGTTGGTTGAGTTTTCCGTGAAGAGCAGCGGCGCATCGCCTTGGCAATGCAGGTGGTAGGTTCCCAGGGTGGGATGTATCGCCTCGATCGTACGGGTGCCCGCCGGCCCCTGGATCTGCTTGAGCATCGGTTTCGCGGAGGGCCTGGCGATCCACGACGCCCAGTCGTTGCGGAACCACAGGGTGGGCAAGACGTGTATTTCCGCCGGTTCAGGCCCGCGATTGTGCACGGTGACCCGAATCAGGATGTCTTCGGGCGACGCCTTGGCGTATTCCACGAAGACGTCGAAGTAGCGGTCCTCCCGGAAGACGCCCGTGTCGAGAAGTTCGTACTCCGGCTCCTCGCGGCTGCGGCGCCGGTTCGTGTCCACCAGGTCGGCGTAAGGAAAGGCTGCCTGCGGATACTTGTAGAGGTACTTCATGTACGAATGGGTCGGCGTGCTGTCGAGGTAGAAGTAGTACTCCTTCACGTCCTCGCCGTGGTTTCCCTCGCTGTTGGTCAGTCCGAAGAGGCGCTCCTTCAGAATGGGATCCTTGCCGTTCCATAACGCCAGGGCAAGACAGAGCCGCTGCGTGTCGTCGGAGATTCCTCCCAGTCCGTCTTCGCCCCAGCGGTAGGCCCGCGAGCGGGCATGATCGTGGGTAAAGAAGTTCCATGCATCCCCGTTCTCGCTGTAGTCCTCGCGGACCGTGCCCCACTGACGCTCGCTGAGGTACGGTCCCCAGCGCTTCCAGGATGCGTTTTTTTCGCGGGCCTCGACGAGACGTTTCTGTTCGGCGGAGACACTCATGGCATACCCACCGTAGGATAAGAGAGACCCGGCGCAGGCGTCCGTGCCGACACATTCCATCGCCAAGTTGTGGTTTGCCGGCGTCGAGATGGTTGCTCGTCACCCTGGAAGTGGCGGAACGGCCAGCCGCCCATTCCTCTCGAACGACAGGTTTCAACGCAGTATACCACGCTGCCATCCGATGGCAAGAAGCCTCTCGTCGGGCGATTCCAACGACTCCTGAGCGATGGCGCCACCGCGACTGTCGCCATAGCCGGGACGGGGAGGATGAGGCGAAGCACGGTGGCACACCTTTCCGCGACAAGGCACGCGCAGGCGTGTGTGCGTCGCTTTCTCCGGTTTCTCGTGAGCCGCTCACGCAGCGGCGATCGCCAGAATGGACACATCATCCTTAAGATGCTCCTCTCCGCGCCAGGCAATGACTTCCTGAACCAATGATTCCACCGTATCGTTCAGGCCACGGGCCTGGCCGTCGGTGATGGCACGCAGCAACCTGTCATCGCCGAACATCTCACCCTCGGCGTTTACCTCTTCCGTCAGGCCGTCGGAGTGCAGGTAAAGGCGATCCCCGGGGCACAACTCGATTACCGACTCGTCGTACGAAACCGCGTCAACGATTCCGATCGGAAACCCGGACGCGGCCAGACGCTCGGGGGTTTCCCCGGTCCGGGCCAGGATCGGACCCGGATGCCCGGCCACGGTGAAACGGAGGCGCCGTGTGTGAACGTTCAGAAGCCCGTAGATCATCGTGAAGTAGTGATTCCCGTTCGAGGCCATGGGGTACAGGGTGTTCAGCCGGGATGCCACCTGCGCCGGGTCCACGGCTTGCGGATTGGCTCCGGACCCGGCTACGAGCGATGGGGCGCCCGCCGCCCGCGGATGAAGGCTCCTTGTGGCAGTCACCGAGAGCAGCGCTGCGGGTACGCCGTGCCCGCTCACATCCAGCAGATACACGGCGATCAGGTCATCATTAATGCGGACGACGTTGAGGGCATCGCCGGCCAGTTCGTCGCAGGGTCGGTACGACCAGGCAAAACTCCAGCCCTCAATCTCCGGCAGGTTGTCCGGCAGCAGCGTCCGCTGCACACGGGCGGCGGCGTCGAGGTCCCGCTTCATGCGTTCATTCGCGCGCTTGAGATCCTGATTCTGCCGATCAATCTTCTCGAAGGCCTCCTTCAACTGCCGGGTCATGCTGTTGAATGCTTTCGAGAAGCCGCCCATGAAATCGATGCGCTGAGTCAGGTCACCACCGGCGATCTGCTGCGTCTTCCAGGTGAGATGACGGAGATTGGCATGGAGGTTCTTCAACGACTGGAGGACGTGCATCCTGCCCGCGGGGACATCGAAGTCGAGTTCTCCTCGCGACAGGGCCGACATGGCGTCCGCGAGGGCGCGGTACTCGACGGCGAATCGGCCGGCGTATTCCGTGACCTGCCGGATTTCGTTCTGCGGATAGTCCTCGGGAGGGGCCGGGGGCGGAGGGACATCTCCCTTCAGAACGCGGTGGAAGAGCTCCGTGATCCGGTCGATGTCCTCTTCTCTTGCCTCGAACACGGGGTGCCCCCTATGATGCAAGCTTCACATCGAAACGGCACACGCGATCGCCCGAACACCAGCAGTCCACCTCCTTGACCCGGAACTTCCTGCCGGTGTGGGCAGAGAGCAACCCGCTGATGAATCCTTCGTCGTACGTGCAGATCCGCTCGTCACACGCAGGCAGGCCGGAACAGTCGAGATCCTCGGCCACGGTCAGGGTGAAGGCAAGGTTCTCCATGTCCCCTTTCTCAATCCTCAGGATGCCCACGCCCATGTCACGCATTACGTCCTGAAGCTGAGCGACGAACTCAGTGAAGGAGTTGCGCCGGGTGATGAGGTTCTCGTAGAAATGCTTCCCGGCCAGCTCGCCCGCGTCGTAGAAGACGCGATCCGCCGCCTCCACGCCGTATTGGCGGATGAGCACATCCCGAAGCGTGAACTGCATCAGGCGGTAGACGCTCACATGCGTTGTAAAACCGAGGTTGGGTCGCCCGGTGTCAATTCGCCCAAGCATGGCCCATTCGAAGATGGGCTCGTTTCTCTCTTCTTTGAACATTCGGAGTCACTCCTATTGAACGGTCGTCGAGCGGACTCGAACCAGGGTCCGCCGTAATGTCTTTCGACGAATGCGCAGCAGGCCCGGGCATTTCGCGAACAGCCGCGCGGAAACCGGGACGATTCCATCTGCCCGCGACAGCACCGATGTGCCGGATCATTGTTGCTTCCTCAGCGTCAGGATAACGTCCGAACCCTTGATTCCCTTGACGAGCTGGAGCGTCTGGTCGTCGACCTTCCGGGCAGCGAACACGGAGCTGTTGCCCTTCTTATCCACAAGCGTCAATACGCCCTTGTTCGCATCGTACTTGTAGGTACCCTGGTGGGACTCCAGCTTCCCGTCGTAATTGATATCTGCCGTGAAGCTGCCGTCCTGCTGGAAGCGGAAGTCCGCGCCGACGAACTTCCCTGGCTCGCCTTCTCCCCGGAGCAGCTTGAACTGGTCGCGAGCCATCTCGGGACTCAGGCTCGATCCGGTCCAGCGGCCGACGATGTCACATCCGGTCGCGAGAATCACGAAGCCGATCGCCGAATACTTCAGCCAGGAACCCGACCGCCGTGCGTGAGTGGCATGCAACATGAAACGACCTCCCGGACATATTGCCCCCGGCAAGGGGGCAGGCCAGTGAGACAGAGAGGCACGGTCATTCGCAGACATCGGTGTCCGTCGGGTGGTTTCCTGCGACGGCTTTCCCCGCCGGCTCGATCGTACACCGGACGTAATCCGTGCCCTGTAATCAGAACTCCACCTGGTAACGGTTCGTCATCTCGATCCGGATCTTCTCGGCCTCGGCCTTGATGCCCTTGAAGACCTCGCCTGCCTGGCTGACCGCTCTCGCCCGCTCCTCCTTCATGGCCTGCCGGCGCTGGGCATCCGCTTGGGCGAGCGCGGCCCTGCGCTGAGCGCTGTTGTTGAGCCGGTCGCTGTTGTCGGAACTGTAATAGCCGCCGGAGCCGGAGTAGGTGTCCACGTGCGTGCTCCGGATCCCCGAGGTGCGGGCATGGGTCTGCAGCGTTCCTTCCGTCATGATGCGCGAGGCGTCGTTCAGCCGCGCACTGACCTCGGCGGCGAACCGGACAAGGTCAGGATCGACGTTCAGGATGGGCAACCGGCTGATCGCCCCCGCGTCCCGCCTCAGCCATGTGGCGATCTCCGAGAGCGACCCGGATCGTCCGCCGGCGGCCTTCTTGTCCAGCGCCTGGATGATCTCTCTCACGGCCCTGAAGTACTTCTGCGACGCAGCGGCCTTCGAATCTTTCGCGTCGGAACCGGTCTTTCCGCCGGCAGACGGGGCAACCTCGCTGGGCGCCGGCGGTTCCACGACACTGAGCAACCGTCGCAGCCCCTGCGTCGACAACTTACCCTCGAAGACCACCTGCTTTCCTCTCCCGCTGACCTGCCAGGTGTCGAAGTCCTCGACGAGGGCGCCCGCCTGGGCCAGAAGCTCCAGAAGCAGGGGCTTTTCGATGCCGGCCAGGATGGCCGTGTCGCGGTCGAAATCGACGACTCCCTTGCCGACCGCCTCTTCTCCAATCGTAACGCGAAGCGTCACGCCCCTGATGCCGCCGAAGAGCTGGCTGATCGCATCGAGGTCAAGATTCCTGCCCTCGAGCGAGGCGAACGTCTCGGCTGCCAGCCGCCGGCGGACCTTGGCCTCGCACGTGACATCCTGAAGGTCCATTGCCATGACGATGTGGGTGCCCGCGCCCACCGTGCCGGCCGCGTTTGCAAGATAAGCCGACAGAGCCCCCGTTTGTCTCCCGGCGGCCCATCGGGCCGCAAACTGCCGATTGGCCGGACATGCCGCGCCGAGCACGAGCGTGTCGAGCTGGACGAAGTAGGCGTTGATGGGCGACCACACGGCCGGGGCCTGGCCAAGCTTGTCAACATAGCCGCCTTCGGCCTTTGCCATCAGCTCAAGCGACGGGGCCCTGGTCAGATCCATCACGGACACTTCCCAGATCGTCTCCATGTCGGCGAGGTCAATCCACGCCGCCATCACGACCCGACTCGCATCCGGAGGGATGATCACGGGCTTCCGTGCGTACGCGTCCGCCATCCTGGCCTTCCAGCCTTCGCGAACACCGAGTGGGCTGTTGAGCATCCCTTCCGCATCGATCAGAACGACCGCGTTCGCGTCGTGCGGGATTCGGCCGAGCAGACTCTTGAAGTCGGCCGAGGCGGGGCCGGCGAGGCACGCAACCGCCGCCATGGCGATAGCCAAACGCCCAAGATCCGTTTTCGAAAACATGCTGTTCTCCTTATGCACCGGTTAACCGGAAGCGAAATCCTGATCTATCGGGGGGTCGTCCGCCATCACCGGAAACCGACCGGCGAGGACAACCCCATCGTTCTGAGAGCAATGATGGAGGCGACAAGGCTGACCACCGCCGCACCGTACCTGTGTGGATGCCGGTATGCCCGTGGTCAGACCGAGAAGCAGGGCCGCGCCGATGCGCAAGGGAAGCCCGCGGATGTTGAACCGGCCGGCCGTGCCGCTCATCGCCACGACGCGGAACATCGAGAGCGACGGCTGCTGTTCGAGAGACTGTTCTGTTTGTATCCATGCCAAAGGCTTTCCTGGCCTGCCGCCCGTCGCACCGCCGATCACTTCGGGAACATAAACGTCGTCTCGAAGCGAATGCCCCAGTCGGGGGCGGTATCCGGTTTCTCGACCCAATACTTGCCGAGCACGCCCAGGCTCACGGGCAGCTTGCCGATCTTCACCACCTGGCTCACGCCCCCGATCAGCGGAACCGTCCACTGATGGTCGGTCCAATCATACGTTGACTCGCTGCTCAGTTTGACCGTGGTGGCGGTCTTGAACGTGTGTGCCAGGAAGGGTTGCAGGTACGTGGCGTTGACTTCCTTGCGGCCGTCGTCGCGGGCGAATGACCAGATGTGGTTGGCGAGGATGCCGTAGCTCCAGGGGCCGCTTTGCTTGAGGATCACGGCGGTCGGTCCCATGCCCCACCGCTCGGCACCCAGCGAGTCGTCCGTCGCCGTCGGGAGGAGAAAGATCGGGCCGGCACCCCAGATAAACGGTTCCGTCGATTTGGGGGACAGAAAGAAGCTCTGAAGGATATCACCCAGGCCTCCCTGACTGGACACGCCGAGCACGTCGTCCTGGTAGACTACCGGCACGATCGTTCTGCTGATCACGTTCCACTTGTCGCTGAGCGTGATGGGGATCACCGGCTGGAAATTGAGCAGGTATTTGAATGCCTGGTCACGATCGGGCTCGTCGCGCAGGGCGAAGCTCGCCATTCGCGAGGCAAAACGCGCCGGCCCGCGCGGCAGGACACGTTGCAGGAAACGGGAACTGCGGCCGGAGGGCAGATCGACGCCGCCGCCGAAGTCGAAGTTGCTCTGAAACGGAACGCTGATCAGGTCCGCCACCGGGTTCTGAAGCTTCTTGGCCAGGTCACTGGATGACGATGCGCCCTCCGTGGGCCTTCGCTCTTCGTCTTCGCTGCCTGCCGGCCGGCTTGTCGGCGCGCTGCTCTGCTGAACGGACCCGTAAGTCAGAGAAAACGCCGGCAAGGAAAACTCCTCCGCAATAGCCGTGCCGCCGCAAAGCATGACACAACCCGTGCTCACCAGCCCCGCGATGTACTGCTGCCTTCTCATTCACGTCCTCCACGATCGTTGTGACCGGCGACGGCTTGGACGTGGCCTCCCGGGCTCGATGCCCGAACAGCCCGAAAGGGCAAGCCGGCCGAGCGGAAGGGCTGCATGACAAGCTTTGCTTGACTGTACTGCCATTTCACTGCGCTCCGGGCGGTAACAGATAGAGCGTCATGGCGAACACCAGATAGACCATCAGAAGCAAAACCCCGACGAACCACGCCGATCGCCCGCTGTTCGTGACGAATGCCGCAACGACGATGGCAATGAGAATCATCACCACCGCGCCGGGCCAGAATCGCAGGTCCATCGGCGTCGGCCCGATGAAATAGCTCGCCAGCACCAGCACCGGCGCAACAAAGAGCGCGATCTGCGCCGCGCTGCCCAGGGCGATGCCCACGCTCAGGTCCAGGCGGTTCCTCCGCGCCCCGGAAAACGCGGCGGCCATCTCCGCCGCACCGCCGACGAGCGCCACAACGATGAAGCCCACGAAAGCGGGGGTCATCCCGAACGCCTCCGCGGCCTTCTGCACCGATTCGACGAACACTTCGCTTACCAGCGCCACCAGCAAGGTGACGCCGGCCAGCGTGGCCAAGGCCAGCCTCAGTGGCCACGGCGCCTCGCCGGCCTCTGCGGATTGCGCGCTGGTGAAAAACTCCCGGTGCGTTTTGAGCGAAAACAGCATGCCCAACCCGTACGCGACGATGAGCAGCACCGCCAGGCCGACACTCAACTTCTGGCTGAACGCCGCACCCGCCGCGGAGTCGGCTTTATAGACGGCCGACGGAAGCAACAACGCAGTCGTGGCCAGGAAGAGCAGGCCCGCCTGCAGGCGGACGCCGGCCCGGTTGTATTCCTGAACATGGTGCTTGAGGCCGCCCAGGAGAAACGATGCGCCCAGCATGAACAGTGTGTTGGTGACAATCGCGCCCGCGATAGACGCCTTGACCAGGATGTATTGCCCCGCTCGCAGGGCGGTCAGGGCGATGACCAGTTCGGTCAGGTTCCCCAGCGTGGCGTTGAGCAGGCCGCCGGCGGCATCGCCTGTCTTGGCTGCCACCGATTCGGTGGCGTGGCTCAGCAACGCCGCCAGGGGCACGATGGCCAGAACGGATAACACGAACAGCAGCGTGTGCGCATCGTGAGCGAACCTTTCGGCCACGAACACCACGGGCACAAAGGCCAGCAGCCAGAGAAGCGGATTGTGACGGATTTCCTTGAGGAGCGTGTTCATAGGTCAAGGTCCACATTCCGCCGGAGTGGCAGCCGGTGATTGATCGCGCCCGGGCTTGCCCCCCACTCCTTGCGAATCACTCACTTCCGCCAGGGCACGGTCCTCGGGCTCCGCGAAAAAGCGTTCTGCAGATCGATGAAGCAGCTTCAGTTCGTTGCGGAGCAGACCCGCCCGCTCTTCCGGCAAGGTGTGAATCAGGTCTTCGAGCATGGCGCGCAGCCGCCGGGCGACCTGGATGCTGGCCCCGCCGTACTGGCGGATCTCGGTGACGGCCAGGTGGACGTAATCCTCCCAGTCCGGCGTCCGGTAGGTGAGCCGCACCCGGCCCTGGCTGTCGCGCACCCGTTCATCGTCCAGCCGCCGGCAACCCACATCGCGCAAGAGGTGGTGAAGCTGATCCAGCGCCAGGACCGCGGTGGTCGGGTCGTTGATCCCCGGGGAGAGCCCCTTGGAGGCGATGTCAACGATAATACGGAAAGCGAAGGCAGGGTCTTGCTCCAGGGTTCGTTCCTGCCCCACGGCCACGGATTGGCAGAGCGCCTCCGATGACAGGGTTGCCCCGCCCTGGAAGACCCGGAGCAAGGGGTTGCCCTTTGCCACGAAGTCACCGACTTGCGGCACCAGCTCAATGACACAGTCGGCACGCTCGGCCAGGGACACGAGTCCCGGAACGTCGAACGCCAAGACCACGCCATCCCTCGGGCTCGGGATCGTGCGGCTGGGCTCCCCGGCCAGGATGGACGCCGTTGATTCCGGCTTTCGCGGCGGGTCGGCCAGCGGTTTCGGGTAGACTTTCTCGATGACGCCGCGCCCCCGTAAGGCGACTGACCAGAGTGCCCCGCTGGGCCGGAGCATCTTGCCGACATGGTCAATCAGGTAAACAAACACGGCAACGCTCACCAGAGAGCTGTATGCCGCCAGAGATGCCGTCAGCGGGGGGACCGCGGTGCTGATCCGGACCAGCACCGTGAGGCAGAATGTGAAGGAGAATACAAACACGATCAAGGAGACTTTGGTAACGGGATCCCTGAACACAATACCGATGATCCGCGGCGTGAGCTGCGAACTGGCAAGCTGCAGCGCGAGCAGCAGCGAGGAGGAGACGAACACGATGAACGTAAACATCGACGCGGCCATCGTGCCGAGCACAGTACGGGCCGCGTCGGGGTCGAAAGCGGAGTGCCAGCCCGTCGCCGTCTCGATCGCTACAAGGATGCGACGCAGACCCAGTGCCGCCGCCATGCCGAGCAGCGGCCCGATCCAGATGGAGTTCCTGGCGTAATGCCGGACACGATAGCGCCATAGCCAGCTCATGGGAAGGCCCTTCTGAGAACCACTATCTCCGATGGCCCTCGCAAGCAGAGGCGATGCCTCGCCCCGCATTCTCTGCGCCATCCGGAGTCGCCAAGCCAAGGGGCTCGTGCTTTCGACCGGCGGCGATCGAGGCCAGAGAATCGATCCTGTTCCACGGACAAGAAAGCGTTCTCCTTTGTGTGTCCTGAGAAGCCCCTATACCGATGTTGCACGTCTGCGGCCGAACGCCTCGTCGATGATCGCCCGCAGCCTCGCCAGCGATTCGGTCGACGGCGGATCGAAATCCTGCATTTCATAAACCCGGCCCAGAAACCCATACTTGCTCTCGCCGAAACGCATATAGGGCAGCAATTCGTAATCCACTACGTTCGTGTAAGGTTTGATGAACGCCAGAACGGCCCGGATGTGCTCTTCGTCGTCGTTCACGCCCGGGATGAGCGGCGTCCGGGCGATGAACGTCTTGTCGGGAAACGTCTCGTAGGCCCGCTTGATGTTCTCAAGAATCCGCCTGTTGTCCACGCCCGTCCACTTCTTGTGCCGCTCCGGAATGGTCAGCTTGTGGTCGTGGAGGACGACATCCACGTGCGGCAGCACTTTCTCGACATGCGACCACGGCACGTTGAACGCCGTCTCGATCGCCGTGTTGATGCCGCGCTCGTGGGCGCCGGCCAGCAACCCCGCGGCGAAGTCGGCCTGCAACTGGCATTCGCCGCCGCTGAGCGTGATGCCGCCGCCCGATTCGCGGTAGAAGCTGCTGTCCTGCTCGACCTCGTCGAGAACCTGATCCACGGTCATCTCCTGGCCGAACAGGTAGAGCGCCTGGGGCGGGCAGACCGGCACGCACTTGCCGCAGTTCGTGCAGAGGTCCCAGTTGATCCGCACCTTGACGTCGGAATCCACACTGAAGATGGCCGACTCCGGGCATTCCTTCAGGCAGAAGCCGCACTGGTTCCTGCCGATGCACCTGCTGAGGTTGTAGGCCAGCTCCGGCTTGGGGTGGATGCTCTCGGGATTGCTGCACCACTTGCAGCGCAACGAGCACCCCTTGAGGAATACGGTCGTGCGCATCCCGGGGCCGTCGTGCGTCGAGAAATGCTGGATGTTCAGGACGACGCCTTTCGGAACTGATGTCGTCAGAGGTGAGCTGTTCACGGCGTCACCTCATCTCCGAGAGCGATGCCCAGCGACCGGGCAATCTGGATGAATACGCTGTTGGCGGGCACGGTCCGAACCTTGTTGATCGCCTCGGCCAGCGGCACATATTTCAGATCAGGCGGCTGGAAAGCTACCATCACGCCGGTTTGGTTTTCGTTCAGCGCACGCACCGCCCCGGCGCCGTAGCCGAGCCCGAGTTGACGATCCACGGCCGTCGGCGGTCCGCCCCTGACCAGCGGGCCCAGGACGAGCGGGTAGGTGATCTGGTCGGTCAGCCGCTGCAGGGCAAGCGCCACCGCCTGAGCCGCGCGACCGGAGCCTTCGATGACGTGCGAGCCTCCCTCGCCCGTGGCTCCGGGCGAAAGCGAGGCTCTGAGGGACTCTGTCGCAACCGCATCCGCCTGGGATTGCTGTCCGTCGCGCTGCAGGGCGCCTTCGGCCACCACCACCAGACCGGAGGTTCGTCCCGCCTTGATCTTCTGCCTGAGCTTCGCGGCAACCTTCTGAAGGTCGTAGGGAATCTCCGGGATCAGCACCGCATCGGCGCACACGGCGATGCCGGCTTGCAGGGCCAGCCAGCCGGCGTGCTCGCCCAGGACTTCGACTACACCGATTTTCCGTGCTGACTGCGCCGCCTGCCGGACGCGATCGAGCATGTCCACCGCGAAGCTCAGGGCGCTATTGAATCCGAACGAAAGCTGCGTCGCGGCCACGCCATTCTCGACGGAAGTCGGTACGCAGACCGTGCGGAGCCCTTGCCGGTGCAGCCGGAAAAGAATGCTCAATGCGCGCGGACCGACGACGGAAATGATCGCGTCGATCTTTTCGGCAGCGATCCTCGCGATCAGTTCGCCGGAGCGATCCACCTCCTCGACCATATTCTCGGCGTTCACCCGCCGGACGCGGAAAGGATCCGTGCGGGTGGCGTTGCCCAGGATGGCGCCCCCGTTTGCGGAGAGGTTTTCCATGATCTGTGGCGTGAGCGTGAGCACGCCACCCTCCGGGTAGCGATCGGGGAACAGCAGCCCGTCAAAGCCGTCGCGGATGCCGACGGCTTCCCAGCCGAGTTTGTTCGCCGCGAGGACGCTACCGGTGACCACGGCATTGAGTCCCGGAACACAACTGCCGCCGACATTGATCGCGATGCGTCTCAAGGGTTTCATAATCACGTCCCCATCGCTGTTTCCACGGGACTCGGTTTGATCTTGAGCAAGGATGATGCCGGTATGAGCATCCCTAACGCAATGATGACCATCGTTGCGATCATCAGCATGACATCCGGCTTGTCACTGAACGCGCTGCTTGCCGCTATGACTGCAACGCTGGCATTGCGTGCACCATGCATGAATCCCATGGCAAGCCGCGTGCCGCGATCCGGCCATCCAAGCAGGTAGCCGATCCCGAAGCCGGCAGTGACACAGAATACTCCTGCGAATATCGCGCGTGTCCCAAACAGACCAATGATCTGCTTATGGTAGAGCCCGATGAGTGTCAGCAGCAGCAGAACGATGAAGAGGCGTGAGACGATATGCAGGTACTTCTCGGCAGTGTGGGCGGCCTTCTCAAAGCGTGATCTGATGAACAGGCCGAGAAGCAGTGGCGCCACGATGGTGAGGATCAGCTTCAACACCAGATGTGTGACGTCGAAACGGACATCAGGCAGAAACACTCCCAGCATGAGCGGGAGGTAGATGATCGTGATGGCGATCGACATGACCAGAATACCGCCGGAGAGCGCGACATTGCCATTGGATTTGGCTGTAAAGATCGGGCCTGCCTCCGCACCCGCCGCCATCGCGAACAGCACCAGGCCGTATCGGATACCCTCGTCAAGGCCGAGGACTCTCGCGGTCAGGGCAGCAACCACAGGAAGAATGATGTAGCTCGCTACCACCGCCGAGATCGTGATTCGTATGTTGCGGAGCGGTTCAAGGATCTGCCTGACCGTCTGGCTCAGCCCCAGTGCCAGCATCCCACTGAGCACATAGGTCAGAATCACCGGAGTCAGTGCACTTGACAGGAACTCGTTCATAGGCCTCGCTTTCTCTTCGATCTCTCCCCTTGCATTTCGGACGCGACCTCTGTGAACACCGACCAATCCAGCTTCGACGCGCCGTTCGGGTCGCCGCTGAAGCGCGGTCCCAGCGTGAACTCGGAGAGCTCGATCTGCGGCGGAAGCACCGACATCTCGCCCAGCGGGCCGGTGGTCGTCACCGTCGGCAGGTCAAATTCCGGTCGAAGTCCGGCATTCAACCCGGGTGAAGCCAGCATGGACTCGGGCAGTCCCGCGCCGTGGACCTCGTGTGCAGGAAACAGCCCGAATTCCTGCATCCAGGAACAGTTCCCGGCAAGCGTCACCCGGACCAGATAGCTGCCGCCTTCACGAGCACGACGACGCAGGGCCTCAAGCATTCCGATAGCGCCCTCGATGCCAGCCATCACGTCATTGAGCAAAAAGGTCGGCGGGTTGCGCGGGCTGTCGGGAGACCCCTCGTTGACGCTGAAACCGGTGACGGATTGCCCATGCTGCTCGAACCCGCCACGCTCGGCCCAGGCGCCTTTGAATCCGTAGCAGCGCAGCTCGACGCAAATGATCCCCGGTTTGACGGCCGCGAGCTGGTGCGGCGAAATGCCCTTGCGGTCGAGGTGCAGGTAGGAGTTCACCCAGACGTCCGCATCCTTGACCAGCTTCCAGAACCGGTCCAGCATGATCGGATTCGTCAGATCGCACCAGGCACTCCGCTTGCCCGGCATCACCTCGGAGTCGATCCGGGGCGGGTTCGGATGCATCGGGGAAAGCAGGTGCAGCACATCCGCCCCCCCGTCCGCTGCATAACGGGCGCAAATCGGACCCGCGTAGATATGCGTGTTATCAAGCACCCGGATTCCCGCCAGCGGCAGGTCGCATTCGCCGGTGAAAGGGATCGGATCGCTGTCGCCGATCTCTTGGATAGAGATCAGGGGCTCAGCCATCGTGATCTTCCCCTGCTCCGAGGCGAGCCATTCCTCGCGGGTTCGTACCATCGCGCAACTGGCACCCACCGCGTTCATCGCCTCTTCGAGGAGATCCCCATTCCACCGCATGCATCGATCAACGAATGCGTCCCTCGTCGCCTGGCAGCCCAGCACCGCACACGCCTTCTGGCGAAGGTGCGGCAGCGAGCACACGATATACACCCACCGGCCATCCTTGCAGCGGAAGAAGTCCGTGGTCTGTTCCAGGCCGACATCGTCGAACGGAATCGTGACCCCGTTATGCCTGGCATAGAATATCGCTGCGAGGTTGCAGACGGCATTACGAACGTTCACCTTAACGTCTTGTGATCGCCCGGTTCGCTGCTTCCAGATCGCGGCCAACTCCATACCGAAGAGAGCCAGAAGGACCGAAGTCGAATCTCCGAGGTGGTGCCTTGATGCGACGACAGGATCTTTGCCCTCGATCTTCAGCTTGCCGCCGAAATCCGCTTCCGAGATGCCGAGTTGCACGCCCAGTTCCGCGAGGGCGCTGGTGATGGTCTTCGGTGAATTGTTCATGTTATTCCCAGGAGCAGATGAGATCCGAGCGCCCCTGGGAGGCCAGGGGCGCTCAGCGCATCTCCAGACTCGGGGCCCGCTGCTAGGACATCATCGGGAGGTTCCCGTCGTACAGCGGTTTATCTTTTTCGCTGGCCAACCGCTTCTCCTTTGGCTGGCTCCAGTAATCCCAGCGCGCGGTCGGTGTGAACACGCCGGTGACCGCCGCATTGACGATTGACTCCGGGTTAGCGTAGATTATTGGCCCGGGAAAGAAGCCAGCACCCAGCTTCGTGTATTTGAAGCTGCTCGTGGCGAAGACCGCTCCCTTGGGGTAGTGCCGTACCGGGGTCATTGCCATGCAGGTCTGGTGGAAGATCTTGCCGCCGGCATCCTCGATGGTCTTTGTATCGCCGTAGTGCTGAGCCATGAAGTAGGTTGGCGTGTCGGTCTGCACCCAAAGCTGCACGCCCGGCTTGACCTTCTTGCCCTTGACCAGGCGGGCGACCTCGCGAACCTCATCCCAGGTCGCGTGCGGACAACCGACAATCACGATGTCCACCGGCTTGGCGCCTTCCGGGCCGGGTGCCGGCGCAAGATTGTTTAGGTAGCGGTACATCTCAATGATGTCATCCATCGTCACCGTGAACCGTTCCGGGTTCTTGGGCATCTTGCCTTTGAAGGCGGCTTCCAGCGTCGGGGATTCCGGCGTAATACCCATCAGATGCAGGATCGGGTCGTTCATGCCGGGCGAGGCGCACGAGATCAGATTCTTGGTCGCGCCCGAGCTCATCCTGTCGATGGGCAGGTTGAGCACGGCCATGATCCGGTTCTGCGCCTTGTTGGCGATGACGGCACCCAGGGTGCCCCAATCAGCCATACCCTTGAGGTTGTCGCGGACCTCGTCAGTCAACTCAACGATGCACTTGGCAGCACGATTCTCGTCGAGGTGCGTGCCGTATTTTGGCAGGCAGCCGGTATAGGCGGCGTAAACTGTATTTACGGGGGATTCGCGATTGGTCCGTGCACCAAGGACAGTGTTGATATAGCACGCCGCACTGGATTCCGAGCTGGCCGCGTATTCGCCCATCTTGGGGATGCGGGTGTTCAAGTAGGGGTTGCACGAGGACCAGGGGAGCCAGCCGTGCTCCATCAGCTTGTCGTAGCCCGCCTTGAGGTCCCTGTACATCTCGTCATCGATCTTGAAGCTGCCCTTGCCCGGGATCTCGAAGTTCCACGGGTAACC
The DNA here is from genome assembly GCA_964653435.1 of uncultured Planctomycetales bacterium. GTDB lineage: Bacteria > Planctomycetota > Phycisphaerae > UBA1845 > PWPN01 > CAZMVY01. Next base: position 928 of record CAZZFA010000082.1, on the reverse strand, counting down.
CTTCTCGTTGACCTTGTCGAACTGCACGAAGTACGGATCGTTTCCGCACACGCAGCCGGTTTCGTCGGCGACATGGGCGTCCTTCATCGCGAAGATCGGATCATAGAGCCGGCTGTGTCCCAGGTCGTAGGCGTTCAGTTTCTCCAATGTTTTCGGGTCCCTGGGGTTCTTCGACCAGATGGGGCACTCGTTGAGCACAAGGACAAGGTCAACCATTTCCGTGGCCTCGACCGCTTTGCCGAAGTCCAGGAGCTTGTCCATACAGAACTTCTTGGCCTCGCCTTGCTTGCCATCAAGCATTTCCTGTTGGCGTTGTGTTAGTTTCATTTTCATATTGATATTCCTTTCGTCAATTGGTCTTACGCGGGTTCATGCCTACTTGCGCGTGATCGTGACGGTGGCCTTCTGGCCGACCTCTGGCGCGTCGATCTCAACCATGTCGCCGGTCTTGATGGTCGTGATCGGGTCCTGGTCCAACTTGTCCACGGCCGGAATCTCGGCAGCAATGGCGCCGCTGATATCGAAGGGGAAGATCTCTCGGCAGATGATGGCCACGGGGCCGTGCTTTGACTGCTTGACCTTGTAGTACAGGCTGACCGCTCCGCTGGTGGAGCCGGTCACGGTGGGATAGACCACGACCTTGCCTGTCACGGATTGGCCAAGGTGATCCCAGCCGGCCGTCAAAACCTTGCCGTCCTCGTTGCCGACGTGGTTGAACGCCCATCCAAATCGATGGCTGAACACCATCGCTTCTCCCTTCGCCTTGCCCTTCGACCGGGCGATGCCGGTCAACACGATCTTCTCTGCCATACGTCACCTTGTCCTTTCATGTCATGCGCCTCTTCCGGGGCCGGAAGCGCGGCGCGACTATTGTGGTTCTCCTCCCGAAAAGTTGCTGATGTAAGTGCCTGAGAAGCAATGGACACCG
>CAZZFA010000081.1:0-27144 GCA_964653435.1 uncultured Planctomycetales bacterium | reverse complement strand
CGGACAGGTGTAACTCAGGAAGGCTGGTTCTCCATTTCAGGCTGAACCAGGACACGTCCTCGTGATGCGGTGATGTCCATCTTCGACGATCTCAAGACCAAGTTCGACCGTTTCATTGATCTGGCGCAGGCGAGGGTCCGGTCACAGCCCTGGCTGGTCGTCACGCTGATGCACGAGTACTTCCGTCACCTGTATCCGAGCGACCCGTATCTCCCGTTTCCCGAAGCGGACTCGGCGTCGGCGCGGATCTCGTCGGTCCTGGACGCCTGCATCGGTGGTTTTGAAGCCGCCTCGCCGCTGGGTTCGTACTTTGTCGGACGGCCCGGCTGCATGGAGGGCATCGTCGCCCGTCTGGCCGCCGCGGGGCGAAAGCGGGCCGACGAGGCGACAACGCAGCAGGTGTACGGCAAGCTGTGGGACGCGTTTGATGTGGACGTGTACACGAAGGAGGCGCTGCAGATTCTCCGGGAGAGACTCGAGACCGGTGACTTCCGGCTCTCGAGCCTCAAGGGCGCGAAAGTCCTCGATATGGGCTGCGGCAGCGGGCGCTACGCGATCGCGCTGGCCATGTGCGGCGCGGCCCGTGTGCACGGCGTCGATCTGGGGGCAGCCTCCATCGAAACCGGCGCGGCGATCGCGCAACGCACCGGTCTGTCGAACATCGAATTCCATACCGGCAACGTGCTCGAGCTGCCGTATCGCGACGGCGAATTCGACTTCGTGTTTTGCAACGGCGTGCTTCACCACACGACGAACATGGAGCAGGGTATCCGCGAACTCCATCGCGTGCTCAAGCCCGGGGGACGGGCGTTCCTGTACCTGTACGCGGACGGCGGACTGTTCTGGTACTCGCGCAAGAAGATGCCCGTCGTCATGAAGCAGATTCCGCAGGAGTACACGATGGCCGTCCTCCAGTTGCTGGGGATGCCGTCGAATCGGTTCGTCTTCGTGGACAACTGGTACGTGCCCATCGAACGGCACACGAGCAGGGCGTACCTCGAGCAGTTCCTTCGTGAAACAGGCTTTGCCGCAGTCGTGAAGATTCACAGCGGCCGCGCGACCGATCTGGACAATTCGTCCCTGCGGAGCCGGCCGGACGCGGAGGTCCTCTGGGGCGATGGGGAGCATCGGTACCTGCTGACGAAGGCGTGATTGCGGCGAAGGGCTTGCGAACGGAAGGCACGAACCGGCGTTGGCAGAATCATCTGCGGGCGAAAGGGATCGAGCGCCTGCAACGCTACATCCGGACGAAGAACCTCGCGACACGGGTCGAGATCGCCTACCAGATCTACAGCGGCGTAAACGAGAAGGACATCGGTCCCGTCGTGAAGTGGTGCGTCGAGAACGACTACGAGTACAAACTCGTCACGATGCACACTTGGGCGGGACTCCGCAGCGATGTCCCGAGCACGCAGGTCGACGGTCTGGGCGGCGAGCATCGGGGTCGGCGGGGCGGCCCTTGTTGCCTGCTGTGAAGCGGCTTCACCATCACGTGGGACGGCAAGGTGGCGCTGTGCTTCCAGGACGCCGATGCGAAGAAGATTCTCGGCGACCTGAACACGGAGTCGATCGAAAGCATCTGGACGGGCAGGCACCTGGCAAAACGCCGGGAGCATGTGCGAGGGATCTTTCGGGGGTTGTGCGAGAATTGTAGTTCGGAGACCGAGGTGCAACTGCCTCGAAGCGATTCCCGCCTCTATCCTCCAACTCTTCGCTGTTCGCCGTGACGATCGGACGACACGCGTTCGCGCGATCCCTGTGCCGAATCGAGGCGGCGGCGCCCCGTCCGGCGCCCGGGTTCCGGCGAGGGGGCGTGGTTCCCGTACGGCCGGGTGTGCAGTTGTCCGATGGCTTCGGGCGTCTGACGCAGGCTGCGGAGCGTGCCACGACAACCCGCTGCGCGCGGGTCTGGTGAAGCGACCCGAGGGCCGGCGATGGGGCAGCTGCCGCGGCTATCACCGGGCGGCTTGGGCGGCGCCGTGGGTCCACTTCGAGCGGGTCCTGTGCGAGTTTTCGCGTGACCCGCAGCCGGCCGGGCATGAGTATCGGCGGTTCGTGGCGGAGGATATCGGCGCGACGTTGGCGTCGCCGTGGCGGGATGCGGTGGCGGGCCTGGTCATCGGTGGTGAGCGATTCGTGGAAGGGGTCCGGCAGCTTCCGCGGGGGCGGCCGAAGGCGGCGGGCGTGTCGGTCGCGGCCGACCTGCGAGACCGCCCGTCGCTCGAGCGGATCGTGGCGGCGGCGGCCGGCGTATTGAACGCCGACGGTGCCGGCTGGACGCCAGGGCGCCGCGTGGAGGACGGCTCGCGGGCGGTGGCGGCGTATGTGGCCCGTCGACGGTGCGGCTACCCGGTGACGGCGATGGGGGCGGCGTTGGGCTACGCCTCACATGGCGGCGTGGTCGCGGCGATTGCCGTGTTTGTCCGCGTGCTGCGGAGGCGCCGCAAACACGCGGCATGACGACGCAGCGCACGATCGAAGACCGTGGAATCGGGGCGCGTCCCGTGGCAACCGTTACGAACAATCGGGGTCCTGAAGCGGGCAATCCGGATCACACACGCCGTCGCCGTAGTATCCGTTCAGCGCACAAACGTCCTCGCAGTCCGGGTCGGGCTGCGCGCACTCGGTATCGCACACGCCATCCATGTACCAGCCGTTCATCGCGCACGTATCTTCGCAATCCGGATCGGCGAGGGCGCAATCCGTGTCACACACGCCGTCCCCGTAGTACCCGTTGAGCGCACAGGAGTCCTCGCAGTCCGGATCCGGCTGCGCGCAGTCGGTATCGCACACCCCGTCCATGTACCAGCCGTTGATCGCACAGACATCGTCGCAATCCGGGTCGGGGTACCGGCAATCGGTATCGCACACACCGTCGGCGTACCAGTCGTTGACCTCGCAAACGTCGAGCCCGGCCGATGGCTCGGACGCCGACTGGTCCGCGGCCGATTCACTGAAGCCCCCCGGCCCGGCAACCCAGTCGAACGGCAAACCCGTGGAAGGACATCCCTGCGCGGAGAGCAGGGCGAGAAACGTCAGAGATGGAACGGTTCGCCACATGATACGGCCTCCGATCCCGGTTGACGGTGAGTCGCCCTGGTACCTGCCGGGTGCCCGCCGGCGCGCTCGCGCCGCCCCAGCCCGGGTGCCGCGGCGAGGATCGCCGCGTCGCCGTCGTAATAGTTGACACATGTTAACGATCTTGCGTTAGCCAATCGTCGGCTTTTCGGCGGCGCGAACTGGCGAAGGGGCGGCGACGTACATAGCGGTTCAGCACCTAACACACTACGGGATAACGATTTACAACTGAATGGCTTGGCTGCTCTTGGTGGGGTCATTTCAGCGAGCGAACCGTTGCGATTCTGCCATCCGGAATCGGCTTCCGGACGACCGAGCGGGGCCGAACGAGCGGTGAAGCAAAATCCATGGCCAAGGCCCTTGACACGCCCGGCGATTCGAGTATGATACCCGCGTCGGTGACGATACGTGCGGGGCAACACCCGTTCCCATTCCGAACACGGAAGTAAAGTCCGCGCGGCCGATGGTAGTCCCACGGGGCGAGAGTAGGTGATCGCCGACGCTTTTTTGAGATGTCGCCGCACGATGCGTGATCCGTGTCGTGCGGTTTTTCATTGCGCGACGCCGGCCGAACCGCCGGGATCAGGGCAACAGGGCCCGACGCGGGCTTGCTCCGGAGGCAACGGCGGAGAATAATGGCGACTGGGGCGAGTCTCAGGGGTGACGATGGACAACGAACCCCGCAAGATCCGTGTGTTGTTTCTCTGCACCGGTAACGCCTGCCGGTCGCAGATGGCGGAGGCCTTGCTTCGCCACCTCGCCGGGGGGCGATTCGAAGCCCTCAGCGCCGGGTCGAATCCGGCGGGCTTTGTCCATCCGCTGGCCCTGGAGGCGCTCGAGCACCTCGGCATCAGCACGGAGGGTCTGCGTTCCAAGAGCTGGCACGAGTTCGCCGACCGCGAGGTGGATGTCGTGATCACGCTTTGCGACAACGCGGCCAATACGCCTTGCCCGATCTGGCCGGGCAGTCCGATCCAGGTCCACTGGCCCCTGCCCGACCCCTCGTTCCACCCGGGAACGCCTGAGGAACGCCTCGAATTCGCCATATCCGTCGCCGAGCAGCTTCGCCGCAAGCTTCTGGCTATGATTGCGTTGCCGTTCGAGCGGGGCCTTACGCCCGAGCTGCGGACGAGCCTGGCGGCCCTGGCGAACACATAATCGCAGGAACGCGCCGCTCTCGTGCAGCCCTTTCCGGCTCACCGGGGCCGTGCGTATAGCGGCGGGCGGAGCGGCTCGCATTTCACCCGCTCATCCGCGGCGCGGAGGCAACCGTGCGAGGTCGGCGGTACAAACCGGGTTTCACGCTCATCGAGCTGCTGGTGGTTCTCGCGATCATCGCGCTGCTGCTGGCGATGCTGATCCCATCAATGCGGACCGCGCGCGAACAGGCCCGATCGGCCGCGTGTTTAGCGAATCTACGCCAGATCGGCTCGGCCATGACGATGTACGCCGGCGACAATCGAGGATGGCTTCCGCTCGGCCCGGCGGACCGGATCTGCTATCGGGATTCCAGGGGCAATCTCTTCGCAGACCCCGGACCGGATCGCCAGCCATACCCCTGGTCGAACTGCCACTGGGGCGGCAAGCGCGCGGCCCTGCTTCACACCCTCGCCGTGTTCGGCCCGCCCCAGCCGGAAAGACTCCGCCGCCCTCTCACGAACTACCTCTACCGAAATGCGGGGCTGGATGAGGACATGCCGCTATTCCATTGCCCCTCCGACAACGGCTCCGATCTGTGGGCGCCGCTGGGGCCGCGGCCGATCTACGAAGTCTGCGGGAACAGTTACTGGACGAATCCGTGGGGCGAGTACGCAAAGCCCCAGGGCCGGCGCCGGGATCCCACTTCATCCGTCGTGCTGGCCTCGGAGATGCCGCTCTCCATCGACGTGGCCCGCAACGTGCAGAGCATGGGCTGGCACCGCCGGTTCTCCACGCACAACATCCTCTTCCTGGACTTCCACGCCGACGCCCGGTGCGTCGATACGCGAAGGTGCTACGGTCCCGGATGGGCCGTCGAAAACTACTTCAAGATCATGAACCTTTACAGCTACTGAGGGCCGCGGCGGCGGTCGGCCTTTACGGAAGGATCACATCCCACGTTATGGCGAACGTGCCGTCGGGGTTCTGGCTCAGCGTGAAGATGACCGACGAGTTGTTGCACTGGAACTCATACCCCTGCAACACGTTGACGCCGTCGATCCTCCCGACCGGTGCGGTGGCGTTGGGATCATTGGCCGGCCAGAAGGAAATGCCCGGTTGCAGGGCCTGCTCATCGAGGCCCACCTGGAGACGACTGATCCGAATGACCTCGATCAGGCGTTGGGTGCCGACGGCCAGGGTCCGTCCGCAGATCAGGGCGACCGAAGTGCTGCTGGTGTTGCCAACCAGCGCTTCCTGCAGCACGTTCGTCGGATCGGGGTTGAGGACGAACTGCCCGATCTGGCGGTTCGTCGTCTGGTTGGGGTTGAAGAGAAAGGCCCGGTCCTGCTGATCGAAGATTCCGTACGTGAAGACGGCACGGTAGGGGGTGCGGTTGTCGAAGAGCACCGTAACGGCGCCGCGCGAGCCCGGGGTATCGCCGCCGAGGCTGGTGGTATTGTTGAAGTAGGCCGGGGGCGTGCAGGCAAGCAGCGTCAAACCCACCGCCGCACTGAACCCGACCGGCACCGCGCACATACGGCTCATAGGCAAACCGCCTTTTCTGATTGTCGGATTGACGACCGCACTTCTACGGCCCAGGTCAGCCGGTGTCAACCGACCCTCATACATCGACGGAGTTTCGCGGCCGACTTGAATTGCGCGCGACGCGGCCAGGCGGCAGCGGACGTGAGATGCGTCAAAGCCCCCGCGGGGCGGCGGTCGGCGCTTGTCCGCGGGCGCGGCCCGGGTTACGTTGCCTCTGGTGGAACCGCGCAGCCTGACCATCGCGATCAACGACCGGCCGATACGCCCTCCAAAAACAGGCGTGGGGCACTACGTGGAGGAACTGCTCCGCTGGTTGCCCCGGGTCGCTCCGCAACATCGCTATGTCGGATTCTTCACGGACGTGCTGAAACGGCGTCCACCGTCGCTTGAGGCCGCTCGGCCGGGCGCACCGCCCGGCTCGCCGCCGGCACGTCCGCCCCGGGTGGTTCGCCGTCTGCTGCAAGCCGGATACCAGTTCGCGTTTCGCCTCGCGACCGGCCGCCGCCGCTACGATCTCTACCACGAGCCGAACAACATCGCGATGCGCTGGCGCGGCCCGACGATCACCACCGTGCACGACCTCTCCGTCGTCCGCCACCCCGAGTGGCACCCCGACGATCGCGTCGCCTGGTACGCGCGGGACTTCGAGAAGTCCGCGGCGCGTACGACCCACTTCATCTGCCCTTCCGCCTTTACCAAACGCGAACTGATCGAGCTGGTCGGGGTGGCCGAGGACCGCATCACGGTCATTCCGCTGGCGCCGCGCGAGGCGTTTCGCCCCCGGCCGCCCGAGGCGGTGCGGGAAGTCCGAGCCCGACTGAGCCTGCCTGAGACGTTTCTGCTCTTCGTGGGGACGATCGAGCCTCGCAAGAACATCGACGGCCTGCTCGATGCGTATTCACGAAGCCCGGCGGCGCTCCGCCGTCATTACCCGCTGGTGCTCGTGGGCGCGGCCGGATGGGGCGTCAGCGGTCTGTGGAACCGCGCGGCCCGGTTGGGCATCCAGGAATCGATCCTGCCGCTGGGGTATGTGACGGAGGCCGACCTGGCCGCGCTGTACGCCGGTGCCGCCGCGCTGCTCTGGCCCTCGTGGTACGAGGGGTTCGGCCTGCCGCCGCTGGAGTGCATGGCATGCGGCACGCCCGTGATCACCAGCAACACGTCGTCGCTTCCGGAGGTAACCGGCGATGCGGCCCTCGCGGTCGACCCCGCCGACACCGGGGCGATGGCGGCGATGATCCAGCGGATCATCGAGGACCGGCCGCTGGCGGCGGATCTGGCCGCCCGCGGGCTTGCCCGGGCTGCTCAGTTCACCTGGCAGCGCTGCGCCGCCGCGCACGTGAGCCTGTACGAACGGTTCGCGCAGCGGTAGGGCCGTTTCCCGCGAGAGCGTGATGCCCTTGATGGGGCGGCAGACATCCCGCCGGCGGGCGGGATCCGGGCCTCGCATCGGTCAGTGGTGAAACAGGCGCAGGCCCGTGAAGACCATGGTCATGTTGTAGGCGTCGGCCGCGGCAATGACGCCGGCATCCGCGATCGAGCCGCCGGTCTGTGCGACGTATCGCACGCCGCTGCGGTTGGCGCGGTCGAGGTTGTCGCGAAATGGAATGAAGGCGTCCGAGCTGAGCGAAACGCCGCCGGCCGCCGCAAAGCGGCCGATCCAGGCGGCCCGTTCCTCGCGGCTGATCGGGTCCGGCAACGCGACGCACGCCGCGTGAAGCTGCTCCTTCTCGGCGTCCGAAAGCTGGTCCCACAGGAGAAACTGATCGATCGCGTTGGCCTTGTCGGGGCGCTTGACGCCTTCGCGGAAGCGAATGCCCAGGACGCGCGGGTGCTGCTGAAGCATCCACTTGTCGGCCTTGTCGCATGCCAGACGCGTGCAGTGGATGCGCGATTGCTGACCGGCCCCCAGCCCGATCACCTGGCCGTCGTACGCCACACATACGGTATTGGACTGCGCATACTTGGCGGCGATCGTTGCAACGAGCAGGTCGCGGAGGGCCTCGGGGGGGAGTTCCCGGTTGCGCGTGACGATGTTCCGGAAGAGTTCAGGGCCGATCCGGGCATTGTTGCGCGGCTGTTCCATCGTGACGCCGAAGACCTGGCGCCGCTCGACAGCCGGCGGTTCATAGGCCGGATCGATCCGGAGCAAGAGGTACTTCCCGTCGCGTTTGGCCTTCAGGATCTTCAGGGCCTCCGGCGAGTAGCCCGGCGCAATCAGCCCGTCGGAGCTTTCCGGCCGGATCAGCCGGGCCGTGGACTCATCGACTACGTCACTGAGCGCGGCGAAGTCGCCGTACGACGCGAGCCGGTCGCCGCCGCGGGCGCGGGCGTACGCGGTCGCCAGAGGCGAGAGCGGCTCGTCGCCGACCATGTACGCCTGGCGGAGCACGTCGGGCAGGGGGTTCGCAATGGCGGCGCCCGCGGGACTGACGTGCTTGAACGACGCGGCCGCCGGCAAACCCGTCGCGGCCTTGAGCTCGCGGACGAGCTGCCAGGAGTTCAGCGCATCGAGAAGGTTCACGTAGCCGGGCGCACCGTTGACGACCGTGAACGGAAGCTCGCCGGATTCGGCGAACACGCGGGCGGGCGCCTGATGCGGATTGCACCCGTATCGGAGTGTGATTTCGGCAGCCATCGTGCCGGCATGATGCGGACGCCCCGCGCGTGCGTCAAGGTATCCGTTTGCCGCCTGTTGCCGCCCGATCGCCTCGGCTATAATCGGCCCGTGATGCGCGGTCGGCTCTCTGTCGGCCGGTGATGCGCGGCAATCGGTTCGTGTCCTGGATACTGTTGGAGGTCGGCGTACATGAGCAGCATGAGCAGCTATGCCCCGTCCGCTTCGGACAAGTTCGCGTTCGGCGTGTGGTGCGTGATGAACCGGGGGCGGGACCCCTTCGGCGACGTCACGCGGCGGCCGATCGACGCCCTCAAGGCCGTCCGCGGGCTCGCGGAGCGCGGCGCCTGGGGCTTCGAGTTTCACGACAACGACATCTTCCCGATCGGTGCGAGCGCCGCCCGAGTCCGCCGGACCATGAGCGAGCTCAAGAAGATCATGAGGGACACGGGCATCCGCTGCTGCTCGGGCACGACGAACCTCTTCTATCACCCCGTGTTCAAGGACGGCGCCTTCACGAGCAACGACCCGAAGGTCCGCGCGTATGCTGTGCAGAAGGTGATGAACGCGATCGACTTGGCCGCGGAACTCGGGGCGCAGAACTTCCTCTTCTGGGGCGGGCGCGAAGGGGCGGAGGTGGACTTCGCGAAGGATCCCGTCGTCTCGGCGAAGCGCTTCCGCGACGCCCTGAACTTCCTCTGCGCCTACGTCCGGCAGAACCGCTACGCGATGACGTTCACCATCGAGCCGAAGCCCAACGAGCCCCGCGGCGACATGTACCTCCCGAGCGTGGGCAACGCCCTGGCCTTCATCGCCACGCTCGACAAGGCCAACCAGAAGATGGTCGGCGTGAATCCGGAGGTCGCGCACATCAAGATGGCCGGCCTCAATCCGTACCACGAGTTCGCCCAGGCGATCGAGGCGGGGAGGCTTTTCGAGCTCCACCTCAACGATCAGAAGCCCGTCCGCTACGACCAGGACCTCGCCTTCGGATCGGCCGACCTCAAGGAGTGCTTCTTCATCGTCAAGCTGATGGTCGATCACAGGTTCGACGGCATCAAGGCCTTCGACTGTCACCCGTACCGCACGGAGGACGAGGACGGCGTGTGGGATTTCGTCGAGCGGAACATGCGGACGTACAAGATTCTGGAGGAGAAGGTCCACGAGGCAAACCAGAACCGCGAGTTGTGCGCGCTGCTGGAAGAGATCCGGGCGGGCGACAAGGCATTCGACGGCCTCTATCGCCGGTTCACCCCCGCCGCCGCGAGGAAGCTCAAAGGCATCCGGTTCGACCCCGACCGGCTCGCGCGCGGGCGGAAGCTGGCTTACGAGAAGCTCGATCAGCTTCTGACCGAGCTGCTGCTCGGCGTGCGGTAGGAGGGCTTTGCCAGCCCGATCGGGTATGGGGTCTGGGGCTTGGGGTTTCCGACTTGGACTCTCGACCGGACCGAGGATCCGCACCTTTTGCCGTCGACGCCTTCGGCGAGTTTCCGCCGGGGCGCGTGTGCGTTCACTGGACCGACTCGCCGCGTCCGAGCACTCCGGAGCTGGAGCAGCTCATCGAGCAGAGCTGGCAGGAGGCCCTGGCCCGTTCGGCGCAAACCGGGGCGATACTGTTCAATGGTAAGCTCGTGCGCTGGCTCGGCCATCGCGTCGAAGACGGCGTGCTGCATATCGACGCGGCCCCCACCGACTATCGCGACTTCGTCGGCACCAACCTCTACAACCGCCATCGCGTCGCCGAGTTCGGGCGAGACCGTTTCAGCAATCCCATCGGCACGACCGCCACGATCGTCAGCGACGACGGCTGGCTGTTGTACGGGCGGCGGAGCCACCGCGTCGCCTGGCACGCCGGGCACCTGCACACGTTCGGGGGCGCGCTGGAGGCCGCCGACGTCCGCCCCGACGGTACGATCGACCCCTTCGCCGCCGTCCGCCGCGAGCTGCGCGAGGAGCTCCGGCTGGACGAGGAACACCTGGCCGACACGGTGTGCGTCGGCCTCATTCACGATCACGAGATCTGGCAGCCGGAGCTGCTCTTTGAGACGCGGGTTCCGCTGAGCCGCGACGACATGCTCGGACGCCTCGATCGCGCGGACCCCCATCAGGAGCACACGGCAATCGAGTACGTCCGCGACGAGCCGGAGGCCCTTGTGCCGTTCTTGCGTTCCGCCGCTCCCGTGGCCCCGGTGGCGATCGGCGCGATCTGCCTGCACGGCCGGCATCGCTGGGGCCGCGAATGGTTCGAAGGCGCTCGGGCGGCCCTGGCACGATAGGCCCGCGCGGAGACCGGATGGCCGGGGGTTATTCGCTCCCCGCGCCGGTACGGAAAGCGTCGTCCCGCTTGCCCTGCACCACTCCCGTCAGTTGTAGGTGTTCTCGAACCAGGCATCGAGGTCGCTCAGGCCGTCGTTGGCCGCCTCCGGGCCGACCGCTTCGAGGGCCTTGCCGATGGGACGATGGCCGTCGTTCTGCACGTACGGGTTGTAGCCGACGTTGCCGCAGCCGAACAGCCCGAGCGCGGCGGTCGCGAGGAGCATCGCACGGAGAAACACCCGGAGACTCATAGCGTGATTATCGGCCGCCATGCCGCCGCGAGGCGAGGAAACTCACCCGCCGCACCCGGCACGGAATCGGCTTCACTTCGCAGCGCCTTGTGGGCCGGTCCATCGCCCCTGGTCGTCGATCCGCAGGGTGCCCGTCGACCGCCGGAACTGAAGGATCGCCAGGCTGAGCTGCGCCTGTGCCTGCGCCAGGCGGTTCCGCGCCTCCAGCAGCACCTGCTCCGCCTCGACCACATCGCGGTTGCTGAACTTGCCCAGGCGCGCCTGCACCTCGGCCGCCTGGCGCCGCCGCAGTGCAAGATCCCGATTGAGGATCTGAATCTCCAGCGACTTCTGCTGCTGCAACACGACGCGCTCGGCCTGGCGCACCTCGCGGATGATGCTGTCCTTGAGTTCCTCGTAATTCCGCTCCGCCTGGGCCTTCGTGATGAACGAACGGCGGAGGGCATTCCGTTCCTTCACCCGGTCGAGCGGCAGTTCCAGCGTCATGCCCGCCTTGTACGTGACGCGGTCCGTGTTGTAGTCAAAGAGCCGGCGGTACGCCGAATTGGTGGCCCACGCGATGCTCCCCGTCGCATTCAGGTCCGGCAGCAGGTTGTTCTCCGCGATCGCCACGCCCCGTTCCGCGTCGCCGATGAGGTCGTACGCGTTGAGCAGCTCGAGCCGGTACTTCAGCGCCGTGCGGATGGCCTCCTCCTCCGAAACCGCCGGCATCTTCAGCGATTCCGCCAGGGGGTCCTGGCGCCCGAGGCTCACTTCTCCCGCGACGGTCGTAAGCTCCGCGGGGAACGGCACGTCGATCGCCGTCTCCATCGGCATGCCGATCAGGATCTTGAACCGGTCCAGCGCCGCCTGGTAGGCCTCGATGGCATCGACCTCGGCGTTCTGCGCGGCCAGCACGTTCTGTTCCGCCCGCTGCACGTCGAGCCGGATGTAGCGCCCGATGCGCCACAGCGCGCGCGTCCGCCCGACCTCCAGTTCGAAGGATCGGATGCTTGCCCGCGCGTTGGTGATCTGCTGTCGCAACTGCTGCAGGTTGAAGTACTCGCCGGCGATGGTGACGGCCAGGTCGCGGCGGACGTTCTCGAAGCGTCGCACGGCGTAAATGAGGTTTCGTTCCGCCTGATACCGCGTCTCGTACGCCGCCTTGCCGGCCCCGCGCAACAGCGGAACATTTCCCTCGAGAAGCATCTGCCCCGTGGCGCCGTCCACGGCCCGGTCGCGAAGGTCGCTCATCAGGGTGTCGATCGTGCGGGCGACGACCTCGCCGCCATACGGAAGCCGCTGCCGCACGCCCGCCTCCATGACCGATTGGAGCGACTGGTCGAACTGGTTGGCCTTGCCGAGGTTCGTGTAGTCGCTGCCGAGGTTGGCGAAGAAGATCGGTCCCCAGAGGTGGCGCTCGAGGGTCAGATCCAGCGCCGCCAGGTACAGCGTTTCCTTGGCGGTCTGAAAGTCGCGCGAGTGGGCGAACGCGTACGCCAGCGCGTCGGAGAGCGTCAGCTCCTTCGTCGCGGGCGATGTGGTCGGCCCGCGGACCCGCAGCGGCGGCAGCGGCGGCGGCGGTCCGGTCTCGGCGCCGTGCTCGTCGGCGATGGCCACGTCGTCCAGTCGCACGTCCGACGGCCGTTCCCCGGCGCCCTCGGCCGGCGGCGTACCGGTGATGCGCCTTCCCCGCGCCGGACGGCTTTCAGCCGATCGCGTCGTCGAGGCGTCGACGGGCTGCGTCGTCGGCATTTCCACCGTGGGCGCCGGTCGGGTGAAGGCCTCCGGCACCTCGGCGTCCACGGGGTTGGGGACGAACGAATACCGGCTCTCCCGGGCGCCGAAGGCATCTCGCTGCCCGGCCGAGGCGATCGCGCGCGGCAGCCGCATGTTGCTGTTCGCGCCGATGGCCTCTTTCTGCCGCGTGTCGACCAGCTTGTAGACCTGCCGGTCCGCGTCGTCCAGGAACCACTGACAACCCGAGAGCATCAGCAGGCCGGCCGTCGCGCCGCCGATGCGAAACCATAGCCGGCTCGTAAGGCTTGTCATAGGACCGACTCCCCAGTCTGCACCGGGCAGGCCGGCGCCCCGGCCGCGTCCTGCACGGCTTGCCTCGGCAGGTACCGAACCTGACGGAAAATCCCGCGCCCGTCGGTGATGAATGTGGTAGACGCTGCCGACTCCGGTGTCAATGACGCTGCGGGAGCCGCCGGGCGCAGGGGGCGACCCGGGCGCATCGCGTCTCGCCGCCGGGCATTCCGGCGGGTCTGCCCGATCGTGCGGCGACGGGGCGCCGCTTCGGTCCTTCTCCGCTTTCGCTCAGAAGAGCATCTGCTGGCCGGGCGCCTCGGTCTCGGCGCGATCCATCACGTCCTTGACTTCCTCGACGAACTCGCCCAGATCCTGAAACTCCCGGTACACGCTGGCAAACCGGACGTACGCGATCTTGTCGAGATCCCGAAGCAGCCGAGCCGCTTCCGCCCCGATGAATTGACTCGAGACCTCGCGCTCGAACCGTTGAAAGATCGTATCCTCGACCTTCTCCACGATCGCTTGCAGGTCCTCGATACTCACGGGCCGCTTGTAACACGCCTTCTGCAGGCCGGCCAGGATCTTGCCCCGGTCGTACGGCACACGCGTCCCGTCCTTCTTCACCACGTGCAGCCGCACCTCCGTCTCGATCCGTTCCTTGGTCGTGAATCGCCGCCCGCAGGCTTCGCACTTGCGCCGTCGCCGGATGGTCGCGCCGCCATCGCTCAGTCGCGAGTCGATCACTCGATCGGCATCAAGCTCTTTGCAGAACGGGCAACGCATGAACCGGCCCCGCACACACCCCATATCTTGGGCACCTGGCCCCCTTATACTCTACATTTGTAAACCGACATCGTCCATCCCCGCGATCCGGAGCAGGGGGCGCAACCGCCCCGCAACCGCGGCCTTGGCAGAACCCTGCGCGTGGGCGATATTGGCGGCATGTCAACACGGATGGTCAGCCAGAAGGTCGGCGCCCTGGAGATCCTCGGGTACACGCTGGCCGGCGAGGAGAACGTCATCGCCGTGCCGGAGATGAATGTCGCGTTCGACTTCGGCCGGGGGCCGCGGGAGCTGATGTCCATCGACCACGTGTGCCTCTCGCACGGCCACATGGACCACGCCGCGGGAATTGCCTACTACTTCAGCCAGCGACACTTCCTCGGCGTCGCCCCCGGCACGGTGATCCTCCATCCGAGCCTCATCCGCCCGGTGGAACGGCTCATGGCCGTCTGGGCCGAGATCGAGGGCCATCCCTCGCCGGCCAACCTCGTGCCCATCGAGCCCGATCAGGATGTCTCGATCCGGCGGGACCTGGCGGTCCGCGCGTTCGCCGTGGCGCATCGCGGACCATCGATGGGCTTTTGCATCATCGAGCTTCGGCACAAGCTCAAGCCGGAATACGCCGGGCTCACCGGGCCGCAGCTCGTGGACCTCAAGAACAAGGGCTTCCAGATCGATCAGCGGGTCGAGATCCCGCGGATCGCCTACTGCGGGGACACCGCCGCCGGGGCCTTCCTGAACCGCCCTGATGTGAAGAACGCCGAGATCCTGCTGATCGAGTGCACGTTCTTCGACCCGGACCACGTCCACCGCGCCCGCGCCGGGCAGCATTTCCACGTGAAGGACCTGGTCGAGGTGCTGCCCGCCGTGAACTGCCCGCACATCGTCATCACGCACGTGACGCGACGTACCCCGCTGGCCGCCGCCAAGGCCATCCTCGCGAGAACACTCCGCAAGGATGTGCTCGAACGCGTGACGTTCCTCATGGACCGCCCGCCGCGACGACAGCCATCCCCGCGAGGAACGACAAATGCGGAGCGATGAACACAGGATGTCCCGTCGCCGAACGCCCTTCGACTCCGTCCGGGCACATCGGCTCGCCCATTGCCTGCTCTTCTTGCTGCCGTGCGTGTGCCCGGCCCAGACCACATCGCGCCCGACCGTGCCCGTGCGCCTCGGCGTGGATGACGGCGGCTCGTATCACGAGTGGGTGGCGAAGAGGCATCCGTGGGAATGCCCCGCGTGGTTCCAGGCGCTCGATGACCTCGGGGCTCGCTTCGTGTGCAAGCATTTCTCTCCGGTGACGGACGCCGGCAAGGACAACGCGGCGATGACGCGTCAGCGGCTTGAGGTATTCGACCGGGCGATGCGCGAGCACGGCCTGGAGTATACGCTCAACGTCGAGCTGTCGAACTGGGCCCCGCGACTGGAGATCACACCGGGCGTCGATGAGCTGGAGCACCCCGGCGGCGTGCATCGCTGGGACCTGCGGATGGACTGGCTCTCGGCCGTCCTGCCGCCCGCACGGCCCGCGCCGCCGGCGCTGATCGGCGTCACGTACGACGAATGCGAGCACATGCTCCTGTCCAACAACAAGTACTCCGACGGCAAGGCGACGTTCGACAAGCCCTTCCTCGTGAACACGCACGGCATGCCGCTGACGACCGCCTACGATCGGCTCGTCGCCGAGGCGATACGCCTTCGAGAGGAGCATTACGCCGGCCGCCTCCGCCTGCAGACCGAGCAGGTGTGGCCCGACCTGTTTCACATCTTCGCGCGGGCCGGCTGGACGATCGCGCCGAAGCTGCTCAAGGAGAACATCGGCTCGGTTGTGATGGCGATCGCCCTCGGCGCGGCGATCCAGTACCAGGATGCGGGCACGAGCCTCTGGGCCTCGCCGGACCTCTGGAACGGCGGGCGGTATCCCGGGCACTCGCCCGAGGCCCTGCGCTCCGCGCTGCTGACGGCGTACTGGCTCGGCGTGGAGACCATCTACGTGGAAAACCTCGACTTCCACGACTGGAAGCCGCGCCACCCGCTGGCCGATCCCGAAGGCTCGCTGCTGGCCTGGTCCGACGCCGACCACTATCGGTTCACGCGCCACGGCCAAGTCGTCCGCGAGTTCTACCGCGAGTATGTGCCGGCGCATCCGCGGTCGATCCGCTGGCAGGACTACGATCCCCGCGTGGCCATCATCCGCCTGCCGGACGGCGGATGGGGGCAATACGGCGCCGGCCCGGATCACGGCGAGGCGCCGTCGAGGAATCGACTGCTCGGCAACCGCGAGATGCCCCTGGACGAGCCCGCGTCGGAGTGGCTGTACGTCTGGCCGATCCTGACCCACGGCGCCGCCCGGCCCGGCGCGATCTCATCCAACAACCCGTTCGTTTACCCCAAGGGCATCGAGGACTTCTTCGCGCCGATCGATAGCGTGGCCGTCTTCGATCACACCGTAGAGGCGAAGCGACTGGCGAATGTCGATTGCATGATCGTCTGCGGCCACGCCCTCTCGGCGAAGACCTTCCGGGCCGTGCGCGACCGTGTCGCCGCCGGCGCCACGTGCATCATCGCCAGGCGTCTCTATGCGCAGCACGTCCGCGGCACCGAGGCGCTGCCCGGCGACTGGCTGATCGTCGATGACTTCAAGGACCCGCGAATCGCAAAGAAGCTCGGCCCGTTCCTCGGCCCACCGGACGTCGCTCGGTTCCGCTTCAAGCACGACGTCGTTGAGTTCCGCAAAGGCGGTAAACCGGACGCCATTACCGTTCGCGTGATCGACCGGAAGTGACCGCGGCCGGGGTTGTCCCGCCGCCTGCCGAAAGCATAGAGTGGAAGGATGGAAACCGAGATTCGCGGTCTGCTCGCCCGTACGCCGTTTCAGCCGGTCCGCATCCACACGAGCAGCGGGCAGACCTACGACGTCACGGACCCCGGTAGCGCGATGTTGTTGAAGAACCGTTTGTTTGTGGCGTTTGCCGACCGTGAACGCTGGACGCTTATTCCCCAAGGCGGCCTTCGGCCGCAACCGAACACGGCCGCGCTGGCTCCCGTCATGCTGAGCGAAGCGAAGCATCTGGCTTGCCTGCGCCAATCGGCCAGATTCTTCGTCGCTGCGCTCCTCAGAATGACGGGTAGCGCTACTGCCGCAGCGCGATAACATGCGCGCAAGGCGCGCAGAAGTTGCGACGTAAGACTCTACCTGCACATTGCATCCATCGAATCCCTCGGGAACGGACGGCCGAGGAGATCGCCCCGACGCAGGCGCCGCCGCTGACTTCTTGCGACCACACGGCATCACCTCGTGCCTTCCGCTGCCGGCCGGTATGCGGGATTACGCCGAGGAAGCGTCGGGCAGCGGAAGCGGAAGGGATTCACTACCGGCGGGACAACTCGCCGACGATCTCCTCATATTCTGCCGCGCTCGACAACCACCGCAGCCGGTCGAACACCTCGCGGGCGAGGCCGAGCCTTCCGGCGTACCAGCTCACCCGCTGACGAAAGATCAGCACGGCCGGGCGCTCGCCGCGCAGCCGCACGAGGTGGCGAAAGTGCTGGTTCATCACGGCCAGACGCTCCGCGAACGTCGGCGGTGGAGGAACCGACCCGGTAGCGAGCAATGCGTGCGTGTCGCGGAAGATCCACGGATCGCGCAGCGCCGCACGGCCGATCATCACGCCGGCGCAGCCCGTGCGGTCGATCATCTTCCGGGCATCGCGGGGTGAGCATACGTCGCCATTGCCGATGACCGGTATGCGGCGCACGGCCTCCACGACTCGGGCGATTCCATCCAGGCGGACGGAGCCGCGGAACCCCGCCGCAACGCTCCGCCCGTGAACCGTGACGGCGGCCACGCCGACGTCTTCGAGCGCACGGGCAAGGCCGGGCGCGACAAGCTCCTGTTCATTCCACCCCAGGCGCATCTTCGCCGTCACGGGGATTCTCACGGCCCGCACGACACGCCGCGCCAGCGATACCGCCCGCTCCGGATCGCGCAGGAGCGCCGCGCCGCCGCCGCGCCGGCAGACCTTCTCGGCGGGACAGCCCATGTTGATGTCGATCACCGCAGCGCCGCGTCCCTCGCACCACGCCGCCGCCGCCGCCATCTCGTCCGGGTCCGCGCCGTACAACTGCACGGCCAGGGGACGATCCGCCGGATCGCTCTCGACCAGTTCCATGGACTTTCGCGTCCGCCGCAGCAGGCCCCGCGGATTCACAAGGTCCGTGAAGGCCAGACCGATGCCGCCCAGCGGCCGCACCGCCAACCGAAAGGCCAGATCGCAGTATCGTGCCACCGGGGCCAGCAGCAGGTTCGTCGCAAGCGTAAGGTTTCCGATCTGCAACACCATACATCGCACGTGCGGTACACGCAGGGGCACCGCGACCCGTCACCGGAGACGGCACGCCTGGCGAGAAACAAACGCCGGCGGCAAACGACGCCGCTTCGGACCGCGGCGAAGCCACGCGCACATTTCCGCCCCGGCGTATCCCGTGCCGTGATCCCCGGCCCGGTCGCCTCCGCCGTGCGCGGCCGGCGCAATCCGCGCAGGCGCCCACGACAGGGCGATTGCCGGCAACGACTCGACGATTCTCGCCGGAGATTGGCCTGGAAGTGAACGCCCCGAATGATCCGAGCGAATCATCTCGCTTCTCCGAAGCACAGCCGATCCATCACCCTCGTCTTTATAGGGGCTGCGGGGCCGGCTGTACACGTGCCCGGTTGTGGCGGATCATCGCCGCGGTAGAATGGACCGCGTCGCCGACGCGCAGTGATCGGCCTGGTTCCCACGCCGACCGCGTCGTACGAGCTGTAGCCTGAGCGCTCGCTATCCGGCGTTGGTGAGAGGCTGCCGAATCCACCGGGTCACCAAACGCGACGGGATCGTCTTGCGACGTTTGGCCTCGCGCACCAAATCGCGCCACATGTCCTTGCTCAACTCCACGATGCCCGACTCGGGACGGACAAAAACCGTATCGACGTCATCGTCGAATTCGTCGGCGTAGTCCGTCGAATCGTGGGTGTCCCAGAAGCGGGCTTCTTCTCGCTCGGTTCGGAATCGTGGCAAACGCCTGCTCATCGGAATCGCGGCCTGCGTACGGGATACTGTCTCTCTTTCTGCGTCATCGGGCGTGCCGTGATGCACCGGACCACGCCTTTGCCCTCAGGCCGGATGACAACCAGCAGGTATCGGCCGGCCAACGTCTGTCCGTAAACGAGCCGCGTTCCCTCCCGGCCCTTGCGGATCAACAGCCGACCGGAGCAGACCTGCTCGACCTCTTCCGGCGTTACTGAGTATCGATATGCTCTTCGTTGTCCCCATCCCATTCCATGCGGAAGGTGAAGCTCATCCAGGGTGCATCCTTTTGACTTGTGGTCGCAAACTCGCCGGGGGTCACGCGCGGCCTCGGAGGGGCCGCACTCCAGATTCACTCTTCCGCGGGGGCTTTCTGCTGTTCGCGGACGCGGCGGTCGGCTTCCTCGAAGGCCTCGGACTTGTCCTTGATCAGGCCGGTGTCCATCTGCTCCCAGACCTTCAGCACGCTCTGGCCCGCCTCGGAGAGGCCCGCGCGGCCCTCGTCCACGCCGGCGCCGATCGCGAGGACCTCGTCGAGCCGCTGCTGATACATCTCCGCCGTGATCGCGTCGTTCTCGATCATCCGGCTGAGCCGCAGGAGGTCCTTCTCGCTGATCAGGCCCAGCCGGTTGCCGTGCAGGGCGGCCCGTTCGGCGTTCTCGCGAAGCATCCGCAGGCGGGAGACGGTGAGCATTTCCTTGCTGCGGATGTTGAGCTGGCGTGCGAGCATGAGCTGCTCGCTCGTCTTCATCTCGAACTCCTGGGCGAGCACGCGGCGGACCTCCGGGGTCTTCTCGGTCGAGCCCCGCTCGAAGATCTGCTGCTTCTCCGCGGCAAGTTTCTGAATGCGCTGGAGCAGTTGCGTGCGGTCCTTTTCCAGCAGCAGCTCCTCGCGGCGCAGCTCGGAACGGGTCATCTGCGAAAGCGGCTTCTGCTTCCTGGTCAGCCAGCCCAGAAGACTCATGGTGCCTCCGTGTACGAGACCGACTAAGCGGACAATCAGTACGAGCCAGGGCGCTCAGATCCGCCGACTCTACGCCGGCTGATCACGTCTCGGAATGCCGGAATCCGAATGCCGAAGGAATGACGAAGCACGAATGACGAATGAGGGCGGGCTTTTGCCGCCCGACTTCGACATTTGACATTCGGGCTTCTTCCGTCATTCGGGTTTCATCATTCGTCGTTGTCAGCCCGCTTCCGGCGTCCCGCGCTCCCGCTGCTTCGACGGTGACTCGGCTTGCGGCGCGGCCTGCTTCGGCTCCGGTGTTGCCTTCGTCGCCTCCGCCTTCTGCTGCTCGGCCCGGTCCGCCTCCTCGAACTCCCTGAGAATGTCCAGCTCATCCTGCGTGGCGAGCACGTTGCTGATACCCGTGTCGAGCGTGCTCACGAGGTCCACATCCGCCTTGAGCTGCTCGAGCATCTCCTCCGCCCGGACGGCGTCCTGCGTCAGCTCCTCGGTTGCGGGCAATTGGGCCATCTGGCCCTGCTGGATCAACGTCAGGTTGTGGATGTGCGTGCTGATCACGTTGATCTGCTGGTTCAGCATGTTGGCCGTCGTGTTGAGGCGGCTCATGTCCCGCCGGTGCTGGGCGAGCTGCGAGGCGACGCGCCGCCGCACCACCTCCGATTTGTTCTGCCGGCCCTGCTCGAGCAGGTCCCGCTCGCGCTGCTCGAGCTTCGCGATGTCTTCGTAGAGGCGGTCCCGCCGCTGCGCGAGCTTCGCCCGCCGCTCCGTGAGCAGGTTGATCTTCCGGGCCTCGTTTCCGGCCATTCCGAAAAGCTGCCGGATCCGATCGACTACCGACATCGCCTGATCCTCCGTCGCCGCCACCCCGCGAAACAGCAGCACGTCCCGCCCCGATTCGCTCGCCTGCAACTCCGGGTCCGCCGTCGCCGCCTGCCGGAAGGCCTGCGCCACAAGCTCCGTCGGCAGGCCCATCCGCCCGGCGAGGTCCCCGGCCGACAACCCGCCGGTGAGCAGATCCGCCCGGCGGGCCTCGATCTCCTGCCGGACGCGCTCGATCTTCCGCGCCGTCGTGTCCGGGTCGAAGAGCCGGCAGATCGCCTCGTCCGCGGCGTCGCTCAGCGGCGTCACCGCCCAGCCGCCGTCGGCCCGCGGCTCCACCACTACCAGCGTAACGTTCGGCAGGTCCAGGTGCGAGTGCCTGACCTCGTCGGTGAAACCGCTCGGGCTGCACACGCCGATCACGTGCGGTACGTCGGTCGTCGGCGCGATCCGCCGCACGTGCTCCAGCAGGTCGGCCAAGCCCACCGGCGGCGCCGGCGAGTCCGCCGATTCCCCGGCGATGTACGCCCCCGGCGGGGCGAGCACCGAGGCGATCACCACGCCCGTCGCACGCTTGCCGAACCACCACCATCGCCGTTCGTACCCGCGCATCACGACCCGCCGGTTCTGCGGCAGCCGCGCGAGCAGGTCAGGGTCAAAACGCCCCCGGCGGGCAAGTTCCTCGCGGACCGCCATCCCCTCGTCGAACCGCGCGGTCTGCCAGATCGTTCCGCGGAACTGCCGCCCGCGGGCCTGCATGAAGTTGCTCTCGGCCCCGGCCAGGTAGACCGACTCGGCTTCGACGGCTTTGCGTGTGTGCGGGTTCATGTCATTGCGGTTCCCGGCCGCCGGAGAAGCGGCACGAGGCATCGCCCGTTACACGGCGGCATCTGCCCGTGTTGCGATGTACTCGCAGACAAGGAAATTATAAACGGCCGCGCAGAGGAAACCCAGGATCATGACGGCCCACGCCAGCGAGCTGTCCGCCCCCCAGCCCGCCAGCCAGAGGGCCGCCAGCACGTCGAGCAACAGGTATCCCAGCAGCATCAACCCGCTGATCAGATTCGATTCGGCCCTGAGCACCAGCGGAGGCACGAAGAACAGGGCCCACGGCAGGACCGCCGCCAGACCGATCCACGTCAGCACGAGCCGCGCGGTGGTCCAGATCGCCGCGCGGGCGTCCGGGTCGAGCCGCCAATACCAGATGACGACGAGCGCCGCCGTAACGGTCAACGCCGCCGTCAGAACCTTTCCGCCGACGTATTTCGCGATGGCCCGGATCATCCTGCGTGTACGGGGCGGCTCCGCGCCCCTGCCCTCTGCCAGGTGATGCCGCCGTCACTACGCAGCCGTACGGCGGCGCCGGCCCGTTGGCCCTGCCCCTCACGACGAGCCGCCGCATCCGCACTTGCCGCCCCGGCCGGCGCAGCGGGGCTGCCCCGTATCCGGATTCGCGGCGATGTGCGCCTTATTTCGCTTCGGCACGGCCCGGACGGGTTTCCGGATAGCGTTTCCGAAACGCATCCCGCAGCGCGGGGTCGTGAATCCGCACGGCCGCGTCGCGGAAGACCTCGCCTGCCAGCAAGTCCATACGCTGGCGCACCAGCCGGTCGCGGATCCTCGCCCGGAGCTCGTCCCTGACGTTCTCGATTCCCACCTCGCTCGGCGGGAAGCGTCTTTCCAGCCGCAGGATGAAGAACTGGTTGTTCTCATGGATCGTGGCGGAGACCTGCCCCGGCTCGAGCGCGAACGCGGCGTCGCGGAGCAGCCTGGGCACGTCGTCGAACCGCGTGAACGGCGGCAGCATCCCCCCCCGCGCGGCCACGACACGGTTCTCGCTCATCTGTCGGGCGACGAGTTCGAAGTCTTTGCCCTCGTCCAGAGCCGCCCGCACCCGCTTGACCGCCTCGGGGGTGGAAACCTGGATGCACCGGACCTGCACTTTCTCGCCGTACGCCCGCTTGTATTCGTCGGGCAGAAGGGCGTCGTCGACCTTCACTTCGCGCTCGGCGATCTTCCGCAGGTACGCATTCTGGCGCATCCGCATGTTGAACTCGCTCCGCGCGATGTTCTTGGCCACCAGAAACTCTTCCAGCACCCTCTCGGCCGCCGCGCGATCAAAGTCGACCGGCCGGCTGTCGGGAGACGGCGGGGCGTCGAAGGGTGCGGTGATTCGCCGAAGGGCGTCGTCATACTCGGCCTGCACGTCCGTTTCGCTGACGGCCAGACCGAGGGTGGCGGCCTTCTGCCGCAGCGCCGCCGTCATGATGAACTTCTCGAGCATATCGACGCCGTGTGCTTCGATGAGCGCATCGAGAAAAGCGGAACGCCGGATCGCCTCGCCGTTGACCGTTGCGATCGCGGCCTCCGCCGGCGCCGCAGGGGCGGAGGCGGGCACGCCGGCGGGCCGGCTCGCCGCCGCGTTGACGACCGTCGGTGCGTTCCGTGTCGGCGCGGCAGGCTCGGCCGATGAAGCGGGCGATTCCCACACCACGTTCAGGGGTTCCGCCTTCTCCGGCCCGGGCCCCTGACAGCCGACGGCCGCAAGCAGCGCCAGACAGGCCGTCACCCGGGATCCGATACGCGCTGCGATCTTCTGAGGCATGGCGACCGCGAGGCTACGCCAACCCTCGCGCACGGTCAAGCTCGCCGGGGTGCGGCGTGCACGCGGGGCCGCTCCAGTCATTCGGCAATCCGCAGTCCTCATTTCCCCTCGACCCACTCGACGATCGAAATCACGGCGTTCGAGCCCGCCCGGACATTGCGGGCCTCGATAAGCACCCTGCCCCCGGCGGTATCACCCGAGTCGAGGCGCTGTTCGAGCCAGCGGCCCTCCTGAAACTTCTCGATGACGCCGAGCGACCTGCCGGCGATGATCAGCTCCTCTTTGCGTCCGCCCTCAAACTCGTCCGGATCGATCACGTAGACCCGCACCGTGCCCTCGGCGCCCTTCGGCACGGTCAGCTCGATCTGAAGATCCTTCTCGTCCGCACGGCAATGATACACAGGCATACTCCAGCCGGCGTACGCAAAGCCCTTCTTCGCGACGGCGTCGTAGCCGTGCTCGGCGAAGATGACTTCCTTCCCCGGCCGGCCGGCGAGCATCTCCAGCTTGACGCCGCGTTTCTTGAGTTCTTCGACGCTGGGCAGCTTTTCCTTGAACGGCTCGTCGGGGGCGGGGGCGCGGTCCTTCGCGTCGGGCATCGGCGGCAGGTCGGCGTGCGGCTCGGTCTGGTACCAGTAGCACGTGCTGGAAAGCTGCAACCGGTTCTCCGGCTTGCTGAAGTCGCGACGGAAGGCCGGGTTCTCGTTCTTGCCGAAGCCGATCGTCACCCTGAGGCTCTTCTCGAAGCGGATCGCGTCCTGGATGAACCAGCGGTAGGCCGCGGCCCCCTTGAAGAACGGGAACCAGCCGGTGTAGGGGAACATGTTCTCCGCCTCGGGGAAGCCCCACGAGAACCCGAAAGAGTCCTCGATGCCCTGCAGCTCGATCGAGGGCTCGGCCTCGCCGTCGATGTAGAACTTCTCGTTCTGGTCGACGGGGTAGCCGGTGCCGCCGATGTGATAACCGCCCTTGCCGGGGTTGCGCATCGTGACGTTCCATCCGATGAACTTCCCCTTGCCCTTCGCGTCGAGGGCGAGGTAATCGACCTTGCCGAGCAGCAGGCTCTCCTGCCGCCAGCACGCGTGGAAGTAGCCGACGTCCTCGGGCACGCCCGCGAGCGTGCGGTACATGACGTAGCTGTAGCAGGGCATCTGCGACCACAGCTTGTCACCGGCGGGGATCGGCCCGTCGTAAACCAGCTCGACGCGCCCGGACTTGCGGAACGGCATGGGGAAGTAGCAGTTGAAGCCGCGTTTCTTGTTGACCAGGGCACTGTCCACGCGGTCGCGCAGCCCGGCCGGATCGCAGAAGAAGTCCACAAGCGGCGCCTCGACGCTGGGCTTTTCCTCGCCGTCCCAGTACATGCGGATGAGCAGGTCGCGGTTGAGCGGCCCCTTCCTGGAGACCTCGTTGACGCCGACGGCGAAGTGGATCATGGTGATCTCGGCCGGGCCGGCGATGTCGGCGACGACGACCCGCTTGCCGGACTTGAACTGCCGTTCCAGAGGCGTCTCGATCCACAGGGCATTCTGCGCCGCCGTCCGGCCCGGCGTCAGCCGCGCGAGGGCCGACACGTCGCGAGCCTCGCCCCCTGCGGAGCAGGCCGAAAGGAAGGCCGCTGCCAAACCTGACCATGCCAGCGTCAGATACCGCGTCATGGGATACCTCCGTGAAAGTGATGTAGGGAAGCGTACACGATCTGCATAGCCGATGCACGCGCCGACACCGGGAGGGGCGGGGGACGAGCCTGTCCCTCGACAAGCTCGGGCGGAACCGCCCACCGTGCGCATTGGCGGTCCCTGCGAGGCCGCACCGCACACTCCCCCCTTCATACGGGGCGGCAAGGGGCTGGACCTTTGCGGGACGTTGCCTTGCTCGTGCGACCCCGCATACGCTGCCACCGCGATGGCGAACCGCTGATCGGGCGTTCATGCGAAGCGGAAGGGTCCGCCATCTGCTCGGCTCACGATGGCCTCGATCGCCGGAACCGCCGTCTTCAACCGCGCCGCCAGCCGTGGCAGCACCGGCCGTTCGCTCTCCCAGTGGCCCAAGGCGATCGCGCACTTGCCGAGCCGCAGGAACGCCAGGGCATCGTGGTGGCGGATCTCGCCGGTGACGATCACGTCGGCGTCGGCCGAGCGCGGATGCTCCAGCGGCAATCGACCGGCCGCCCCGGCGCACACGGCGGCCAGGCGCACGCGCGTCTTGGGATCGCCGACGACCTGAATCAGTCCCCCGCCCCGGAGGCGTGGGGCACCCGCCACGGGGAGGGCGGTCTCTCTGAGACCGCTGAGACCGCGCGGCCTCGGAGAGACCGCACTCCGGAGGCGCTGCTTCAGCGTGCGGGCCAGCGCGCCGAGCGTCGTCCCGGCCGGCAGCGTGCCGACACGGCCGATGCCCTTCGTCGGCGGGCTTTCCAGCGGATAGATGTCGTACGCGGGCGTCTCGTACGGGTGCGAGGCGCGGACGGCCTGCACGACCTCGGGGATTCGATTCTGCGGCGCGACCATCTCCAGGCGGATCTCCTCGACCCGCTCCAGCCGGCCCTTCCGGCCGACGGCCGGGTTCGTCGTCTCCGTGCCGAAGAACGTCCCCTCGCCGCGGAGGCGGTAGCTGCATTGCTCATATTCGCCGATCCGCCCGGCCCCGGCCGCGAACATCGCGCCGGCCACGCGATCGAGCGCATCCGGCGGTACGAAGACGACGACCTTGCATTCACGCGGCCCGCCGGCGACGAACTCGAACGGCCCCACGTCGCGGAGGCCGCACAACTCCGCGAGCACGTCGTTCGTGCCGCCCTCGGCCGCGTCGAGCGCCGTGTGCGGCGAGTAGATCGCGATGCCGCGACGGATCACCTCGTGGACGATCGCGTCGGTCCCGTCGCTGTCGGCCCGGATCGTTTTGATCGGCCGGAAGATGACCGGGTGGTAGGAGATGATCAGCGGGCATCGCAGCCGAGCCGCCTCGGCCAGCACGGCGGGCGTCGTGTCGATGCACAGCAGGACGCGTTTACACGCCGCCCGCCGATCGCCCACGAGCAGCCCGACGTTGTCCCACTCCTGTGCGAGTCGCGGCGGCGCGACGGCGTCCATTGCGGAGGAGACGTCGCCGACCGTTGTCTTGGCGTAGATCCGGGGCATTGGCCTGTATCCTTGTCGATCAACCTCTTGTGCGCAGTTACGCTGCGTTCCCGTCGCTCCTGAAGAGCGATGAATCGCCGGGCTGTTGTCACCTGCGCGCCTGGGGCCCGGGGCGGCTCCGGTCCACCGAACGGTGCCTCGGCCGTGCGGATGTCAACAAGCGCGACGGCGTACGCCACATCTTCCTTGTAGACGACCGCCTCATGGTTCCTCAGTCGTCCCTCCGGGACTCGTTTCTCGTGAGGCGTCCTTATCCCCAGCGATGAATCGCTGGGCTATTCTCATCGGCCCCTACGGGGCCGGTTCCAATCGCGCGATGTCGCGCACGATCTGCCGCAGCCCAATCGCACGATCCGGTGCGGCCTGATCGCACGACCTGCCGCAGCCTGATCGTACCACCTGCCGCAGCCTGATCGCACGACCCGCCGCAGCTTGATCGCACGATCTGGCCCAGCCCAATCGAGCGATCTGCCGCAGCCCAAACCCGCGATCTGGCGCAGCCCAATCGCACGATCTGCCGCGGCCTGATCGTAGGACTCAAGGCGGCCTTCGGCCGTAAGCGAACACGGGGGCGCCGGCTCCCGTCATGCTGAGCGAAGCGAAGCATCTGGCTTGTCTGCGCCAATCAGCCAGATTCTTCGTCGCTGCGCTCCTCAGAATGACGGGTGGCGCCACCGCCGCAGCGCGATCCATACGCACAAAGCATACCGCGTGCAAGGCACGCCGCGCGCAAGGCGCGTAAAAGCTGCGACGCAAGACTCTACGGGGCGGGTTTTTCGCGCCCCGCTGCAGAACTGC
>CAZZFA010000080.1:0-27242 GCA_964653435.1 uncultured Planctomycetales bacterium | reverse complement strand
ACGCGACGCACGCTACGTGCGTCCGGCGCCGCCATGTCGGGCTGCGGGCCACGCCGGCGCCGGGGGGCTGGAAACGAACGAGACTCTCGAACCGAAAGCGGCACTACGGATCTCGGTCTCGCCTGGCCGTCGCTCCGGACCGGCGGCGCGGGCGCATGTCGGGACGCACGGCACTTGCATCCTGGCGGGCGAACCGTTACCAAGGATGTGATCATGAAACAACGATACACCGGATTGATCGCGGCTACGTTTACCCCGATGCACGAAGACGGCGCCCTGCGGCTCGACCGCGCCGGCCCGATGGTCGAGTTCCTCCAGCGCTCGGGCATTCAGGCAATCTACGTCGTGGGCAGCACGGGCGAGGGCGTGTCGCTCAGCGTCCGCGAACGGCGCGAAGCGGCCGAGGCGTTCGTCCGCGCGGCCAGGGGGCGCTTGCCCGTCATCGTGCAGGTCGGGCACACGAGCCTGACCGAGGCGCGGGAGTTGGCGGCGCACGCCCAGGAGATCGGGGCGGATGCCGTCTCCGCGGTGCCGCCGTTCTACTTCAAGCCGTCGTCGGCCGCGAATCTGGCCGACTGCATGGCCCAGATCGCCGGCGGCGCGCCGAAGCTGCCGTTCTACTACTACCACATCCCGGCCATCACAAGCGTCGGGCTCGACCTTGTGGACTTTATCCGCATCGCTCGGACGCGCATACCGACATTCGCCGGGATCAAGTACACCGCCCCCACCGTGCACGAGTACATGGCTTGCGTTCAGGAAGCCGGCGACGACCTTGATATCCTCTGGGGCGTGGACGAAATGCTCCTGTGCGGGCTGGCGGCCGGCGCGAAGGGCGCCGTGGGCAGCACATACAACTATGCCGCCCCGGTGTACCGCCATATCCTCGACGCCTTCGATCGCGGGGACCTCGACGAGGCCCGCAAGTGGCAGGCGCGATCCGTCGAGATGATCCGCCGCATCCTCGACGCCGGCGGGCTCTCGGCGCAGAAGGCCGTCATGCAGCTCATCGGGCAGGATTGCGGGCCGACGCGCCTGCCGCTACCGCGACTGAGTAAGGAGCAGATCGATCGGATGGGCAGCCGCCTCCGCGAGATCGGGTACTTCGAGTGGGCGCGGTAGGCCCGGCGGCCGGACCGTCGCGGCGATTCCCGCCGGGCAGTCACGGCCGGGCAGCCGCGACGGAGGCAGGCGTCGCGCACTTCGCGAGGCGAGCAGGATTCCCCAAGGCGGCCTTCGGCCGCAACCGAACACGGGCGCGCCGCCCCTCGTCATGCTGAGCGAAGCGAAGCATCTGGCTTGTCTGCGCCAATCCGCCGGATTCTTCGTCGCTGCGCTCCTCAGAATGACGGGTGGCGCTACCGCCGCAGCGCGATGCAGGCGCGCAAGGCGCGCTAAAGCGGCGACGCAAGACTCTAATGACCCTCCGCCATCACAACGCCGGGCGTCCGGCCCGGAGGCGGGCGAGCGTATCCTCGTATTCCTCCTGCAATTGCCGTCGCGATGAACCGCCGGCAATGTGATCCCACGGCAGCACTTCGCTGAAAGGACGCTCCCGGTGGGCATACCAGGCGGGATCGACGCCGGTTTGCGCGAAGGCGTTGCGCCAGATCGCCGGGACGAAGGTCTCATCCCAGGCGTCGAAGCGGGCGCCCAGTCTGTAGGCCGCCTCGATCGCTGCCGCGAGACGCCGATCGCCGCGGGCGAAGACGGCTTCGAGAATGGATCGTTCCACGCCGTGCGTCTTGATATGCACCGCGGAACGACGGCTCGCCGCAATCGAGCGCAGCAGGCGCCGCACGTCGGTGAAGTACTCGGCCGTCTGCTGGGCGGCCCACTGGAACGGGGTGTGCGGCTTTGGCACGAGCCAGCTCACGGATGCGTTCACGCTTGCGGGGCCGGCTCCCGACTCGCGGCGGATCTGGCTCACCTGGCAACAGAGGTTCCATATCTCTTCGATGTCTTCGCGGGACTCGCCGGGGAAGCCGGCCATGAAATAGAGCTTCACCGACTTCCAGCCCGCGCGGTAGGCCTCGCGAACCCCGTTGAACAGCTCGTCGTTCGTGACCTTCTTGCGGATGGCGGCGCGCATATCGTCCCGGGCCGCCTCCACGGCGAGCGTCAGGCCGCCCTTTCGCACGCTGTTGGCCATCCACGGCACGTCCGCGAGCAACTCGCCGACCCGCAGCGAAGGCAGCGAGATGTTCACCATGCGCGGCGCGAACCGTTCGTTCACGCGGCTCGCCAACTCGTGCAGACGCGGATAGTCGGACGTCGAGAGCGACAGCAGGCCGATCTCGCGCTGGCCGGTGGCCTGATACGCCTCCTCGGCAATCGCCAGGATCCTCTCGACGCTGCGCCAGCGAAGCGGGCGCTTCGTGTTGCCGGCGTGGCAGAAGCGACATCGCTGCGGGCAACCCCGCATGATCTCGATGCTGATCCGGTCGTGGACGACCTCGACATGAGGCACGAGCGGGCGAAGGGGAAACGGCGCGTTCTCGAAGTCCGGCGTGTGGCAACGGCTGATCCGGTCGCGAAGGCCGAGCGACGCCGATTTCGGGCGCACGGATCGGATCGTCCCGTCGGCGTTGTAGTCCACATCGTACAGAGACGGGGCGTAGATCCATTCGAATCGCCGGGCCATCTCCGCGATCATGCCGCGCCGCCGCACGCCGTTGCGCTTGAGCTCCCGGTACGCGGCAAGAATCGCCCGCATGCTCTCCTCGCCGTCGCCAATGACCACGAGGTCGAGAAACTCCGCCACGGGCTCGGGGTTGTCCGCCTGCGGCCCGCCGGCAATCACGAGGGGATGCGAGTCATCGCGGTCCGCCGAGCGAAGCGGGATGCCGGCCAGATCGAGCATCGCGAGCACATTGGTGAAGCCCATCTCGTACTGGAGCGAGACGGCGAAGATGTCGGCCTCGCTGGCGCGCTGCCGTGTGTCCCACGTGAAGAGCGGGATGCCCCTCGCCCGCATGACCTGCTCGGCATCGGTCCACGGGCTGTACACGCGCTCGGCGCAGACACCGGGGGTGTGGTTGCAGATCCAGTAGAGGATCTGGCAACCGAGGTGGCTCATGCCGATCGCATAGGTATCCGGGAACGCGATCGCGACGCGGACCTCGGCGCGCTGCCAGTCGCCCGGCGAGACAAGCTGGTTGATCTCGCCGCCGATGTACTGCGCAGGCTGCCGCACGCAGGGCAGAAGTTCCTCGCTGATGCGTTCGCGCAGCTCCATAACGTCTCGAAACCCGGCTCGACGCAAACGGGCCCCTGCCGGCAGGATGCATCACCCGGACAATCGGTTAGTATAGCCGTGGCCGCAACGGGCTCCAAAGACGCCCTGCGCCACGGGAAAGTCCGACATGCCGCCACAACATCCGTTTCCGACAGCACGCGGCCCCGGAGGGATGAAGGCCCGCGATGCGGCCTTGGCCGTCCTCGCCGACGCCCGCGCCGGACGCCGCACGGCCAGGCGGTCGCTCGATGAGCTGATCGAACGGTACCGCATCGCGCCGGCCGACGTCGGGCTCGCCGGCGAGATCGTGTGGGGCGTGATGCGGCACCGGCTCACGCTCGAGACCGTGCTGCGGCCGGCCACCGAAGGACGATGGGACCGCGTCGGGAGCACCTTGCAGCACATCCTTCTCGTGGCCGTGTATCAACTGATGTGGCTCGACGCAGTGCCCGCCTTCGCCGCGATCCACGAGGCCGTGGAGCAGGCCAAGCGCGAGGGCGGCCGTCGCGCCGCCGGTTTCGTCAATGCCGTCCTGCGGTTCGTGCAGCGCCACATGCTCGCCCGCGAGGACCGCGAGCCGGCGGGCGATCGGCGATGCGGCGTGCCGACGGCGCCGGGGCGTTACTGCCGCTTCGATGTGCCCGTGCTACCGGACCCGGCGGACACGCCGGTCGCGTACCTCGCCGCCGCCACATCGCACCCGGAAATACTCGTCCGCCGCTGGGTCAAGGCGTTCGGCCGTGAACGGACCGAGATGATCTGTCTCGCGGGAACTCGCCGACCACCGCTCATCCTGCGGCCCAATGTGCTGCGTACGGATGCCGCCGCCCTTGCGGAGCGGTTGCGGGCCGAGGGGTGCGAGGTCGCAATCGCCGGCATCGCCGACGACCGCGCCCGCTCCCCCGACAGGAAAGACGCAGCCATGCAGCCCTCTCGCCCCGGCAGCCGCGAGCATGAGGCCGTCGTTCTGCTCGGGGCCTCGCCGCCGTCGGGAGCCCTGTCCAGGCTTGCCGCGTTCCGCGACGGCCTCTTTCAGCCGCAGGACATTACCGCGATGCGGCCTGTTCGGGCCGCGGGCGTCCGCACGGGCGATGTCGTCCTCGACTTGTGCGCGGGCTACGGAACCAAGGCTACGCAGGCCGCCGAACAGATGGCCGACCGGGGCCTCGTCATTGCCAGTGACAGCGACCCCGAAAAACTCGGCGCCCTGGCGGACAATTGCCGGCGGCTCGGGATCACGTGCGTGCGAACGGCGGCCCCGGACGAACTGGCCGCTGTCCTCGCC
Organism: uncultured Planctomycetales bacterium; assembly: GCA_964653435.1. Taxonomy (GTDB): domain Bacteria; phylum Planctomycetota; class Phycisphaerae; order UBA1845; family PWPN01; genus CAZMVY01. Next base: position 22,719 of record CAZZFA010000080.1, on the reverse strand, counting down.
GCGCAGGGGCGGCTCGATGTGATCCTGGTTGACGTGCCCTGTACCAATACGGGCGTCCTGGCGCGCCGGCCGGAAGCCCGCTATCGCTTTACGCCGGCGGCCCTGCGGGCCCTCGCGGCCACCCAGGCCCGGCTGCTGCATCGTGCCGCCGAGCTTGCCCGACCGGAAACGCGTCTGTGCTACAGTACGTGCAGCCTCGAGAAGGAGGAGAACGAAGGCATCGTCGAGGACTTCTGCAAACGGCACCGTGGCTGGCGCGTCCTTCGGTCTCAACTGACGTTACCGCAGTGCGGAGCGGGGCCGACCGACTGGTGTGACGGGGGGTTTTTCGCCGTCCTGGTCCGAGAATAGCCGACGGGGCGTGCGGCGGCCGCCTCGACCGCCCTGCCGGAGTACGCGACGCCGCATCCGGTGCGTGTAGCGGCTGGATTCTGTCGATAGACGTATCGTAGGATGGAAAGGGTCGGGTTTCGTTTCGGAGCGAATATGGTCGAGTGGCAGGTACTGGCAACGGTTCTTGTTCTGGCGGGCGGCGCGGGCGTCTTCCTTCGGCTGGTGGCCAAGGAAACGCGTCGGCGAGAGAACTACCTGAAACTCCGCCTGGAGCAGGAGCAGCACGAGGCGGAACTGGAAGCCAATCGACGGAGACTCGAGGAAGAGAGCCGCAACCGGCGTAAACGGCGCGGCGGGGGTGAGCCCGATGCGGACGGTGTTCCGGTGGTAACCGGGCCCCCGTCGGCGGCCTGAGCGACCTGTCCGGCGAGGCGGCGAGCGGTCTTCCCCGACAATGGCCGATCTCTCGCGGCGGGACTTCGCCGCGTTGACTTGCGACGGGTCTCACCATAGAGTCGCACCATCGGGGCTTCGATCCCGACCCGGTGGAGGCGTTGCGGTGGCGGAGATTCCACTTCGATTTCGGTGGCTGCGGCGCGTCGGCGCCGTCAGCGCGGCCGTCGGCCTGCTCGGCGGGCTGGTGATGGTCATCGTCGGCATCGCCCTGCTGTGGAAACCCGATGACCGCCCCATGTGGATCACGACGGGCACTTCGCTGATCCTCGGCGGGCTGCTCCTGGATGTGCTTTCCCTGTTGATGTACGGCATGCTCGTGCTCGCGCTCAAGATCGAGGGCACGACAAACCGGCTGCACAGCACGCTGCTCGATCTGGACGAACGCGTGGCGGCCATGGCCGGGCCGCTGAAGGAAATCGCGGAGAACTCCCATATCTCCGATGCGGCGAAATCGATCGCGCACCGCGCCCGGGAGCGAGACGCCCTCCGCGACGCCATCCGCGAGGATATTCTGCATCAGGACTGGGAAGCCGCCTATTACCTCATCGACCAGATGGAACACCGTTTCGGCTACCGCCAGGAGGCGCAGAAGATCCGCCGTGAGGTGGACACGTCGCGACAGGAGACGATCGAGCGGATGCTCGTCGAAGCCGTCCACCACATCGAGCAGCTTTGCGACCAGCGAAACTGGGATCAGGCCCGCGCCGAGGCCGACCGCCTGCTGCGGCTCTTCCCGAAACACGAGCAGACGAAGAACGTGGCGGACATCGTCGACCGCAAGCGCGACGAGTACAAGGCCGCGCTGCTCCGCGCCTACCGCGAGGCCTCCGACCGCAACGAGTCCGAACGGTGTGTCGCCATCCTCAAGGAACTCGATCCGTTCCTCACCCGCAGCGAGGCGGACGCCCTCGCCGAGTCCGCCCGCGGCGTGTTCCGTGCCCAGTTGATGAACCTCGGCGTCCAGTTCAGCCTCGCCGTCACCGAGAAGCGGTGGCGCGATGCGCTTGAGGTCGGGCTGCAGATCACCAGCGAGTTCCCCAACTCGCAGATGGCCCAGGAAGTCCGCGAAAAGCTCGACGTCCTCCAGAAGCGGGCGGGCTTCACGCCGGACAAGGCCGCCGAGGTCATCGAGCAGAAGACGCCCGCCGCGCGGTAGGCCCACCAAGTCGATATGATGTGGGTACGGAGGGCCGCCGTGGACGAGAGTACGCTCCTTCCGCTCGTCCGGGCCGGCGGCCAGGAGTGTTTCGCGCCGCCGGCGCGTCTCCCCGCCGCGATCCGCCGGCGCAGACCGCTCCCACACGAACACGCACCTTTGCCTGAACGGCGCCAGACCCTACAATGACCGGACGATGTCCGTTGGCGAATGCCTGAGGAACCTGGTAAAGGTGCAAGGATCCGTGAAAGCCCATCCGCTGCTCTGTGGCACGATTCTGAGTGCAGGTGTGTGCGTTGCGGCGGCCGCGTCCATGGCGGCCGAGTCCGCGAGCCGGCCGGCCGGCCGACGGTCGCCCAACCAGTCCGCGAACAACCTCTACCGGACGCCCAACGACGTCCACCGGCTGATCACGGAGGTCTTTCCGGACATCTGCCCGCCGGCAAGGAAGGCCGGCCTCGCCACGGCCACGCGGAAGACCTCGCCTCGGCGTCAGTTCACTTCGCCTCTCATCCAGACGGAGTTCCCGTTCAACGACCTGTGTCCGTCATGGAACATCGACGTGCCAGAGGGAAGCGGGTTCTATGTCGAGATCCGCGTCGGCCGCCGGGCGGGAGATTTCTGGACGCCGTTCTACTACCTCGGCGGCTGCGGCAGGTTTACGGCGCCGGAGAAGAAAACCCTCCAGGACGAGAACGGCTACATCAATTGCGATTACTTCCAGTCCGCCAACGCGTTTGACCGGATCCAATACCGGGTTACGTTCTTCGCGGAGGACACGTCGCGACCGGCGATCCTGCGGCGATTCAGCCTTGCGTACAGCAACACGCTGAACGATCCGGCCGTCGCCGCGAAGTACCGCAAGTCCGTCGACCCGGGCCCCAGGGACAAATGGGCGCGCCGCCTGCCCGTTCCGTTCCGAAGCCAGAACTGGGAAAGCGACGCGCTCCGCGGCCACATCTGCAGCCCCACGTCGCTCGCGATGGTCCTCGAATACTGGGGCGTCAAGCGCCCGACCGTCGAGGTCTGTGAGCGAGTGTATGACGCGGATAATCACATGTACGGCAACTGGTGGCGCGCCGTTCAGGCGGCGTGGACGTACGGCGTGCCGGGCTATCTCGAGCGGTTCGGCGACTGGAACGCCGTGAAGCGGCATATCGCCGAGGGCCGGCCGATCATCGCCAGCACCCGCACGGAGAAGGGCCAGCTCCGGCACGCACCGAACTACGAGTCTCCTGCCGGGCACCTGATCGTGATCACCGGTTTCGATGCCGACGGCTACGTGCTCATCAACGATCCGGCGAAACGCAAGCCCGAAGACGGGATGTGCAAGTATCATCCCGAGGACATGGAGAAGATCTGGTTTGACCGGGGAGGGGTGGGCTATGTGCTGCTCGGCCCGCCGGGCGGCGCCGCCGTGCGTTGACGCGCGAACCCCGCGGCGACGAAGCGGCAAAAGAACCTGAACGCCTTCGGAAAGGCCCGGCGGGGCAGGCGAACCGTCTATGACCGAACGGAACGTGTCGCGTTACTGCCGAAAATGCCGCTACAACCTCCAGGGGCTGGCGGAGCATCGATGCCCCGAATGCGGGCAGGCGTTCGATCCTGACGACCCGGCCACCTTTCTGACTACCCCTGCCGCATCTTTCGTCGCCCGGTTCACGGTGCTCCGGGGGGCGCCGCGCGAACTGTGGGTGATCTTCGCCGTGCACCTCGTGGGGTACGTGTCCTACCAGGTCATGAATATGACCTTCGTGCTCTGGCTCTCCTACAACTTCGGCTGCACCGATCAGGAGGCCACCTCGTGGGTCTTTTACTGGTCCGCCCTGATGACGCTGGCCACCGTGTTCGTCGGTTCCTTTACCGATGCGATCGGGGTACGCAAGGCCCTCCTGTTGAGCCTGTACATCTGCGTCGCGGCGCGGGTCGTCATGACGTTCGTCACGGTGAAATGGGCGGCGCTCGCCCTCGGCATGTTGCCTGTCGCCATCGGCGAGGCACTCGGTACCCCCGCCATGGTAGCCGCGACCCGCCGGTTCTCCACCACGGCGCAGCGATCCGTCTCCTTCTCGCTCTTCTATGCATCCATGAACGTCGGCTTTCTCATTGCGGTGCTTCTTTTCGACTTCGTCCGACAGCACGTGGGCGACCGCCACGGCCAGTTCATCCTGCCGCTTGTCGGCATTCAGATCACAAGCTACCGGACGCTCCTGCTGATAAGCCTGCTGGCGCAGTGCGCGCTCTTCCCGCTCCTCTACTTCGGCCTCCGCGAAGGGGTCGAGGCTACGGATGCGGGTGTGAAGATCACCCCCAGAGAATCCCGGTACACGCACGAGAAGTTCCTGAGGGCGCTCCGGCTCACGTTGCGCGACACGGCGCGCGAAACGTTCCGCATCTTCGGCGAGCTCTGGCGACAGGCAGGGTTCTACAAGTTCCTCGGCTTCCTCGCCCTGGCGGCATTCGTGCGCCTCATCTTCATCCACATGAACTACACCTACCCGAAATTCGGCATCCGCGAGCTGGGCGACGGATCGCCGGTCGGCACTCTCTACGGTATCAACGCATTCCTGATCATCTTCCTGGTCCCGCTGGTCGGCGCCCTTTCGCAGAAGATCGGCGCGTACAAAATGGTGACGATCGGCAGCACGATCGCGACGGCGTCCGTGTTCATCATGGCCATGCCGTCCACCTGGTTCCAGGGCATCGCGGACCTCTCCGTCGTCCGCTGGCTGGCCTATCACGGCCTGGGCCTGCGCGGCAACGTAAACCCCTGGTACGTGATGATCTTCCTCTTTGTCGTGGTCCTGTCGGTGGGAGAGTCCTTCTACTCGCCCCGCCTGTATGAGTACGCAGCGGCCATCGCGCCGAAGGGACAGGAAGGCTCCTACATGTCCCTGTCGTATCTGCCCTTCTTCCTCGCGAAACTCGGAGTGGCCAAGCTTTCCGGCACGCTGCTGGCAAAGTACTGTCCTGAAACCGGCCCGCGGCACTCGGAAATGCTCTGGCTGATCATCGCCCTGACAACCGCCGTCTGCCCGGTGGGCCTGATCACGCTGCGTCGCTGGATCCGCGTGCCCGAAGCCGGCCGCGACGGATGAGGACACCGGGCGCCCGCCCCGTCGGCCGGCTTCGACCGCGCCCGTTGCATGCCCCGCCCCGCCCGTCACGCCGGTCTTGCCAGACGGTGCAGCGTGGCGAAGCCCTTTTGCGCCTCGATGAAGTCCGCGGCACGGAACTGAAACGTATCGACGCTCAGCCGCTCCACCGTCGGCACCGCTGCACACGCATCCAGGCCCTCCCAGTGCCGGAAACGCAGCGTGATGGTCGCGGGCAGCGCCGGCTTGTACGGGGAGAGCGTCTTGACGTTCGCCATCGCGCGGGCCGCCGTCTGGCGGATCTCCTCGCGAACGACCGGGATCGGCCGCATCCGCGCCGCATGAAACGCCATGCCGGTCTTGGTCTGGACATGAAGGAAGCCGGGCGGCAGTTCCTGCCTCGCCTGGGCGATCAGCTTGTCATCGCCCGTGATCATCGCCACCGGCACGTTGAAGTGCCCGGCGAACGCCGCCGCCCACGCCGCCTCGCCGACGGGCTGCCCATTGATCCGGAAATCGAGCACGTGACTCGACCACATGTGCGCAAGCGTGGCGCCGAGCGTCATCCCGCGGGCGTGATAGCCGATCAGAAACAGGGCGTCGAACGTCTCGTCGATGCCCTCGACCATGCTTCGTAGCGGGCCCCATCCGCTGATCAGCTCCGCCGCCGGATGGAGCTTGCCCAGATCGATGTTCATCCCCGTATTGTGCGAATCCTTGACCACGACCCGCCTGGCCCCGCCCTGCAGCGCGCCTTCGACGGCTGCGTTGACCTCGCCGGTCATCCATTCACAGGCCAGCTTGTATAACGGGTTCCCGGGCTCCTGATGCATGGCATCCATGACGCCGCCGACACCCTCGATGTCGGCCGAGATGAAAACGTTCACGCGTGTCCTCCTTCTGCGTGTTTATGCCCCCCCGCCGGTTTGCCGCCCCCGGCGGTTGCGCCGTGCCCGGCCACCCGGCTCACGACGCCCCGGCAGTAGCGTACCGCCCCGGCGCCCCGCGGCCAAACCGCCCGATCGCCCGGCCGGCGAGCCCGCCAGCCGCCGTGCGTCCTCCGGATGCCCGGACGGCCCCGCGCGACAGCCGGTGTCGCCTCGTCCGACGTGGGCGCTTGCCCGCCCCGCGCCCCATGCGCATAATCCGGCCGGATAGCCGGCTGGAGCAAACCAACCTTCTCAGGAGAGCTCGCGGTATGAATCGGAAGAACCATCTCTACGGGATCGCGGTGGTCGCAGGGACGGCGTGGGCGGCCTGGCTGGCAGGTTGTTCCACGGAGACGATCGGAACGGCAGGCCCGCCGACACTGGCCGGAGCCGAGTATCCGGTGATTTCCGACGGCGTTGGACGGGCCATCACGTGGGAGAACAAGACCGGCGCCCCCGGAGCGGGCGGAAAGGAGCGCGACGGGCGAAAGGGCTCCCCGTGCATCAAGAGAATCCGGCCGGGCGAGACGGTCACGCTCATGGACGTCGACGGCCCGGGTATAATCCGTCACATCTGGATCACGATCCCGAACCGCTCGCCGAATCAGCTTCGCAACCTCATCCTGCGCATGTACTGGGACAAGGAAGCATCGCCGTCGGTCGAGGTGCCGCTCGGCGATTTCTTCGGAACGGCACACGGACGCGTCGCCTGCGACGACAAGGGTCAGCCGGTCCACTTCGCCTCGGCGTGGACTACCGAGCCCAACGGACGGGCCTTCAATTGCTTCTTCCCGATGCCGTTCGACTCGCACGCGAGGATCACAGTGGAGAACGACACCGGCGAGAACAGTAAGGCCTTCTTCTTTCAGATCGACTACGAGCTCATGCCCAGGCTGCCCGCGCACACCGGGCGATTCCACGCGCAGTTCCGCCGCCAGAACCCGACGATCGAGAAGCAGGACTACGTGATCCTCGACAACGTCCGCGGACCGGGCATGTACGTCGGCACCGTGATCGGCGTCCGCGCGCTCGGCCCGCACTGGTGGGGCGAGGGCGAACTCAAGATGTACATGGACGGCGACACCACGTACCCCACGATCTGCGGCACAGGGTCAGAAGACTACTTCAACGCCGGATGGGGCATGCTGCTGTATCAGACGCCGTACCACGGCTGCACCCTGCTGCTCAAGAACGACTTCTTCAAGGAGGCGTGCGTCTCCATGTATCGCTGGCACGTCCTCGACCCGGTGCGATTCCGCAAGAGCCTCAAGGTGACGATCCAGCAGATCGGTTGGAACAAGGAGCTGTTCGAGCGGAGCGACGACTGGTGCAGTACGGCCTACTGGTACCAGTTCGAGCCGCACAACCCCTTCCCGCCGCTGCCGGACCGCGAAGCGCGAATCGCGGGGCTCATTGAACCGGCCAGCGAGACGAAGTAGGACCGTGCGATTCCGGAATGCGGATGCCGGATTGCGGAGTAACCACCGGACGTGGGCGTCCGGCCTCCTCGGGATGAGGCACGCAAAGGACGTTCCGTAATGGCTGTCAGGACGCGAGTAAGCAGGCGTGAGTTTCTGCGATGCGTCGGCGGGGCCGCCGGAGCGGCGGTGGCATTTCCATACGTTGTGCCCTCCTCGGCGCTTGGCCGGAACGGAACGACCGCGCCGAGCAACCGGATCACCGTCGGCTGCATCGGCGTCGGCGGCATGGGCACCGCCGACATGAACCTGATGCTCGCGCTGCCGGATGTGCAGGTCGTGGCCGTGTGCGATCCGAAGAAGGCGCAACGTGACGCGGCCCGGCAGCGCGTCAACGCCCACTACGGCAAAGATGTCTGCGCCGCGTACAACGACTTCCGCGAACTCGTCGCCCGCGACGACATCGACGTGGTACAGGTGGCCTCCACGGATCACTGGCACGTCCTGCACGCGTTGGCGGCGGTGCGAAGCGGCAAGGACGTCTACGTGGAAAAACCCCTCGGCCTGAGCCTGCGGGAGATTCTGACGCTCCGCGAGGCGTGCCACCGGTACGGGCGGCTCTTTCAGTTCGGAACGCAGCAGCGGTCGATGCCGCAGTTCCGGCAGGCGTGCGAACTCGTGCGAAACGGCCGCATCGGGAAGCTGCACACGATCAGGGTGTCGGCGCCGTCGGGCTTCGCCGAGCGGACAAAGGAGGAGACGTATGCTCCCGCGCCCGTGCCGGAAGGATTCGACTACGAGATGTGGCTCGGGCCGGCGCCGTGGGCGCCGTACACGCCCAAGCGCGTGATCAGCCCGCACTGGTTCCACATCAGCGATTACTCGCTCGGCTACATCGCGGGCTGGGGGATCCATCACGTCGACATCGCCCAGTGGGGCAACGGCACGGAGTTGACCGGCCCGGTCGAGATCGAGGGCTCCGGCGTGTTCCCCTCCGACGACGGGCTGTGCGACAACCCGCTGAACTGGGACGTGCGGATGAAGTACGCCAACGGCGTGAACATGCATTTCACGAGCGACGGCGGGCCGAACACGCACGGGATCCGCTTCGAGGGCGACAAGGGCTGGATCCACGTGGACCGCGGGCGGATCATCGCCGAGCCCGCGACGGTGCTGCAGGAGAAGATCCAGCCCGGCGAGATCCATCTGCCCGTAAGCACGAACCACCAGCGGAACCTGATCGACTGCGTCAAGACCCGCACGCCGCCGATCTGCAACATCGACGTCGCCGTCCGCTCGGACACCGTGTGCCATCTGGGCTGGCTCGCCCTTCACCTGGGCCGCAAGCTCCGCTGGGACCCGGCGAAGGAAGTATTCGTGGACGATCCCGAGGCCAACGCCCGGATGACGCGCGTGATGCGAAGTCCGTGGCACCTGTGAAAGGAACAATCTCACAGTAAGGGATTCTGCGCGGCGGGGCCGGAGAATGCCGAATGACGAAACCCGAATGCCGGAAGAAGCCCGAATGACGAAATCCGAATGGCTGGGCCGCTGGCGGCGTCCGCTTTCGTCATTTGGGCATTCGTCGTTCCTTCGTCATTCGGGCTTCGACATTCGACATTGGAATTCGCTCGGGCGGACCACAATCGGTCAGTTCGAGCCTCAACACATGCGGAGTTGCGCATGATCCGCATCCGAAGTGTGATAAGTTGGAGTGCCATCGCGTGCCTGACAGGCCTGACGCCGGCGCTCGGCGCGACAGCTACGGCGGCGGCCCCTATTCGCGTCGTGATCCTCAGCGGCGCGAACGTGCACGACTGGAAGGCGACCACGCCGTTCATCGAGAAGATGTACAACGACTCCGGACGGTTCAAGGTCGTCGGGGTCGTCGATGACGTGACGAAGGTCACCGACGCCACGTTTGCCCCGTGCGACGTGATCGTCAGCAATTGGACCTGCCACCCCGTAATGACGGGCGGACCGTGGACGCCCGAGGGCAAGAAGGCCTTCGCCGACGCCATCCGCGACGGCAAGGGAATGGTCTCCTTCCACGCCGCCAGCGCCGCCTGCAACGACTGGGCCGACTTTCAGGAGATCTCCGGCCTGACGTGGAAGTGGGAGTTCACCAGCCGCACGGCCTACCACACGTTCAAGGTCGTCATCGGCGACACGCCCCACCCGATCACCGAGGGAATGGCGGACTTCTGGATCACCGATGAACTGTACCAGAACATGGTGAAGATGAGCCCGTCGGGCTTCCAGGTGCACGCCAAGGCGTTCGCCGAGCCGGATTGGTCGGGAACCGGCAAGTGGGAGCCGGTGCTGATCACGACAAGCCTGGGCAAGGGCCGCGGCGTCAACTTCCTGCTCGGCCACGACGTGGCCACGCTGCGCAACATCGCCTGGCAGACGATCATGGTCCGCGGCACGGAATGGGCCGCCACCGGCAAGGTCACGATCCCGATTCCGAAAGACTGGCCGACGAACGCCGCGGCCGCTGCGATCGTCGGCGTCGACACGGACGCCGCGCTGAAGGCCGCCGCCGGATACGCATTCGGCCGGAGCCGCCGGCCGCTCTTCGTGGTCGAGCAACTCGTCATCGATGCGTCGTCCCGCACGGGTGAAGCGGGCGCCGCATACCGGTCGAACCTGGCCGCTCGCATCGCCGACACGATCGCCTCCTGCAAGAGCTCCGAGGCCAGGGCCTTCTTCTGCAAGCAACTCGCGCAGATCGGGACGCCCGCGCAGGTGCCCGCCCTCGCCCCTCTTCTGGCCGACGAGAGTACGGCGACCATGGCCCGCTTCGCCCTCGAACGCATCCCCGGTCCGGCGGCGGCAAAGGCCCTCCGCGACGCCCTGCCGAAGCTCAACGGCCGGCTCAAGGTCGGCGTCATCAACTCGATTGGCGCACGGACCGATGCGGACGCGGCCGATGCCCTGGCCCCGCTTCTGACGGACGCCGACCCCGAGATCGCTTCGGCGGCCGCCGCAGCGCTCGGCAGGATTGGTGGCGAAACGGCGTTGAAGGCTCTTCGGGCCGCATCGGAGAACGCGCCGGACAGCATGCGTGCGTCCATCGCGCACGCCCGGACGGAGGCCGGCCGACGCCCCGCGCTTGCGTGGCGGCAGAGCGACGGGCTGCTCGCACTGGTGAACGGCGATCACGTCGTCTGGCAGTTTAACTACGGAAGGGACCTCTCGCGGCCGTATTTCCACCCGCTCAACCTTGCGGATGGCACGGAGCTGACCTGGCTCGCTCCGCCGGACCATCCCCACCACCGGGCGTTCTGGTTCGCCTGGAAGAACATCAACGGCGTGGATTACTGGGCTGAACCGACGCCGGCCGCTCCCGGCGGCAAGACGGAGGTAACCCGCTTCGCGGCCACGCCGGGGACCGACTTCTCCGCACGCATGGAGATGGAAATCAGCTACCACGAGGCCGGCAAGCCGCCTGTGATGACCGAGAAACGCATCATAGTGATCACCGCCCCCGATGAGGACGGCGGCTATGTGATCGACTGGGAGAGCATGTTCACGGCAGCCGATCGGCATGTGCACCTCAAGGGCGGCACGGCGGGCGGCGGGTATTCCGGACTTTCCGTGCGGCTGGCGAAGGATTCTCACTGCTGGTTGCTCATCGACAGCGAGGGGCGGCAGGACGGCGAGTGCGGCGGCGTCACGAAGAACACGCACGGCCGGCGGGCTCGCTGGGCGGATCTCAGCTTCACCCCGAACGTGGGCGGGCCGGCGGGTATCGCCATCTTCGACCACCCGTCCAACCTCCGGTATCCTTCGCAGTGGCATGACATCGTGGATGGCCGAATGCCGTTCGTGTACTTCAGCCCTGCCCCGCTCTGGAGCGAGCCGTACACGCTGCCGGCGGGCAGGAGCCTGACGCTGAAGTACCGGGTTGTGGTGCACGCCGGCCGCGCCGCACCGGACAGGATTGAGGCAATGTGGCGGGCCTGGGCGGGCAGCGCGAGGTAGCCAGCAGCGAGGCCGAACATGGGCAACAAAGCGATCGTCGATCTGCGAAGCGATACGATCACGAAACCGACGCCGGCCATGCGGCGCGCAATGGCCGAGGCGGAAGTCGGCGACGACGTCTTCGGCGACGACCCGACCGTCAATCGGTTACAGGAGAAGGTGGCCGTCCTGCTGGGCAAGGAAGCCGCCATCTACATGCCATCCGGCACGATGGCCAACCAGACGGCCATCCGCGCGCACACCGAGCCGGGCGATGAGATCATCTGCCACGGCGATTCGCACATCTACAATTACGAGGGCGGCGCGCCGTGCGCCCTGTCCGGCTGCTCGCTGCGGCTGCTCGACGGGCCGCGCGGCCAGTTCGACGCGGAGCAGGTGCGGGCGGCGATTCGCGATCCGAACAACGTCCACTTCCCGCGGACGCGGTTGATCGTGATCGAGAACACGCAGAACCGCGGCGGCGGCTCGATCTGGCCGATCGAGAAGATCGCCGCGATCCGGAAGGTTGCCGACGAGAACGGCGTGGCCATGCACATGGACGGCGCGCGGCTCATGAATGCATGCATCGCCACGGGCCTGGCGCCGACGGACTACACACGGTACTTCGAGACCGTCGCAACCTGCTTCTCCAAAGGCTTGGGCGCGCCGGTCGGTTCGGCTGTCGCGGGAACCGCGCAGATGATCCAGCGCATCCGCCGCTTCCGCAAGATGTTCGGCGGCGGAATGCGTCAGGCGGGCATCCTCGCGGCGGCGGCGATCTACGCCCTCGATCATCACGTCGAGCGACTCGCCGAGGACCACGCCAACGCAAGGCGCCTCGCCGAGGCCATAGCCGGGATGCCCGGCCTGTCGGTCGACCCGAACGAAGTCGTCACCAACATCCTCTACTTCGACGTGGACCCCGCGCTCGGAACGGCGGCGCAGTTCCGCGATCGCCTGCGCGCCGAAGGCGTGTGGGTGAACGCGACAGGCCCGCAACGGATCCGCGCCGTCACGCATCTCGATGTGAACGCGGCCGACATTGACCGGGCGATTACCGTGATCCGGCGGATGCTGCCGGCGTAAGGATGCCGCCGAGCCGGGACCGTACGCAAGGCTGCGCCAAACCCGCGCCGTAGCCTCCAATGCGACGCCGCAACGGGTTGAGCGGAGCGGCGCCCTCAGACCTTTACGATTCCGTTCTGCACCGCGAACTTGGTGAGTTCGGCGTTGTTGCGAAGCTTGAGCTTCGCCAGCAGATTGAGCCGATGGGCATCCACCGTCTTGACGCTGAGCGAGAGCTCCTGGGCAATCTCGCGGTTCGTGGCGCCCGACGCAAGCCGCCGCAGCACCTGGAACTCCCGGTCCGAGAGGGAATCGAGCGGCTCCCGATCCATGCCCTCGATGAACCGGATTGCCAGCGCATCCCGCAGAGAAGCCGAGATGTACCGCTCACCCCGGCACACGGCGCGGACCGCCTCAACCAGTTCCGTCGGCGCGCTGTCCTTCACTACGTACCCGGACGCCCCCATGCGCAGCAGGCGCGCCGCATAATGCTCATCGGCGTACATCGTCAGGATGACGATCCGCGCCGGCGGTTTGCGCTTCTTGGCGAGACGCCGCGTAGTCTCCACGCCGTCGAGATTCGGCATCATGATGTCCAGCAGGATGACGTCGGGGTTCGTCTCCCTGGCCTTCTCCAGGGCCTCCACCCCGTCCGATGCCTCCGCGACAACCCGGAAGTCCTGCTCTTCCTCCAGGATACGGCGGATGCCCTCGCGGACGAGCTGATGGTCGTCGGCAATCAGTATCTGAATCATGACCCCCTCGGTTTGTGCGGCCTGCGTGAAGGGAATCTCGCCAACACGCAGACGCCGCCTCCCGGTCTCGACTCCACACGCAGGGTGCCACCCGCTGCCACCGCGCGTTCTCGCATGGCTGTGATACCCAGCGAGTCGCTCTCGGCCAGGCGAGCCGGCGCCGCCCCCACTCCATTATCGCGTACGGCGACCTCCAGCACACCGCGATGCAACACAAGAGACACCTCGCAGCGGGTGGCGTGAGCGTGCCGCGCCACGTTCGTCAGCGCCTCCTGCACGATCCGGTACACCGTCACCGCAAGCCGCTCGGCCACGTGCGGATCGGGCGGCTTGATCGTCACCCCGCACGGAACACCCGTTCGCCGCTCGAACTCCGCCGCCTGCCACTGGATCGTCGCCGCAAGTCCCTCGTGCTCAAGCACGGGCGGATGCAGACTCTTCGAGAGATGCCGCACGCGTTCCGTTACCTCGTTCGTGATATCCCGCATCTGGGCCATGCGATCCCGGATGGATGCGTCCGCCTGCCCGATCCGCCGTCCCACCCATGCAAGATCCAGGTTCAGCACCGTGAGCAACTGGCCCAACTCGTCGTGAAGTTCCCGGGCTATCTCCGCCTTCTCCGCCTCGAATCTTGCCTCGGCATCCGCCGTGAGCCGGCGAATCTGAGCCAGATACCTTTCCTCGGTGCTGACGTCCCGGATGCTGCCCACGATCATCGGATCGCCCGTGGCCGTGACGAAGGAACTGCACGTCATGGCCACCGGCATGCATTCGCCGCCGGGCCGCTTTGCGGACAAACGCCCCGACCACCTCCCCTCGCGGCGCAAGGACTCCGCAATCCTGTCCGGCACCGCGGCCTCGTGCCCGTCCGCCAGCGCCTTCCAGACCCCCCCGGGGGTGTCCGACATGGACGCCGACCCGAGTATCCGTGACATCGCCGCGTTGGCGTAGAGCAGTCGCCACTGCTCATCCCAGATTCCAATTCCGTCGCTCGAGTGCTCGATCGCCTGCAGAAGACGCTCCTGCCGCGCCTCGGCCTCCATTTGCGCAGTGATGTCCGCCAGGACACCCATGATCGAAGGCCGGCCGTTGTAATCCAGAAAACGCCCGAACACCTCGCACCACACCTCCGTGCCGTCCTTGCGAAGCCCACGGAAGCGATACCGCGTCACCTGTTCCTCGCCGTCAAGACGCCGACGTATCCGTTCGGCGGCGAAGGCCCGATCGGCGGGATGAACGAGCGACAGGGGATCCGCCATGCCCACGATCTCATCCGGCTCATATCCGAACACGCCGGCAAACGCTGGATTCACATAGACCAGACGCCCGCCCTGATACACATACACACCCAACAGGGAACTCTCCGTAACGATACGGAAGCGCTCTTCGCTGTCCCGTAACGCCTTCTCCGCCTCTTTCACGACGGTAATGTCCTGCATGGTTCCGATCATGCCGACGATCTTTCCGGACGCGTCCCGCAGCAGCGTGTTACGCATCATCGCCGGGAACACGGTACCGTCCTGCCGCGCATGCCAGATCTCGCCGTCAAATCGCCCCCACTCCCGGAGCGTCCGATTCGCCGCCTCTACGGAAGCCATCTGCTCGGCTGTATGGAAAACGGAGAGGTGCTTTCCGATCAACGACTCCGGGGCGTAGCCGTGCATCCGCGCGAATGCCTCGTTTGCAAAGATAACGGTGCCGCCAAGGTTGACGACCGCCAGCCCGTCACTGGTTTGCTGCACGAGCGACGACAACAGCCACAACCGGGCCTCCATCCGCTCCCGTTCCGCAAGCATGCGCTCCAGGGCCGCCACGCGGGCGCGAAGTGCCGCCACCTCCTCGCCGGCGTCCGGTTTGCACCCCGCAACGTGATCCATGCTCAGATCCTCGGCAGCCTTTCAGCAGCCTCGCGCAGCGCCTCTGGTTATTCCTATTATAACCTGCGGGCGAACCGGCCAAAGGTGTGCGGCAAACGCCGGCATATCGCGTGGGCCACTTGCCGAGCACCGCCCCGATCGCAACAGCCGGCCCCGTAGAGCGGCCGCGGGCCGACAACGGCTGTGCTGCGGCGCCAGGACGATGCGAACGGGCCCGCCTACAGTTACGCGGGTAATCACGCAGCCCGTTGCTCACCTCCTGCCGTACTGCCCGACGGCATCGGCATCATCACGCCGGGGATGGCCGTCGCCGCGAAACGACGATTGCGCCACGTGCGATGACCGCTGCGGCTGCGCCGGGCGGACGCGAGCGACAGCCCGCGAGCAAACACACCCTCCGCCCATTTGAGCTTGCAGCACGCTCCGCCCGCGCCACCCGATGCCCGCGCCCTTGCCGAAAGACCGTGCGAACCGGTTCGGGGCGAGCCGCCCCGGGGCGACTTGTGCAGGATTTCGTGGTAGGATCCATGCCCGGAACGACGGTCAAGGAATTGGAGGAGACTGCCCGGCGTGCCACCCGGGCGGAACCGAACATGGATGCCGACACAAGGACGGAGCAGCCACTCACGCTGAAGGATCGGTTGTCGCGTCTGACGTTTCTGCAGGCATGCCGACTGCTCGGGGAGCAGGGCGCACGGCTGATCCGCGAAGGCGGTCGCTACGAGATCGCAATCGAAGAGCAGGTGTACCTGGGTGACGATCTGTTTCGGCTGAAGCTGGACGGCGCCGTGGTCACCATCACGCTGATGGCTGAGGCCCCCGGGCGTCTGCGGTGGAATTGCACCCGGTGCGGGCGCGCCTGCGAACACGTGGGAGCGGCATTCTCGCTCATTCTGGAGGAGAAGATGGCGCTCGGCCTGGCGGCCCCGCCGCCGGAGCGGGTGCCCGTCGAAAGCCTGAGCGAAGAAGAGCTGATCCGCCGCGCGATCGAGGAACGGGAGGAACGCGCCCGCGAAGAGCGGATGAGCATCAAATCCGGCGATCCCCGAACGCCGTGGACGGACTACCTGGTCACAAACGCCGTGTCCGGAAAGACCTACCGCGTCGCCCTGCGCGGGTTCGAACGCGGACAGTCGTACTGCTCCTGCCCTGACTATCGCAAGAATACCCTCGGCACCTGCAAGCACCTCTTGGCCGTGCAGCGCAGGGTGAAGGCACGCTTCCCCGCCGATGTCCGCAGCCGGCCGTATGTACAGAGGGATCTCGCCGTATACCTCCGTTATGGAACATCGCTGGAGTTACGGCTGCTCGTGCCGCGCCGGCTGGACGGTGCCGCCCGCGCGGTGGTTCGGCCGTTGGAGGACCGGGTCATCAATGACGTGCACGACCTGCTCCGGCGGATTCGCAAGCTCGAGATGCTCGGGCAGGCCGTGATCGTCTACCCGGACGCGGAGGAACATATCCAGAGATGCCTGCTGCGTGACCGCCTTGCCGCCACGACCGCCGAGATCCGCAAGGATCCCAAGCGTCATCCGCTGCGACGGGAACTGCTGAAGGTCGAGCTGTTGCCGTACCAGTTGGATGGGGTGGCCTTCGCCGTCGGCGCCGGCCGGGCGATCCTGGCCGATGACATGGGGCTCGGCAAGACGATCCAGGGCATCGGGGTCGCCGAGCTGCTCGCGCGGGAGGTGCAGATCAGTAAGGTGCTCATCGTCTGCCCGACGTCGCTGAAGTCGCAGTGGCGAAACGAGATCGAGCGATTCTCCGGGCGAACGTGCCAGCTCGTGACCGGCGGTGCGGCGGCACGGGCGCTGCAATACGGGAACGAATGCTTTTTCACCGTGTGCAACTACGAGCAGGTGCTTCGCGACATTCTCGCGATCGAGCGCGTGAAGTGGGACCTCATCATCCTGGATGAGGGGCAGCGGATCAAGAACTGGGAGGCGAAGACCAGCCGCATCATCAAGGCTTTGCGCTCGCCCTTCGCGCTGGTGTTGTCGGGAACGCCGCTGGAGAACCGGCTCGACGAGTTGTTCTCCGTGACGGAGTTCATCGACGACCGGCGGCTCGGCCCCGCGTTCCGATTCTACAACCGGCACCGGGTCGTGGACGAGAAGGGCAGGGTTCTCGGCTACAAGAACCTCGGCGAACTGCGGCGTCGGCTCCGGCCGATCCTGCTTCGCCGCACGCGCGAATCGGTGATGAAGGAGCTTCCCCCGCGGACGACGGAGATCATCCGCATCACCCCGACGGACGAGCAACTCGAGCTGCACGCGGCGCACATGCGCATCGTCCGATCGATCGTCGGCAAGCCGTATATCAGCGAGATGGACCTGCTCCGGCTGCAGAAGGCCCTGCTCATGTGCCGGATGTCGGCGGACAGCACCTTCCTCGTGGATAAGCACCCCCCGGGCTATTCAAGCAAGCTGGAACAGCTCAACACGCTGCTGGACCAGTTGGCGGCCGAACCCGATCGCAAGGCCGTGCTGTTCTCCGAGTGGACGACGATGCTGAACCTGATCGAACCGTTGCTGCACAAGCATGGCATCCGCTACGTCCGGCTCGACGGCTCGATCCCGCAGAACAAGCGGCAACCGCTCGTTCACACCTTCCAGACCGATCCGAAGTGCCGGATGTTCGTCACGACGAACGCCGGCTCGACCGGCCTGAACCTGCAGGCCGCCAACACGGTGATCAACGTGGATCTGCCGTGGAACCCGGCCGTGCTCGAGCAGCGGATCGCGCGGACGCACCGGATGGGACAGAAGCGCCCCGTGCACGTGTCCGTACTCGTCACGGAGGGCACGATCGAGGAAAACCTCCTCGCGACGCTCTCGGCGAAGCACGAGCTCGCGCTGGCCGCGCTCGATGCGGATTCACGCGTCGACACGGTCGACCTGGCCGGCGGAATGGAGGAACTCCGACGCCGGCTGGAGGTCCTGCTGGGCGCCCGTCCGGAGGCCCCGCCGGACGAGAGCGATAAGGCCCGGCAGATCCGAAACGCCGAGCGGATCGCGCAGCAGGAGCGGGTCGCGCAGGCGGGCGGACGGCTCCTGGCGGCGGCCTTCGGCTTTCTCAGCGAGTTGGTGCCGCACGCCGGGGAAACGGAGCAGGCCCGGCGGGTCGCGGAAACGATCCGGAATCGCCTCGACGAGTGCCTCACGAAGGATGAGCAGGGCCGCCTGAAACTGACCGTGACGCTGCCCGACGCGTCGGCAGTGCAGAATCTCGCCGCCTCGCTCGCGCGGCTGCTCAGTTTGCAGGGGCCGCCCGGCGCACAAACCGCGTAGCCGGCGGCGCGGGCATGCGCAGGCCGCGAGCCGATGAGCCGTGCGTTGCGCCCCGGGGCCTGCTCGAGTACCGGTCCTGGGCGAGGCGACACGAGGCTTCCCGCCGCTCCACCCGTGGTTTCGGATGCCGCCTCGCAACGCTACGGCACCGGCTCGCCCGCCTCAGGACGCGGATGCCGGCAACATCGGGGTTGACACCCGTGCCTGCGCCGCATATTGGATGCGTTCTTTACGCAACGGTTAGCGGGGGAATCCTCGATGAACGATCTGACCATCCGTAATGACGCGTGCGATCTGGACTTCCTCGCGCTGGGGGCGCTGGTCCACCGGCTGGACCCGGGCGTGATCCCGTTCCGCAAGGCGCGGTCGGTCGAGATCCACGTCTCCGGCGGCGAGTACAACGTGGCGGCGAGCCTCTCGGACTGCTTCGGGCTGCGTACCGGCGTGGCCACCGCCATGGTTAAGTACGGCATCGGCGAGCTGATCCAGGCGCGGGTCCGAGAGACCGGCGTCCGGCCGTTTTACAAGTGGTTTGAGCACGACGGCGTGCGAGGCCCGAACATGGCCACGGTCTACAGCGACCGCGGCTACGGCGTCCGCCCGCCGGTGGTCTTCTACAACCGCTCGAACGAGGCGGGGGCGCTGCTCAAGCCCGGCGACTTCGATTGGAAAACCATCTTTGCCTCCGGCGTGCGGTGGTTCCACTCGGGCGGCATCTTCGCGGCGCTCTCCGAGACGACCTCGGAGCTGATCATCGAGGGCATGCAGGCCGCGAAACAATCCGGCGCCGTCAACTCGTTCGACCTGAACTACCGGGCCAAGCTGTGGGCGCCGATCGGCGGCCTGCAACGGGCGCAGCAGACGCTCCGACGGATCGTCAGCAACGTCGATGCGCTGATCGGCAATGAAGAGGACCTTCAGAAAGGCCTCGGAATCCCCGGCCCGGAAGTCGCCGGCCGCTCGAAGCTCGACCCCGAGACATTCTTTCAGATGATCGAGCGGGTGGTGCAGCAGTTCCCGAACGTCAAGCTGGTCGCGACCACGCTGCGCGAGGTCCACTCGACCAACTGCCACGACTGGGCCGCCGTGTTGTGGCTCAACGGCAAACGATTCGTAAGCCCCACATGCCGGCTCGACGTCCTCGACCGCATCGGCGGCGGCGACGGCTTCGCGGCCGGTCTGATCTACGGACTGATCGCCGGGCGAGACCCGGAGCAGGCCCTTCGCCTGGGCTGGGCGCATGGGGCGCTGCTCACGACCTTCCCGGGCGACGTGACCATGGCGAGGCTCGAGGAGGTCGAGGCCTTCGCCAAGGGCGGATCGGCGCGCGTGCAACGCTGATCACGCGCGCGGGAACGCCAACTTCCCCTCTGAGAAACGGTCAGTTCGTCGGGGTCAAAAGGTCCTCGACGAGCCTCGGGACGCCGCTCTTGATCCGGCCGTCGATCGACGGGTCGCTCGTGGGCAGCGCCTCGATAGCACGCTTCGCGTCGGAGGGCAGCGGACGCAACCGGCCGAGCGCGTTGAGCGCGTACATGGATGTGTAGACGCCGTGCTTGCGGAGATCGGCCGCATCGAGCAGCAGTGCGATCGCGGCCATGCGGTCCGCCTCGACGCCGAACCGGCCGAGCGCCTCCGCCGCCGTGATCCGCACATACGGCGAGTCATCCCGTAGCGCCTGTCTCAACTCGCGATCGGCGGTGCCGACCGCCGCCTTGCCGCGCATCAGAATGCCCATCGCCGCCCAGTAGCGCTCGGCACTGTCGGGGCCCTTCACCAGCGCCGCCTGAAGCCCGGGCAGAACCGCCGGATCGAGCGACGACGCCAGTTCCGCCATCGCGAGGATTCGCTCGAGCGGATAGGCGTCGGGCCGGTGTCCGATCTCGTAGGGCGTGGATCCGGCCGAGCGGCTGTGGATCTCGCCCTCGGGCAGGAAGCCGACATCGCGCACCGCCAGCAGGTGCTCGCGCAAGGCGGCGCGCATCCGCTTCAGGATCTCCTGGTGCGCCGTGGAGGCCGCCAGGTTCTTCACTTCGTCCGGGTCGTTCTGAAGATCGTACAGTTCCTCCGGCGCCTTCGGCTCCCAGAAGAACGTCTTGGGCGGCGAGAGCTTGCCCTCATCATAGAGCTTCTTCCAGACGCGTGTGGTGGGCGTCTCGAACATGTAGGCGTTGTGCTGGCCGGCGGGCAGATGCGGCATGAAGTTGCGGACGTAGACGTACCGCCTGTCGCGAACGGACCGCACGAGATCGTAGCGTTCATCCATCCGCCCGCGGAAGCCGTAGAGGTACGGCTGCTCGGCGGCTGCGAACGGCCCCATGAAGGCGTGGCCCTGCATCCACTCCGGCGGGCGAACGCCGGCGAGGCTCAGCAGCGTGGGTGCGAGATCCACGAAGGCCACCAGCCGATCACTCCTGCCGCCGGCAACGTAGTCCTTGCCGGCCAGATGCCGGAACTTCGGCGGCACGTAGACGATCAGCGGCACATGCAGGCCGGAGTCGCAGGCCGAGCGCTTGCACCGCGGCATGCCCGGGCCGTGGTCCCCGTAGAAGAACACGATCGTGTCGTCGGCGACGCCCGCCTCCTCGAGCTCGCGCAGGTTCGCGCCGGCCAGCGCATCCATCTCCGTGACCCGGTCGTAGTACTGGGCCCAATCCTGCCGGACCTCCGGCGTATCGGGATGGTACGCCGGCACGCGGACCTTTGACGGGTCATGCTGGAGCTGATGCGGGCGCGTGCGGATCTGGCTCTCATGCGTCACCGTGTGGTTGAAGACCGCAAAGAACGGCCGACCCGCCGGCCGGTTCTTCCAATGCGCCCTGCGGGATGAGTCGTCCCAGACCTTCCCGGGCTTCTCGAGGTTGTAGTCCTCCTTCACGTTGTTCGTGCAGTAGTAGCCGGCCTCGCGAAGGAGCTGCGGGTACATGCGTATGGTTCTCGGCATGGGCACGAGGCTCCGCATGTGCTCGGCGCCGGTCGAGGTCGGATACACGCCGGTGATGATCGCGGTGCGGGCCGGGGCGCAGACGGGGGCGTTCGACCAGACAGTCGAGTAGATCATCCCCCTGGCGGCGAGGGCATCGAGGTTGGGCGTGCGCGCGAACGCGTCGCCGTAGCAGCCGAGTTGCGGGCCGGTGTCCTCGCACGTGATCCACAGGATGTTCGGCCGCGGCGGGTCGGCCGCGCGGACGGGGGAGAACAAACTCAGCATCACGACGGCGGAGAGGATCGACGTTCTCATGGTATTCACGTCCGAATAGCGATGTATCGGTCGAGCCGTGCCCATCGGGCGGCCCGGGGCGGTACGCCCGCGCGCGGCACGTTTCCAGACCCCGGCTCTGAGTGCAGTTCCGTGCCGCCCGGGACGCTCGCACCGCACACGGCATCAGCGTAACCGCACGTCGGCCGGGGGGAAACCCCGTAGCGCAGCCTTCGGCCGCAGCCCAATACGCAGTGGAATATGGAGTGCAATATGGAGTGCGGCCTCGGGTGCATGGCCGTAGTTGCAGACGGTGGGCGGCGGGCATTCACCAAGCCCGGCTCAAGCCCGCTGGACGGCAAGCGTGGAAGAGGAGGGAGCCGGTGCCTCCACCGGCCGAAGGCGGCGGCCAAAGGCCGGTCGGCTGAACCAGCCGATGGTCACGTGGCCCGGCAAGGACTGCTGAAGGCGGCCTTGTCTGCGCGGCACACCGGCGGCTTCAGCAGGCGCGGGTTTGCCACCGCCTTCAGGCTTGGCAGCCGGTTGAAATAGTGTCGAGGCAGTCGCCGAGATCGCGTTTTCGGTTTCGCCGGTGCGTAGCGGGATGGCTCGTCGCGATCGGCAGCGGCGCAGTCGCCGGAATCGCGTTTGCGTTTCGCCGGTGCGTAGCGGGATGGTTCGTCGCGATCGGCAGCGGCGCAGTCGCCGGAATCGCGTTTGCGTCTCGCCGGTGCGGTCGGCGGCAACGGTTCGTGACTTTTCATCGGACTGTCAGGCCTGCTCACACCTCTGGAAGCCACGGGATGACGGCCCTTGCGATTCGGATCGACGCCAACGCCCTGTCGCCAACGCCCTGTTGCCAACGTCTTGTCGCCAACGCCCTGTCGCCGACGTCTTGTTGCCAACGTCTTGTTGCCAACGTCGTGTCGCTAACGTCTTGTTGCCAACGTGTTGTCGCCAACGTGTTGTCGCCAACGCCTTGTCCCGGAGGGACATTTGACAATAGCCCAGCGATTTATCGCTGGGTCGCGGGGGCCGCCACATCGCAGAGTCCTGTAGGGACGACTGAGATTCGTGCGCGCCGCTCAGCCGTCCCTACGGGACGGGCCCGCGGTCGGTGCCGCAGCCCCAGCGATAAATCGCTGGGCTATTCTCACATGCCCCTCCGGGGCGTTGCCTT
>CAZZFA010000079.1:0-27527 GCA_964653435.1 uncultured Planctomycetales bacterium | reverse complement strand
TGCCCCCCAATCCCTGCCCCCAACCCCCCAACAGCCCCCGACGGCCCGCCCGCCTTCAGGCCTCCGCCCCGACACACAGGGCCGGCTCCGGCCGGGGGCGCGCCTTCCAGCGACTGGCAACGAAAAACATGCCCTGTTGCGGGCACAACTGGATGCCGCGTCCGGTCGGGTCGGCCGGCTCGACGAGCAGTGACGCACAAAGCTTCACATAATCGAGCAGACGCGTGAGCGAACGGTCGTACACCCACAGGCTCAGCAGGTAGCGCCCGGGGTACAGGTTGAAGGGATCCGCACAGAGATCCACCTCCCACGCTCCGGCCGCACGAGGAATGCACAGGCCGGCGTGCCGGCCCTGGAAGTCCACGAGCGGTTCGCCCGCGGTCGAGTAGACCCGGACGCCGAACTGTGGCGCGGCGATCGGCTGATGGAACGTCACCCGGAAACGAACGTGCAGCGGGCCGCCCAGCCAGGTGCGGTTGGTAGGCTCGCCGTCCGGCCCGAGGAGGCGGACGGCCTCGAAGCGAGCCTCGCCCGTGCCCTCGCGGGAGGCATAGTCCCGCAGATCCACCTCCGCCACGTCCGCATTCGCGGCCAGGTAGCGTCCGCAGATGTCCTGAATCGCCCCGTCGGCCTCGATGCGCCCGTTCTGCAGGAGGATCGCCCGGCCGGCGAGCCCCCGCAGCATTGCGACGTTGTGGCTCACGAGCAGCACCGTCCGCCCCCCGTCCCGGGCGGCCGCCATCGCCTCGGCGCATTTCGCCTGGAAGGCCGCGTCGCCGACGGAGAGGGCTTCGTCCACAATCATGATCTCGCCGTCGAGGTGGGCGGCCACGGCGAATGCCAGGCGCATCTGCATGCCCGTGCTGTAGTGCTTGATAGGGGTGTCGAGGAACGGCTCCACCTCGGCGAAGGCGACGATCTCGTCGAACTTGCGGCGGATTTCACCGCGCGTCATGCCGAGCAGGGCGCCATTGAGATAGACGTTCTCGCGACCGGTGAGGTCCGGGTGAAAGCCGGTGCCGACCTCCAGGAGGCTGATCACGCGGCCCCGCATCCGGGCCCGGCCCGTCGTGGGCCAGGTGACGCCGCTGAGGATCTTGAGCAGCGTGCTCTTGCCGGCCCCGTTGCGACCGATGATCCCCACGACCTCGCCGGCGCGCACCTCGAACGACACGTCGCGCAGTGCCCACAGGTCACGGAATCCGCAACCCGCAACCCCCAGCCCCGGAATCCGGAACCCGGACCGCGCTTGCGACCGCGGCGCGCGAATGCGGTACCGCTTGGAAAGGCCCTCCACCAGGATCGCCGTGTGGCTCACGGGTTACCCGCTCCGTTCAGAGAACATCCGCCAGGGCACGTTCCGTCCGCCGGAACCAGGCCCCGCCGATCACGAGAAAGAGCGCTGCCCACGCCGCCGACGCCGCCAGGGCCGGCCAGTCAGGCCCGACGCCCAGAAAGGCCCACCGGAACCCGCCGATGACGCCGCTCATCGGATTGCACTGAATGAGGATCTGATAGCGATCGGGCACCATCGACGGCGGATACAGAACCGGGGTCAGGAACATCCACATCTGCAACGCGAAGCTGGTGCCGTGCATGACATCGCGAAGCCAGCAGTTGATATTCGCCAGAACCAGACCGATGCCCAGGCTCATCGCGCCGGCCAGAAAAATCATGAGGGGGGCGAGTAGCAGGTTCGCCGACGGAGCGAAACGGTACTTGACCATCATCCCGATCAGGACAAGGGCGGCCGCCGCGAACTCGACAAGACTGGCCACGACGGCGGCCAGCGGAATTGCCAGGCGCGGGAAGTACACCTTGCGAATGACGCCGCCGTTGGCCACGAGGCTGCTCGCCGATCGCTGGATGGCGGACGCGATGAACTGCCAGGACAGCAGGCCCGTCATGACGAACAGCGGATACGGAACCTCGCCGGATCGAATCTTGACGAGCCGGCCGAAGACGACGGCGTACACCAGCGTCGCGGCGAGCGGCTGGAGCAGCGCCCACAGGACGCCCAGCGTAGTCTGATGATAGCGCGCCTGAATGTCGCGCCAGGCGAGGTAGCCGACGATCTCACGCCGCTGCCAGAGGTCCCCGAGCGTGCGCCGCCAGGACCGCAGCGCGGGGGAGATGTCCACAACTGCAAGGACCGGGGGCCGGGGGCCGGCCTGGCGCTGCGATGTCGTCTCGCCCGCGGCGATTTCGCCTGATTCGAGTTCCGTATTGGGGGTCGAAAGGGCAGTCATCCGTGCGCCCCGGCTCTCAAGTGATGTGGCGGTCAATCGACCGCCCTCCATGCTTCCGTGTGCCGACGTTCTGTGAGCCGTGCCTGCGATGCCTGCACTCCGTGCCCGTGGGTGCGGCGCACGCAGAGGCGCAGCGCATCCGTGCCGGAGGCGGGATCGGGCGCTCCTTATGAGGCCCGCTCGACGCCGGGTGTCTCTTGCGTCTGCCTTCCGCCGCCACGACATCCGCCGCGGCGGCCGTCTCGCTCCTGCCCGACCGCTTCACGGGCCGGCGGGCCTTGCGGGCACGCCTGACCGGAGGATCGGGCTCCCGGAGCCCGCCGGCCGGGGCCGTCACGGCCCAAGCACGGGCGCGGTAATCCGGTTCGTCGCCTTCAGCGCCACGTCGGACAGAATCAGCTTGCGGATGCTGTAGGCGTCGTGATTCCCGCCGCTCACGTTGACGGCGGTGGGAACAAACTGGCTGATCGGATCGTACACGGCCGTCATCCCCGCCTGGAAAACCAGGGCACGTCGCAGGAACTCCTCGGTGCGCGTCTGGGCCGTGTGCGGGATCTCGATTACGTCGCCAGGGCGAAGGTCCACATCGGGCTCCTTGCCGTCCACCAGGTTCTTCCACTTGAAGACGACCAGGGCATTACGCCCGTCGCGCAGGCGACGCGTGAGTACCACCTTGTCCGCATCGAATTCGGTCGGCGGGCCGCCGGCGGCGGCAATGGCCTGCAGGAGGCGCAAACCGGTCTCGGGGATCGGGTAGATGTTCCCGCCGGCCAGTCCGCCGGTGCGGTTGTGTGCCGTCAGGCCGTGGATGTAGACCACCGGCGGCGGGGCCGCGCGGGCAATGACGATGTCGCCCTCGTCCAGCGGCGGCCGCGCCATCAGCCGCACCACCTCGCTGGCCCGGGTCAGGTCGAACGCCTCGAGCTTGTTCGGATCGCTGGCGGGCTGGATGTACACCTGCTGCGGAGCGCCGCCGATCCCCCCCTCGGCCCGGGCGAGCGACTGCAGGACCGTCCGCTCGTTTCGCCGCAACGCCACGTCGCGAGCCCCGGCCGGCCCGGCGATCACCAGAACATGCGTCAGGTGGTATTGCTTCACGTCCACCAGGACGCGAGGCTTGAGAATATAGCGGGGGGAATACGCCGCCGTGATGATCCGCTCGATCTGGGCGAGCGTCTGCCCGTCCACCGCGAGGGGCCCGACCATCGGCAGGACGATCCGGCCTTCCTCCGAGACGCGGGCCGGCAGCACGGTCGGGGCATCGAGCGAATCGAGGCCGTAAATGGTGATTTCCAGGACGTCCGACGGGCCGACCGTGTACGCCGCCGTGCTGACGGCCGGCCGGGTGGTGATCTCGGCGGCGGGGCGGGATGTCGCCCGCAGGGCCGCATCTTCCTCTTCCATCACCTGCAGAAACTCGCTGATCGGCATGCCCGGGTAGCTCGGCGCGTTGCACGCGCACGCAAGCAGGGCGATGAGCAGAGGCATCTGCCGCATCACAGGCCGAATCGCACATCCGTGTGTCGTTCTCGCCTGCATGGCACACACTCTCATCAGGTAGAAGGCTCCGGAGGCGGTTCGCTCTCGATGCAACCGCCCGAGACCGCCTCCACGTTCAGTTCCGGCTCCGCCTGCGCCACAGACGCGGCGCCACGCCGCGCTTCGCGGCGCTTCGGAACACGGGCGGCCGGTGGGTCTGATCGTGCAGCCTGGATCGCAAATGCGTTCACAATGACCCCGAGGGCCGGCAGATGGAGCCGGCGGCAAACCTCGCGGCTCGTCCGCCACGAGGCGTTTGCCGCGGTCTCGACATAGATGACCGCGTCCGTCGCCTCAGCCAGGACCTCGACCTCCTCCGGACGGGTCAGCGACGGCGCGTCGATCAGCACAAAATCGTATTCCGCCGTGCTGCGACGGATGAACTCGCCGAAAGCGGCCGACTCGATGACCTCCCTCGGCCGCGCCGGCTTGGGCCATGCCGGAACGACCCGGAGCGTCTCGATCTGCGTCCGCACCGCGACGCGGCCGCTTTCGAGGGCGTCGATCGTGATTCCCTCCGTCCCCGTCGCCGGAGACTCGCCGAGACTCAGAATGTCGGAAAGCAGCACGTGCTGCGAAGGATGCTCAAAGTTCGCGTCCACGAGAAGGACCCGCCGCCCCGTCTGCGCGATCGCCGTCGCGACATTCGCCAGCACGACGGACTTACCCTCCCTCGGCCCTGCGCTGGTGACGAGGATGCAACGTGCCTGTGCCCGCGACGCGGCACGCATGATCCGCTTGCCCAGACGACGCAGCCCCTTGGCCGCCGCCGAGTCGCTCTCACGCAGCACCCAGGTCCCCAGACCCCGCTGGGCGCCGCGACCTGCCCCGACAGGCAACGAAGGAACCCACCCCAGCACGGCATCGCATGCGGGGGCAATTCGCCGATCCGCTTCGTGCAGACGCCCCGTCCGTCCAGGGTGGCGGACCGAACCTCCAGACCCCGAAACCCGCACCCCGGAACCCGGCCCTCGCAGATACATCAGGGCGAAGCCGATCAACAGGCCGATGCCGGTCGGCACGAGGAAAAGCCTCGGACTCTGATCGCCGGTCGAAACCGGGGCGGCGTTCGGCGGCACTACGGTGGTGATCCTGACTCCGGCCACGGCGGCCGACGCCGCCTCGAGGTTCAGATGATCGATGCTCTCGCATACGACGGCGAGCAGCTTGCTGCTGCGGTCGACGACCTGCTGGAGAATCCTCGCCTGCAACGCCGCCTCGCCGGCCGTGCCGGGGCTCAGCGCGGAACGCTGCGCGTCGATGGCCCGCTGAAGGCGCTCCTCCTCGTCGCGGCAGTAACGGAAGTACGCCTCGGCCATGCGAACGGACTGGCCGGCCTGCCGGCGTGCCCGCCGTTCGAGGTCGGCCAGACGGGCCTTGGCGGCCTGAAGTTTCGGATGCTCGGGTCCCCACGCCTGCTCGAGCCGCTGCACATAGCGTGCTTCGGCGTCCAGATCGATGACACCCGACGCCGGGGGAATATCGACCTCCGACGGACCGTCAGCCGTTGCCCGACTCGATGAATGTGCGGCATTCCACGTAAGGCCCTCCGCAGCCGGGACAAACGGCGTGGGCAATCCGGCCGCCGCGTTTGGCAACCCTGCGTCGAATCCGGCACGCGAAATCCACGAATCCAGCGCCGCGCCGTCCAAGGCGGTTTCTGCCGGTCGCGTAGCCGCTCCGGCACCGTGCGGACCGGGCGCGGCCATGGCCTGCAGGGTAGCCAGCCTCACCTCGGCCTCGATGCGGCGAATCTCGGCGCGGATTCGCGCATCCACGAGCGCCTTGAGCCGGCCGTCGAGCACGAGCGAGTCGCCCGCAGTGAACGCGGCTGGATCGGCCTCCTGGAGCCGTCGGACTTCCGACTGCTTCTGCTGGAGGCGGTCGAGGAGCAGCTTCCGCTGTTTTTCGAGGGCGGCAAGCGACTCCGTGATCCGTTGGGAGCGCCAGCGTTCCGCGGCGATCGCGTACGCGGAGATGATGTTTTCCAGGACCTGTTCGGCGGCCTTTCGGTCGCCGCAGGTATAGCGCAAGTCCTGGATCTGGCCGGGGCCCGATTGCGGCGCGGATGTCTTGACCTCGAGTTGCGAAGCAATCTGAAGCGGCAGATCCGCCACGCCGGCGAAGCAGGGCAAAGACTCGAGATTGCCGAGTTCGACGGCCAGACGGCTGACCTCGGTGCCCAGGAGAAGGTCGGTCGGCGGCGATGCCACGGAAACCGTCTTGCCGCCTTCGGTGCCGGCGACCGCGACGTTGCCCATCGCGTCGGCCGGCTCGACGTAGAGCCGCGCGGTGGCTGCATACTGCGGCGGGACGGTGCAGAGGCGGTAAAGGCCGACCGAGGCGCCGACGATCGTGCACACGACGACAAGCGCCCGCTCCTGCGCAAAAAGCCGACGCAGCGGAGACAGGCTCCGCGGATCGGCCGCTTTCTTGCGCACGCGGATGTTGTCGTTCGACTCGTTCACTTCAGCAACCTTGGGGGCATCCTTGCCCGCAGTGTGTTGCCGTCTTTCCCCTGGTGCGTCGATTCCCTTCCCAGGGACATACCGATCCCATAATCGTCGCCCCCCGCACGACGCTTGAGGTTCAAAGAAGAAAGCCCTCTCCGACGGGTATACGAACAAAACGCTCGAGCGTCCGAAAACGTCGCAGCCGCAAACAGCTCACACCGCCGGCAGCCCCCAGAGCGGCGCCACGCAAGGCAAACGCCTGCTTTTATCAGACGCCGACGTGCCGCCGTCGGACCGCGCCCAAGCCCTCGAAACGGGCGCCGCCTCGTGCGATATGGGGTCTTTCCCCCCTTCCTCTCTCGGTATCGCGCCCGGCAACGCAAACCCGCCGGCAAAACCCGCACGAGGGGTCTCCGACCCCTTCTTCCTCCCCCGGCCCAACCGTGCGAACCGGACCTAATGGCACGCGCCGCCCCGATCGATACAGCACGCGGGCGATCGTACGCCTCGAAAAGGCAGGTCCGCGCCGTGAGCATCGGTCTCTGGATACCGGATGAAGTGGCCGCCGTGAGCTGGGCCCTGCCGATGGCCGCGGGAACCGCCGCGATCGTCTCGCCCTGGGGCCGACGCCTCGCCTGGCGGGTCGGCGCGATCGATCACCCCGACGCCAGAAAGATCCATCGCCACCCAACGCCACGGCTGGGGGGGCTGAGCGCCGCCGTCGCGCTGCTCGTCTGCGCCGGCCTGTGGTTCGTGGCGGACCCGACGGCGAGCCAGCACTACCTTCGATGCCGCGGGCTCCTGCCCGGCGCGGCGATCATGCTCGCCATCGGCCTGCTTGACGACCTCTATCGCCTCGGCCCGCGGGTGAAGCTCATCTTCCAGATCACGGCCGCCGTCATCATGTGGCTCGGCGGCGTACGCATCGACGTGCTCGAAGGCCCACTGATCCCGCCCATTCCGCTCGGCGGGCTCGGGCCCGTCATCACCGTCCTGTGGATCGTCGGGGTCACCAACGCGATCAACTTCCTCGACGGCCTCGACGGACTGGCGGGCGGAACCGCGGCGCTGGCCTCGGCAAGCTTTCTGCTGATTGCCTCCGACGCCGAACGAGCCTCGATGCTCGGCGTGCTCTGCGCGTCACAGATCGGCGCGTGCGCCGTTCTCGTCGTGAACAACGTACGGTCGCCGAAGTCGTTCCTCGGGGATTCCGGAAGCCTCCTGCTGGGCGTAATGGTGGCTGTGACGGGAATCCTCGCCTCGCAGAATGCCCACACGGGAGGCACGCGACTGTGCCTGCCGGCGATTGCACTGGCGGTGCCGCTGATCGACCTGACGGCGTGCGTGGCCCGGCGCCTGCTCTCCGGGCGTTCCGTGCTTTCCGCAGACCGCGGACACATTCACCACATGCTTCTTTCATTCGGATTCAGCGCGAATGCAGCGGCCGCCATTCTCTGCATCGCCACGGCGGTGCTCGGCGCGCTGGCGGCGGCGGCCGCGCACACGCCGGCATGGGTGGAGGCCGGCGCACTCGCGGTGATCCTCAGCGCCGCCGTGATCGTCTACCGGCGGCTCGGATACCTTTCCCTGCGGCTGTGGCTGTACGGCCGGCGCGCGAATCGGAGCATCCGGGCAGCCGCTTCCCGATCGAGGCGCGGGCGGACGAAGAACCGGCGGCCCTGCGGCCCCGCGGACCCGGACGGCGCCGATGATCCGCTGCCGGAACGGCTGCAACTCGTGCTGAGCCGCATTCGCCGGGCGCGGCGCGCGCTGGGCATCGACTACATCCGTGTGCAGCGCGAACCAGGCGGAGCGCCGGGGCAACATGCGAGCGAACCGATCATCGAGTGGGGCACGAGGCCCGATAACGTCATAACTACGCAACTCTGCGGAGATGGCCGATACGCAAGCGAGGGCCTCACGGTCACCCTGGGCGAAAGACGCACGAGGCGACCGGGGCGGCTCCACGCGAAGGAGGTGCTCCTGGCCCCGCTGCTGGCGGACCTGGCGACGGTCCTCTTCGCGTCGCCCGTACCGCCACGGCCGGACCCATAGGCCACGCAATCGCGTGCCGCATCGTCTGCTCGCGCACCGTAGCGCGGACGACCACGTATGCAAAGGAGTGCGACGTGCCCATTCTGGCAAATGAACCGATGATCTACCCGGCGGACCTCCTGGAGCAGCCGGTGGCCGCCGGTCTTCCGACGGACGGACCCTGGGGCGAGAGCCGGTGGTTCGTCGCCCATACAAAGCCGCGGCAGGAAAAGGCCCTCGCGCGATACCTGTTCTCACGCCAGATCCCCTATTTTGCCCCGCAATACGTCCGGGGGCCGGAGCGTCCGCGCGGGCACGCGCCGAGCTACCTGCCCCTGTTCGCCGGCTACGTGTTCGTGAAATCGGATGACGCCGGACGCGTAGAGGCCCTCCAGTCCAACCGCATCGTCGCCCCGCTGCGGGTACTGGACCAGGTCGGCCTGCTGAACGATCTGCGGCGGGTCAAGCGCCTGATCGACGCCCGCCTGCCGCTCTACCCGGAAGAACGCCTGGCCCCGGGTGAGCGGGTGCGGATCGTTTCGGGCCCGCTGGCGGGAATGGAAGGGATCGTGGAATACCGCGTGGGACGATGCCGCTTCGTGGTAAGCGTGGACTTCATCCGGCAGGGCGTCGCCGTGGAGGTTCCGGCCACCGCCCTGGAACCAGCCGGCCTCGCGACGGACGCCTGCCGCGGGAAGCCCGCCGAATGGCGGCGCATCCGCGACGGGGACAGGGCCGTGGTATGAGAAACCCGCGCCGCGGTCCGCATCGCCCCGGCGGCGAACGGCGTGGCCCGGAAAACGACGCGTTTCTCGGACTGGAACCTCAAGGGACGGCTGTATCGGACCGATACACCGCAACAAGGGGGGCGGGCGTCTCGCCCGCTTTGGGAGGCGAGGGCGAACCGGTAACGAAGGCGAGAGCAATATGGTTCCTTCCCAATTCGGCTGTGATCGTCTGCCATTCGATAACACGCCAAACCCCGCACACTTCGTGAACCTGGCCGGCCATCGCCAGGCCATCGAGACGCTCCTGCACGCCGTGGAACAGCGCAAGGGGCTTGTGCTCGTCACGGGGGCACCGGGAACCGGCAAGACGCTGATGGGCCGGATGCTCAAGCACCGATGCGGCGTGAATGCGGCCGTGGCCCTCGTCGCGCGGCCTTGCACCGGCGCCGCGGATCTCTGGTCGGCGATCCTGGACGGATTCCGACTGGGCGGCAACGGCAGCGCGAACCCGGCACAGGAGCTGGAGCGTTACGCCGAAGCGCTCTACGAACAGGACATGCCGGTGGTGCTGATCGTAGAGGATGCTCACGATCTGCCGGATGAATGCCTGGACCTGCTTCGACGGCTGGCGGCGATCGAGGCGGACGACATGCCGCTGATTCAGATTGTGCTGATCGGCTGGCCGAAGCTCGCGGCCCGGTTCCTCGGGCTGGCGGGAGCGGCGATGCAGCAGCGGGTCTGGCGGCATGTGAAGATGGAGCCTCTCGGCGAGGCGGACACGCTCGCGTACATCCGGGGGCAGATCCGGCTTGCCGGGGGACCGACCGAAGACCTCTTCACCGAGGATGCCATGCGGGTCGTCCATCGACGGACGGGCGGCATCCCGCGGCTGATCAACTGGTTGTGCGATGCCCTGTTGAACGAAGCGGCCGAGATGCACGCCGAACGCATCGAAGCTGACCGGGCCGAGGCAATCGCATTCGACATGAGCTATGACCCGGAGCTGTTCGAGGCGCAACTGGCCGCCGACGAGGCGGGCCTGCTGTTCCAAGCGCGGCTCCAGGACCACCCCGTCATTCGCTCTCTCCTCGACCGCCTCACGCAGGCGGAGGCAGGTGTGGCGCAGGCCGCCGCCGAAATTGCGCAGCTTCGCCAGCGGGAACCGGAGATCGCGCGGACGCTCCGACGGTACGACCGCGTCTTCGAACGCATGATCCCCCTTCTGCGGTCGCTGCAAGGCTACCGCCGAGATTCGCAGGCGGCGCTGGCCGCGTGCCGGGAAGCGTGTGGACAACTCGAACGGATGCTCCAGGCGCCCGAGTCCGTCCTGAACGAGGCCCGGCGGCAAAGCGAGGAAGTTCAGCAGGCGGCCCAGGGCATGCGGGAGCTGATTGCGCAGGCACGGGGAGCAACGGAAGAAATGCGGCAGCAGGTCGTCGGGTGTGAAGACGCCGTCCGACGGATCACCCAGGAGCGGGACGCCACGCTTCCGGTGATGCGACGGACGCGACGGATGATCGGCCTTCTGCGGCGGATCCATCACCTCACCCACGAACGGGGCCAGCGACTCGACGAACTGTCGTCGCGGGCACAGGACCTGTGCGAGGAACTGCCGGCCCGCCTCGCGGAAATGACCCGGGCCCTCGCGGAACCCGCACGCATGCTGGAGCAGATGCGAGCGACGGAGGCCGCCCTCCGACAGCATGTGGAAGCCGGCGAGCGGCAACGCCGCAACGCACAGCAGACGATCGAGCAGGCCGTGTACACCGCGCGGCGAATCCGCGCGGAAATCGAGCAGGCGAAAGCCCGGGAGGAGGACGGTTCCCCGGCCCCCGCCGCCTACGAGGTCCGGCTTACCCGCCCCGCCGTCCCCGGCCGCGGCCTTCAGACCACGCTGGATGCCCTGCGTCGCCGCCTCCGTGAGTGGGAGACGTCTGCCCAATCCCCAACCCCCGATCCCCGACCCCCGATTCCGACGCTCCGCCGAGCGCCGGCGCCCGCGACTTCGCAGGCCGACATGAGCCACGGCGGCTGACGCGGTCTTGCGACAGGAAGCTGACCGCTGTACCCACCGGCCCGCGCCGCCGAGATGCCTCGGGGCGCAACGCTTCCCACGCCTCGCGACGTTTCCGGTTCGACCCGGTCCGGCCTACCCCGGCGTCGGGGAATGCTGCGGCGACATCGCCCTCCGCATCTCCGGCTCCGCACCGCTGCAACCCCGGCCTTGCGGTGCCCCTGCGCCGGCGGGGCCGCACTTGACCTTCGACGGCGAATCTGGCGGAATAGCGGAGCGGACGGACCGGGCAAGCCCGCATCGTACGCACGGGCAGGGCAGGTACGCATCGAAAGCTCAGACCCAGGAGATCACGACAATGGCCTCGACCAAGGTGGCAAAACTCACGAAGGCGGCGTTGGAATACGGAGAAGGCATCCTTCGGCTGGCCCCGAACTGGGTGCCGCGGTCGTTCCTGCACCCCGGACGGCGGCTCAAGCTCCGCCCGCAGGATTACTACGCGCTCGGCACGCATCGCGGCGGCATCGACGAGCGGTGGTTCGCCTCCACCACGCCCGCGGCCAACGAGGGCGCCCCGCCGGATGAGGGGCTCAGCTATGTCGTGCACGACGGCCAGCGCTTCACGCTCAAGGAGGCCATCGAGGCCGAAGGCCCCGCCATCATCGGCAAGGCGATGTGGAACAAGTACAAACGCTGGCCCGTGTACAGCAAGTTCTTCGACAACATGGGGCCGATCCCCCACCACATGCATCAGAGCGCCCCGCAGGCCCGCCTCGTCGGCCGCGAGGGCAAGCCCGAGGCCTACTACTTCCCGCCGCAGCTCAACAACGTCGGAAACAACTTCCCGTATACGTTTTTCGGCCTCGAACCCGGCGTGACAAAGCAGGACGTCCGCCGATGCCTCGAACGTTGGAATGAGGGCGACAACGGGATCCTCGATCTGTCGAAGGCGTACCGCCTCCGCCCCGGCACGGGCTGGCTCGTGCCGCCCTGCATCCTCCACGCCCCCGGTTCGCTCGTCACCTACGAGCCGCAATGGGGCTCCGACGTCTTCGGAATGTACCAGTCCCTCGTCGAGGGACGCCCTGTGCCCTGGTCTTTGCTCGTCAAGGATATGCCCAGGAGCAAGCACAAGGACCTCGACTTCATCGTCGAGCAGCTCGACTGGCCCGGCAACACGGACCCCAACTTCCGCGACCACCACTACCTCGAGCCGATCCCCGTCGCCGACAGCGCGAGCGCCGGCTATGTCGATCGGTGGGTGTGCTACGGCCGGGTCGAGGGCAAGGAGCTCTTCTCCGCCAAGGAACTGACGATCGACCCCGGCGTAAAGGTCACCATCAAGGATAACGGCGCCTATGGGCTGATCGTCACGCAGGGCCGCGGCCGCATCGGCACGCTGGAGCTCGAATGCCCGGCGATGATCCGCTTCGGCGAAATGACGCGGGATGAGGTGTTCGTGACGGCCGAGTGTGCGCGGGGCGGCGTGGAGTTCGAGAACACCTCCAGCGAGGAACCGCTGGTAACGCTCCGCTACTTCGGCCCCGACACCAACCCCGACGCCCCGAACGTAGGCGACCACAGGAAGCGACGCGAACCGAAGAGCCGCAAGCGGCGAGGGTGAGCCGCGCGGCTCATGCCGTGGCGTGACGATCCTTCTCTCAGCGAACCGCCCCTCCGCGGTACCAGGCGCGCCAGAGCAGCGGCGTCGTCAGCAACAGCGCTGCGCCCACGGCCGTGTAGATGAAGCCTGCCACCTCGCGGGAAACCAGTCCGCCGCGAAGCACCCGCCCCGTCCCCATCATCAGCGCGACGAACATCCACGCCCGCCACGACAGGAAGCCCCCGAGGCAATACCCGTCGCCGCGCGCATGGATCCGGCCGATCGTTCGCTTCGCAGTCCGGCGCAGAAGCAGGCGGGACTTGCACGCCCCGACTCCCGCGGCCACAACAAGCAACAGCCCCACGTGCGGGAGGCAAGCGGCCAAGGCCCATCGAACCCCGAGCAGCATCAACACCGCGCCGACAATCGTCCACATCATCGCGGCCAGCAACAGGTGGGTACGCGCGCTCGCGGCCGGTTTGCAGGCATCAAGCCAGTCGTTCATGCGGCTCACTCACATTGTCGTTATTGTATGCCGCGCCGACCCGGTCGGCCGGGCGAGTCGCCGGGCCTGCCCCTCTTCGATCGCAACAACGGGGATCCCCCCAATGGCCCCGAATGCGGCGTCTGCAAGACCGCGTTCAGAGTCCCCTCAATTCACCGGCAGAGCCCCACCGGCCCGCTCGCTCCCTTTGCCGAAGCGACACGGCCCAGGCACCTTCAAATGCCGGAAGTCAGTCACGCTTGCGCGCGGCGGGAACGGTCGTCGAGCCTTTGGCAGGGGGCCGCGGCGCGATGGACGGCCGCTCTCTGACCTGCGACCGTGGCGGCGACCTGGGCACCGCAGTCGCCCCGGCCGTGGGCCTGGTCGTGCTGCGGGTCCGGTCGATGGTCTTTACCAGAAGAATCGGAGCAACTTTATCCCGAATCACGCTGCGGCTGATGCTCCCGGCATGTTGCAGCCTCAACGGGTCGCTGAGAAACGATTCCGGGCTCCATCGGATGTTGTGGACGCGCTCATAGTAGAGCTGTCGGGTCTCGGCGGAGGCATGGTACGGCAGGGTGGCCCCCCAGGTGCCGGCCGGGGCGGCGTCGGCGCGGTCAACCGTGCCGACGATGGGCACGACGCCTTGCAGCACAGGGTCGTCGGGCGACCAGAAGAAGTAGATTCCGCCCCGGGTATGCCGCAGCGCCCGGGTGAGGTCGTAGTTCGATGAAAGGCTCGAGCTGAGGAGCACGACGTGGTCCACGGTATAGCCCGGGCGGAGTTCCTCGAGGGCAAAGACGGCCACTCCGGTACCCGCGCTGAGCGCGATGATATTCACGTTGGCGCCGGGTTTGGCGTCGAGGTAGGCCTCGATCTTGCGCGCCAGGGCGCGGCCCTCGCGACGGTTGTGGTTGTAGCTCAACTGATCCACCAGCGGACCGAGGTACGTGGTCCAGATGTAGTGCTCCACGTGCCCTTTGTATCCCCCATCGGCCAGCCCGAGCGGCACCGACTCCTTTCCGAAGCCGTAGTTGCCGGCGCCGTCGAGGTAGAAGGTTTTCTCGTCGTCGCGCGAGCCGCGATCGACGAACATGGGTCGATTGCCCAGAATACAACCCGACAGGCCCCCTGCCATAAGGACGACGCAGAGGATTACAGCGTTATGTCGTACGATCATCTCTGGTCTTGCGACTCCGTTATCGCGGCCCCGCAATCCTCTGCCGAAACGCCCCGAAAAGCAAGCGGAGGGCCGATGGGCCGCAATAGAGACCCTGCCGCGACGTGATTTCGTCATCTCGCCGAGCGGCTCCCGCGCGGGCCTACCATGCCTTGGGCGTCCAGGCACCGTCGGCACCAATAGGGTGGGCCGGGTAACCGCACGGCGTCCCGCAGGAACGCGGGACTCGCGGGCTACCGCGATCGAAGCCTCCGCGGATTTTTGTTCGGCACTGCCCCGGTAATGGTGGTTTCCGGCAGTGGCACCGGGGGGCCCGCCAACCGCCCCCCCTTTTTTCTCCAACACCGGGTATTCACCCGGTTACCAACGTACGCCGCCTGGGCGACCATAGTCGCAGAGCGATTCGCGCGTAGCCTGCGGTCGGCACAGCGCGTGCGGACACGATCCGTGAAGCTTCAGCCGCCGACATCCGGATATGGCGAAAGGACAGGTGATCCGATGACTACGAGCACACTGGCACCCGCGAAGCGATCGAAGAAGGGCCCCGGCTCGCCGCGGTTTGTGGATCATGTCGAGTTGCGCGGGCGGTGGGCATACAAGCGGTTGTTCAACGCCGTCGACGAATCCGCCGGCAGCGGAGCCGACTCGGATCGCACGCTGCGCCAATTCAAGCGGATGCACTACTGTGCCCGCCGGATGAAGATGCTGCTTGAGCGGTATGGCGGGCGGGCCGTGCTTCGCAAGGACTACAGGCGGTTCGCGGCACTGCACCAGCAGCTCCGCGACGAGATCGCCTCGGACAACCTGGGCCTCGTGTACTCGCTGTTCAAGCAGACGCGCGTCGCCAACGTGGACGGCGACGAACTGCTCAGCGAGGGAATGATGGCGTTGACTCGGGCAATCGACACATTCGACCCGTGGCGGGGGTTCCGGTTCAGCACGTATGCGTGCTATGCGATCATTCGAGCGTTCTATCGGTCCGGCCTGAAGGAATCCAAACGTCGCCAGCGCGAGCCGGTGAACTTCGACATCGAGCTGGAGCGGAGTCACTGGACCGAGACGCACCGGGCGGAGGAAACGGTGCTCTATGCGGAGCGACTGGCGAAGATCCTGGCCTCGGGCGAGGCCGACCTGACTGTGATGGAGAAGCAGATTCTCGCGCAACGGTTCCCCACGGGGCTTGGCAGACAGGGCCGAACGCTGGCCGACATCGGGGAGGATCTGGGCCTCAGCAAGGAGCGAGTACGGCAGATTCAGAACTCGGCCCTCGCCAAGCTCCGCCGGGCCCTCGAAACGGACCCCGTCCTCGCCGGCGCGGTGGCGTAAGGCGGATCGAGATACGCCCCCTGCACAACAGAACCCACGGAAAACCAGGCGACCCGCGCGCCGGCCGACCGGCCGGCCTGCACGGGGCATTTCCCTGCCGGCGCCGGTTGCAGCCGGCGCTGCATCGCCGGATAATGCGGGCGCGTTGAGTGGCATCCTCCGGTACTCTTCTGCGTCCGGCGGACGCAAGGGGTATGCCGTGTCGACCGAACCGCTCGCCGTCACATCGGACCTGTTTGCCTGGTACAACGTCATCTTTGCCGCGTGCTTCGCGGTCGGGTTGTTTTTCACCGCACTGCAGGTGCTCGGGCTCGCCCATTCGGATGTGGACCTCGACGCGGACACGGATATCGATGCGAACGCCGATGTCGACGCGGACGCGGATGTCGACGCCGACACGGATGCCGATGTCGCCGCGGAGACGTCGGCGCACGTCGGCGACGGCGAAAGCGTCGGTGCGACGCAGGCGCTCGCCCAGTTCGTCGGCATCGGGCGAGTCCCCGTCTCCGCGATCCTCATGACGCTGTTCTACACCGTCGGATTGACCGGATGGATCGCGAACCTCCTGCTGCGGCCGCGCTACGAATCCGAGCGGGCGATGTTCTTCACGAGTCTCGCGATCGCGCTGGTCGTCGGCCTGGTCGTCATGCGGCTGGTGAGCGGCCTGCTGGCCCGTTACCTGCCGTCGGTGCTCACCAGCGCAATGAACCGCCGCCAGTTGGTGGGACTCGTCGGCGAGGCGGCCCTGCCCATCACGGAGCGGTTCGGACGTGTGGCCGTGAAGGACCGTTACGGCACGCTCCACCAGCTCAACTGCAAGGTACCACCGGGCGTCACGCCGATCGAGAAGGGCACCCGTGTGATTCTGACCAAGTATCTCCCGGAGGGAGACATCTATTACGTCGGGCGGGCACGCTGACGGAAGGAGGTTTCTCGTCATGGCCGCGGCAATCCTGTGGATTCTGATCGGACTGGGGCTGATCGCCGGGGGCCTGCTGGGCACGCAGAGTCATGTCGTTCCCGCCGGCGCCGCCGCCGCGATGGTCGGCATCGGCGGGGTCGTGGTCGTCGTGGTCTCGCTGGGCATGGCGTACTCGCGGCTGTACCGCAAACCGACGGCGAACCAGGCGTTCGTCCGGACGGGCTCCGGCCGGGCGAAGGTGATTCTGGACGGCGGGATGTTCGTCATCCCGATCATGCACCGGCTGATCGAGGTCAGCCTGGAGACCATGCGACTCGACGTGAAGCGCGCCGGCCCCGATGCGTTGATCACGAAGGACAACCTCCGCGTGGACATCGCCAGCGAGTTCTACATCCGCGTCGCCCCGACGGAGGACGACATCCTCGCGGCCGCCCGCTCGCTGGGCGACAAGAGCGTGAGCGCCACCGCCGTAAGCGAGCTGGTGTATGAAAAGCTTGTCAGCGCGCTGCGGAGCGTGGCGGCGACCAAG
The DNA here is from genome assembly GCA_964653435.1 of uncultured Planctomycetales bacterium. GTDB lineage: Bacteria > Planctomycetota > Phycisphaerae > UBA1845 > PWPN01 > CAZMVY01. Next base: position 10,466 of record CAZZFA010000079.1, on the reverse strand, counting down.
GAGCTGCTCGAGCTGCATATCAAGCGCGACGAGTTCGCCTCCGCCGTGCAGGAGAACCTGGCGAACGACCTGCGGCAGAACGGTCTGACCCTCGAGACGGTGACCATCAGCCAGCTCGACCAGACCCCGCCGGAAAACCTGAATCCGAGCAACGTGTTCGACGCCCAGGGCCTTCGCAAGATCACCGAGATCACGCAGGCCCAGAACATCGAGCGCAACCGGATCGAACGGGACGCACAGCGGGCGATCAAGGAGAAGGACGTCAAGACGCGCAAGGAGATCCTCGCGCTCGAGCGGGACCAGGCCGAAGCGGAGGCCCAGCAGGCGACCGAGGTGGCCAATGTCCGCGCGGCCAAGCTGCGGGAAAAGGAGCAGTACGAGATCGAACAGCGCCGCGAAGTGGAGCTCGCCGCCGTCGCCAAGGATGAGATGGTGAAGAAGGCCGAGATCGCGAAGAACCAGGCGATTCAGGCGGCCGACGTGGCCCGCGAGCGGGTGGTGCAGACCGCCGCCGTCGAACGCGACAAGGCCATTCAGGAGGCGCAGATCGCCAAGGAGAAGGCCGTCGAAGTGGCGCGCCGGCAGGCCGAGATCGCCGTCGCCGAGCAGGAGGCCGCCCGCGCCGCCGCCGAAGCCAAGGCCAGGGCCGCCGAAGCGCAGCGCGAAGCCGAGGCGCAGAAGGTCCAGACCATTGCCGTCACCGCCGAGGCCGACCGCGAGGCCCAGAAGAAGATGATCGAGCAGCGCCAGGTCGTGGATGTCAACAAGTACCGCGAACAGACCGAGGCGGACGTCCGCGCCTACGAACAGGTCAAGCAGGCGGAGGCCGCCCTGACGGCCGCCGACAAGCAGAAGCAGGCAAAGCTCGTGCTGGCCGAGGCCGACGCCAAGGCCGCCCGGATGCGCGCCGAGGGCGAGCAGGCCGTCAAGATGGTCGATGTCAACGTCGACCGCGAACGCGTCGCCGTCGAGCAGGCCCGCGTCAACGTCGAGCGGCAGGAGCTGGAGAACAAGCAGACGTTCAGCGAAGCCGCCCTGAAGTTCGAGGTCCAGAAGCTCGAAATCCAGGCCGGCGCCGAGGTCCAGAAGGCCTTCGCCCAGGCGGTCGGCCAGATGCTCAGCAAGGCCCAGATGCAGATCTTCGGCGACCCGACGACGCTGTCGAACATGACCAGCCGCTTCATGACGTCGGTGGGCTACGGCCAGATGTTCAACGGCCTGCGGGCCTCGCTGCCCGACGACGCGCGGGACGTACTCGGGCGCCTCGCCGGCGGCCTGGGCAGCGCCCTGTCGAGCGCGCTCCGCAAGGCCACGGGCCAGGAGATCGACGCGGCGACGATCGAAAACGTTCTGGCCAGGGTGCTCGAGGAGCAGACGGCGCCGAAGTCCGCCGAGGGCGACGGCAAGGGCAAGCCCGAAAAGCCCGCCGACAAGACGGTCGCGCCCGCGCCGGCTTCGCACAAGCCGTCACGGCCAGACGAGCCCGGCAAGGCCTGACAAGCAAGAGCGGCGAATCGAGAGAGCGACAGAGCGGTCGCACGGGATAGCGCGCCGGGACGGAGCGCGCCGGCTTGCGATTTGCGGCAGCGTCGGTCGGGTTTGGTACGCGCGCCGTTGAACAACGGGGGCCTATCCGTTCTGCTACTGCGGTCGCAGCCCCTGATATCGGATTGCGATCATCCGCCTTAACCGGGCGTTCGCCCGGGATTCAATTCTTTGACCATTCTTCCGGTCGCGTCGGATGGAATCACGGCCTAGGATCGGGGGATAAGACTCGCGAAGCGCACCGGGGTTTTTCGTACACAGCCGGCATCGAGAGCGCCTTCGGACACGACCTCTGGCGTTGTGGGCATGAGACGCCAATCCGCGACGGTACAAACCCATGGGTGAAAAACACGCGGCGATCGGCCGATCGGTTGCTTCACGAGCAGAGCGTCAGCAACTCTCCAGTCTCCGCACGTCCAAAACCCTGAAGTTCGCCATTCCGGCTTTCGGAGTACGTCCCCCTGAGCATAGGCCTGTCGGCCGCGTCGGCGGACGGCGGCGTCCTGCTTTTATGGAAACGTTCGGATATGGCGAGGCGTTTCGCACTCGCCGGACGGTACGGTCAATACGGAGAACCAGTCATGCGATACCGGATCACGCGAGAGGTCATAGCATTGGCGATCGTGGCGATAACAACGCTTGGTGCGCCGACGTATGCCGCCACGCCGCTCAGCACGGCATTCACGTACCAAGGCCGGCTCAAGTCGGCCGGGGCGCCGCTGAACGCCACGGCGGACTTCCAGTTCAGCCTGTGGGATGATGCCGGTACGGGTAGCCCGCCCGCAGGCGGTAACCAGATCGGGGCCACGCAGGCGGTGAACAGCGTCACGGTGACGGGTGGCCTGTTCACCGTGCAGCTCAACGGCGGCGGCGAATTCGGCGCCACCGCCTTCAACGGCGACGCCCGCTGGCTCCAGATTGCCGTCCGCAGCCCGGCCGGAAGTGGAACGTTCATGGCCCTCTCACCACGCCAGGCAGTCGCGGCAGCGCCGTATGCCAGGACTGCCGCCAGTCTCGCGCTGCCGCTCGCTGGTACGGCCAACGTCAGCGGCCCGGCCATCGACCTGACGAACAGCAGCGCCGCCGGCATCGCCTTCTCGGGCCACGCCACCGCCTCTTCCGGCACGAACTTCGGCGTCGTCGGCACGCTTGCCGGCGCGAGCGGCGTGGACCTGGCCGGAAACCATTCGGGCGTGTGGGGCGACTCCTCCGTCGGTAACGGCGTGATCGGAACCTCGGGCGCTTTGTTCGGCGCCGGCGTGCTCGGCAAGAGCAACAACGTCGGCGTCTACGGCACCAACCCCACCGGCGGCGCCGGCGTCTACGGGGATTCCGTCTCGGGCTACGGTGTCTATGGCACATCCCCAAGCGGCTACGGCGCGTACGCCACATCCGCGTCCGGATACGGCGTCTTCGGCTTCGCCTCGGCCACGTCCGGCACCAACTACGGTGTCTTTGGCCGGACCGCGAGCAGTTCGGGTATCGGCGTCTGGGGCGAAGCCACCAACTTCGCGTCCGGAACCATCGGCGTGAAGGGTGTCAGCCCGGCCGGAATCGGGGTCTACGGCGTGGCCGCCCTGGCGGTGAGCGGCAGCACGGGTGTCTACGGGACCACGCTCGCCAGCGGCGGTACCGGTGTGACCGGCCTCGCCACCGGCGCGTCCTCCAACGGCGTTCGCGGCAGCAGCGATCAGGGATTCGGGCTCCACGGTACGGTCAGTTCCGGTACCGGCGTCTTCGGCGAAAGCAACACCGGCCCCGGCGTGTCCGGCTACAGCTCGAGCCACTTTGGGATTATCGGAACGCGTGCCGGCGGCAGCGGTGTGGACCTGGCCGGCGCGAAGTCCGCGATCTGGGGTGACGCCTCCAGCGGTCACGGCGTGATCGGCACGTCGGCCGAGCAGTTTGGCGCCGGTGTCCTCGGCAAGTGCAACAACGTGGGCGTCTACGGCACGAATCCGACCGGCGGGGTCGGTGTGTACGGCGACTCCGTCAGTGGCAAGGGCGTATGGGGTAACGGAGGATCCGGCTCAGGTTCGGTGGGCGTCCGCGGCGAAACCCACGGGGACGGCGGAATAGGGGTGTACGGGTCTGCGCCAACCAGCGGCCAGTTCGCTCCCTGGTATGCCGCATGGTTCGACGGGAACGTGAACATCGTGGGCAACTTGTCAAAGGCTAGTGGCTCATTCCGCATCGATCATCCCCTCGACCCGACCAACAAGTACCTCTTGCATTCGTTCGTCGAGTCGCCGGACATGATGAACATCTACAACGGCAACGTCACGACGGATGCCAAGGGTTATGCCGAGATCGCGCTGCCCGAGTGGTTTGAGGCGCTCAACAAGGACTTCCGCTACCAGCTTACGGTGCTGGACGAGACGGACACGGATGAGTTCGTGCAGGCCAAGGTGGTTAAGAAGATACACGACATGCGCTTCACCATCCGCACGAGCAAGCCGAACGTTGAGGTCTCCTGGCAGGTCACGGGCATCCGCCACGACGCCTGGGCCGACGCCCATCGCATCGTCGTCGAGGAGGAGAAGCCCGAGCGTGACCGTGGTAAGTATGTCTTCCCGGAGGGATACGGCATGCCCCGAGAAATGGGTATCGGCTATGCCGAACACCACTCGCCGAAGGGAGGGCCTTCAATCGAAAGGAAATCGCCATGAACGTATCACGCACATGTCAGGTGGGTTTCGTCATCGCTGTCTGGATAGGGTCAGCCGCCGCCCCGGCCGCGACGCCGCTCGGCACGGCGTTCACGTACCAGGGCCGGCTCAAGAGCGCCGGTCAGCCGTTCAACGGCTCGGCCAACCTGGTCTTTAAGCTCTATGATGCCAGTAGCGCCGGCAACCTGCTCGGTACGCAGACCCTCAACGGCGTGGCCGTCACCGGCGGCCTCTTCACCGTCCAGCTCAACGCCGCCGGCGAGTTCGGCGCCAACGCCCTCAATGGCGAGCGACGATGGCTGGAGATCGCCGTCAACGGCACGCCGCTGACGCCGCGCCAGGAACTCACCGCCGCGCCTTACGCGCTCCAGACCCGCGGCATTTTCGTGGACGACGCTTACCGTGTGGGAATGGGTACGCTCACGCCGGGAATGTCCCTCGAGGTAAGCACCCCGTCGTACTACGGCAAGCCGGCGCTGGGTGCCTCGGACGCCGGCGCGTATGCGTACCTGCATGTCACCTCCGCAAACGCTCACTCGCTGATCTGGGACGCGGCGCGCGCCATGCGTTTCGGCACGGAGACGAGCCGCGGCGCCGGATACGTCGAGCGCATGCGCATCGATGCCAATGGCGACGTCGGCATAGGAACGACGACGCCGGCGACCCGGCTCGAGGTCGTCGATCCCGGTTTCACCGCCGTCCGAGCCCGAAACACCTCCGCCACCGGCATCGCCCCCGCCATCGAGGGTTTCGTCAGCTCCGCCGACAACTTCGCCGCAGGAATCGTCGGCCGTGTCCAGAACGCCACGCCAGGAGATTTGTCGGCCGGCGTCGTCGGCGTGACCGACAGCACGACGTTCCGCGGCGCGGGTGTGTGGGGCATTCACTTCGCCGCCGGTAGCGGCGTATACGGCAGCGCGGGAGCGGGCGGCTATGGCGTCTTCGGCAATTCGGCAGGGATTGGCGTCAATGGGCTCGGCGACACCGGTGTAAAGGGCACGAGCAATCGCGCCGGCATCGGCGGCATCGGGGTGCTGGGCGTCGCCGGCACGGGCAACGTCGGTGTGCGGGGCGAGTCGTCCGCCGGCGGAGCCGCCAGCATCGGCGTCATCGGCGAGTCGACGACTTCGCTAGGAATCGGGATCAAAGGCGTATCACCGAGCGCGGGCGTGCAGGGCTTTGCCACGAGCACGGGGCTTCCGGGCGGGATCGGCGTATATGGTCAATCGGACGCGCCGGCTGGGACCGGAGTGAAGGGGCTGAGCCGCGGGACGGCGATCCACGGCGTGGTGACGGAAGACGGGAGCGCCACCGTTGGGGTGCTCGGCGAAGCGCACATCGGCCCCGACGGACTCGGAACCGGCGTGAAGGGAATCGGCGGTATCACCGGTGTATACGGCACCGCCGTGTCCGACACCAACATCAGTACACCGATTGGCGTACTGGGCGAAGTTGGGAACCTGCCGAACGCGGTCGGCGTCCTGGCGCGAGCGGTGACCGATCGAGGCGCGATCGCGATTAAGGCGGAGTCAGTCGGATCAAACGGCCTCATCAACTACAGCGGCTATGCGGGCCAATTCTACGGAAAGGTCTGGGTCGGCGGCGCGCTGGAGAAGGCCGGGGGCGGGTTCAAGATCGACCATCCGCTCGACCCCGAGAAGAAGTATCTGTCACACTCGTTCGTCGAGAGCCCCGACATGAAGAATGTTTACGACGGCGTGGTGACGACGGACGCCCGGGGCTATGCCACCATCACCCTGCCCGACTGGTTCGAGGCCCTCAACCGCGACTTCCGCTATCAACTCACGGTCCTGGACGACGCGGACACGGATGAGTTCGTGCAGGCCAAGGTGGTTAAGAAGTTACACGACCTGCGATTCACCATCCGCACGAGCAAGCCGAACGTTGAGGTCTCCTGGCAGATCACCGGCATCCGCCACGACGCCTGGGCCGACGCACACCGGATCGTCGTCGAGGAGGAAAAGCCCGAGCGTGACCGTGGTAAGTATGTCTTCCCGGAGGGATACGGCATGCCCCGAGAAATGGGTATCGGATTCCACGCCAAAGGCAGGGTTGCACCGCCGTCGGCCAACACGCCCGGCGCCGAATCGCCGCCCGTTCCCAACAACGGGCCTGCGACGGCCGGAGGGCAAGTCCGACCCCAAAGGTAGATAGCAGGAGCGCATCGGGACGATTGTGCCGTCTTGATGATTTGAGCGTGAACGACGCAGCAATTCGGGATTTGGAAATCAGGGAACAGGATCCCATGAAACTGCGAGACACACGAAGGACGCGAAAAGGAGAGTGCACATGAAAACGCAAAACGCAGGACGTTTGTGGTTGGTTGCTGTGGGCGGCCTGCTGGGGGCCGGCTTGGTCGGAACCGGCCTGCTCGGCAGCGGCGTGCAGGAGGCTGGCGCTGGTCCGAACGCCGCCGCAGCCCTCGGCCAGGCATTCACGTACCAGGGCCGGCTCAAGTCGGCCGGGGCGCCGCTGAACGCCACGGCTGACTTCCAGTTCAGCCTGTGGGATGCCGCCGGGACCGGCAGCCCGCCGACGGGCGGCACGCAGATCGGAGCCACGCAGGCGGTGAACACCGTCACGGTGACGGGTGGCCTGTTCACCGTGCAGCTTAACGGTGGCAACGAGTTTGGCGCAACCGCCTTCACCGGCGACGCCCGCCGGCTCCAGATCGCCGTCCGCAGCCCCGCCGGCGGCGGCAGCTACACCACGCTCAGCCCGCGCCAGCCGATGACACCCGTGCCCTACGCGCTGTACGCGCTCACCGGCCCGGGCGGCAGCGGTCCGTGGGCGGTGAGCGGGAACAACATCTTCAATACCAACGCCGGCAACGTCGGCATCGGTACGACGGCCCCATTCGGCCGGCTGCACGTTGACAGCGGATCGAATCTGGCAATTACCCGGACGAGCGGACGCTCGCCAATCTTTGCCGCGGGCACGGGCGCCGCCAACGCCGAACTCATTATGGGCTATGTCACCCGGGCAGACGACTACGTTGCGTATAGCGCCGTAGGGGACAGCTTCCTCTTCCCGTCGTCCAATGCCGGCAGGACCTATCTCGGGCGTATTCCCGGAAACGTCGCATTGATGACCCTCGATAACCCCAGTGGCCGCGTCGGCATCGGCACCACTACGCCGCAATCCAAGCTGGACGTCCGCGGCGACGTCAAACTCGGCGACAGCGGGCAGTACCAGGCAGTGGCGGCCAGCGAGCGGCTCCGCATCGTGCGGGGTCTTGCGAGTGCAGCCGGCGGACTGATTTATGGCAGCGGGTGCGGCGCCTCGCGCGTCGCAACCGGGACGTACCGGATCACTTTTTCCGAACCATTCACCGACTGGCCGACAGTCACAGCGAACGCCTTTCCGACACCGGGACAGAGCCACGGCCCGTACGTCGTGATGATCTCCGATCTCAGCTCTACTTCCGTTGACCTGAAGGTCTTTTGGGGTTCCACGGCAACCCTCTACGACTGCAACGTGAGTTTCACTGCCATAAGCAGCCGCTGATGTGACGGTGTGTGCCGTCTCGATGATTTGAGGATGGATGGTTCAGTGAATGGAGATCTGGAAATGAAGCATTACAGATTGGGAAACCAAGAAGTAGTTTCGATCATGCGGAGGATTTCGAGAAACACAGTGGTGACCCTGGCGGTCACCTTCTGCGTGGCGCCGGGCGCCTTCGGACAGGTCGGCGGCGGCTTTGACCTGACGTGGAACACGATCGACGGCGGGGGCGCCATGTTCAGCACCGGCGGCGGCTTCGAACTCGGCGGCACAATCGGCCAGCCCGATGCCGGCACGACCGTCATGACCGGCGGCGGATTTGAGTTGTCCGGCGGCTTCTGGTTCGCCAAAATTGCCTGCAGCGCGCCCACCTGGGACACCGACGCCGACGGGGACGTGGACCTCGCGGACTTTCTCACGTTCCAGGACTGTTTCAACGGCCCCAACCGGCCGTGGCGCGCCCCGGCGTCCAATCCGCAAATCTGCGTCTGCCTCGACGGGAACGACGACGGAGACGTGGACCTCGGGGACTTCCTGGAGTTCCAGGATTGTTTCAACGGGCCTAACCGCCCGCCGAAGTGCATGTAAGAGGGACCGGCAACACGCCGAATGCCGGCGACGAGGGACTGAAACCGGGCAATTCGAGAACCTGATGGAAAAAGGTACTGCCGCAGTCGGCCGGTTCGCCCCCGCTCAGTTCCCTCCCTCCTCCCACGGCCAGTGCTTGCGCCGGTTCTCGCGCATGTCGAGGATGCGGCGGACGGAACGGATCTCCTCCAGCAGGATTCTGCCCCGGCGGACGACGTCCAACTCCTCGAGGATGCGCTGTTTCGTCTCGACCTCGTCGGCGGGAACGAGCTTGAACGCGAGCACGTCGATGGCGCGGCCGATCGGCACATCCGGACGCAGCAGCGACCGCAGGGTGTCCATGCCATCGAGCAGGTCGAACGAAGGGGCCTGCAGCACCTCCTCGAGCGCCCGGCGCAGCGCAATCGCGCCGTCCGGGTCCACCGTGCCGCCGGTCTCGGGCAACTGCTCCAGCAGGGCGAGCCGGTACGGGCCTTCGCGGTCCTCGCTGAGAACCCTCGCACGGCAGATGCCCTCCAGATTCAGGAAGTACCGGCCGTCGGGCAGTTGGACGTGCTCTCGAATGTGTCCGACACACACGATCGGATGAATCGCCGCGTGATTCGTGTGATACTGCTCGATGGAGTCGTCTTCCAGCAGGGCCATCGCGATCAGCCCCGCCTGGCCGAGTGTGTCGGCGACCATCTCCCGGTAACGCGGCTCGAAAACCTGGAGCGACTGCGTCGTCCCTGGAAACAGAACCACGTTCGGCAGCGGGAACAGCGGCACCGGCCGGTCAAAAGCCACATCCGTCGGGTCGATGGTCATTGCATTCAATTATATCCGCGCCGAATGCGCAACGGCGCAGGACCCCGGCCCGGTCGATAATCTACGGCCGCGCGGCCTGGGCCGCCTTGAGGCAGGCCTCGAGTACGCCGCGGAGCCGGTCCACCGGCCAGACGGTCGCCGCGTCGCTTTTCGCCTGATCGGGCCGGTCGTGCACTTCCATGAAGAGCGCATCGACGCCGACGGCCGCCGCCGCCCGCGCCAGCACGGGGACCATCTCGCGCTGTCCGCCCGTCACGGTTCCGCCGCCGCCGGGAAGCTGACAACTGTGCGTCGCGTCGAAGACGACCGGCGCAAACTGCCGCATGAGCGTCAACCCCGTGAAGTCGTTGACGAGCCGCCCGTACCCGAAGAACGTGCCCCGCTCGGTGACCATCACCTGCGGGTTGCCCGCCTGGCGCACCTTGTCGACGGCCAGGCGCATCTGCTCCGGCGCGACGAACTGACCTTTCTTGATGTTGACGGGCTTGCCGGTCCGGGCCGCCGCGACGAGGAGGTCCGTCTGCCTGCACAGAAACGCCGGGATCTGGATCACGTCCAGTACCACACCGGCCGCCGCCGCCTGCGATGGTTCGTGGATGTCGGAGAGCACCGGCACGCCCAGACGCGACCGCACCCCGGCGAGAATCCTCAGGCCCTCCTCCAGCCCCGGTCCGCGAAAGCTCTCGATACTGGAGCGGTTGGCCTTGTCGAAACTGGCCTTGAAGATGAACGGCATACCGAGCGCTTCGCACACCCGGCGCGCGGCCTCGCCGACGCGCAGGCAATGCTCGAGCGATTCAATGACGCAGGGCCCGGCAATCAGCGCGAGCGAAGCCCCGCCGCCGATCCGGATGCCCGCCTCGCCGAGGGTGACGGCGCGAGTGTTCATGACCATGGCGCTGACATCCTACCGGAGACTGCCAGCGCGATTCCAGTCTGCGGCAACGTCTTGTCCCGGAGAGACATTCGACAATAGCCCACGGTTTGTCGCCGGATGGAGGGGATCGCCATGTCGCCGGGTCCGGGAGGGAGGATTGAGATTCGTGCGCATGGCTCAGTCGTCCCTGCGGGACTCGCCTGACGCCGCCGCCGCATTCCCAGCGATGAATCGCTGGGCCACTCTCACTTGCCCCTATACTGTTATCGCCTGGATTCTTGTCGGCCGGCGCCGCATTCCGGGCCAGGGGCGGTACGTCATTCTGAGGGAGCGGAGCGACCGAAGAATCCGGCCGGAGCTTTGCGGGGGCTTTGTGCGTGCAAGGATCTGCGCAAATCGAACGCCGGATTCTTCGGCCCCCGAGGGGGCCTCAGAATGACGCGACGCACGCTACG
>CAZZFA010000078.1:0-27871 GCA_964653435.1 uncultured Planctomycetales bacterium | reverse complement strand
GGGGTCTGGGGGCCGGGGGGGGCGGCTCGACTGCGAGAACGGGGGCGTTTCCTGCAGAGGGCTCGTTCGATGCCACTGAAGACGTACCGCGACCTGGATGTCTGGCAACGCGCGGTTGATCTGGTCGAGGCAGTATATGTTCTCACACGGGGATTCCCCGACACCGAGCGGTTCGGCCTCGCCAGCCAGATGCAGCGGGCCGCGGTGTCCGTTCCAGCCAATATCGCGGAAGGCTACGGACGTTCACACCGCGGCGACTACCTCCACCAGCTCTCCATAGCCCGAGGTTCGCTGATGGAACTGGAAACACACCTTACCATCGCCGTAAGGCTGAAGCTCGTCACCAGAGACCAGGCCGTCGGCGTCTGGGATCTTGCCCAGCAGGTCGGCCAGATGTTGAACAAGCTGATTCGCTCGCTCAAGGACAAGAGGGCGTAGCTCCCCGGAACCCGGGACCCGGGACCCGAAACCCGGAACCCGGAACCCGGACCCCGGAACCCGGCCCATCACCGCGGAACGAAGTCCGTCTTCGCATCGATCTGCGCCACGGTCTCCGCGATGAGTTTCGCGCAGTTTTCCAGGTCGTCGAGGCTCACCAGCTCGACGGGCGTGTGCATGTAGCGGTTGGGGATGCTGATCAGTGCGGCGGCGACGCCCGCGCGCGAGATCTGAATCGCGTTTGCGTCGGTGCCCGTCGCCCCCGGCGCCCCCGACATCTGGTAGGGGATCTTCTTGCGCCTGGCCGTCTGGATGAACAGCTCGCCGAGCGTCGGGTTGATATTCGCGCCGACGTCGATGACCGGGCCGTGGCCGAGCCGGATGTCGCCGACCTGCTTCTTTTCCACGGTGGGGTAGTCGGAGGCGTGGGTGACGTCGACGGCGATGCCCGCCAGCGGGTCGATGCCGTAGCAGGCCGTCCGCGCCCCCCGCAAACCGATCTCCTCCTGCACCGTGCTCACGGCGAAGAGCGCGCAGCGGAGCTTCTTGCCCGATGCAATCCGCAGGGCCTCCATGACGCAGAAGACGCCCACCTTGTTGTCGAAGCCGGGCGAGCAGACCACGTCGCCGTCGAGGCGGGTCATCCCCAGCTTGAAGGTGATCGGATCGCCCACGCCGACGCGCTTCTCCGCCTCGGCGCGACTCTTCGCACCGATGTCGATCCAGAGGTCGGGGATCTCGATCTTGGGCTGATCGGCCTCCTTGCCCCGCATGAGGTGGACGGGCTTGCGTCCGATCACGCCCTCGACGGGATCGCGGCGGTTCCACACGGTGACGCGCGACCCGGGCAGCAGGGCGGGGTCGATGCCGCCGATCGGGGAGAAGTGGAGGTATCCCTCGTCGCTGATGTAGCGGACCATGAGGCCGATCTGGTCGATATGCCCGGCGAGCATCACGCGCGGCCTGCCCGTCGGGTTCAGGGCGACGATGACGTTTCCGTGTACGTCGGTGGTGACGGAGTCGGCGTACTTCTTCATCCGCGTGCGGACGATCCGCTGGGCGGGCTGCTCGAAGCCCGACGGGGAGGGGGCCTCTTCCATTGCGCGCAGGAATTCGTAGGAATCGCGGGTCATGGGTAATCCTTTTGCGTTCGAGTTCGTGGTTCGTCGCCTTTGTCCCGGCGGCCGCCGTCGGCGATCCGATCGGGAAGGGGCATTATGAGCGGCACGACGCCCGCGTCAACGCGCAGAAAAAAGGCACTGACGCACGGGCCGTCAGTGCCACCCCGGTATTCCATACGATCGCGCCGACCGGGCGGCGCTCACATGACGCGGCGGCACGGGGTCTCGCCGCCGTGCCGGCTCGAACCTTCACACCTGTCGCGGGCGCCGCGCGGCCGCCTCGATGACGCCCAGCACGGCCTGCGTACACCGCCGGCGCGAGCAGCACGCCTCGTAGTGACGACGGGCGCGAAGCCCCATCTCCCGGGCCAGTTCCGGCTTCGCCAGAAGCGTCTCGATCCGCTCCGCCAGTTTGTTCGGATGACCGGGCGGCACGACCCACCCGGAGCCGCTGCAGGTAATCCGCCGGGCGACTTCGTTGCCCTCCGGGCCGACGAAGACGGCGGGGCGGCCCGCGGCGAGAATGCCGTACAGCTTGCTCGGCACGAGCAGCCCCTCCACGTTTCGTTTCATCGTGATCAGGTGCATGTTGGCCGCGCCCAGGGACTCCGAGAGGCCGCCGAGCGGCTCGTACGGGCAGAAGCGGACGTTGTCCAGACCGCGGCGGCGGACCTCCTCCATGAGCCAGCTTTTCTGGGTGCCCTCGCCGACGAAGAGGAACTTCACCTCGCGCCGGTCCCGAAGTCGCTGCGCCGCCGAGAGGATCGTGGGAAACTCGTGCACCACCCCCATGTTCCCGGAGTACATCACGACGAAGTCGCCGTTGATCCCGTGCCGCTCGCGGAAGGGCGTGTGCGAATCCGGCCGCGGCGCCACCGCCTCGCCGGGCGACCAGCTCGGAATCGTGGCGATGCGCCCGCTCTCCAGCCCGTAGCCGCGCAGACGCTCCGTCATCTCGCTCGCCAGCGAAATGACGCGATCCGCGTGGCGGTACGTCCAGCCCGCCAGCAGGCGAAGCGCGCGGTACTCGATCGAGGTCGCGCGCAGCACGCCCATCGCTGCGATGACCTCCGGATACATGTCCATCGTCCAGAGCACCAGCGCCGCCCGGCGAAGCTTCTTGTAGACGACGCCGATCGAGCCGACGAACGGCGGCGTGGTCAGCGCGACGCACACATCCATCCGCGGCAGCGCAAGGCAGCGGGTCAACGCCGTCGCGTAGAAGGTTGCATAGTCGCAGAGGCGATGGAGCATCCGCCGGCGGCCCAGCCCGGTGGCCGCGACGCGGTGGATCCGCACCCCGTTGCGAACCTCCTCCTGGGGCTGCCCGACGGAGCCGCCCCCGTAGCCGCCCCGCGAACAGACGACGTGTACCTCGTGCCCGGCGGCAACCACGGCCTCGCCCAGGTCGGTCAGGAGCTGGGCCGTCGCCGCCACATCGGGCCAGTAGAACTGATTGAGCAAGAGGACGCGGATAACTCTACCTCCGCCCGTCACGCACCACGACTCTCGTTACTGTCTTCGGCTAATCCCGGACGTGCGTTGATTACCCGCCGACGAATCGGAACCGCCGGATTCCCCTGATAAACCATATATGGAGAAAGATCGCGCGTGGCGACGGAACCGGCCGTCAGCACCGAATGGGTGCCCGCCGTCACCCCAGGCCCTACCCAGGTCGCCGAGCCGATCCACGCCCCGTCCTCGATCAGAATCGGACTGGCCGCCAGATCGAAGGCCGGAGACCGGTAGTCGTGATTGCCCGTGCAGAGAAACGCCCGCTGCGAAATGCACACGTGCGAGCCGATGGTTATCGGAACCAGGTTCAACAGGTATGCGTCCTCGCCGATCCACACGAAATCCCCGATCCGCAGCCGCCAGGGGAACAGGATCTTCACTCCCGGCTTGATCACCACGCCACGGCCCACCTTCGCGCCGAACCGGCGAAGCAGCCAGCAGCGCAGGCGGTTGGCCGGCAACCACGACGGGGCGAAAAACAACCACCGCACCAGGAGCCAGCAGGCCTCCTTCAGCCGGCTTGCCCCGCGGTCAAAGCCGGAGTTGTCGAAGCGGCTGAGATCGACCGTCGCCGCGGGCAAGCCCCCGCACGACCGTCCGGCCGGGGACGCCGCGGGAGAAGTTGCCGCGACGCCGGCCGCCGACTGCGCGGTCTCGCCCGCAATGCCGGCACCGCAAGAGCGTGCCGGATCGTCGGAGGATCGGGGCGTCGGTTCGGTTTCGGGGATGTTCATGGTGTGCTCCCAAGGCGGCCCTCGGCCGCCGCCGGACACGCAGGCGCCGGCCCCGCCGTGATCCTCGCCGGATCACGCCGCCGATACGCATGTGCCGGAACCGAGGACACGCGTTTCGCGACGCCGGCGCAGGACGCGGTCGTACACGTCCATCATTGCCTCGGCCGTCTGTCCCCAGTCGCAATGTCGTTGCGCCACGGCGACCGCGGCATCTGACATCGCCCGCCAGACGGTCTGCGGGGCGTCGAGACACTGCTGAATCGCGGCGCCCAGTGCGGCCACCTCACAGGGCACGACGCGGCCGGCGCCGCCGCTCTCGACCGTCCGCCGGATGTTCACCCGCTCGCTGATCACCACGGGCGTGCCGATCCGCATGGCCTCGGCTACGGCGATCGCGAAGTTCTCCTGATAGGACGGCAACACGAAGAGCGTGCTGGCCGCCAGGGCGGACCATTTCCTCGCACCCGTCAGCATGTCGATCCGGGTTACGCGCGCCGCCAGGCCGAGCGACTCCACCTGCCGCCGAACGCGCGGCCACGTGCCCGCCTCGTCGGGACCGACGATGAGCAGATGGGCCCGCGGCACCCGTGCGGCCACGGCCGCGAACGCCGGCACGAGCAGATCGAGCCCCTTTTTCGGATGCACGCGGCCGAGGAATGTGACAAGCGTTTTGTCCGCAAGGTCCGGCCGGTCCGCGAGGAACGCCCGCGCCAGCACCTCGCGCCGACCCGGCGGCTCATCGGCGCCGAGCGGCACGACATACTCGGGCGGCTTGCCGGCGGCGGTTCGGAGGGTCCGCCGCGCCAGGTCGCGCTCCTCGTCGGTCGTGTAGATCACGCCGCGGGCGGAGCGGACCCGCGCGAACTCGAACAGCCGGCCGTAGAGGAGCTTTCGCAGCCGTTTGCGGGCGAGCGCGTTCGGGTCGAGCATCCCGTGCGGCATGACGACGCAGGGTACGCGATGTCGCCGGGCGGCGCGGACGGCGGCGGCGGTCGTATGCGTCCAGAGGGTATGGACGTGCACGAGGTCGCACGTCGGCACGATCTCGTTCAGTGCAGCCGCCAGGGCCGGGCTGTACGCGAATCGTCGCGACAGCGCATGGAACGTGCGCTGTTCGTACCCGCCGCCTGGACAATCGCCGATGCCCGCCCAACGGCTGGTGTCCCCCGACCGGGCGAGGGCCGGACCGCCGACGCCGCCATCGCGTGCCTCGACCCGCTCGGGAGGGGCCTCACCGAGCACATCCGTGGTCAGGACGACGGACTCGACGCCGAGAGCGGCCATCCGCCGGCACAGGCGATCGACCACCACCACCGGACCGCCCGCCCGCGCCGCCATGTACGGAATCACATGAACGCAACGCATGGGATGACTCCGCGAACCCGATCAGAACCGCGCGCCGCAACCGCAGGGCCGCCCGGCAGGCCCCGCCGATTCACCGCCCGCGACGGCCGTCGCCCCGCGGCGCCCCTGCCGCCGCACGCGCTGACACAGCTCGTACCATCGCTCCGCGCCCCGCTCGACGGTCCAGTCCGCCGCCATCCGGCGCGACCGGGCGCCGAACGTATCCACCAGCGAAGGATCCGTCACGAAGCGCATCATCGCCTCCGCGAGCGCGCCCGCATCGCCCGGCGGCACGACGAACCCGTTGGCCCCCGGCACGATCAGGTCTGCGGCGGCGCCCACGGACGAGGTGGCGAGGATGGGCATCCCGGCCGCGAGGGCCTCGTTGACCACCACGCCCCAGCCGTCGTAGCGGCTGGGCAGGACGAACACATCCGCCTCGGCGAAGAGCGCCGGCAGATCCTCGCTCTGGCGGAAGCCCACGAACCGCACACGATCGCGCCACTCGGCCGAGACCATCCGCCGGTAGCGCGTCCGGTACGGGCCGTCGCCGAGCAGCGTGAGCGTGGTCCGCGGATCGCGCGGACACACCTGCTCGAACGCGCGGATCAGCACATCCACGCCCTTGCGCGGGATCATCTGCCCGCTGAAGAGAAACCGCACGCCGGACAGGGCGGCGCGGGGATTCCGCGGGCGGGGGATCGCCAGGTACCGCGCGAGATCGCAGTGATACGGGATGTTGAAGACGCTCACGCGGGGGCCGACGAGTTCGCGATAGGCGGCGACGGCGCGGGTGCCGATGGCGGCGATGGCGGCGGCGTGGCGCAGAGGCCCTTGGGCGCGGCGGCGCAGCCATCGCCCGATCCGCCCGCGTGCGTGAATCCCCGGCGCTTCGCCCCACAGCACCCACGGCACGCCGCGCCAGCTCAGATAACGCATCGCCAATTGCGCCGTCAGCGTGAAGTAGTCGCCCACGACTACCAGGTCCCACGGCTCAGCCCGGAGCTCCCGGAAAACCGACGGGTTCAGACAGCAGCACCGTGCGATCGAGTGCACCGCGAAGCCCGGCATGATCCGGCTGTGCGACGGCAGGCTCGCGCGGTTCCACTGACGGTCCGGGGCGCTGTCCGTGTAGTAGCGGACGCGGACATCCAGCCCCGGCTGCGCCGCCATCGCATCGAACAGCTCCCGCTGATACGGCGAGG
Source organism: uncultured Planctomycetales bacterium (assembly GCA_964653435.1). GTDB lineage: Bacteria > Planctomycetota > Phycisphaerae > UBA1845 > PWPN01 > CAZMVY01. The sequence continues at coordinate 21,514 of CAZZFA010000078.1, read as the reverse complement.
GCATGACGGTGAGAATCAACACGCGGATCCGTTCACATGAACTCATGGTGTGAAAGTCATCTTGCCGGCGCGAGCCGCCCGGCGCCCGCGACGGCGGCGAGTACCTGTTCACGCAGCGCCGCGCTGACGACGGCGACCGAGGCCGCCTGAACCGCGCGTGCCCGCTGCGGCGCAGGATCCCATCGTTCGGTCAGCCGCAGCGCCCGCGCCAACATTGCGTGCGTCGGCTCTCCAGGCGGCTGCTGAATATGCCGGATGCCCAACCGGGCCAGCGCCTCGCTCGTCGGGCCCCGGCTCACGAGCAGCGGACGGCCGCACGCCGCCGCCTCGAGCGCCGCCGTCAGACCCGCCGGCTCGCGCGACGCCAGCAGCGGCAGCCAGACCAGCCGCGCCCGCTGGTACAGCTCGCGCAACCGCGCCGCCGAGACCGACCGCTCCAACGTCAGACCCGCCGCGAGCGGCGCGTCCCCGCCCAGCGCCCGCCGGTACGTCTCGCGCACCCAGGGCGCATTCGTCACGCGAACGATCCGCGGACCCGCCGACGACCGCGCCGCATCCATCACCGCGGCCTCGTCGCGGCGGTGATTGCCCGGAACCAGCACGTAATCCCCCGCGTCCGCCCCGTCGGCGGGCCGGAAGAACTCCGTATCGACGCCGAACGGCAGCCACGCGAGCTGCTCCGCGCGAAGCCCGTACGCCTGCGCAAAGTGCTCCGCCAGACCCGGCGTCAGGCAAAGCACGCGGTCCACCCGGCGGTAGAGGGCTCGCTTGATCCATCCGAGCAGGGACGCGGGAAACGGCCGTTGCGGCGGCGTCTCGTACTGAATCGTGACGATCCTGAGTGCCGGCCGCAGCCGCCTGACCAGCACCGCCAGCATCAGGTGCGACGTCACGTGCGTCACCACGACGTCCGCGCCCACCTGCGCCCGCAGCAACCGCGCTGCGGCCCGCAGCGCGCCGCCCGACCTTCGAGGCCCGCCGGCACCATCGACGACCCGAAACGTAGCCGCATCGAACGCCGCGGCGTATGCGAATCGAGGCCGGTCCAGCGGAACGACGGAAGCGAAATCGGCGCCCGTGATCCCGGGCCAGATACCCGCCAGGCACACGCGGCATCGCCCGTCGTCGTCCGCCGCAGTGAACATCGCGCTCACCCTGCGCCGGTCGGGTGGCATGCTTCCACGACGATCGACGCAGTCGATCCTCGGGTACGCATGGGTCTCCGCAGCCGAGCCGCTCACGCGAGCACCTCTCGAAACATCCTTTCGTACGCATCGAGGAACGCCCGGCACCCGTAGCGGTCCCGCACGGTGTTCACGCCCTCCCGGATAATCCGCGCCCGCCGCTCGGAGGCCCGCAGAAGGTCGCAGACGTGTTCCGCCAGCGCGCCCTCCTCGTGTCGATCGAGAAGGAAGCCGTTGCGCCCGTGCTCGATGAGTTCCGATGTCCCCCCGTACGCAACGGACGCCACCACGGGCACGCCGCAGGCCATCGCCTCGGCCGGCGTCCGACCAAACGCATCGGCGTCCGAGTTGAACAGCAGCACGTCGCTCGCGCCGTACACGGCGTACGTGTCCCGCTGCCAGCCGATGAAACGCACGCGGCCGTCCAGACCCAGCGCGCGGGCCCTTGCCTCCAGCGCCGGCCGCGCCGGCCCGTCGCCGGCGATCAGAAACTGCGCATCGCGCTCCCGGCGCGCCACCCGGGCCGCCACGTTCAGGAACACGTCCCACCGCTTTCGCGGAATCAGTTGCCCGGCGTTGGCCACCACGGGCGCATCCGGCGCAAGCCCCCAGCGGGCCCGGAGCTCCGCCCGCCGATCCGCCGACAGCGCCGGGGGCACCGCGATCGGCGCCCGGATCGTGACGAAACGATCGGCCAGGTGCGGGGCCACGGCCTCGGCTTCGCGCCGAATGAAGTCCGTCAGGAATGTGATGCGGGCGTAGTCCGCCCCGAAGAGCCGGTAGAACGCGCCCCACTTCAGTCGCGATGCGGCGCTCGTGCCGTGATGGTAATGCACCGTCAGCACCCGCCGCGTGCTGCGGGCGTGCCGCACCGCCACGGCCCCGGAGAGCGTCGGCCCGCTGACCAGCACGAGATCGCAGCCCAGACCGCCGATCGTGCGGCGCAGCACCCGGTGCGTCCGCCAGCCGAAGCGGCCGCGGTACTCATGCCCGATCACCGGGATGCCGCATTCCCGCAACACCGCCGCCCCGTCGCCCGCCGGATGCATCGAGCACACCGTGAAGTCGAACCCACGTGCCTGCAGGCCGCGCATCAGCGTGTACATCGTCTGCTCGGTCCCGCCCAGGTACGTGCACTGCATCAGATGAAGGATGGTCGTTGGCATGAAAACGCCGCCGCCGGCCCGATCGTGCCGCTTTCGGTTCGAGAGATTCGTTCCCTTCCACCCCCGCAGGAGCGACCGACGTCAGCTCCGCAGCGAGGCCTTCAGCCGCCGCCGAACACGGGAGGCGGGCATCTCGCCAGCTTTCCAAGCCGAATCAGCACGCAATGGCATGGCCTGCCTGCACACCCCGCGCGAAACCGTCTTACCGAAAACGGCGGTCAGCTTTCCGACGGCGCCGCCCATCCGCCCGGCCCCGACAGGCACCGCCCGTCCGGGAACGCCGGAACGTCGGGCTCTCCTTCCGCCGCCGCAGGCCGCCGGGGCCGAAACCGCGCCGCCACGACGCCGATGCAGATCAACACCGCGAACATCTGGTAAAACAGCGACAGACTGAACGACCGCCCGAGCATCAGCAGGCAACCCAGGCCGAGCGAGTAGAACATCAGCACAGGCAGCGATCGCGTCCGCTGCGGTCCGATCCGGTCCCACGCGCGGCATACGATCCCGCCGAAGATGTTCAGCAGGATGACGGCCATCACGCCGCCGTTGATGTACATCTCTCCGAGGATGCCCGGCGAGATCGTCGGCCCGCCCCCCAGCGAATCCTGGCCCTGCCAGCCGGCGTACGTCACGCCGAAGCCGACCGGCTTGCCGGGCCAGAGGAACCGCGGAATCGGGTTGATCAGCTCGATCGCGATCGTTTCGCCGTACAGATACGGCCGCTTCCCGGGAACCTGATCGAGCACGAAGAGCAGTTCGCGGAACATCTCGTGCCCCATGTACGAGGGCGTCTTCGCAAAATCGAGACGCCCCTCCTTGCGCCCCTCGACCATCGCCCCGGCGAACCAGTAGAACAGCAGCGCGAAGGGAATGGCCGCCAGCAGCAGTCCACGCTGCCGCTGGGCATCGCACCGCCAGTACAACCACGCCGCGGGGATCAGCAGGGCCAGGAACACCACGGACCGCGACCCGGTCCCGTAGGCCCGCATCATGTGCCACGCCAGGACGGCCGCCGCCACAATCGTGATCCCGCGAGAGCGCCGCTTGTCTGCCAGGATCAGCATGGCCACCCAGGCCACCGCCAGCAGGAAGGTCTCGATCATGACCACGGCCGCGCGGAAGTCGCCCAGTGCCGGACGGACCAGCGTGCCGCGCCATCCCGCGCGCGCGGCGATCAGCCCGCGCAGGGTCTCGGCCGGATCGGCGAGCCCGTAGAGCACAACCGGGATCGACCCCACCAGCACGCCGACGATCAGCGTCTGGCGGCGGAACTCGCGATCGCCCAGCCGCGCAACGCGGCGGCCGCACCCGTCAAACCATTTCGCCGAGGAGTGGTGGTATCCGACGAGGAATGAGGCGGCGGCGAGCATGACCAGCAGGACGGCGTATTCATACGCCGTGGCGCCGTACTGGAATACCGCCGGCGGTCCCTGGACCGCCTCCAGGAGATACCAGACAAAGAGGCCGAACAGGACGACGTTCCGCGCGGACACCACCCGCCGCACGTCCCGTCGCACGTCGTAATAGACCGCACCCGCCAGCAGAGCTGTGCCCACCCAGGCCGACCATACCGCGTTCATCGTTTCACCCCAGGCTAAACGGTCCAGCCTACCTGTTCGCAGGCCGTTCGGATCCAATTCTTGATCGGTGCCGGTATCGCGCGCCGACAGGCCGCCAGCCGTCCGGGCCGCCATCGCGGCATCCGAGGCCCGGCACTTCGTCGCGGCGTCGGCCCGACAGGAGGCTCCGCGAGGATCGCATCAAAGACTTCCGCGTAGCGGGCCGCCATCTCTTCGCGCGTAAACGCCTCGCACACCCGCGCGCTCGCCGCGGCCGACATGTGCCGCAGCCGTCCCCGATCGCGCGCGAGGGAGGCGATGGCCGATGCGAACGCCGACACCCGCCCCATCGGACAGAGGATGCCGTGATCCGCGCTCGTCACGATGGAATCCGTGACCCCCTTGATTCGCGAGAGAACCGGGACACACCCCGCCGCCATCGCCTCGACCAGAACCATCCCGAACCCCTCGTGCCGCGAGGGCATGAGCATCACGTCGTGATGACGCAGCTCGTCCGCGACCGCGTCGTACCGAAGCGTCCCCTTGTGTGTCCACCGCGAGGCGAGCCCCGCCGCCGTCATTCTCGACGCAAACCGCTCGCGGTCCGGTCCGTCGCCGATCACCGTCAGGTGGAACGGCACCCCGGCCCGGTCCAATCGCGCCAGGATCCGGGGAATCAGGAAGATCCCCTTCGCCGAATCGCACATCCGCCCGAGATACACCAGACGCAGCGGCGAGGCGCCGTTACCCGGCTCGCCGGACGAGGCGTCCCGTCGGTACGCCCCGGCATCGATCCCATAGGGGATGAGCACCGTTTTTTCGGCGGGCACCCCGAACCGTCGGATGATGTCGCGCCGGAGCCGCGGACTCACGCAGACAAGACGGTGCATCCGCTCGTGGCCGTACGTCGCCACGCGATAGTGCCCACGTGTTGCATTGTTGACCACCGACACGACGCGAATTGACGCCGGCAACGCCGGAACGAGCCTGTGCTCCACCTCGCTCCCGGAGATCATCACGATGTCGATCGACTCGCGGCGGAGCCAGCCGACCAGCGCCTCGCGCTGCGGTTCGAACTCGCGCGCCTCGGGCGCCAGGATCTCCGCGGGCAGCATGCTCAATCCGCTCGCATAGTCGGCCTTCGCCTGCGGCCCCACCCCGACGAGCCGCAGGTCGTAGCCGAACCGCGGAAGCTGCGCGGCCAGGTTCACCGCAAACGTGTACACCCCCGCCAGCTTCGGCACCTCGCAATACGCTACCCGACCTCGCATAGTCGCCCTTTCCGGTCCGTCGTCGTGCGCCCATCCGGCGCGACGGCATGACCAGCGCCGTCTTCGGTTCCTGCCTCATCCGCCGGGATTCGGGTATCTCGCCCGCCGACGGCCGCGCAGGCCGCCTGCCCGCCGGGACGGGCACAGGATGCCCGGTCGTCGAGAGCGGTACCCCTCTTGCCGGGAACAGCACCGCCCCGAATCGTTGCGTCCGCGTCGGCGCTCGGGTCACGGCTCAGATCGAGGAACCGCCGCCATGTCTGCCTCGCGACCGGCCGGCGCCGCCGCAGCGCGCCCGGCGCACCGCGCATAAAGCCGCCCAATCCCACGCGCAGCGCCCGCCACCAGCCGTTCCTTGCGCAGAAGACGGCGTGGGAGGCGATCTGACGAACGAGCCGCAAGGGCAGCCGCGACGCCGGCGCGTACCGGACCACGAACAGCAATTCGTTTCGCAGGGCGTGCGAATGGATGAACTGATGGTCCCGCTCCGCGGAAGACTCGCAGTGGTCGGCCACGATGTCGTCCGTGTGGCGAATCGTCCATCCGGCAGCGAACAACCGCATGGCCAGATCGCGCTCCTCGCCGGCGCGGAAAATCGCCGGATCGAATCCGCCGACGGCCTCGAACGCGCTGTGCCGGACGGCGAACCCGCACGCGATGAACGCCGTCGTCTCGCGAAGCGGTTCGCCGCGATGCGCGGGCCACAGCGTACCGTCCGGCCGGCGCACCCGGCAGGACAACAGCCCGAGGCGCGGATCGGCCGCGAAGTGCCTCACGATCGCCGCGAACGCCTCCGGCGATTCAAAGCGGCAATCGTCGTCAAGACCCACGAGGATCTCACCGCTGGACATGCCCGCCAGCCGGTTTCGCAGCTCACACGGGCCGACGCGCTTCCCGCTGCGCACGACGCGCACGCGCGGAAACCGTTCGGCAAGGATCGGCCGCGGATCCATATCGGAACCGTCGTCGCCCACCAGAACCTCGACGCGCGGATACGGATCGCGCCCGATCCGCTCCAGCGTCACGAGCAGGTCGTCGAGCCGGTTCCGCGTCGGGATGATGACACTGATGCTCCTCTCGTTCACAATCCTTCGCTCCCTCTCAGGTGCGGACGGCGACCTCTTCACACGCCGCGTGCATTTCCTCCGCTTCCCGTGGTCCGCATGGTCGGGGACCACGGCCGGCCGCGCAGGATGCGCTGCCCGTCGCGGACGACCGCCACAACGCCAGCTCCTCGCACAACTCCGCCAGCCGCTCCTCGTGCGCGTCCCAGCCGAACGCGCGCGCCCGCTCGGCCGCGTTGCGCCCCATCTCGCACACCCGCTCACGCCGACTCGCCAGCCCTGTCAACCGATCGCACAACCCCTCCACGTCGTCGGGCTTCAGCACGTATCCGCTCACGCCGTCCTCGATGATGTCCGGTGCCGCCGAATGCGTGCTGCCGATCACGGGCAGCCCGGCGGCCATCGCCTCGACCATGACCAGCCCGAACCCCTCGAACAGCGACGGCAGGACGAGCACGTGGCTGCGGGCCATCTCCACGAAGACCCGCGCCTGGTCCACGCGGCCGAGGTACTCGACGTACGGTCGCCAGGCCTCGAACGCCCGGCCGCTGCCGACCATCGGCCCGGCTATCACCAGCCGCGTGTTCGCGGATCGGATGCGCCGATACGCCTCGAGCAGATACTTGATCCCCTTGCGCTGTCCGACGCTTCCGACGAACAGGATGCGGAACGGTCCCCCCGTCGGTCGCGGCGAAGGCCGGATCCGCCGCAGATCCGCGCCGAGCGGCAGGATACGGATGCGTTCGGCCGCTACGCCCGCTTCCTGAAGCGTGGCCCGGGTGAACGAACTGGCCGCCACGCACACGTCCGCTCGATGGGGCTCGATCTCCAGCCGCCGCCGGTACCATGCGGGAAAGCCGCAGTTGTTCAGCGAGTCGGCCCACTCGGGGCACCGTCGGGCCTCGGCCGCCAGGATGCGTTCGGCGGCGAGGACGTGCCCGGTGGCGAACTCCGCCACGGCCAGCAGACCGCGCGCCCGCGCCGCCGCAAGGCTGTCGTGGCAACTGCCCTGAAAGCCCCAGAACCCCTGGGCATCGCCCGCCCGCATCTGCCCCCGCGCCACCCATCGGTCGAACGCCGCGTCGCGCACGTAGGTCAGGTGCTGCGCCAGCCTGCCGTTGCCGATCAGCGCGCGGCACGCGACTTCCGGCAGTTCGAGCCACAACTGCCGCCGGACCGCCTCATCCAGCCCCTCGAGGTGGCGCCGGCGCATCGCACGGTCCGCCCGCGGCCAGCAGCGCAGCCATGCCTCGGGGCGGCGGTCGGGCCGGTAATACGTGCTCGTGATGAACCGTGCCAGACGGCCGCGGTTCTGCAGCGCCAGTGCGTGGCGGTACGCGTGCTGCTTGCCCGAATGTGCAACGATGAACTTCATGTGCTGTAGCGCCGCAGGAGTCGTCCTGCGAACCGCTTTACGCCGTACAGACCAATTCCTGCGCCTCTGCGGGGTCCGCCGTGCGGACCGCATTCCTCGCGGTCCGACACCGGCTCTCCTCGCGCCAGCCGATCACCCGGGCGGGAACGCCCGCCGCAATCGCGCCCGCCGGCACGTCGTGCGTAACCACGGCCCCGGCCCCCACAACCGCCCCCGCCCCGATCCGCACCCCCTTGAGCACATGCACGCCGGCACCCAGCCACGCCCCCGCCCCGATCCGCACCGGCGCGGCCGCAAGCGGCTGTTCACTGACCGGCGCACCCGGGCACGTCCCGTGGTCGTGATCGGTGATGTAGCAGAACGGCCCGATCATCGCGCCGCGTCCGACCGCGATGGACAACGACGCATCGAAGTACGAGTGCCGGTTCACGTACGCATTTGACCCGATCGAGATTCGCGGCCGGTCCGTCCGCCCGCCCGTGCTCAGCAGCACGACGCCCGCTTCCAGCGCCACCCCCTCGCCCAGCTCCACATCCCAGGGATTCCGCGGCACGCCGATGCGCCCCAGTCGGCACCGCGGCCCGATCCGCATGCCCATCAGGCGATACCCGAACACACGGACGCGGCTCGCGACCGAGGTCGGCAGCCGCAGCGCGAGATTCACCGCCCTGTCCGATTGCTTCCGGGCGGCGACTCTCCTGTCGCGGGGCGGCCGTTCCCCGCCGCGCGCGGACGTTCCGCCCTTGTCCCTCGCCCGCTTGCGCCCGGCGAATACCGCCGCCAGTCCCTCCAGCCGCCCGATCCAGAGCAGCAGCATCCGTCGCCAACCCGCCCGCCCGGCCAGACAGCCGCGAAGCTCAGAGACGGCGAAATACGCCTGAAGCGCCGCCAGCTTCAGCCTGTCGATCCAGCCCGTGCGGCCGAGCACGTCGCGTGCGATGGTCCACCGATTCACCACCTGCTCGTAGCCCAGGCGGCGGGGCTGCCTGTGCGACGTCGAGCCGAGGTCCCGGTGAAACATACGGGCCCGCCCGGTGTTCACGAGACGACCGTAGCGGCGGATACGCGCCGAAAGCTCCACGTCTTCCGCAAAGGAGTACTCGCCGAAGGACTCGTTGAACCGGCACTGCCGCAGCACGTCCGCCCGATACGCCGCACAGCCGCCCGGCAGCCACTCGACCGTCCGCACGGCGTCTCCGGCATCGGCGGGCAGCAGGTTCCACGCCGGGCCTATCAGGCGCCCGCCGTACCGACGGAGCTCGCCGCCCGCCATCCAACGCATGAACGCGCGGCTCAGCCGCGACGGCGTGCCGGGCGTCTGATTCACGATCGTTCCGCTGACGCCGGCGATCTCGCCCTCGGCGTCCTCGGCAAACACCTTGAGGATCTCTTCGACGAAGGCCGGCTCGCACTCGACGTCGTCGTCGAGAAAGAAGATGATTTCGCCATCCGCCAGGTCGATCGCCTCGTTGCGCTGGGCCGACGCGCCCGCGCGACGGCACCGTACGTACCGCACGGCGACGCCCTCGGGAGACTCCATCGACTCGACGACCCGGCGGGCGGAATCGTCCGCCGAGGCGTCCGCCACAAGCACTCTGCCCGGCCGCACCGTCTGACGCCGAAGGCTCTCCAGGCACGCCGTCAGCGCCGCAGGACGATCCCGCGTCGGGATCACCACCGTGGTGGTGATGTCCCCGATCGCGCGGCCGCCTCCACGTTCCGGTCGATGCCCGCCGGTCGGCGCCGCACCGCGGCACAGCTCGTCGTAAAGCGCCATCGTGCGGTCGGCAAACGCATCGAACCCGAACCGCTCCCGCGCCGAGGCCGCGGCGGCCTGCGCATCGAACTCGGCGTAATGCTCCAGCACGTCCGTAATTGCATCGGCCAGAGCCGCCGCGTCGCCGACCGGCACGATCCGCCCGTCGGTCGGCCGGAGGATGTCGCGCGGTCCGCCCGAGTCCGTCGCCACGACCGGGCGGCCGGTGCAGAGGGCCTCGGCGAGCGAGAGGCCGAACGTCTCGATGCGGCTGGACGAGACGACCAGGTGGCAGGCGTGCATCGCACCCGCCAGCTCGTCCCGCGTGAGCGCGCCGAGGAAGCGGACCCGCCCGTCGAGTCCGCGCAGCGCGGCGAGCGTCCGCGCGCGGCGGTACTCGCCGCCACCCGCGATGCACAGCTCGAACGGCACGCCGCGCAGCCGCGCCGCCGCCTCGATCAGCGTCGGGAGATCCTTTACCTCATGGTCGCGCGCCACGCACAGCAGTCGCCACGTACCACCGGCCGGCGGCGCAACCGGACGGAAAGCGAAGGTGTCGGCATCGACCGCGTTGGGCAGGCACCGCACCGCCCGGGCCACACCCAGTTCCGCGAGGCGGCACGCCTGGCTGTGCGAGGGTGCGCAGACGACGTCGGCCGCCTCGTAGACGCGCCGCAACCGGTCGCCGTACGCCGTGAACAGTCGCGGAAGGAAGCTGTAGTGTTCCGTGATGACCACCGGTACATCGAGGGCCCGGCCGACGCAGACCGCGGTCTCGCCGGCGAAGGCCGCACCGTGGGCGTGGATCACATCCGGCCGACCGAACGCTCGCACGGCCCGTTCCAGCGAACGGCAGCGCGCGCGGATGAGCCGGCCCGTCGCCCGCGCGGTCGGCACGAAGCTTTCGTTCACGAAGACGACAACACCCCCGTCCTCGCTCCGCCTGTCGCGCAGGGGCCTGGCCCGGCGCGCGATCCACTGGCGCGGCGAGACGGTCCGCGGCAGGACGACGCCGACATCCGCGTGGCGGCGCAGCGCCGCCGCCTGATCGCGGAGGAACACCCCGTCGGTCGGGTTCCTCGCGTCGGGGAATGCATCGACCACGAACAGAACGCGCCAGCGATTCGTTGTCATGCCCTCGGTTTCCCCATAGGGACCGCTTCGTACTTCAGCAGAGATCGGGCTCGCAGAGCCCTCCCCCCTCAAGCCTCGGTTCGCCCAGCAGGACCGCCTCGTACTTCAACAGGTTGTCCGGAGAGAACGTCTGCTCGATCTTCGCGCGGGCGTTGGCGCCCATCTCGCGGCATCCGCCGCGGCCCCAGAGCATGCACTCCATCGCCGCCGCGACCCCGTCGGGCGTGGCGGCGCACAGGTAGCCGCTGACGCCGTCCTCGATGAGGTCCCGCATCGGCCCGGCGTTCGTGGCGATCACGGGCAGGCCGGCGGCCATCATCTCCAGAAGCCGCCAGCCGTAGTTGTCCATGTCGGACGTCGCCAGCCCGCAGTCGCCCCACGAGAGCGCGGCCGGCACGTCGGCGTGGTCCAGCCGACCCAGGAAGCGGACACGGTCGGCGAGGAAGGCCTCGGCCACACGCCGCCGGAGGACGGGCGCCTCGGGGCCGTCGCCGATCACCAGCAGACGCACGCCCGGAACACGCCGCGCCAGGCGGATGAACCCGTCGATCGCGTGGCGGCTTCCGTGCCCGGGCGCCAGGCGGCAGAGAAGAACGAACAGGAAGGAGCCCGCGCGTGCCCAGTCCGGCAAATCGGCAGGCATGGACGGCCAGCCACGCCGGCGCCCGCCGTACACGGAGGTGTCGATCCAGTTGGGAATATGATGAATCTTCGCTTCCGGGATGCCCGATGCCCGAAGCTTGTCCGCAATATGCGGGTACTTCGTCACAACCGCGCTCATCAGCCGCGTACTCAGACGGCGACGAAGGCGCCACTTCGCGTTCTGCCAGAGCGAACGCTCCTTGAAGCAGTCGCATCGGCCGTCCGCGCTCATGGAGCAAAGCGGCGCCACCACGTGCTTCGGGCAGACGAGTTCCATGTAGTGCAGCGTCAGCACAAGGCGCCGGGCCATGGCGAAGGCGGGCAGGAAGTGGGCGCGATGAACGACCACAACATCGAACGGCCCGTGACGACGAGAGAGCGTCGCGTACCGGGCTGCCAGCGGCAGCAGGGAGGCACGGTTGCGGTCGACGGCCTCGTACACCGGAACCTTGTACTCCGACGACCAGTGCCACCGGCCCTGACCGATAACGCTCCGCGTACGATCGTCGATCCCGTTGCGGGCCATCGCCTCGATATCGCGGACGGCCAGCACGCAGACCTTGTGTCCGCGGGCCGCGAGAAAGGCGACTTCGCCGGTGTTGTGCGTCTCGCTGCCGCCGACGGTCGGCGGGAAGTCGTTGCATACCTCGAGGATGCGAAGTGAGCGGGCGGCCGGCCGCCAGCGGCGTGTGACGCATCTGGGCCACAGCGCATCGTCGGCGGGGATGGGGGGCGCCTCAACCGGGGATTCCACCTGTGTCCGTTCGTTCATGGTCGCCTCGGTCGCCCGGGCAGGGCGTTCGGAATCGCGGCCGGCGGTTTCGCGCAGCCGGGGCCGCCGAGGAGGCTTTCGTGGAAGCGGCGTACCAGGGCGGCGTGGTCGAACTCCGCCAGGGCCCGATCCCTGGCGGCGGTGTAACGCGAATGCCAGTCCTCGCTCTCAAAGACCGCGCGGAGGCGGTCGGCCAGCGTCGGGACGTCCATCGTGTCGAGGATCGGACCGACCGGGCAGCGCCGCACGAACGCCGCCACCGCGCTGTAGCCGGGCACATGACAGAGGATCGGCACGCCGGCGCGGAGGTAGCTCACGAACTTCGTGGAGAAAGACGTCGCCACGTGAAGGCGGCGATCTTCGGAGAACCACAACGGCATGTAGAGATAATCCATCCCGGCGAGCTCACGATCGACGACGTCCGCGGATTGCCACCCGCGAACGGTGACCCAGCCGCGCCGCTGCACGCCCGGCGGGATCGGAATGCCATGAGGCTCGCAGAAGGCGACGACCTCCAGCTGGCGGTCGGTGGGCGCGTCGCCGTAGAGATGCTCGAGCGCGAGCGCGAAGCTCTGCCACACCTCCGCGCCGGCCACCGAGCCGGCGATGCCGATCCGTATGCGACGCGGAGGCATCCGGCGCGACGGCGGCGCCGAAGCCGCTACCGACACCGCGGGAACACAGGACACGGCGGGCGAAACGTCCACCCACCCTTGCTCGGCGCGCGAGATGCCCACTCCCCCGGGACCGAGGCTCGGGGGGAGCACGATCGCATCGCAGCCGGTGAGCTTGCGGTAGTATTCGCGCATCGGCTCGGAGATGGTGTATCGAACGGCCGCGCCCCGGTAGGCGCGCCGGAAGCACCGCCGCACGCGCGACACGAGCATGCCGGAGCCGCCGCGGAATCTTGCATACGCCACCGGATCGTCGTGGATCCATAGGTGCAGCGGGATCCTCAACGTTCGGGCGATCAGGTAGCTCGTCCACACCGAGATACCGGGGCCGATGCCGAGAACGGCTTCGATGCCGGCCGCCCGGGCAAGGCGGGCGGCCTCGCGGGCCATCCGCGGCGAGTGAATCGTCCAGTTCCCGTATTCCTTGAGCCGCCGCAGGCCGAAGCGGTTCGGGCGTCGGAGCAGATCCACCGGCCATTGCGCGATCTTCGATGCGGGCGAAGCCGGATCGACGACGGGCCTTTCGTGGTGCATCCAGGCAAGCCGCTCGGGTGGATAACCATCCAGAAGGTTCTGAACGCATACGGCCCCGCCGTGCCGGGCAGCCGGCGAATAGTACGTAACGACCAGCAGCCGCGGCAGCGGGCGGGAGGACGCCGGGCGCGCTTCACAGGTGAGCGGTTCAAGAAGGTCTGTGCTCATAAGCGGCGTCGCCGTCCGATCCCGCTCCTGACCAGGCTGAATCGGCATGCAATCGCGCGGCCGGCCCGGCTATACGCAGACTCCGGGGGAACAGTAGACCCTTTTCATCCATTCGAGCGTCTGCGGAATACCCTCGGCAAGGGTGACCTTCGGATCATGCCCGAGGTCGCGGACGGCCTTGGTGCAGTCCACCCGCTTGTCTTTCGTGGTGAAGGGCTCCGACTCGACGTAGGTGACGAGGTCCTCGTCCGACTTGCCCAGGTACTGCAGGATCAGATCGGAAACCGTCTTGATGTCGTGGTAATCGAGGCCGCCGATGTTGTACACCTCGCCGGGATGAAATCGCTCGGCGATCCGGGCAAGCGTCTCGGCCATGTCGGTGATGTAGGTACTCGTGCGGCGGTGCCCGGTGTACACCTTGTACGGAATGTCGTGCAGGGCGCGGTAGCAGAAGAGACAGATCACGGAACGGTACGGGCTGTAATACTCGCCGGGGCCGTACGTGTTGAAGAGACGCACGCGGACGCTCTGCGTGCCGGTCATGGCGGCGGAGTTGAGGACCTGCATCTCGTTCACCCACTTCGTCATGGCGTAATCGTTGAGCTGACGGATCTCATGGCGGTCCATCACGCTCTCCAGCATGATGTCGTCCCAGTCCCCGTACACCTCGGAGCTGCTGAAGTAGACGGCGCGGAAGCCCTCCTTCTCCTGCATGCGCAGGATGTTCTTCGTGCCGATGACGTTGGTCTTCCAGAGGTTTTCGTAGTAGTCCTCGCCGTTCCAGCGGCCGAACTCGGCGGCAAGGTGGTAGACCATGTCGAAGCCGCGCGGACGGGTGTGGTATCCGCCGGACCAGCCCCCGCCGCAGAAGAGCTGCTCGATCTGGCGATACTCGGACACGTCGCAGCGCAGGTAGTTCGGCGAGTGGTGGTGGACGAGGTCGCACACCCAGACCTGATGGCCACGCGCCCGCAGGGCCGGGACGAGGAACGATCCGACCGCGCCCAGCCCGCCCGTTACGAGGATACGCATGATTCAGCCTCCGCAATGACGGCCTCTGCCCGCCGGGGGCATCCGGCAGCCCGCGCCGACGCCTCCGATTCCTCCACGAAACCCGAACCCCGCCCCCCCTTGCGAAAGAGGCTTTCGTACAGGTCCAGCACCTTCCGCCGGATGACCCGGCGATCGGCACGGGCGGCGACGACGGCGGCGTTCTGCACCGCCGCCTGCGGCACGAGGGCATCGTCCAGACACGCCCGCGCAACCGCCCGCACGAGGCCGGGAACATCGTCGTTCGCGGCCAGCAGGCCGTTGATGCCGTCATCGATCCACTCGCGGATCGAAGCAATGGGCGAAAGCACCGGCAGCGCGCCGGCCGCCATCGCCTCGAGCATCACGTTCGGCGTACCGTCCGAAAGGCTTGGCTTGACCATCGCGCGCGACCGAACAAGCCAGTCGAAAACCTCTTCCCGCGGGCGGTGGTCGCAGACGATGCAGCGGCACGACAGGTCCGGCGACAAAAGGGCAATGGCGCGGCGGCTCGCCTCGTCGGCGCCGAGAAACACAAGCGTCAGCCCACGAAGGGCCGAGCGGGCATCCCGCAGGGCCTCCAGGACCGGCGCGAAGCGATGAAACCGGTCGTCCCGTGCGTGGGGAAGCAGAATAACACGGCGTCGGACGGGGTCGGCTATCCGTATGCGGCCGCGGATCGTCTCCGGATCGAGGCCGCCGTTGCCGGGAATCGCCTCCGGCAGCCCAATCTGGTGTTCCGCCGCGCCGTACAGACGGCTCAGTTCCAGGTCGCGGCGGCAATCCGCCAGCACACAGTCGCAGGCGGTCATCACGGACCGGATTCGGTCCCGGTGCCCGGGCAACTCGCCGAACCACACGAGGTCGCTGCCCCAGAGCGACACCACCCACGCCGCCCCGACGTCCCGGATCGCATCGAGGGCGCCGAGCGCCGTGTAGCCTTCGTCTTGCAGGCGGAGCGAATGTACGACCGCCGGGCGAAGACGGCGGATCAGGGCGGCAAGCCGCCGTGCTTCGGCATCGGGTCCGTCGCCGAAGCGGAGGCGGCAAACCCGCGCCACGCCGCGGCTCATGGGCCAGAACGGCTTCACGCGGTTGGCCGCGGGGTTCGGCGCCTTGGTGTCGAGCGTGTGGAACGTGGCGTCGATCCGGAAGGGCGGCACCGCGCCACCGACGAAGGCGTGGACATCCCAGCCCGTGCCCTCAAGCAGGCGAATCCATTCCTGCGCGTGGACCGCGTGGCCGTTCGCGACAAAGAGTATTCGTCTGGGGCAGTTCATGGTCGTGTTGCGCCGGGGGTTGCCACCCGAGCGCGACCGTTCGCAGAGCGGATGAGCGGCGTCATCGCCGCCGCGCTCCGGGCCGGCCGCACACCGCTCGCCGATGAGGCGCGATCCGACGCGGTTCGTTCGCCCAGCGATCGTGGCGGCTCGTGCGATTCAGGGAAGACACTCCAGGCCCTCGTCGCTTCGCACCAGAAGGGGCACGGACCGGCCGGCGCGCTCCCGTTTCCGGGCGGAGGCGGGCCGCGGGCCGGCAAGCGGCGCGGCCTCACCGAGCACCTGGGAGGCGAGGCTTCCTGCGGGGACCGGGGCGCAGGCGATGTTCCAGCGGATCACCTGAAAGGCCTCCGCGTAGGGGTGGCCGCTCTCAACGCCTCGGGTCCGGGCCAGGCCGTGGATAAAGGCCGGATCCGCATACGGGCGGTCCTGCTGCGAGGCGTAGCAGCGGATGGCCTGCACCTTCCGCGCGACGTGCCGCTCCTCCAGGGCGATGAAACACTGCGTACTGAACGTGATGTTGTTCCAGGGGAGCTCGTACGCCAGCACGGTGCATTGCTTGTATGCGCGGATGCCTTCGGTCGCGATGACGACGTGGTCCTGGTGCATGTCCTGGGGGCACGGAAGAAACACAAGGTCGGGCGCAAGGGTCCGCTTGAGATCGACGAGCTGCTCGAGAATCTCCTGGCGGGCCCGATCGAAATGCCGGACCTCGAAGTCGAAGACAATGAGGCGATCCGCCCGGATGCCCAGCCGCAACGTGGCGGCCCGAAGCTCCTTTTCCAGGGTATCCGGCGCCCAGCCCTCCGGCAGCGAAGTGCGGCACGTGCTGAAGGCAATGTAGTAGACGTCCACGCCCTCCTCCAGAAGACGGCTGATCGTTCCCCCGCAGCCAAGCTCGCCGTCGTCGGTGTGCGGCGCGAGGATGAAAGCACGTTCCGCGTCAATCCGGTTGGCCATGTGTCAGAGTCCCCATGCCGCAGCAGCGGCTTGCGCGGTGCGTCGGCGGGCGGGATGCCCGCCTCCCGTGTCTGTCAGATTTCCCGTACCGGGCAGTCGGCCCGCGCGGCGGCCGTGGTCACGAGGCGCCGCGCGGCGGCCGGACCGCAGCACATCAGGCAGTCGAGGATGGAAAGATTCGGCTCGAACCCGCCCCAGAGCTGCGGGTAGCGCGGGTGATCGAAGTCGTTGTAGAGCAGCTCGATGCCCGCGTCGGCGAATGCGCGCACATCCTGATACCGCTCGCCGCCCCGGCCCGAAAGATAGGCCGTCCCGCCGACGGATCGCACCAGGTCGATCAGCCGCTGCGTGCCGCGGGAAGGCACGCCGATCGTTGATGCCTCGACGAGCGGCGTGTCGATGCCCAGATTCGCGCAGATCCGTTGGATCAGTTCCGCGTTGAGCGAGGCCAGGCTTGCCCATGCCGGAGAGCCTCGCGGGGCCTCCAGGACGGGCCGGAGCAGACCGTCCATGACGTCGGCGTAGTACGGCGCCCGTCGATAGTTCGTCTCGATCGTCCGCAGGTGCGTTCGCGCCCAGGGAATCTCGTCACAGGGAACGATCTCGCAAATGCGCGCCGCGAGGCGACCCGCCGACCGTACCGGGACCGTCAACCACTCGGGACCGCGCGGCGTCTTGATCCGGTTGCGGTTGATGAATCCGCCTCGGGCGTACTGCGCATCATCCAGGAGGATGAACCGGTCGCTCCGCGCGATCTTCACGAAGTACCCGATCCACGGCAGGTAGTTCGGCTGATGGATACCGACGATCACGGTCTTCGCCCCAACACACCGACCACAGGAAGGCTTTCCCGGCCCGATCCTGTCGCACGGACCTCCGCATCCGCCCCGGCGGTCCGGCGGCCGGCAACCAGCTCGAGCAACAGCGGCTCGATTCGATCCACCACGTGCCGCCACGTGAAGGCCGATTCAATCCGTGCCCGCGCGCAAGCCGCCAGACGCTCGCGCAGACCGGCATCGTCGCGCAGCCGGAGAATCGCCTGCACGAGGGCGTCCACGCTCCCTTGCCGCACCATCAACCCGTCCACACCGTCTCGAACGAGGTCCGCCGCATCGTCATCGGCGATCACCGGCTTGCGCGCCGCCATGGCCTCCAGCACCTTCAGCGCATAGCCGCTCGGTAATCCTCTCCACCTACACGCGACGGTCACGGCCGCCAGACAATCCGCGTCCGCCAGGTATCGCTGAGCCGTGAGGCGATCGGCCCCCGCGAGGTACAGCGTATTCGAGTAGTGCGGCAGGTCCGTCCGCGGACGTTTTCCACCCAGCATTATGACAAACAGCACGTCCGGGGCGATGCGCTCGCACCGCCGGGCCGCCTCGACGAGGACGCCCAGCCCCTGCCACGGCAGTCCCGCGTCCCCCGCCCAGAAGACCTTGAACCGTTCCGGCATCGTCGCGAGAACCGTCCCGCCGCCGTTGGGCATGTAGGCCGACGGGTCGCCGCCGTTGGGTACGGCCACGCATCGTCGTATGCCGTAGCATCGGCGGGCGTACTCCGCCAACGGCTCGCCGATGCACACGGCCGCGTCCACGAGGCGCGCCATCCGGCGTTTGCGTCGCACGTCGGTTCGGCACCGTCGCACGGCGGCGGCGTCGGGGGTCTCGCTTCCGAGGATCTCCTCGCTGGTCGTGTTGATCTCCCAGACGACCGGGCAGGACGGCCGCAGCAGCCGCAGCCAGGTGCAGCGTTCGAGCCAGTGCAGGATGCCGACGCGGATGTAGAGGAGGTCCGCGTGCCGGGCCATGCGGAGCTTACCCCACTTGTTGTCCGGCAGCGGGACGATCCCCGGCATCGCGGGCAGGCCCGGCCCCCACAGTTCATGGCCCCGGCGAATCAGCTCGCAAGCCAGAAAATACCCGTGCGCACCGAAGCTTCCGGCGCGGGCGTCGAAGGGCTCATATACGAAGCCGATCCTCATTCCTCTCGCTCTCCGCCGAACATCGCCCCCCCAAACGGCTCGCCGCAGCAAACGCATTCCCCGCCCCGATCCGTCCGGCTCATGTCCGGCCACTGCCCCTCGCGGGCGCCGATTCCGGCATAACTCACTTCGCTCAGGCCCAGCGGATCGCTGCGACGCCGCCGCGCACGAACGATAACCTCGTGATAGGCCTGCAAGTACGCATCCACGGTCTCGTCAAAGGTCCCGAGTCGCGCCGCCGAGGCGATCGCCCCGGAGGCAAGCTGCTCGCGCAGGGCGCGATCCGTGAGCACGGCACGGATCGCCCGCGCGACCGGTTCGTCGTCCGTCGCGTCCACGGGGATGGCGTTGTGATACGGATCGAGGATCCCCCGGTAATCGTCCAGGTCGGCGACAATCAGCGGCACGCCGAGGGCCAGCAGCTCAAAGTGCGTCGCCGCCGCGCCGTCGGCCCGGGGGATACTCACGGCCACATCGGCCATGCCGAACAACTCGGGAACCTCGGTATAAGGCACCTGCGGTACGAACCGGACGTTCGCCCCGAGCGGCGCCGCGAGCCGCCGCAGCTCGCCCAGCCAGGCATCCTGTGCCGCCGTGCCCGAGGCATGGTGAACGACCACGAGGATCGCACGGCAGTGGCCGGCGGCGACGACCCCGCCGAAGGCGCGGATCACGCGGTCGATCTGATAGTTCGGCGCCGTCGCCCGCGGGCTGAGCACCACCCGGTCATGCGGGCCGATCCCCAACTGCTGACGCCATCGCTGCCGGCCACGGCGGGCGGCCTCGATGTTGAACCGGGCCCGGTCCGCGTACCAGTGAATGAGACGGAAGTCCCGCTCCGGGCGGTGCGGCACGAACGACCGGCACCGCTGCACCATCGGCCCGCTGGAAGCCGTGACCAGTTCCGCCCGCGCCAGCAGATGCTCCCGCATCGGCGGATAGGACGGATGCTTGGGGATCACGGAGTCATCCACGTCGGTGCCGAAGGCGGAAACCAGCATCGGCGCCGGCGGCGGATCGATCGCCGCGATGCGGTCCAGCCGTTCGCCGCAGTAGAGGTTGTTCACGTGAAGCACGTCCGGGCGCACGCACCGGATGACCCGACGCAGCCGGAGGCGGTTCAGACGACTTTCCATCCGCCGGACGGCCGCCAGCCGGGCGTTGCCGCGAAGGCGCACCTCCTCGTAGGCAACGTTTCGCACGGCCTTTCCATACTGTTCGCGCACCGCCTGAACCAGGCGCGGACCGTTGAGCACCGCCACATCAAGGCCCCGCGCCAGCAGCGCCCCCGCCAGCCGCGCCGTAAACGGCGAAACCGTGTCCCCGGCGAACAGGACCCGTGACGGAAACGACTCGGACGATCGAGCGAACGACATCGGTGCGATCCGGTCGGTCATGCGGCCGGTCGGCGGCACAACAGGATTTCGGTCGTGGGGCTTTCCCGGCACAGACGCACGAGGACGCGCTCGAGCGGATACAATGCGCCGCCCGCCCAGAAACCCACAGCCGGCCTTCGGGAAACGGCTCTCTCCAGCATGCGCCACAAGCTCCAGAGGAGCCGGTTGTCGCTGTCCACGGGTGCGTTCATCAGGACGAACATCGGCCGCCGCGCCAGGACCTCCAGGCCCGCCTCGTGCAAAGCGGCCATCTCGACGACCAGGGGTCGGCAGACCACATGCGGCGTCGGCCGTCGCGCCTTGCCGTGGACGAAATGGTTCGACAGCAGCGCAATGCCTCCGGGCTTGAGCAGGGCGCGGATGTTCTGCAGGGCGCGGGCATACGCGGCGTCGTCCACAACATGAAAGAGCACGTCCATGCAGGAAACGGCGTCGAACCGGCCCGGACCGAGCCACGCAAGGTCCTCGCCGACATCCGCACGATAAAACCGGTACTGCGGGTAGCGTTCCGCCAGCCGCGTGACGGCCGTCGCGGTGAGATCAACGCCGGTGATCTTGCGCACGCCGAGCTTCGCCCAGCAGTCCACGTAAAACCCCGTGCCGCACCCGAGATCGAGCACTTCCGCCGACGCGAAGTCGATGCCGCACGACCGCACAAGCCGGCCGAAGACGCGCTGCCGCAGGCGGTACAGCCATTCGTTGTACGGTCGTCCGAGATCGATGTACCCGGCGCCTCGGATGTCAAAGTGCCGAGCCAGGCGGCCTTCCCAATACGCGCGAGCATCGAAGCAGGTCATGCCGGGTTACCCCGCCACGCGGCGGCCGCATCGGCGCAGCAGCCGTCCGAACCGGCTGAACAGATCGGTACGAGGCGCGGGCGGCGTCGGCGCCGCCACCACCCGCTCGTCCCACAACCGCACGGGGGCCGCATCCCCTCGCGGGTAGGCGACGATACGCGTCCTCTTGTCCGCCCAGCCGAGCAGGCAGGGTCCGATGCGGCGGAAATCCTCCGGCCTCCACACGCAGTGGTGACGCTCGAGCGGATTGCCGCACGCCGTGCCCTGGCCGGTATCGACGGCGGGGGTGGTCAGGATCACGTACCGATCCGCGTGGTCGAGCGCGGCGCGCAGCAGTTCTTCACCGGCGGACATGGGCAGGTGCTCGATCATCTCGCCGAGAAACACGACGTCATAAGCGCCCAGCCCGGGCAGAACCTTGCACGCATCCCCGATATGGATGCGGTCGTAGCTGAACCGGTGCCCGTCGTGCACGTACGGGGCGAAGGCCTCGATCCCCTCGATCCGCACGCGCCAGCCGCTGCGGGGGTACCGGCCGGGATCATCCTCGCTCTCGGCGATGTCCGTATACTCCCGAAAAAGGTAACCCCACTTACCGAAGCCGACCCCGACATCGAGGATCGACGCGGGGCGGATCTGGCGAATGACCGAGATCACGCACGGGATGATGCTCGCCTGACTGGACGGCATGCTACCAATCCTCCCACGCTCCGGTCGGATGGGTCTGTAGAAGGGGTCTCCGGATCCCAATCCCCAACCCCTGCCCCCCAA
>CAZZFA010000077.1:0-28122 GCA_964653435.1 uncultured Planctomycetales bacterium | reverse complement strand
CCGAAAACGCGATTTCGGCGACTGCCTCGACACTATTTCAACCGGCTGCCAAGCCTGAAGGCGGTGGCAAACCCGCGCCGGCTCAAGCCGACGGTATGCCGCGCACACAACGCCGTTTCCAACCGGCCTGCCTTTGGCCGCCGCCTTCGGCCGGTGGAGGCACCGGCTCCCTCCTCGTCCACGCTTGCCGTCCAGCGGGCTTGAGCCGGGCCTGGTGAATGCCCGCCGCCCACCGTCTGCAACTACGGCCATGCGCCCCCCGTCGCGTCCCGAACACGGAGGCATCATGCGACCGCGCTGAACCGGCACGCGCAGAGGAAGCGGGGCGCGCTTCTGTCTTTCCGCAACCCGGGTCGCCGTCGGCAATGGTCACAATCGCAAGCAACCCGTCTGTGACTTGGCCCCGTATCATCACTCCCACCCGGCCGAAGAGCTATCCGCGCGCGATCTCTGCCGGCTGCTTCCGGCTCGACCACACACGATGTCCTGGCGATGCCTCGCGGCCCCGCGCCGGTCTCCGTTCATCACGCCCATGCAGGCACCCGCGCCGATTGCCGCCCCTGCCAAACGTCTTCGATGCCGCCGCGACGGCTCAGCGCCCGCGCGTGCGCATCCGCTTATCGGCCGGGGAGGTGGGGCGAAGCTCGTTTGCGCACGAGGACAGGATGCAACCCTGTCCCCATCAGGAAGTTAGACCTTTTCAGCGGGCTATCGGTCGTGGTCGGTGTCGTGGCCGTACCACGCCCCCGCGAGGTCGGCAGACCACGCAAACCCGGTACGTTGTACCCGGATTCTCATCCAGATGGCCGTACGACCCGACCAGGAAGGCCGATCACACAATCCCGCACGGCCCCTGACACCGTGGCATCGCACTTGCCGCATCCGGCATCAACGACCCTTGCGGGACTCATCGGGCGCTCTACGACCGCCATGTGGGTGCAGGACTCCTGGAGGGAGCATAAAACGGAGCATGAATATGAAATGCATCACGCTGACATTGGTCGTTGTAACCGCGTTTACGTTCTCACCGGCCCAGGCATTGATCGTCGCGGCCGACGGCCGAATCACGGACTGGGGTATCACGCCCTTCTCCGACTGGGGCCCGCCGGCAGGCACGTTCGGCGACGGAGGCACCAACAACAACTGGAGCCCGATAGACTACCCCGGCGGCGTCGGCCACAGACCCAGCCCCGGCGGCGCGACGGGCGAACTCTTCGACCTGGAGGCCCTCTACGCGCGCCTCGATGGAAATGCCTTCGAAGTCCTGCTCGTGACCTCGACGCCTCTGTCCACAACCATCAGCACGGGCGGCTACCGCTATCGCCTCGGCGACCTCTTTCTCGACGTTGGCGATGACGGCACCTACGACCTCGCACTTATCACGCAGGACGCCGGCAATCATGGCTTCGTCGCCGGCGAACTCCGCACGGTCGAGACGACGATGGGCGTGATCGCCGACCACTCCGGCTACGGCGGTTATCCGAGTGTTGCGGGCCTGGTCAATCCCTGGGCGCTCTCGAGCGGCACCCTGCTCGTCACCGGAACGCTGAACAGTGCCTTCTACGCCCACTACGCAAATGATACCGAGCCCACGTGGCTCTACGAGTGGAGCGTCCCTTTCAACGCGCTGGACCTGCCCAAGGACTCACCGCTCAGACTCCACGCGACCGTGGAATGCGGCAACGACCTCATCGAGATCCGCGGCACGCCGCAGGACCCGCCGCCGATCCCCGAGCCGACAACGGCCCTGCTGACCGGCTCGGCGCTGCTGGCTCTGGCCCGCCGCCTCCGCCGGAACGCATAGCCCCCGGCGGCGACCGCCTCGCGAGCGCGGTGCACTTCGCACATAGAGGACAAGGCGGCCCACGGAATCCCGCGGCGCATGGATGCGGCCGGCTTAACAGACGCACTTTCCGAAAAACGCGGCCCGTCCCACAAGAAAACCCCGCCCTCCTCTCGCCGGAGAGAAGGGCGGGGTGTCTCATGCAATAACACCGTGCGCCGCCGCCCGAAGCGACCCTGAAAAGCGGGGCCGCCCCGGTCGGTCCGCGCGACCTACTTGCCTACGCTCTTCAGGCGCAGGTCCATGTCGAGCAGAAGGCGCTTCACGTACTCCGGATTGTGCACGCCCAGACTGCCGTCATTCAATATGTACTCGTACTCAAACCGGACCTGCTTGATGGCGTCCGGGATGGCACCCTGCCCCGACGGGCCCTCGGGCGGGCCGCCCTCGGCGCTGTACTGCCAGGTCGAAGGATCGCCCAGGCGCGCGGCGATAGCGTTCAGGCTGTTCTGCACGAACGTCTGCAACGTCGTCTTGTCCGTCGCTACGCCTTCCTGAGACGGGTGACAGCCGACCGACACGCAACCGGCGAGATTCACCGCGAACTTATGACCCGAGTCGGCCGGGCTCTCGTTGCTCTCGAACTCCCTGGTCTGCATGTGGCAGGTGGCACACTGCTCCGGCACGAACCGGTGAACCGTATTCGTGTTCGGAACGAGGGGCTCGGTGCCGTCGGGAACCGGCATCTCGCCGATATACACGTTCGCCTGAATGCTGTGGTGCGGACCGCGGCTCGTGGAGGTCCAGACCCTCCCACGGCTGCGATGGCACTGCCCGCAGATATTGTAGCGGGTCGAGTCGGTCACGACGGCGATCGAGTTGGATGCGATCGGACTCTTGACCTCCGCGTAGCGCAACTGGTAGTCCTCGCCGGAGGTGTTCGTCGGCGCCGAGTTGCCGGTCTTACGGTGCGGGTCATGGCAGATCGCACAGGTGACCGCGTTCATCTGGTTCGTCGGCACGCCCTTGAGAAGGTCCGCCGGGACCGGTGTGACGTTTTCGATATACGCGAGCTTGCGGACGTCGCCCGAGTGGCACAGGCCGCACGTGTTCGCGACGGTCCCGTCCGCCAGTTCCGTCGCGACCGTCTCCGTCACGGCGGCATGGCCCGACGACGACCACTCGTCGAACGTCGGATGATGCGTGCCGTTGTGGCACTGGCCGCACACGCTGGCGGCAATGTTCGTCGGAGGCCGCTTGGTCGGGTCGTCCACGTTGTTCACGTGATCGCGTGCCGGCCCGTGGCAGTTCTCGCACTGCACGCCCTCAAACTGGGGCGTTGTGGCGGCGTCGACGAAGCCGCCCGGCTGCCCGAACCCGACGGTGTGGCAGCCGATGCACACCGGGTTCTGGTCCTGGCCGGCCGCGACAAGCGTCTGAAACGCGCCCGCGTGCCGGGTCACGACCCAGTTGTTGTAGTGGGTGCTGTGACAGCGCTGGCAGCCCTGGCTTTCCTGCGCGGTGACCGCCGCGCCCACATATTGGCCCGGCGGAGGCGGCGGGGGAGGCGTCGGTTCGGGCGTGGGCGAAGGACACCCCTGCCCCATCAGAACCAGGCTGAGCAACACCAGCAGGCCGACGTGCAGGCCGGCTAATCGATACAATCTCGACAGTTCCATGATGATCCACCTCTCTTGAACAGGCGGCGCTCCAACGCCCCGCAACAATAAACTGCTACACCGGGCATGGCCGATGCCCGTCATTGAAATCCGTGCAACCCCGGAGCGGCATCGCTGGCCGACGAAAGCGTCAGCCGGAACGGGTAGCCGCCCTTCGTGTTATGACACCTCAAACAGACGAAATCGAGCGTCACGGCCGCCCGGCCTTCCGCGTCCTTGACGACCTGCGCCAGATCCGCCGTGAACATCGCGGTGTAGTCCACCGGGTCCGTATTGATGCGGAAGATGTGTGTCCGCATGTCGCCCACCCGGCCGGCGGACTCGCCGATTACGACCGAACTCGCGCTCCGCGTGGCAAACGGCATATGGCAACTGGTGCAGGTGACAACCTCGCCGTACTCCCCCCGCGCATAGACCTTACCCTCGTGCAGGGCCATGTTCTTGCTCGGATGGCAGGCGGTGCACTCGTTGCGAATTGCGTTGGCCCGGTCGTAATTCGTGCCGGCGTGAGGATCGTGACACGTGATGCAATCAAACCCGGCGTGTCCGCCGCTGGCCAGAAGCTCCGCGTATTGCTGGTGATGGTCGATGAAGCCGGCGCTCGCCTGGATGACGCCCGCTCCCGCCGACCGCGTGTGGCAGGCCCCGCACGCGCTCGCGCGGACATCGACGTACATCGTTCGCGCCGCGGCGTTCGGCGGATGGTGGGAGCCGGGACCGTGGCACGATTCGCACTGGATGCCGGCTTCCTGCCACGTGCCGACAAGACCCGGCCGATTCTCCTGGAAGCCGGGATGGCTCGCATCCTGCGCCTGCGGACCGGTGACATGGCAGCTAAAGCATGCGTACGCATACGGCACGGCAACCGCCGTCGCCGGCGGCTGGTAGCTCACGAAGCCCGGCAGGGTTCCAGCCGGCGGAAAGGACAAGTCCCACTGCGTCAGCGGACTTGTCTCGCCGCCGGCCAGAATGAAACCGTCCTGACGGATGAACTTCGCCTTGCGAATGTAACCCCCGAGCACGTAGGAAACGTCGTCCCAGGCATAACCCGCCGGCGGTTCCGGCACGCTGGCGCGCGCTGCCTGCGTCGGGTACGCGGGAGCTTGACCAAGGATGCGGTTGAGCATATGAGCGTGTCCGTGCAGAGACTGTCGCGCATCCACATCCGGGTGGCACGCGCGGCAGGCCGCCGAGCCGAGATACGCCGCGCCGCCGTTGCTGGCGTCGGTCGTGTTGTTGTAAACCGCCCCGCCGCCGGATGGAGACGGACTCGGCGCCGGGCAGCCCTGGCCGCTCAAGCCGACGATTTCAAACGCAGCGACAATCAGCAGCGACGCGTGTCGCCTGTGTGACACGTGCACCCTCCTGAGATGCGAGTCGCCCGGCCAACGGCCCAATCGGACTATATCGTCCGCCGATAAACCAAACAAGTCAGCGGCGTGGATCGCGGGCGAAGAATGTTCTAAATAGCACCGAAAAGTTCCACATTCCGCGGCTACCTCGTGAAATCTTTCACGGGGCCCCACCTACTCCCATTCATCCCAGCTTCGCTCACTTTCCGCTTTCACCGGATCGGGTCTCCAGCAGGTTCCGCACATTCCTCAGATCGCTGTCGGCCTGATCGAGCAACACCAGGGCGTAATTGCGATTGTGAATGCCGCCGGCGGCCGCCACCAACTGGATGTTCTGCCTTGCGCGGGCCAGCAGGCGCACGACGTCCGTACGATCGCGCCCGGCCGGTTGCGTGGCCGCCGCGAGCTGTTTTTCCACGTCCGCCAACAGCGCCTCGGCATCCGCCAGCCTCGCGCGGATCTCATCACGCCATTGGTGGAACAGCCCCGAGTAGTCCTGCCCGTGACAGCCGCGACAGGAGGCTTCGGCACCCTTGATCACCAGCTCGCCCGTAGGATCGTTGCCGGCCTGTGTATGACACGCATCGCAATTCGCCCGCGCCCCGGTCATCGGGTTCGGCATGGCCCTGGCAAGGCCCGTGTATCCGCCCTGCCCCAGCAGCATCTCGACCTGAGGACGATGATGCTCCGGGTGGCAGTGCTGGCACGCGCGGCGCACCGGCGCGAGCAACGCCTCCGCGTCGCTCAGGTCGCCGAGCGGAATCAGCTTGTGATCGATCAGACGGTGGCAGTCGTTGCATCGTGCGTACTGGCCGCCCGCGTGAACACGATGGTACTCGCCGACCACCGTGTCCGTGAGGCGATCGAAGTCCTTCAGGTAGCGGGCCTGGTCGTGGCAGTTCTGACAATCGCGCCGGGTGACCTCGCCGGTGCCGTGAATCAGGTCCGCGTGACAGCTTATGCAGTTCACGTTGTTGGCCAGGATCATCGCATGATCCATGGTGATCACGGGCTGGGCAACGGAGGTCGTCGGCTGCGTGGCCGCGCCCCCGCCGTAGTGCACCGGCACGGGGCCGGCGGGCGGATGGTGACAGCTCAGGCAGCGACCGGTGTTCCGGTTGAACGGCTCGTTGATGAAATGGCACGTATAACAAGTGGTCTTCGCGAGCGAGAAGTGGCTCGTCAGCGACGCGTTGAACTGATGGCAGCTCGCGCAGTGCAGGGAGCCGAGCTGCGCGATACGGACCTCGACCTGCACCTGCTCACCGTAGGCCAGCACGTCATCGCGCACCTTCGCAAGGGATTGCGCCGCCAGCCATTCATCGAGCCGCTGTTCGCGGGCCTGTGTGTCTCCGACCACGCGTGCGATGGCGTCGACGCCCTCCAGGCGGTCCGGCCCCAGCGTTTCGACCAGGGCGGCCCGCAGTTTCGCGTACTTCGTCCGCGCCGTGGCGAGCATCTCGCTGTGCGGGTCCAGGTGCTTGGCGTGAACAAAGACGACATTGCCGAGCTTCTCCTCGGCATTCACGTACTTCCGGTCGGCGTGGCAGCCGCTCCGAAGGCAGCTCGCATCGTTCACATGCGCCTTGGGGCGTCCGGCGCCGGCGCGCCCGGAGAAGTAGCTGAAAACCTGGCTGATCCCGCGGAACTTCGCGCGGAAGGTGTGCTGCTCGCCCGGAGCATAGTGGCAATCGACGCAGCGGGCATACGCCTTGTTCGTTGAGTGAACATCATTCTTCCAGCTCTGGTAGTACGGATCCATGATATGGCAGGATCCGCAGAACCAGGGCTGGGACGTGTAGTGCTCCGTCACAACGGCCAGCACGCCGAATACGACGACGGCGATGCCGCCGGCTACGGCAAGTTTCACAATTCGCCGGCGCCACCGGCCCGGTACACGAGGCGCCGGGTCCGTCGGGGGATCCGGCCGGTCGGACGATTGCATGTTCGCGAGCGAACTCATGGGGTTACCTCGCTCAACATATCACATTCTTTCCGCCGCATCCGCACGCCGACACCGATACCAGCGCACCCGCGAATCGTCCCTGTGGACGACAACCGTCACGGCCGACTCCCCGGAAGGGTGGCCGGTCCGCGCCGCTTCTCCGGATAATGGTAGTAGAGGAATCGACGCAAGCCGTCGAATCCGTGACATTGATCGCACAGAGTCGGCGCGACATACGGCCGGAGCATGGGCATGACGGCGCGCAGGTCGGGCAGATCGATCGCCGCCGGATCGACCCCCGGGAACATGGCGGAAGGCGACCGGCCGTGCGGCAGGTGGCACGTGATACAGACGATTCTCCCCCGCGCGCCCGCCTCGCCCTTCTCATTCACGAGCGGCATGAAGCCCGGATCCGCGGGCGGCACCAGATTCTGCAACAGGACGGCAGGATGCTCCGCCCACTCAATCACCGGCGCGCCGCCGCCCGCCGAATGGCAACCCGCGCACCGGCGCATTGCGGGGACGTCGGTCGAAGGCCCCAAAGGACCGGCCCACATGTCCGTCGTGCGAACACCGGGCTGGGCGTGGACCGCGTGGCACGGCCCACAGACGCGATCCGCCCCCGCATATGCCCCGAGCAGCGCCGGCTTGTGCAGACTCACGTTGAGGTAGGCCGTCTCCCGGTGACAGTCCGTGCACAGGGAGTTCGCAACCGGCGCGGCGCCGGCGCGAAGCATGCCCGGCGATTTGTCCGGGCCGGCATGCGGATCGTGGCACGTGGCGCAGGCAAGGAAGCCTCGCGGGCTTCGCTCGCCGTTCTCCGCGAACAGCGGCAGCTCCGCCTTCGTCGCCCGCAGCCGGTCGGCCGTCGATGGCCCCGCGGGGTGCAGCAGCCTGCCGCCGGACTGTGCGGCGGCCGGACCGTTTTCGCCATGACACCCGGTACACAGGGCGTCGGGCGTTGCGGGCCTCTGCGACGTCGCGACCCACATCATCGGACCATTGGCGTTGTGAACGGCGTGGCAGAAGCCGCACGTGCCGGTCTGGGCCGCCGTCCGGTCGCGACCGTTTTTCAGTTGCGGCCGCCCCGTGAAATCATGCTTCCCGCCCGCCGGCAGGTTCTGCGCCGGATGACACCGCGCGCACAGCGCCGACGGCTCCATCCGCAAAAAGTGAGGGTGCCGGGTCTCATGCGGATCGTGGCACGTCAGACATGCCAGACCTCGCTTCGTCGGATCGTCAAGCCGGGGATACAGCACGAGCGCGGCGTCCGCGGGCACGTCTTCCGGCGCTACGCCGTCGGGGTGGCTGAAGGGCAGACCGCTCTGCTTTTCCGCACATTGGCCGGGTCGGTGGCACGTCGCGCACAGCCCGGTCGGATCGAGCTTCGTCGGGGAAGGCCGCCGGGAAAACTCATGAAAGCTGTGACATGCACCGCAAGGCCCGCTCTCGGCCGGGGTCTGGCCGAGCAGGTTGCGGGCGGCCGGGGCGCTGACGCGCAGGTCGTGGCGCGTGCCGAACATGCTCTCGCGCCCCGGGTGACACAGCAGGCACAGACGGCTGTCTTTCAGTGTGGCAGCGAGCATGTAGCGCCCGGCCAGACCGTGATGAACCTTGTGGCAGGACAGACAGATCAGCCGGTTTTCCGCGCCGACCTTCGTGCCCATCTCCTTGATCGCACGAAGCTGTGCTTCCGTTTGCAGCGGCGGATTCATGGGGTGTTCGCGCGGCGCGCCGGGCTCCCACAGCCCGGGCCGAAGTTTCTCGTGGCAGGTCAGGCACAGTTGGCTACTCTCGGTTCCGAGGACCAGGTGATGCGTCTCAGGAGCCCCGTGCGCTGTGTGGCACGTCTGGCAGACAAGCTGCCCGGCTGCCGGGCCGACCCGCGCCCCGGCGGCAAGGAGTCTCTCGGGGACCGGCCAGGGCATGCCGCCGATGGGATGCGTCCCGAGACCGGGGCCCTTCGTCATCGTCGGATGGCAAAGCCAACAGAGCTGGCCGGCCTCATTGGGCACTCGTGTGATGACGGTGTTCGCCAGCGTCTCGGGGCCTTTTCCGGTATGGGCCCCATGACATGTCCGGCAGACAATCTTGCCGTCCGACAGCGGAAGCGCCTCCGGAACCCTCATGCCCGCCGGCGGCGCCGCGCCGCTGCGGTGCTCGTGATCGAGCCATACCCGACGCCGGTCATCGGCGAGCGATCCGTCGTGGCACCCCAGACAGGTCTCATGCTCGGCGACGGCGAGAAATGGGGGCTGATCGATCAGGAGCGGACGCTCCGGGAACGCCCTCTGAAACGACGCCGCCCATGAAAGGTGGCAAACCGCGCAGTCGCGCCGGCTGTCGGCCCGCGCAGACGCCCCTGCCGGGGTCGGCAACGGGGGCGACATCCCGGCGGCCGGGGATGGCGGCGAGGGCGGCTTCTCAGGCGAGAACCAGCAGCCGGCCGCCGCAAGGCATACGACCGGCGTAACCCATCGCCCATGCCGGCGCGTGCACCTCACGGTCGTTCCCCCTTCGGCCGCACCGACGCCGGGGCCGCCGGCCTGGACGCCGCCGATGACGGTTCGTGCAGCGATACCACGGCCACGCGATCCGCGCCCAACTCCACCACGTACAGCATCCCGGCCGCATCAAGCGCCATACCCATAGGATGCCGGAATCGCACGGGCAGGCCCTGGCCATCGACCAGAGCACCGAGCATCTCACCACGCGGCCCGAACACCTGAACGGCGTTGACGGTCGAATCTGTGACGTACACCCGCCCGCGCTGATCCACCGCAACCCCCTTCGGGCGGTACAATTGCCCCATCGCCACGCCGAAGCCGCCGCTCGGAGCCTCCTGGCCGGCCCAGCGCCCGGGAATCGCAACCCGCTGCACCCGCGAGCCGATCACCTCGCTGACGTACACGTACCCACCGGGTCCGATGCAGGCCATGAACGGCCATTTAAACTGGCCGATGGCCGGGCCGAAGCGCCCCATGAAGCTGAGGCGGCCGCTCGGATTGTCCCGCACGATCAACCGATGGTTTTCGCTGTCCACGATGTATGCGAGGGCGCCGTCGGCGGTGACGGCGACGTCCGTCGCATTCACCGGGCGCCCTCCCGCCGGCGCGGGCAGGTCGATCGTCTCGACAAGCTTGCCTTCTGTATCGAACACAACGATGCGACTGTTCCCCGTGTCAGCGACCCAGAGCCGGTCGCCGGCGTCGACCGTGACCCCCACGGGGCGCCTGAACGCCCGCCCGTCGGCCTCGCACAGCGCACGATCGAACCGGCCGTCTCCCGTAAACCGGACGATCCGGTTCTCAACGCCGTCTGCCACGAACACACGCCCGGCCCGATCCACGGCTACATCCGTCGGCATCCGCATCGGGGGCGCCGTCGGAACCGTGAGCGTCCGGACGATCTCCGCCGCGATGCGCATGGAAGCCGGAACCGGCTCAACGGCACCGGCCCACCGAAGGTGGAGGCCCAGCCCGCCGCATGCCGAAATCACCAGCCAGAAAAATGCCTTGCGCATCATCTTGGCGTTCTCCGCGACCTGGCGCCCGCCGCCTTCAGGGGCGGGTCGGAGCCGGGGCCGGTCCGATCCCCGGCAGGTAGAACGGATGGCCTTCCTCCACCTGCTGCATCAGCGCTGCGATCGGCGCGTCGTGAAGACTCGCCGCGCGACTCGCGGAATACCCCAACGACTCGAAATCAAGCCGGGCGGGTCTGCCCCCGTGACAAAGAAGGCAGCCCTTCGGTCTGGGCACCACGGCGGCGTGGATCTTCTGATAGAGCTCATCCCGCGCGGGGCTTCCGGCCGCTGCGGCCCGGTAGGCGCCCGTCTGCTGCGCCAGTGCGGCCGCCGCCCGCTCGCGGTCGCTGTCGCTCGCCTGCGGAGCGATCGTGGCGCCGTACTCCCCACGCGCGTACGACGGCAGCGATTCGCCAAGCTGGTCCACCGCATGAACCCAGACCGGGCTGCCGGGCTGAGCGTTGTGAATCTCCAGATGAAGGTACTCCAGCAGCGGATCTCCGTGGAGCAGGGCAACGGTCTTCTCCAGCAGGCCGTCGATGTCCGGCTGGACGCTCGCGGGCTCCCGCCGGATCTTCGCGGCATCGACCTCGAGTACCCGAAGCAGTCGGAGCATCGGCGGCGGGTCCTGCCCTCGGCCGGTCTCGATGTTCACCCACATCGCCGGCGCCGGGGTTGCGGTCACGGTCTCGTGGCACATCATGCAATCGATGAACGTGGCGTGGAGATTCGCGAACGCCCGCAACGCCTTGCTCTTCGTGTGCGGCAGCGGCATGTGGCAACCGCTGACGGTGCAGCCGTTATGCGGAGCCGGCTGAAACCAGCGGTCGACGCCGTGAAAATGACCGAGCGGCGCCCGCGCCGCCGCACCCGTGACGCCGGGCACGTCCGGCTCCCGCAGCGCCTTTGCATCGAGGTGACCGCGCCACTCCACAAACCAGCGCGGCACCTGCACGGGCCTGAACACCGCACGAAACAGGTAACTGACCGCCGTATAACCGGTCCAGATCACCACCAGCATGATGAGCAGGGCGTACAGCCGGACGACGACCGTCTTGCACCCTGTCAGGACACGACTAGCCATGACTCACCCCCTCGACCCCCTGGATGCCCAGTTCGCGGGCCGCCTTCGAGAGCATGGCCGAATGGGCCTCCGCCAGCTCCTCCGGCGGCGTGTCTCCCGTGAACATCGCCGGAGAGAGCGGGAAGACCGTCGGCGAGAAGATCACGCCGATCATGTGAATGACCCCGACGTGCAACAGTGCCAGGAACGCTTCGAACGTGTGAATGAGGCTGGCCGCCGTCAGGACGCTGCCCGTGAGGTGCTGCGTGGTCCAGGTGTTGGCCCACATCAGCACACCCGTCACACCCAGGAGCATGGATCCCCAGAACACACCGAAGTACTCGAACTTCTCCTTCAGACCGAATCGCCCCATTTCCGGGCGCGTCCGCCGCAGGAACGTCAGGTACCCCAGGTGGTGCCACAGTTCCTTCCAGTCGCTCCACTGCATGACCATCGGCAAATCCAGAATCGTCCGGCCCACGCTCTTGCGGCCGCGCCGCCGGTCCTGCCAGGCCGTGACCGCGATGTACCCGAGATGGTACAGCATGCCCATGATGAGCACGGCGCCGGCCACGTGGTGCGCACTCCGCAGGACATGAAGGCCGCCGAACCACGCCGCGAACAGGCCGGCCCACTGCCGCTCCGCGAACTTGATCGGGAATCCCGTGATCACCAGCGTCGTGAAGCTCGCGAAAAGGATCCAGTGCTGCACCCGCTGGTGGACGGTGAATCGTCGCAGCAGCCGGCGGCCCTCCGGCCGCGCGAGCAGCTCCTGCGCCAGGCGACGCCGAGCATGATGGGCCGGGTCGTGTCTGCCGCAGACGATCTGCAGCAGCTCCAGCGTCTGAAGGACCACGGAGGGGCCGAAGGTGAAAAGGATGAGCAGGAAGAACCCGATGGCGATGAAGCGGTCGATCCCCCCGCTCGTCGCCAGTTCCAGGTGGACGGCCGCCGTGCTCACGCCGACACCGGCGAACGGGTGGCACAGGGCGCTGCGGCACGTACTCGGCAGGCGCGCCGCACTCACGGATGACTCCGGGTTGCCCGGCGGCAACATGAGATGAACATTCTGCAAGGGACCGACGTGGCAGTCGAGACAGATGGCCGTCCCCTCGCTGCCGAGCAGCATCGCCTTGCCGTGGAAACTGTTCAGGTAGCTCGCCGTCGAATTCGGAAGGCCGAATCGCGAAAGGACTCGCGGATCGGCATGGCAAAGGGCGCACACTCGAACGATGTCGCGGTGGCTCCGCGCGGATCGGCTCCGGGCGTAGACGTGCCAGTAGTAGTATTGGCTGTCCTTCGGCAACTGCTCCGTATGGCAGACATTGCAGCGACGGATCGGGGCGGCCTGCCGGGCCCACGTTTCATCCGCCCACCGGAAGACGGGCTCGTCGTGACAGAGGAGGCAGGGTTGCTGGCCCGGCCGCAGGGGCTCGCCGAGGAGCCGGTTTGCTTCGCCCAATCGCGCGCCGGTATGCACCGACGCATCGAGCTCCCGGGCGATCGTGTCGTGAGAAAAGACCGCTTCGAGTTGCCCCGCAGGCGTCAGATGACACGTGCGGGAACAGTCCACGGGCGTCACGGGATGATGGGGAATGACCTCCACCTCGGCCCGGTTATGGCAGTCGGTACAGCGAAGCTTCGCGTGCGGGCCGAGTTCGTGGACATAGTAGTTCGGATCCACGTAGTACAGCGCGATCGTCTTGCGGTCTTCGGTCACCCGGGCCAGCCCGCGATACCGATGGCAGTTCAGGCACCCCTCCGTGTCCGCCGCCCGGGCGGACGCCGCCATGCCCGCCGTGACCAGAAGCGTCGTCGCAATGAAGCGACCCGGCGCGGCGTTCGCTCGGCGACTTATGTGCCGGCGCCGGAAGCGAAGGGCAGACGTCCCGTCCGCCAGGAGGCACAACCCTCTCACCGCACCCAACAGCAACGACGCGACGACGAAGGACCGGCTTCCACGCGCCGCTCCGTCGCTGCGTCGCTTCGTCCCCGGCGGTGTCGGCGAAGCCCGCACTCCAGTCTGTCTATTTGTCATGGCACGCAACGCAAATCTCCTTCTCCACCCCTCGCAGGTGATACCGCCGGGTCATCTCCTCCGGCGTCATGGCCCCGTACGCCAGCACGCTGCCAGGTGGAAAGACGCCTTCCTGGTGCGGGTTGTGGCATGTCGAACAAACCACCTTGTCGCCCGGCCAGAGCGGCAGTCGCTGCGGTTGGCGCCCGGACCGCGCCGCCGCCTCGATCTGCCCGGCCGTCGGATAGCGCCCGCCCACGAAGCCCATCGCCTCGAAGGCGACCATGAAACCCCGCATTTCCGGCGTGACCTTTGAGCCGGGATGTCCGGGCTCGAAATAATCCAGATGCTCCGTGTGGCAGCTCTCGCAGAGCGTAATCGGATCGGCCCGAAGCTCCGCATTGCCGGTCCGCACCATCATGTTCTCGCGACGGATGGCCTCCGTATGACAGAACAGGCACTTGCTGTCGATCGGCTTGCCATCCTTCGTGAGCATCTCATGCAGCTTGTAGCGATGGTACTTCGGCTCGATGTGGCACCGCGCACAGAACGCCAGAAGCGAGCCGCCCTCATATCCCCGCAGGAAGTCCGGATCGGCGCGAAACTCCTGCGCGTCCAGCCGACACGCCACGATATGCTCGTGGCACGTCTGGCAGACCAGCCGGTCGTTGATCGTCGGCCAGCCCGCCGGCTTGACCACCTGCCCGGGTATGAAGAGCCGCCCCAGCGGATGCCGCTCCCGCCGGGCGTGCATCCCGTCATGACATCCCAGGCAAATCGCATCCACCTTCGCCGGCGGAATCGGCTCGGCCTTTCCCCCCTGAATGCGGTGGCAGTACCGGCAACCGTCGGCGCTCCAGTGCGGATTCGCCGCATGCGCGGGGGCCGACGCGGCCGGCCGGCGATTCGCCGCCCCTTCCGACGGATTCGCGCCTCCTGCCGCCCGGGACGTCGCCCATCCCGCGCCACACGTCAGCGCGCCCGCCACCACGGCAACCGCCGCAGACGCATGCCGGATCGCTCTCCTGCGGTCAGTGCGCATCGGCAGCGTCCTCCCCGGCACGCGCCACCACGCCGATCACGATGAGCGACTCGCCGCCAAGCGAGTCGGAGACGATCACACACTCCTGCGACGCAAGCTCCGGATGGTCCGCCAGACGCCGCGTGAGCACAGGCAGGTCGGCCGTCCCCAAGGCAACCAGGCCCATCGGAAGCGAGAACCGGCCCCCTTCGACCGCGTCGCCGCCGATCTCGAACAGAAAGCGTCCTGTCGCATCGAAAACGAGCACCGACTGCCGCCCCGCGTCGGACACGAAGATCAGCCGCGACGCCGTGCAGCGAACCTGCTTGGGCCGAACGAACTGCCCCGGCCCACGGCCGGGCTTTCCTATCGGAATCAGCCACCGGCCCTCGGCCGTCACGCGGTGTACCACCCCCTGCAGGGCATCAGCCACAAGCAGCTCGCCGCTCGGGCCGGCGGCAAGGCCGGTCGGTGCGATCAGCGGCAGCGCCGTCCCCGACGGCGCGAACGGCGGCAGCCAGGTTCCCCGGGCAATATCGAAGCGGTCCACCCGTCGGGCCGCGAGATTGCCGACGTACAGGATGCCTCCGTACGCGAGAACGCCGGCCGGTCGGAAGGAGTCCGGCGAAGCCCCCGGCGGGCGGAGCTCGGCGAGGAATCGGCGATCCGCCCCGTACATGAGCACCAGCCGCAGCGTGGTGTCCGCTACGTACGTCCGCCCCTCCGCATCCGCCGTGATGTCAACGGGGCATCGCATGGGGTGATCCGAATCTCCGACGCCGGCGATTCTGCCTGTGGCCGGATCGATCGCCAGAATATCCGGGAAGCCCTGATCGCACACGAGGATCCGGCCTTGCGAGAATGTCATCCCCTGCGGATTGCGGAGTGTGGCGGCGCTGAAGCGACCGGGATCGGGGCCGTAGAGGAACTTCTCCAGAGCCGGCGTCTCATCATACGCCGGCAACAGATGACCGAGTGAGCCATATACGATGACGCGGGGCAGCGCCTTGTCGTCGGGAATCCACGCCGCGCGAGGGGCTTGCGGGACGCGGCTGACCGCGCAGCCGGAGCCGGCCACCAACGCCATAGCCGTGAAGCACGCAACGACGCACCGGTGAAGCGCCGCCAGGCTTCCTCGCTTTCGTCGCCTCATCGCTATGTCGCTTGGTCGCTCCTGCACCATGATCGGCTCGCTCATTTCACATGACAACTCAGGCACAGCGCACTCCGCCGGTTCGACATCACAAGCATCCCCGGCACGCCGGCCTCATTGTGAGGATCGTGGCACGAGATACACTCCACCTTTCCGTCAGGCAGCCTGATCCGCCCGTCCCGGCTTACGAACGACGCCGGGCGATAATCGGGGCGATGGCCGGGGTACGGTATCCCCACGGGGTGGTCGCGCCACGCGTACTCCCCCGGAACGTAGAAGCCCTCGCGCACCCCGGCAAGGAGCGCGTGTGCCCCGCTGATCGTCGAGGTTCCGATGGTGCCGTCGTGGCACGCCAGACAGACCACGCTGGTCGGCCCCGGCGTGAACTCGCCCGGCGCGAAGACCCGTCGCTGGCCCGGCATCCGGTACAGTTCGAGCACGGGCTGCGTGGTCGGCTGAGTCGCGGGCGGCCCCGCCGGACGCACCACCTGAATGTGCGGGATGTGACAGACCCGACACACGCCGGCGACCTCCTCGGTCGGTGCGATCCTCGCGTGGGCGCTGGCCAGCACGCCGCGTCGCCGGCCATCCATGCTCACGGGGCGACCGGCCCCGGCCGCCGCCCCGGCGTGCTCCCGAACCGGGTCATCCTTCGCGAGCGCGGCGAGGACCATCGCCGCCAGGATTCCGCCGCTCATCACGATTCGCCTCATGCGCCACCTCTACCTGCCGTACTGGAAGTTCACGTGGGCCACGTTGTGGCATGTCAGCGTGCAACTGCCTCTGTACCGTCCCGTGTGCTCATAGGTGATCCTCGCGCCCAACCCGCCGGAGGCCGGCCGGACGATCGACAGATCGAAGTTGATCAGCGCGAAATGGTTCGTGCTGTTGCCCTGCCCGCGGAAGACGCCGTGCGCATCGTGGCACGCCGAACACGGGGCGCGGCCCCGCACGACGTGGAGATTGTGCAGCGGAAAGCTCTGATTGCTCAGGATGCTCCCGCGGTCGTGACAGCGGTAGCAGAGCGCATAGGCACGGGGGCTTTCCAGAGTGAAATCGCGCGTCGTGTAGTTCGCGATGAGAATCGGATCGTAGATCGAGCCGTGAGGGCCGTACGTGCCGGCCGCCCCCCCCTGCGCCGCAAGATCGGAGTTGTGGCAGTCCGTGCAGCGGATCACCGAAGTGGTCCGCAGCGGCGGAACCAGGCTGACGACGTCGCGGTTGTTCCGCGGCGCCACGACGGGATGAAACGCCGGATTCGCCGGGAGAAACTGCAGGCGGACGTTCGTCTGCACGGCCTGTCGCACGATCGTTGTGCGGCGCGGCCGCGTGAGGCTGTCCGCATGACACTTGAAGCAGATTTCGTATTCGAACCGGGTAGTCGCCACGGGGACGCCCGCCTGGTTGATCCCCGGGACGAAGCGCTCGGACGGCTCGGCGAGCCCCGCGGTCGGCGTTGCGGTCGTCCGGATGATGCGCGGGGCCGCCGCGTGCGGATTGTGGCAGTCCACGCACTGCACGTGCCGGCGCATAACAAGCGGATTCTCCTTCGGGTCGTGCTGCCCCGGCGTGCGACCGATGGGATGGGCGCTGGACTTGTGGATCTCGCTGTCGATATTCGACCGGACCAGACTGCCGTTGTGGCAGTTCAGGCAGTTATCCTGGAGGAGCGGGAACCGCAACAGGCGCTCCGGCGAACCGGCCGAATGAATCCTGTGACAGTTCGCGCAGCCGTTTTCCGCAACCGTCTGATGCGGCAGACGTTCGCGGGCGTCCACGGCGCGGTCGCGGACCCGTGTGCCGCTGGTCGCATGCGCGCTCTGCCGCCAGCCGCGCATGTCGTGACACGTGGTGCACAGCGCCGAACGCAGCTCCGGGATGCGGAGGAAGTTGCCGATCGCGTTGTCGTGCGGGTCGTGACACGTCGTGCAGTGCACCTCGTTGTGCGGCCCGAGCCGCAATGCATCGGAAAGAAGCTCCGGGAACCGCAGTTGCGGGTCGCGAAAGACGAGAGCCCGGTCATAACGGAAGCCGATCGGGTGATCGTCGGACAGGTCGAGGGTCAGATCGCTCCGCCCGGGCGGAATCGTCCGCCGGCTCATCACCACCGGGTCGTCAGGAGACCGCGACGCCAGCAGCCCGATTGCCAGCGCACCGTCGTGGCAGCTCAGGCACATCTTCGACGGTCCGCTCGGCTGATCGATCCGCGCGTCGGTCGTGGAACTGCGGTACACCCGGTAGTGCGTCGGCGGCATGTACCGGTTCCACAGCGGCGCCTGCCCGCTCGCGTGGTGCGGCGTGTGGCAGAAGATGCACACCTGCTCCTCATCGAGCGCATGAATCATGCCGGGCCCGCTCACGCTCAGGTCGTGCGCCGAGCCGACCACGCTGTGCTGCCCGATCGTCCCCTGCCCCAGGACCGGGCAAGCCGCCGACAGCGAACTCAGGACGACGCTCAGCGACGCCGCGACAAATCGTCGGCACGACGCGGGGCCGGCTTTCCTTCGCCGCTCCGTCGCGGCATCGCCTCGTCGCTTCATGGTTCGTATCCTCATGACGGCAACAACTCGAACACCTGCACGCGCCGATTGTAACTGTCCGCGATCCACATCCTTCGCTTCCCGTCGATGCAGATGCCCGCCGGCAGCCAGAACTCCCCGGGCTTGCGCCCTTCCTGCCCGAACGCCAGGAGAAGCCGCCCTTCCGGCGTGAACCCCTGGACATTCTCGAACTGGGCATCCACAACCCACAGATGCCCCTCCGCATCGAACGCGACGCCCTTGGGCAGCGCGAAATCGCCCGCCGCGTCCCCCTTGCGGCCGAACATCCCGACAAACGACCCGTCCGGGGCAAACCGCTGAATGCGGAAGTTGAGCGAATCGGCCACGGCCAACTCGCCGTCCCGCCCGCAGGCGACCTGAGCGGGCACGTTGAACTGCCCCGGCCCCGCTCCGCGCGAGCCGAACTGGAACACGAACCGCCCACTATCATCGAACGCGACGACCGCATTCGCCCCGGCGTCCGACACGTAGAAAAACCCGTTCGCGGGACAGTATGCCAGCCCGGCGGGCCGCCGCAGCGCGTCACGCCCGACCCACCGGCCCCTGCCCTGGGCATCGAAGATGGCCAACGCATGTCGCTGCGAGTCGGCCACACAGAGCGCATCCCCCGCCCACGCGACGCCGATCGGACACTCCAGCCGATCCGTCGCGGCCCCGCATGCCTCCCGAAACGCGTACGCCTGCCGACCCAGATCCAGCAGGTGTACGCACGCCCCGTTCGTATCCGCAATCGCAACCCGCTCGCCGTCGGCATGCACCGCCACGGCGTACGGACTGATCAGCCGCCGCGGTTCGCGAGAGCCGAACAGCACCTCGTCCCAGAACTCCCCGAGGCCCTTCTTCGGCTGGAGCAACGGCCCGCTTCGTATCTCACCCAGCAGGCGGATCCGCGCCGGATCCGGCTCCTTCGGCCAGACCATCGGCGACGCCGCCGGGGTGAGCAACCTGCCGGCGGACTGCGCGCAGCCGGACACCCCCCACGCCGCCACCGCCACGAGGAACGACACCATCGCCGTTTGCGCTACTGCCGTTTTCGGTTCGAGAGTTTCGTGGGTATTCCGCCCTGCGGGAGCGACCGAAAGCAGCCCGGGGCGTACGCCCTGGGGTCCGGGCGTCGACACACGTAAAGCCCCGTCGCGGCGACTGGGCCCCCGCAGCGATGCGCGCCGCACGCGAGACGGTCTTGCCGAAAACGCCACAACGCGAGTCCGGCCCGGACGGAATCCTGCGGAAGCGACGGCCTGCGGCCGGGCACGCAAGCCCTGACCCTTTTGCGCAGCCGGCTCCGAGGCCCCCACCGGACCACGGAGCAACCGCGCCGGGGCGTGCCGCATACGCAACCCCCGCGCCGTCGATGGCACCGACCGTCTGCTCATCCGCCGGCCCTCCTTGACGAGGCGAGCAGGTCGCCCAAGTCCCGCCGAATATTCAACCAGACCCCGACCCCTTCCTCCCGCGTCGGCCCGATGTTGAGCAGGTCGTACTCGACCGTCAACTCGACCGTCAGCAACCCACGGATGTACTTCAGTCCGCACTCGGCGTCCACACCGTTCGTCTTGCCCGGAATCGGATCGTTGTCGAAATGATACGTAATGCCGCCGTTCACCGACAGAAACCGGTTGATCTGAATCGTGTCCTTCACGCCGATGTCGAACCACCAGACCTGCCGGGCGCTCGATTCGCGCCAGCCGTTTCCACGGGCCGCCAGCCACGTGGCCGGATCGCCCCAGAAGCCGGCGTTCGTGGTCCTGTCGGCCTCCCGCGCCCCCCAGAAGCAGTATCGCGACAGCTCGAAGTGGCCGTCGAGCGAATGCGCCGCCCCGCGGAGCACCTGGGCCTGTCCGGTCAGGTGCCACGCCCGGTACGGCTCAACGAAGTCGTCGAAAACCTCCAATTCGTTCGTCACCGACCACCGCTCCCGCACATACCGGGCGCCGAGCCGGTGGCGGTTCTGGTTCGCCCGCTCGACCGGGTAGCCGATGGACCCCGAAACGTCCTGACAGCGGCTTTCGAGCGAATAGTACGGCGTGAGCCCGAACGGGAACTCATGTTCGAGCAGGAAGTCCGTGCGGTAGGTGTCGATTTCCGCGTGAAGCGGGACATCATACTGATAGTCGAAGTAGACGACGTCGTTCTCACCGATCCGGCCGAACGGCAGACGATGAATGACGGCCCGACGGCCCACCATCGTCACCGTGTAATCCACGCCGGCCACATAGAGCCGCGTCCGCTCCGCGTTGAAAGCCAGAATGGACTGCCGAATGACCCCGCGCTCCCGCAGGATCGCGGGCTTGAGCGTGCTCAGCGCGTGCGCCTCGGCGCGGACAAGGCGCCGCCCCGCCTCGCCCGACGTCTGCGCGGCGTCATAGGCAAACGCCAGATTCGCGAACAACTTGCCCCAGGGCGTGGGCCGGTTGTAGGCCGCGTCCAACTCCCCGCCGTAGTCGTGCGTCCGGATGCCGTCGTCCGCCTTCTCGTAGAGGGCAAACCCGTCGAGCGTAAACCGCAGCCGGTCCGTCGGCCGGTAGACGGCCTGCGCATCGACGTTGTGCTGCTCGACCTCGAGTGCATCCTGCTCAAAGCGGTAGAACGAGTAGCGGTAGATCGTCTGCAGCTTGTCGCTGTGCTGCAGCGTCAGGCGCGGCGTGATGTTCACTTCGTTCCGGGCCAGGTCGCCCCGGTCCGCATCCCAGCGGAGCACGGTATCCAACCTGTGCTTTGACGCCGGCCCGAAGGCCAGCTCGTGCTCGGCCCGCACTTCGTTGCGATCGGTATCATACGCATAGGTCCCCCCCTGGTACTCGTTGGTTTCCCGCTCATGCTCGAACGCCAGACGGAACTCGTGCGTGTCCGAAAACCGGAGCTTGTTCGTCAGGTAGTACCGGTGCGTGGTCAGCGTCTCGTCATCGTCCTGCTCGCGGTTGCCGTGCTGCCGGGTGTCCCGGTAGGCGAAGCCGGCCTCGCTCGTGAGGATCCCCGTCTGCACGAGCACGGAAGCCCCCGCCTCCGTGACGTACTCGTGCAGCGACGGCAGGAACTGCCGCGGCAGGCGGCCATCGAACTGCCGCGCGTACGCATGCAGCGACACCGGCTTGTTCTTCAGCGCATCCACCGCCACGTCGTATCGCAGCAGGAAGCCCGTCTCCCGGTCCTCATGGTCGAAGCGGTTGAGCACTTCGCCGTAGTTGGACTGCAACGGGCCGCCCTCGACCGACGCCCGCCAGTCAATCAGGTTCGGATCGATCACGTCGCCGGCCAGCGTCACACCGAGCGTCTCAGCCAGTTCCAGACTGCGGTTCTTGTACTCGCTCCGGGGCCGCGTCAGGTAGGAAACGCGCTCGTAGTTGTAATCCGTCTCGAACCCCAGGTACGCCTCCGCCACGTTCAGGTGAACCAGCCCGGGACGGATTCGCCAGGAAGGCGGCGCGTCCGGGGCGGGCCGCGTAGCGGCGATCTCCTGGGCGGCGGCGCCGCAGACGGCGAGCCACGGGCCCGCACAGGCCGCGATCCTGAGCATCCGTTGTCCGATGCGTAAACGCATGCCGTCGCCGGATTCAGAAGATCGGACGCCCGCCGCGCCTGCGGCACGTCACGATCCGGAAACTACTTCGCCGCAGCCGCCCTGGCGAGACGGCCGCCCGTCGGAATCAACCTCGCCTGCCTTGCCCCGGGCAACGGGCGCGGGCATTCACTGCACGTTGTGGATCCCGCGCGCAACTGCCCCCGCGGCCGGAAGCGTCAACGCAAACGCACTACCCCTGCCGTTGTGGCACCGGAGACAGACGTAATCGAGAGTCACAGCCGCGCGGCCCGCGGCGTCGGTCGCCGCCCGGCCGCCGTCGGACGTGAACATCGACGCACCCACCACCACGCTGATCGTGAAAATGTGGGTCCGCGTGTCGCCGACGCGGCCCGTATCGCCGAACACATCCACGAGCGTTGACGCGGCGTTTTTCGAGGCCGGCGGCATGTGGCAGCTCTCGCAGGTGAGCGCCTCGACGTAGTCGCCGG
Source organism: uncultured Planctomycetales bacterium (assembly GCA_964653435.1). Classification (GTDB taxonomy): domain Bacteria; phylum Planctomycetota; class Phycisphaerae; order UBA1845; family PWPN01; genus CAZMVY01. Next base: position 6,014 of record CAZZFA010000077.1, on the reverse strand, counting down.
CGGCGAAGACTCTGCCCGCATGGAGCGCCATGTTCTGCCCGACATGGCACACGAGACACGGGTTGCGGATTCCGTGGACCGGATCGTATCGCGCGGAGGCATGGGGGTCATGGCAGACGATGCACGAAAAGGAGGCCATCGGGCTGGCGGCGAGTTCGCGGACCTGCTGCGTACCGAGGATGAAGCCGTCTTGGGCGGCGACGCCGTCGCCGGTCGGGTCGTTCGGATTGACGTGGCACCGGGCGCATGTCGCGGAGGTGGAATCCACGAGGATATTGCCCGCCGCCGGGTTCGGCAGATGAAGACTGCCGGGACCGTGGCAGGCTTCACACTGAACCGCGTCCTCCGCCCACGTTCCGCCGATCCCGGGCCGGTTGCCCTGTCGCTGCCCGCCGTTCGCGTCCAACGGCTCCGGACCGGTGGTATGGCAGACGAAGCAACCGTACGCGTACGGAAGCGGCGCCGTCTGCGCCGGCATGAACGGAACAAACCCCGCCGGCAGATCCGCGGGACCGCTCGCCAGGTTGTACTGCGTGTGAGTGCCCGCGACGCCATCCGTCAGCAGAAAGCCCGCCTCGTCAACGAAGTTCGCGGCCTTGGTATACCCGCCGACGATATAGGCGATCTGCGACCAGGCAAAACCTGCGGGCGGCTCGGGCACGCCGACAGCCCCGGCCGCCGCGGGATAAACCGGCGGACCGCCCGAAACCGTCTTCAGCGCCTGACCGTGCCCGTGGAGCCCTTGCAGAACGCCGACATTCGCATGGCAGGACCGGCACGCGGCCGAGCCGACGTACTCCGCGCCATCCGACACCGGGCCGGGCGGCACGGGTACGCCACAACCGCCCGCGACCCACGCGACGACAAACATGCCCACCCGCATGCCGCCGGGCCGAATGGCACCCGGCAAGATGCCCCGGTATGGCAAGAGGCGCGACCGTCTACCTCGCATGAATCCCTCCGCCCGTCGTGGTGATCGCCGCCGCCGCGCCGACCGTGAGGACAAAGGCATTTCCCCGCCCGTTATGACACCGCAGGCACACGAAATCGACCGTCACGGCAGCGCGGCCCTGAGCATCCTTCCGCACCGCGCTGCCGTCGGGCGCGAAGAAAGCGGTGTACGTCTGCGGCAGTGTGCTGATGCGGAAGATGTGCGTCCGGAGATCACCCATCCGCCCCGTATCACCGACGATCGACGGCCCGGCGACCGATGCGTCGAAGCTCGCGTAGGGCATGTGACAACTCTTGCAGCTCAGGGGTTCCACGTAATTGCCGCGAGCGAAGGTGATCCCGGAGTGCAGGGCCATCGTCCGGTTCGGATGGCAGTCCAGGCAGTTTTTCACGAAGGCATTTGCGGAATCATAGTTGGCGGAGGCGTGCGGATCGTGGCACGTCGTGCAGGCGAAGTCGGAATGCCCACCGCTGGCCCGAAGCTCGGAGTACTGCTGATGACCCTGGATGTAGCCATCGGCGGCCGCGATGACGCTGCCATCGGAATCGAACGGCCGGCTGTGACACCGATTACAGACCGCCGGGTTCACATAGATGTCCCGAGCGTGCGGGTTCGGCACGTGATTGGAGCCGGGGCCGTGGCAGGCCTCGCACTGTACGCCGGCCTCCGCCCACGTCCCGGCAAAGCCCGGACGCCCTTCCTGGAACTGCGGACGGCTCGCATCCTGCGGAAGCGGCCCGGTCGTATGGCACCGGAAGCACGTGTAGCCGTATGGGACAGGCGCCGCCGATGTCCCCTCGCCCGGAGCAAAGCCTGCCGTCGTGCCGTTGGGCGGGAAGGAGAGGTTCCACTGAGCGTCGGTCCCCGCGGTACCGGTCGTAATGATAAACCCGTTCAGGTCGATGCAATCAGCCTTGCGGATGTAGCCGCCGATGACGTACGCAACGTCGTTCCAGCCGAAACCGGCGGGCGGATCGGGGATCCCGGCACGGGCCGCCTGCGAGGGATAGGTCGGCGCCGCGCCTTGGACGCGGTTGAGCATCCAGGCGTGGCCATGAATCCGTTGCGCAGCCTCGACATCGGGGTGGCACGTACGGCAGACGCCGGAAGTGAGGTACGTCGCTCCGCCGTTCGCCGGATCAGTGGTGTTATTGTAGACCGATGTCGCCGATGGCGGTGCAGGCGGAGGGCAGCCCGCGACGACCGCCAACGGTAATCCCGCCAGGAGGACCCTCAGACCGGACCGCCGATGAGCCTGCGGCATGAGCTGCCTCCTCCAGACAATCCGACGCAACTGCGATCAAGCTGTCCTGTCGATGCCGGGCACCGCGCCGATGGCGACTCAAGATAGCCGGGGCCGGACCGGATGGCAACGGGAAACGGGACACAAGCGATTCCGACACCCCGGCCGCGCCGCTCGTCCGCGGGCCGGGCGGTGACGCTCAATCCGCCGTCGCAACCTCAGAGCCCGGCCGCCCTCAGATCCATCGGCGTCGGCGGAAGAAGTACAGGAGCCCGATGGCGATTGCCGCCATCATGCCGAGCACGGCCAGGAAGCTCCACGGCCGGTCCGTCGGCGGCCAGAGGTGCTCGATGTTCATACCGTAGATGCCGGTCACCAGCGAAAGCGGAAGCATGATCGTGGCGAAGATCGTGAGCACCTTCATCACCTCGTTGAGCCGCTGGGACATGCTCGAAAGGTAGATGTCCCGCGCACCGGAAACGAGATCGCGGTACACCTCGATCATTTCCATCGTGCGGGTAAGATGATCGAGGATGTCGCGGAAGTAGAGCTGCATCTGCGGTCCGACGAAGCCGAACTCGCCCCGGGCCAGTTGTGCGACCACGTCGCGGACCGGGCCGAGAAACCGTCGGATCTGCAGCAGCTCCGATTTGATCCCCGTCAGCCGCTCCAGGACTTCGGGGCTCGGGTCGTCCATCGCCCGGTCCTCGAGTTCCGTGGTCTCCTCCTCCAGGCATTCGAGGATCGGCCCGTACTGATCCACCACCGAATCCACGATCAGGTACAGCAGATGGTCCATGCCCCGCGAGAGGAACGTCGCCGGATCCCGCCGGCACCTCTGCAGCAGCGAGGCGAGCTTCTCGATCGGCTGGTGGTGAACCGTCACGATGTATCGCGCCGAACAGAACAACGCCAGCTCGCGGCTCTGCAACGGCCCCCCGCCGTCCTCCCGCGTCGGCGCGTAGATCACCATGAAGAAATAATCGCCGTACGGATCGATGCGCACCCGCTGCTCGCCGTGCAGACAGTCCTCCACCGCCAGCGGGTGAAACTCGAAGGCCTCGCCCATGAGGGCCAGCGTCCACTCGTCCGGCTCGTCCAGATCGAGCCAGGCGAGGCTGTCCGGCTGCCGCAGCGCCTTGACGCACTCGACGATGGAGTCGGTCTCCTGAAACGAACCGTCGCCCAGCCGGATCAACGCCGTCTGCTGCATGGCTCGACTCTCCGTACGCCCCGCCCCCCCCGCCGCCGCCCGGGCTCAGGATCCGGGCGACACCAACTGCGCCATCATCTTCGTCAGCGCGTACATATCCGCACGGCTCCCGCGGAGCATGAGGTTCAGCAGGCCGACCAACGCCTCAAGAAACTCCTGCATCGCGTCCAGACGCTCCACGTACACCCGCGCCGCGACGGCGTCGGCGCCTTTCAGGCCGGCCATCTCCCGGCCGACCATGTCCCGGCACCGACGGATCGTCTCGATGATCGGCTCGACCTCGCGGCGCTTCCGCTCCCGCGCGATCGTCTGAAACATCTCCCAGACGTCCGTTTCGGAGGTGAAGTACTCCTTGCGGTCGCCTTTCTTGTGCACGCGACGGATCAGGCCCCAGTCGACGAGCTGCCGGAGGTTGATGCTCGCGCTGCCGCGGGAGATTTCGAGATGGCTCATCACGTCATCCGTACACAGCGGCTCGGCCGAAATGTAAAGCAGCGCATGCAGCTCCGCCATCGTGCGGTTGATCCCCCAGTACGCGCCCATCTCTCCCCACCGTCGGATGAAGAGCGCCCGCGAACGTTCAATTGCGCCGGTCATTTCAGAAGTCTCGGAACTTTCAGACGTTTCTGAAAGGACCATAAACCGGCCCGTCCGGCCCGTCAACCGGGCCCACATCGCCGCCCCCGCCGGCCGGTGCCGTCCCCGCCGAAGCCCCGCCGGACGGCTCGGCTCGCGCAGCGGATGTCCACCTCCCGACGCCGCGTCAACTCGGCCGGTCCGCAGAGGGTGATTCCGGCTTCGCGGCTACACTTCGTCCGGCTTGGTGAGCCACCGGCTTTCGGCGGTGGAATACGAAAGCAGTTCCTGCGGTGTGAAATAAAGCGCGATCTCGGCAGCGGCGGACTCCGGCCCATCGCTGCCGTGGACGAGGTTATACGTCTTGCTCATCCCGAAGTCGCCCCGGATCGTCCCCGGCTCGGCCTCATAGCCGAACGTCCTGCCCATGAGCTTGCGGCACACGTCGATCGCGCGCGGCCCGGCGAGGACCATCACGACGACCGGCCCCGACGTGATGTACTCGATGAGGCCGGGATAGAAGGGCTTGCCCTTGTGCGGGGCGTAGTGCCGCTCGGCCAGCTCCTGCGAGATCCGCATGAGCTTCATACCCGCGATCACCAGCCCTTTCTCCTCGAATCGGGCGATGATCCGCCCGATCAGCCGCCGCTGCACACAATCCGGTTTGAGAATGATGAGAGTCTGTTCCATGTATCCGTTTCCCCCGCTGCTCCGTCAGTCGGCTGTTCCGTGCGTCGCCTCTCCCGGCATCCGTCAAATGCCCCACCCCTTCCCTCGCACACCGTCCGTCGCCGAAACGACAACAGACGACGAACGGCCTGCGGCTCGTACCTGGTCACGTCGAACTCGCCCTTGCCGCAGTCACGATCGCCCGCAGGTTCTCCGCCGGCACCTTCGTCGGGTCGTACGTGCAGCCCGGCGCGATGAGGATCGGCCGGTACTGTGCCTGGCGTATCGCGTCACGCACCTGATCGGCCACCTGGGCCGGCGTCCCGTTGCACAGCTCCCCCAGGTTGTCCACACCGGCGCACATCGCCGGCTTCACGCGGTCGCGGGCATAGGCGATGCTCGGCCCGGCCGCGCGATCCGCCCAATTGAGCACATGCACGGGATATCGAGCAAAGGCCTCGAAGTTCAGCGCCTTGCCGCAGACGTGCAGGACGTTGAACGTCCCGGCCGAGGCTGCCTCAAGGATCCTCAGGTCGCTCGGCCGGACCAACTCGTCGTAGGTCCCGTCGCCGTTGGCGGGCCGGTCCACCCAGTCATCGCGCACGGACAGGAAGATCCCGTCCGCGCCGGCCTTGATGCACTCCGCGGCGAAGTTCGCGAGCGAGTCGCCGAGCACACGAACCGCGCTGCCGACGGCGGCGCGGTCCTCCTTGAGCAGCCGCGTGATCGCATCGTCCCGCTCGTCGCACCCGTCGAGCTTCGGCGGCCCGTGCCCGGTCCGCGGCGCGTCCACGAGTTCGCGCAGCGTCGCCCACGCATTGAACACGGTCGTGCAGAAGAGCACCTTGCCTGAGAGAAGCCGAGCCAGCCCGCGGATCACATCCAGTTGAACGCCGAACGGCCCCTCCACCCCGCGAAGCACCCGCAATTCCTTCAGGTCGCCCACCGTGCGGATGATCTCGGGCCCGCCTTCGCGCGGATACCCGTTGTCATTCATCACCTTGAGGAAATCCAGGTCGAAGCGGCTCAGATGGGCGAGGTGCGCCTCGACCGCGGCCGGTCCGGCTACCTGCTCGTGGGGAAAGTGGCACCAGAAGCTCACCGGCGGCCGATCGGGCTGGAGCCCCCGCAATACAGCCTGGACGCGCTCGATCTTGTTCATCTCGTCGGACCATCCTCCCGGCGTTCCGTACTCTAGGAACGCCCCTTGCACGGGTCAAGGCGCCCAAAGACGACCCAAGCCACGCGGGCCTGCCCGACGCTCCTCGCGTCAGCCAAGACCGTCATCCTGAGCGGACCAAAGCGCAGGTAGAGTCGAGACGTGGCGCGGTGGGTTAGGAGCCGCCTAGCCGTTTCCGGCC
>CAZZFA010000076.1:0-28762 GCA_964653435.1 uncultured Planctomycetales bacterium | reverse complement strand
AACACCGGGCGTCCGAAGACGGCCCGGTGCTTTCCGGAGGGGAAAAGCTTTATGGCATCCGCATCAAGCGGAAATCCGCGAAACAATTCTCAGGAGTAACGGCGAGGGAGATTTCTTCGCATGCAGCCAAGGCACTGGGGCTGGCTCTCGCTCACCTGAACTCCCGCGCGATGCGCCTTCCCACGCGCACCACACCATTACACATATCCGAAAGCGCGCCAAATTGCAAGCCCCCTGCGGCGATTTTGTTGACATTTTCTGCCGGCGCCTGCGAGTCGCCGATGCAAAAGTCCGTAACCGTCTCTGTGACAATCAGTTACACGCACGCACTTGCCCTTCCGAGCAGACGAGAATCGCACGAATCACAGGCAAATCGCCTGTGCCTGCGGTCCATCTGTCAACCGGCACCGCCCGCCATCCCTTCTGCCCAAGGCCGATCCCGCGTCCCGACTTTCTGAAACCGTGGGCGACTGTTGCCGATAACTGATGAGGCGGTGCTTTCGCTCGCCCCTCCGGAACGTGCACCGAATCGGTAGCCGCATGAACAGAACCGCTGCCCAGAAGATCGTCGGCCGCCAGGAACTCGTCGAGGCCGTCCGCGCAGCGCAGGCCGCCGGACGGACGGTCGTGCATTGCCACGGCTGTTTCGACATCGTTCACCCCGGGCATGTCCGCTATCTGGAATTCGCCCGGCGTCAGGGCGACCTGCTGGTGGTCTCGCTCACCGGAGACGCACAGGTCGGCAAAGGTGACCAGCGCCCCTACATCCCGGAGGAGTTACGGGCGGAGAACCTTGCCGCCCTTGAGGTGGTGGACCTCGTCTACATCAACCCGGATCCGACCGCATGCAACCTGCTCAACGACGTGCGACCGGATATCTACATCAAGGGGCATGAGTATGAGCACTCCGCCGACCCGGGCTTTCTGTCCGAGCGCCGGGTCGTGGAGGGCTACGGAGGCCGCGTGCTGTTCAGCAGCGGCGACGTGGTGTTCAGCTCGTCGCGGCTGCTCGAAAGCCTCGACCGTGATTCGACGTTGGAGACGGAGCGGCTCGGTCTGCTCTGTCGGCGACATGGAATCAACCGCACGTCCGTCGAGGAGTTCCTCGCGCGGTTTACCGGGCTCAACGTCCTGGTCGTAGGCGACATCGTCCTCGACCGCTACGTCTTCTGCGACGCGACGGACCTGGCGAGCGAATCGCCCATGATGTCGCTCTCACGGCTCGAAGAACATCTGTATGTCGGCGGCGCGGGGATCGTCGCCCGGCATGCCGCGGGCCTGGGCGCGCGGACCTACCTTCTGAGCACGGCCGCCCATGACGGGCAATCCGGCCTGGCCCGGACCACGCTCGAAGAGGACCGCGTCGAGTGCCACCTGATGTCCTGCCGACCGCGCCTCCCGGAGAAGACCCGCTACCTCGTGGAAACAACCAAGCTCTTTCGCGTGGAGGACGCCCAGGTCCATCCGCTCGACTCCGTTTCCCAACGGCAGGCGGTCATCTGGGCTCAGGGCATCGCAGACCGCCTGGATGCGGTGATCTTCTGCGACTTCGGATATGGGACCATCACGCGCGGCCTGCTCGACGACCTTCGAAAGGTTCTCGATCCTTCGCGTCTGGTGATCGCGGCGGACGCGAGCGGTCCGCGCGGACTTCTGCTCGACTTTCAGGATGCCACCGTCCTCTGCCCGACCGAGCGCGAGCTGCGCGCCGGGCTCCATGACTTCCAGAGCGGCCTTTCGAACGTCGCGTGGAACGCGATGAACCGGACCCGGGCCCGCCATATGCTCGTCACCCTCGGCAAGAAAGGCGTGGTCGCCTTCGACCGCCAGTCGCAGGACGCCGACGACCCCCACTGGCAGGGCCGCTTGCGCAGCGAGTACCTCCCCTCCCTCGCCGACCACGTGATAGACCCCCTGGGATGCGGCGACGCATTGCTCACCGCAGCGGCGCTGACGATGGCCGCCGGAGGAAGCCTCATGCAGGCCGCCTACCTCGGCTCCGCTGCCGCCGCCCTGGAGATCTCCCGACTCGGGAATCTGCCGCTCGATGCAGCCTCGCTGCGCCGGTGGCTTCGCGGCCGCATCGAGATGATTCCGTCGCAGGCACCCGGTGCGGCGGACCCTGACGAACCCGCGTCGACCCGTATGTCCCTCAGCCGCGACAGCGAACCGGTCCGTTAGCCGAGCCCGCAGCAATGCCGTCCACGCGCGTTTCCTTCGTCCTGGCCACCTGCAACCGCCGCGACGTCCTCCTCTCCACGCTCCAACACCTGCGCGAGGCGGCCGCAGAGGCCGACGAATCCGAGATCATCGTCGTCGACAACGCCTCACGCGATCAGACATGCCAGGCCGTCCGATCGCAATTCCCCGAGGTTCGCCTGATCCCGTTGGCCAACAACCTGGGGAGCTGCGCCAAGGCCGTCGGAATCGCACGCGCCGGTGGCGAATACGTCGTCTTTCTCGACGATGACTCCCACCCGCATCCGGCGAGCATCCGCCGGATGATCGAGCGATTCTCCACCGACCCGCAACTCGGCTGCGCCGGCTTCACCGTTCACCTGCCCGACGGCCGACTCGAATCGAGCGCCTTGCCAAACGTGTTTGTCGGCTGCGGCGCGGGATTCCGCCGGGCGGCTCTCCGCGAGGTGGGCGGCCTTGATCACACCCTCTTCATGCAGGCGGAAGAGTACGATCTCAGCTTTCGCCTGGCCGCCGCCGGCTGGAAAATCGAGACGTTCCCGGACCTGCACGTCGACCACCTCAAGACGCCCCAGGCCCGCATCGCTCGCCGTACCCTCTACTATGATACGCGGAATAACCTGCTGATCGCCGCCCGATATCTCCCCGAGGAACACGAGGCCGACATCCGCCGCGACTGGTCGCAGCGATACCGCTGGATCGCCGCGGACGCCGGCCATCTCTCCGCGTATTGGCGCGGCCGTATGGAAGGCGCCTGTCGGCACCGCCGTGAACGCCGCAGCTACGCACGCTGGCGCCTGCCGCCGGCGGCCTTCGAGTACCTGTTCCGCTTCGACTACATCGCGCGCAGGATGGCAGCCGTCGCCGAGTCCGGCGCTCGCAGGATCGTCTTGGCCGAACTCGGCAAGAACATCCGGCCTTTTGTTCGCGCCGCCCGGAATGCCCGGCTGTGTATCTGCAGCATCGCCGACGATCGTTTCGCCACCCCGGGGCGCCGATACGAGGGAATACCGATCCAGCCCCTCCGGGAGGCCCTGCGGACCGCACCGGACTTGGTCGTAATCTCCAACACCTCGCCCGCACACGCCCGCCGGACTGCCGAACATGTCCGCCAGAGCACCGCGATCCCCGTGCTCCGGTGGTTCGGTTACGACCTGTCGGGCGAACCGGCGACCACCGACCCGTTGGCCGACCCTCGCCCGCGCGCCTTGGCGACCTGTTCGCCCCTAGCCTCATGCCAGCCTTGAGGTTAACCGCTTGTTTTTCTTTTCACAACAGCACATCCGGGTAGAACCATCATAACTATATACTATTAATGATGTTACACAACTCGAAGCTGTGGCTCCGGAAAAGGACACCTTGCAGCGATATAGCGACGCAGATGTCAGGCCCCGTTCGGGCATGGCATCCGGTAGATCCTCCATTACCAGCAGCGGCTTACCCGATCCACAAGGTTAGCACGGCCTTTGAGGAAGCCGGCGCACATAGGCGCCGCCGCCGGATTGATTCGATTTCCCATGGCGGCATAGCCGAAGAAAAAAGTGCGCAAAGATTGTGAAATCTGGGAGTTTGGGGCTAGACTCGGCGAGCCTTCGGGGTATAATGAGGTGAACGCTTTCCTTCCGGAAGGCGGATGATCGCCGAAGGCAACCCCCGCGACGGAAACGGGGTAATTCGATCTTCCACTCGCTGCGGCACCCTTTGACCGCGCCAAAACAATCGGGGTGCCGCACGCCTTTTTTACAGCTCGTTATCTTAGAGCGCGCAAAGGCTATGACGGTTTCACGCCGTCAGCGCGTAACTCTCCGTAGCGCATAAGGAAGGAACACAGGGCAAAGTGCGTGCCCCGGCGATGGCGCCCCGCGCCGCCTCCGCACTCAACGAACCCCGCCCACCCTCAGCCAAGCTCGTCTCAAGCGAGACGACGATGGACATTACCTGCGGAGCAATGGCCTCGATGTCCAGAGTGTCCATCTCACGTTGTGAAAACTCGTGGGCGCCCTCTACAATCCGGCCTTGTGTCTCGCTCACGAAACGGCTCCGATCGATGTTGCGCCGTGGCGTCCCTTCTCGGCGCGGCCCTGACCGCGTGCAACGGCTGTGCAGGACCCGCCGACTTCGGATCCCCTGCGCGAGCGCCCCTGTTCGCGGTCCGCTACGAGCTTCACTCCAGACAAACCGCCGACGCCGGCGAAAGGCGCGCGGAGTTGGCAAGAGACTTTCGCGAGATTCGCTCGCTCGGCTTTCATGCCGTCTGGCTGGATTTCGCGACGGATGACGACCGCGCGCCCGTTCTGGAAGCGGGCAGCAACGCCGGACTCCGTGCCATCCTGGCGGACTCGGCGATTGATCGCTACGCACGATTCGGCGCCCTTCCCCCGGAGTTCCCCTCGGCCCAACGCCTGGTCCTCGCCCGCGCCGGCCCCCTGTTCCAGTCGCATAACCGCCCGGTTCTTGCGCTGCCTCCCTTCCCGTCGGGCGAAGTCGCGGACCGGATCATCGAAATCGCCGGGCTCTGTGCAGCCTTCCAGCCGCCCGGCGAGGTGCTCATCGTCGGGCACGCCGACGATGCGGCGCGCTTCGAGCGCTTTGAGACCGTCTGGTACGCGGCGTGGTCGGCAATGGATACATCCTGCCGCTGCGAAGCGCCCCGGCCGCGGATGATCCAGATCATCGGCGGGGATTCGACTACGCCCGTCGCCTGGTCGGAGAACGTTATGCGCCGGGCCTACTTCCGCGGCCTGGCGGCCGGATTGACCGACGGCCTGCTGGTGTGGCGCTTCCGCTCATGGCCGGGCGAGTGCAACGGGATCGCGGAGGCTGACGGGCGGCTCGCGCCCGCCGTCACGGCTGCGATAAGGTCCGTTCTCCAACATGCCCAACAGTGCGCCTGTCTGGCCGGCGCGGTGTGCATCGAGGACGACCCGGCGGGTATGGAGTCGACGAGGTTGCAGTGCGTCTCCTACCGGCGAGAAAGCCGTCGTTTTGTCCTGGTTCGCAACGAAGACACGGAGCACTTCGGACGCGGCGTGCTGCGAATTCCCGCGGCGATGGGTGGCGAGCCGGTCGCCCGCGTAGTGGAGCAGGAGACCGGAACCCGATATGTGCGGGGCGACGGTCCTCTGACAATCCCTGTGCAGCTCGCGCCGGCGGAGGCCGCCCTGTTCGAGGTACACTGACGAGCATGCGAGGCGAAGTAGCACGCAGTCTCCGTCGCACCGGTTGGCCGGTCGTGCTTTGTCCGAAACGCCCGGGCAAAACCGCATGACCGACGGCAGACGGCTCTGCGCACATCGCCCGGCCGTGATAGAATCGGGCGTGACGATCGGGCGATTTCGAAGGCGAATCGTAGCGGCGAGGCTGCTGCCCGGCGAATGCTCCCGCTACGAGGCATCGGTCCCGGAGGCGCTGTGAAGAGGTTTCTGCCCGCGTTGGCATGGACGGCGAGCGTGATCGTCTGCCGGGCGACGCTGGCGGAAGGGCCGACTTATGTCGCCGTCGTTGTTTACCATGTGACGAACGTGGGGCAGGCTCCCGTCGAGAACTCGGTGCTGGCGTACCGTGTTCCCGCCAGCAACCGATACCAGGAGATCGTCGAGACGCTCATCGACCCGGCCCCGGCGCAGACCGTACAGGACGCGGAGGGCCAGACACTGGCCCTGGCCGACCTCGGCCCGCTGGCGGTCGGGCAAACCAAGGCTGTGCGCATCTTCTGCCGGGTCCGATGCAGGACTGCCACCCTCGCATCCGCGAACGAAAAGGACGGCATCCCATCCCTCCGCGATGAAGAAAAGGCGGCATATCTTGCAGACGCGCCCCCGTTCGGCGTCTCAGAGGTACGCGACACGGCCCGGGACGTATGCGCTCGCGCATCTTCGCCGATGGGCAAGGCCAAGGCCATCTTCGACTACATCACGCAGACGTTCGAATACGACCTTCGCGACCATCTCGATCCGGCCCCGGCCGTGATCCGGCGGAAGCTCGGCTCGTGCAGTGAGCTCGCCTTTGCGTTCGTGGCACTATGCCGCGCCGCCGGCGTCCCCGCACGGGTGGTGACGTCGTTCCGTAACCGGGAGGGCGCGACGCCGTCGGTCGACTGGGTCGGGCATCGCTGGGCCGAGTTTTACGCCGAGGAGGTCGGATGGTTCCCGGTGGATCCCACCAACCAGATCAACGGCTTCGGAAAGAAGTCGTACTGGGGTCGCCAGGATCCGGAGTTCATTGCGCTGATCGACGACGGTTCGGCGGAGGTCGCTTCGCCGCGATGGGAAGCGATGCTCGCATTCTACAGGCCGGCGGATTCGAAGGTCGCGACCAAACGATTCGCGGCCTGGCGTTTGTCCCACAACGCCGAGAAGGAACGCGATTTCTTCGAAGAGGGCTGTCGCGCTCTTCGCGCCGAGAAGATCGAGGATCGCATCGCCGCCCTGGAGGGCTGGCAGCGATCCCGGGAACCCCTGCGGGGCGTGATGGCTCTGGAAGCCGCGTTCGACTCCAGTGCATCCGTGCGGCGGCAGGCGGCCAAGGCGATGGCGGCGGCCGACGACCCGACGCTTACACTGCCCATGCTGAAGCTCCATGAGCAGGAATCGGATGAGAACGTAAAGGCCGCCCTGCTCCAGGGTGTGCGATCGCTGTTGCACGTACGCAATGACAAGCACCGGGAAATCGCGCTGGCCAACGTAATCAAGTCGCGCCTCGATTCCGCCGTTCCCCTCGTCGCGGAACTGGCCGCGGACCCGAGCGTGGATATCCGCTGGCGCATTGCCGCCACGCTGTACCGACTGGGAGACAAACCGGCGGTGAACGACGCCTACGCGACGCTGCTTGACGACCCCGAGGAGATGGTGCGTTTCCAGGCGGCCAAGCAGTGGTCGCGCCTGGGATCGTGGAAGGCGGCCGAGCGTCTGGTGAAGTACCTCGCCAGCCCCGACCCGCGCCGCCGCACGAGCGCCCTGGAAGCCCTCCGCCGGCGGGCCGGCACGGACTTTGGCTTCAAACCGATCGGCAGCCCTGATTCCCAGGCCAATCAGGCCGCCCGCGAACGCTGGGACCGCTGGGTCCGACAACGGGGCCAACCGTAACCCGACCACCACGCCCCGGGCCTGTTTCGCTACGGCCCCGCCGCGGCGAAGCCCGCTGCCCTGTCTGCGGATTCGCCGCCAAGTCCTGTAACATCCGCAAAAAGCCATTCTTGCGCCCGATCCTTCTCGGCAGGAGAGCCGCCGCAGCCGATACTAACGATACGGGGCTGCACCGCAGGATGCGGTGCGCGCCGGCAGGAGTCCGAATCGTGACAGCGACCGATAAACCAAGGCGGCTCTCCGCGGGCCTCGTTCTCGCCTTGGCCGGCGCCGCGATGGCGGCGTCGGCACCGACACACGAACAGGGAGTCGTTCACGCAAACGCGCCGGCCCGCGCGGGTAGCGCATGCTCCGCCGCCACCGGCGTACGACCCGGAGCGCCCACCACGCAGGCGACGGCGGCGGTCCGCCCCGACACCCTTGTCCCGGACGGACGTCGCCTCGTGAAGCTCTTCGACTTCAACGAGCGGCCCCTGGGAAACTACGAACCGCTGCCCATGGGATGGACGCGCCACGAGGGTTGGGGCTTTCCGCACTATCTCGAAGCGGGCTTTGATGAGGCGGTCGGTCACGAAGGACCGCCGAGCCTGCGGCTGAACCTCAACGGCGGAAGCGTAGGCTTCCATTACCGCAGCCGCACGATCGAGGTCGTGCCAACCAGCGACTACGTCGTTTTCGCATGGGTCCGAACGGAAGGGCTGAACCGAGCGCGTGCGTCTATCGGAGCGGCGATGATGGACCGCAGCGGCAATGATATCCCCGGCACGCAAACCTTCAGCCGCTTTGTGGGAGGCCCGGCGGAAAACGGCCGGTGGCACCGGCTCACCGCGTACCTGCCGGGCGGCGTTCGGAATGCGCGGTTCGTCCATCTCTCGGTGTGGCTCACGCAGCGCGACGCGCGAACCCGCGAGCGGCGCGGAACCCCCGCATCGGCCGACGACGTCGAAGACACCTCCGGTCAGGCATGGTTCGACGATATCGAGGTATACCGTCTCCCCCGGGTGCGCATCGACACGGGGGTACCCGGCAACGTGTTCGGCCCCGGCTGCGCACCGGCCCTGCACGTGCTGGTCAACGATCCGGACGGTACCGGGCTCGTCGCCCGGCTGGTCGTCCGCGACGCAGACGACACCGTCCGATTCGAGCAGGATCTTCCCATCAAGCCGAATGATCAGACGCAGCCGGACCGGATGGGGCTGCCCGGCCTGGAGAGCGGGCTGTACCACGCCGAACTGTCGGTCTCCACCGCCGCGGGGGTACTGGCCGCGCGTACGCTTCAGTTTGCCCGTCTGAGCCGGCGGTATCACAACGACGACGCGAACCCTCGCCCGGCACGCGGCTTCGGCGTCGCGGTCAACAACCTTTCGGAGAAGCATCTGGCCGACCAGCTCGCGCTGATCGAGCAGTTGGGCGCGGAATGGGTCAAGATGCCGGTCTGGCTGATGGCATCGGCGAATTCGTCCGGTTCGGCGGTCTCGATGGGCGCGCTGGAGTCGCATCTCACGCAGATCTCGGGGCGAGGACACGAGGTCGTCGGATGGATCGGGCCTGATCGCCAGACGCTCGAGCAGCGCCGCGAAGTCGGCTCGCTGCTCGACCTGCTCAGCAGCAGTCCGACCCGCTGGCGGCCCGGACTCGCCTATGTCTGGTCGCTCTACGCGGGGCTGATTCGCTGGTGGCAGGTCGGCAACGAGCAGGACGCCAGCCTCGTGTGGGATCCGCGTCTGCCCGCGGCCGTTGCGGCGGTGCGCCGGGAGATGTCCGACGTCGTCGACAGCCCGCGTCTCGTGATCCCCGGCAACGTCCTCCGGACGTCCGACGGTGGCGAAACGGACAACGAGTCCCCGCCGCCGTCCGCTGTCGCCGCTTTCGTCCCGCCGGAGGTCCCGCCCGAACGGATCGACGAGCACCCGCCGGCGGCCGACGCACGTCCGAAGCTGTGGCTTACGATCGCACCGCTGCCGCGCGACCGCTATCCCCGCAGGGCCTGGGCCGCCGATCTGACCAAACGTCTCGTGCTGGCGAAGGCCGGCCGCGCCGAGGCGATCTTCGTTCCGCAACCGTGGACTGTCGATGATGCCGATGGAATCCGCCCCAACGAAGAGTACCTGATCTTCCGCACGGTCGCCGATCTCCTCGGCGGATCGCAAAGCGTCGGGACGCTGACAATCGACGGCCGCGTGGAGTGCCACGTCTTCGACCGCGACGGGCGGGCGGTCCTGGCGGTATGGGACGACTACGCCCCCCCTGCCGGCCGCGATCACTGGCTGCTGCTGGATCCCGGCGCAAGACAGATCGACCCGTGGGGCCGTTGTACCGACCTGCAGGCCGCCGGAGCCGAGTGCCGTGTGCGGATCGGCCCGACGCCCACGTTTCTCGAGCCGCTGCCGACCTGGCTCGCCAAGCTCCGACGGAGCTTTGGTATCGTGCCGTCCCATGTGGAGGCCAGACTCGCAGAACACGAGGCGGCCATACGCTTCGTGAACCCGCTGGCCGAACCGATCAGCGGCGAGGTGCGACTCGTCGCGCCGCCCGGGTGGACCGTCCGGCCATCGCGTTTTCGCTTCTCACTGCCCTCGGGACAGGTACACCAGGAGCCGATCTCCCTGAGTTTCCCGTTGAACGAACCGTCCGGTACAAAGGTAATCCTGAGCGAGTTTCTCATCGAGGCCAACCGCAATTACCCGCTGCGCATCCCGGCATGGTTTGAGCTGGGCCTGGAGGGCATCGAGGTCGAGACGTTCACGCAGCGCGCCGGCGACCAGGTGGTGGTTCGCCAGTCCGTAACCAACCGCTCCGGCGAAGTCGTGAGTTTCTACGGCTACCTGGCAGCTTCAGGCCGGGAACGGCTGAACCGGATCATCTCGAATCTTCAGCCGGGCGAGACGGCCACCAAGGAATACGTCCTCGACAACGCATCCGAACTCACGGGCCACCGCATGCGCCTCGGCCTGCAGGAGGTAGACGGCTCACGGGTGTGGAATTGCCTGATCGAGGCGCCGTAGCTGAAGTCTCGCGCGTTGCCAAGATCAAAGAGGCCGCAGATGGCGCCCGGGCCGGTTGGCGTCAACCGCACCCGCCCGGCGGACTCTACCAGACTCGATGCCGTGCTGCGACGATTCCCATCCCGCGAAGCCCGCAGAAGAAGCCCACCGGGAGCTCAGGGGCGAGCAGAGACCCCCGCACGCAGCAGGGATCTCACGGAAGTACAAACCAGACAAGAGGTTACGGGATTGGGCGATACAGGATTCGAACCTGTGACCTTACGGGTGTGATCCGTACGCTCTAGCCAACTGAGCTAATCGCCCCAGCGACAACATCAAGTCATTATGTCCACGCCCGCTGGCGTGTCAAGCGGCGCGGTCGCCCATGCCGACTGTCAGGGCGCCGTGCCCGACACCGATCGGGCGATCGGCCATCACGCAAAGAGGCCCCGGTCGCGCTATTCTGTGGTCCGTCGTCCGGGACGGTCGGCTCAACGGCTGCGGCCGAGTGACAGTGACGTTGCTTGACGATCAGATTCGGCTCTGCTGTAGTACGCCCGGTTTCTTTGCGGCAACTGTTGTGCCCGAAAAGCCGGCGGAGGGCTGATGTGAGTGCCCCACTACTGCCAGCGGATCCTTACCAGACAAAGCCGTTTTATCGCTGGCTGGCGCTGGCCGCCGCGCTGATGGCCTGGGGCTTTGACGGCGTGGAGCAAGGCGTCTACGCAATCATGAGCCGCCAGGCGCTCAAGGACCTCATCCCCGGCATCGCGGACCTTGTCTCCACAGCCAACGAGTTGAAGGCGCAGACCGCCGGGCTGAGCCCTTCTGCGGCGGCCGGCATACTGGGGCAGGTCAGCGCCGTCACCCGGGACATCGACACCTCGGTGGGCCCGTTTTTCAGCCTTTCGCTGGCCATGTGGATGTGGGGGGCGGCGGCCGGCGGGGTGTTTTTCGGGCGGATGGGCGATCGCTTCGGCCGCGTACGGTCCATGCTCATCTCCGTGACGCTCTACGCCACATTCACGGGCCTTTCAGCGCTCTCGACGCACTGGTCGCACTTCGTCGCGTGCCGGTTCGTCGGGGCGATGGGGCTGGGGGGAACGTGGCCGTTGTGCGTGGCGCTGATCGTAGAAACCTGGCCCGAGAAGCGCCGCGCCGTTCTGGCGGGCCTGATCGGAGCGGCAGCCAATGTCGGGTTCTTCATCGCCGCAAAGTACTCGCGATTCATGCTTGATCAGGACTACACATGGCGATGGGTAATCGGCATGGGGTTCTTCATCGCGCTCGTCAGCCTGCCGGTGATCGCGCTCGTGCCCGAGCCGACGAAGTGGCGCGAGTCGCGGGCCCGCAAGGAGCCTTCGTCGATCTCCGACCTGTTCGCGCCGGCCTATCGCCGATCGACGATCGTGGGCAGCCTGCTCTCGACGGTGGCTCTGCTGGGCACGTGGGGCGCGTTCCTGTGGCTGGCGACGTACGTGGATCAGATCACGGAGGGCACGCCGTTCCAGGGCTCGGGCAAGGCGCGGGTCTCGGAGTGGCAGGCGTACGGACAGATGGTCGGCGGTTTCCTGGGCGGCCTGCTGGCCGGGCGGCTCGGGAACCGGCGATCATGGCGGCTGCTGTGCGTGGCCGCGTGGGCGACGGTCTTTGCGCTGTTCGCGTTCAACACGCACTTCAGCGCGCGAATGGTCGTCATGGGAGCATTGGCGGGCGTGTTCGTGTCGGCGTTCTTCGGGTGGCTGCCGAAGTTCCTGCCGGAGCTGTATCCGACGCGCATACGGGCGTCGGGGCAGGGGTTCTGCTACAACATCGGGCGCGTGCTCACCGGCTTCGGGGTGCTGGGCACGGGGTGGCTGGTTGGCGCGTTCGGCGGCGACTACCGCAAGGGGGTCCTGACGATCGCGACGGTGTACCTGTTGGGGCTTGTGGTGATCCTCTTCGCGCCCGATACGGGCGGCCGGATGCCGGCGGAGGAGAGGGAACACGCGGCCGAAGGTGCAGCGGGCACGGCGGCCGCCGAGGCCGGGGAGAACTGAGATGGGCAGGTCTGAGGATGTCCGCGTCGTCGGCGCGTCGCTCTACTTCCTGCCGGTTGAGACGCGGGTGCCGCTGAAGTTCGGCCCCGAGACGCTCACGCACGTCACGTGCGCGCGGGCACGGATCACGGTGGCTGATGCCGACGGGCGCACCGCCGAGGGCTGGGGCGAGACACCGCTGAGCGTGCAGTGGGTCTGGCCGAGCCGCCTGTCATACGAGCAGAGGCACCAGGCGCTTCGACAGTTCTGCATCGCCCTGACAGAAGCGTGGGCGAAGTTCCCGTGCGGCGGGCACCCGATCGAGATCGGATATGAGTTTCAGCAGCAGGTCCTGCCGGCTTTGCTCGCGGAGGCCAACCGCAAGCACGGGCCCGGCGCAGAGGGAATGCCCTGGCTGGCGGCGCTGGTGTGCTGCTCGGCGTTCGACATCGCGCTGCACGACGCGTACGGCCGGTTGCACGGCCGGCCGGTGTATGAAACGTACGCTGCCGCGTTCATGAACCGGTCGCTTGAATCGTTCATCGAGCCGGACGCGCGGACGCAGGTATCGTTCTCCGGGCGATTCCCGGGAGAGTATCTGATTTCGCGCCCGGCGAAGCGTTTGGGGGCGTGGCACCTGGTCGGCGGGCTCGATCCGCTGGATGCTTCGGAGCTTACCGGCGCCGAGCCGGACGACGGCTATCCCGTCCTGCTGGCGGACTGGATTGCGCGGGACGGGCTGAAGTGCCTCAAGGTGAAGCTGCGGGGCAATGACGCAGCGTGGGACTACCGGCGGCTGGTCCGCGTGGGCGAAATCGCCATCACTCACGGTGCGGAGTGGCTCACGGCGGACTTCAACTGCACCGTAACCGACCCGGCGTATGTGAACGAGATCCTCGACCGATTGCTTGCCGAGCATCCGCGGACGTACGGCATGATTCTGTACGTGGAGCAGCCTTTTCCCTACGACCTGGAGGCCAATCGGATCGACGTGCACAGTGTTTCGGCGAGGAAACCGCTCTTCCTGGACGAGAGTGCGCACGACTGGCGTCTGATCCGGCTGGGCCGCGAGCTGGGCTGGTCGGGCGTGGCGCTCAAGACGTGCAAGACGCAGACCGGAGCGATTCTCAGTGCCTGCTGGGCCAAGGCGCACGGGATGACGCTCATGGTGCAGGACCTCACGAACCCGATGCTCGCGCAGATCCCCCACTGCCTGCTGGCGGCGCATGTCGGCACGATCATGGGCGTCGAGACGAACGCGATGCAGTTCTACCCCGATGCGTCGGCGGCCGAGGCGGCGGTTCACCCGGGCCTCTATCGCCGACGCAACGGCGAAGTGGACCTGTCCACGATCTGCGGGCCCGGGTTCGGCTACCGGCTCGCCGAGATCGCACGCCCCCTGCCCGCGCCCGCGGCACAGTTCGACTGACCATGCGGATCGAGGCGGCACGCAGGGACGGCGCGGCCGTATCTCATCCGCCGTTCTTCCCAGGCTGGCAGACGGCCGGCGCCGCCTTCACTGTCATCCCCCGTGATCCTCGCGGCCGGCACGCATGCCGAAGGCGGGCGAGACGCGCCCCCCCATGCCAGGCTGACGCCCGCCCCCCTGCCGGGTTGCGGATGAGGCCCGCGCTACGGGATCGACACGTGGTCGCGGTCGCGGAAGCGGTACTGCTGCATGACACCCGCGTGGTCGGGCAGCGGCGGCTGGGACGGTGCCGGCGAGCGGCTGTACCAATACGCCACCGACGAGTACCAGTACGGCTTGAGCCGCTCGGGATGCCAGGGGTTCACGAACTCGATCCGGATTCGCCGGTCGAACGCGATCGCATCCTGATCGTGCAGCCGATACATCGTCACCATCGACCGCAGCGGGTCCTTCAGCGGCACGCCGTGCAGCGGGCCGGCGAACTCGCCCTCGCGGAAATACCACCCGCCGTTGAAGTAGTCCTCAAGCCCGGTGCCTACAATCCGCGGCTTCTGCCAGTCGTCGTCGATGTAGATGTACTCGGGCGCCTCGAGAAACGACAGATAGTGCAGCGGCTCGCCCTGCATCGCGAGCATGACGCCCGCGTAGTGGCCCGCGCCTTCGGTCTGCAGGATCAGCGCCGGCTCGTCGCCCTTGCGTCGGCCGGTGCGGTACTGCGTGCAGAAGTAGCCCGTGCCCGCGGGCATCGTGTCCAGCTCCTGGTACGTGATGTTCACGAACACGTCGTTCACGATCGTGGGGTGGCGGTTCTCCATCTCGATGCGAAACCCCTTCGCGTAGGGCATCGGCCAATAGGAGAAGAAGCCGCCGCTGCTCGTGCCGACGAATCGCGATGCGAAGGAGTCGTACTCGCACTGGCCGGCGCCGAAGAAATCGCCGGCGGGGACCTCGACGCCCGGCGTCTGCGCGCCGTCCCAGTAGATGCGGAGGATCACGCCCTTGAGGATCGTCGGATCGACGGCCGCCTTCGTATCCCAGTGCTGGTAGAACCAACCCGGAAACGTCAGCCACATTCGCGAGATGTACCCGGCCCCCTTCACCTCGCCGATCGTGACGCGTTCGCCCCTGGGCAGGGGCTTCGTTTTGGTGCGCTTCTCCGGGTTGAACGTCGTCAACTGGCGCGACACGCCCGGCGGCCGGCGGGCCGTCGAGAGGCAATCGGGGGGCAACTCGGCCGCCGCGAGCGGCACGAACGGCAGCAGCGAAATAAACACGATAACGAGGCGATACGGCTTCATGGCGATCACTTCTCCGGTACCTTCAAATCCGCCAGGAACTCCGGGGTGATCCTCTTGCCCACGAGAAACGTCTTGCGGTCGGGGTGCCAGAGGACGTTGTTGCCGTTGCGGGTGGTGAAACTCGAATAAACGCCGATGTCGGTGCTGCCGTGCCTGCCCTCGACGGGCGGGGTGCCGTCGGCGCGCAGGCCGTCGGTGTCCATCAGTTGCTTCGACTCGCTGAACCAGATCGGCTGATCGGCACCGGGGCGGAACTCACCCAGGGCGATGAACGCCGGCCGGCGCGGGCCGGACGTGGCCTCCGGCTTCTTGACGATGTCGCCCCGGTTATTGTGGTGCAGCAGCACATAACGGCCGTCGGCGAGCTGATAAATCGGGCAACAGCCGACGGGCTGAAGGATTGGCAGGCCGTGGTCTTTGCGAAGCAGCGGGCGCGGATTGCACCAGGTCCGGCCATCGTCGGCCGAGACGCTGTACCAGATGTAGCCGCTGTTGGTCCGCATGACGCAGAACAGGCGCTTGTCGGGCAGGCGAACGATGCTGGGCTCCTGCGCGATGCTGCACAAGGGGTACAGATAGTGCGGCACGCGGAGGGCCTGATCGCCCCACGCGGAGTACTTCACGCGGAGGTCCTTCGGCTCGGGGTTGTCATCGATGTTCTCGAATCGCATGAACTCGACGACGGACTCGATCTGCGTCCACGACTCGACCTTCTTGATCGCGGCCACGGCGCGGTTGACCCAGTGCGTGTAGCCGACGAAGTATCCGCCGTTGAGGTCGCGCATCGGGATCTGCCAGACGATCCACTCCCCCGGAATCCTGCCGGACGGGTCGTCGTAAGGGCTCCTGGGCATGGGGATGTTCTGGGGTTTCGACCACGTTGCGCCGTTGTCATCCGAGTAGAGGCCGTCCATCGTGCCCGTATGCATCTGAATCCAGCCGCCGTTGCCTTGGTTCTGGTTGTAGATCACGTAGATACGGCCGGATTTCGAGACCATCGGGAACGCCCAACTGGCCATATGTGTGGGGTCGTCGGGCGTTCGCGGGCCGACGACGTGGCTCGGCGCAGACCATGTGGCGCCGTTGTCGGTGGATTTCGTGAAGAGGATGCGGTTGGCGACGGGGCCGTTCGGGGCATTGATGTTCTGGGTCCAGATGGCCATCAGCGAACCGTCGGGGCCCTCGAAGACGAGGAAGTGCTCGTTATGCAGGTCGTGGGTGGAGCCGTCGAGGCTGCCGGGGACGTAGACGATGTAATCGGGTTTGCTTCGCTGCACTTCCTTCCGGAGGATCGCCTGCTGCTGGGCCAGCGATCGACCTGACGGCGGCCCCGCCGGCTTCCACTCGTTCAGGAATGCCAGCACCTTCGCGGGGTCGTGTTTGTCGCCGACCTCAAACTCTCCGGTGTTCTGGCTCTTGAGCAGCGTGCCGTCGGCATCGAGCACGGTCAGGTAAGGAAAGCTTCGCTCGATCTTATACCCGGCACCGAGACCGGGGTTTGCGTTGATGTCGACGAGGACGAGTTCGTAAGATCGCCGGAGTGTTTCGCGCACGGGTTTGTCCTGCTCGAAGACATCGTGGAGCCGGTAACACCATTTGCACCAGTTGCCGCCCCACATGATCAGGACCCGCTTGTTGTCGCGCTTGGCGCGGGCGAGGGCCTCGGCGATCTGGGCCTTGGCGTCCGCCTTTTCGTTGTAGATGGGGTCGCGCTTCTTGTTCGCGGGTTCGGCGGCGCGGACGACGACGGGGCCGCCCAGCAAAGCGATCATGAAAACAAGAACGGACAGACGCATCACGTTTCCCGAGTGCTGCATGACAAACGAACCTCCAGCGGCGGGCAAGACAGCTCGCAGAGTCCTGAACCCCGCGCCGTATTCTCGGGCTTATCGGTGGCCGGTCAAGCGCGGGTCGCTGCGCGGAGGGCCCACGAAGACCGCCGGCCCCGCCCGACTACCGGGCGTAGACCTCAAACTCCACGACCTGAAAGTTGGTGTTGATGGAGTTGTGGAGGCCCGTGAGGCGGATAAAGCGGGCGTCGCGCGGGGGGAAGCGGTCGACCTGCCAGCTTCGCCACCGGCCCTTGCTCTTGTCGACGGCCGGCGTCCAGACCTTGCCGTCGGTTGACGTCTCGATGCGATACTGAAACCATCGGTCGTCCTGGTCCCACAGGAGCAGTTGCGTCCGCGAGACGGTCGCGAGTGCCGGCAATTCGATTGTCAGGCTGCCGGGGATCGGGAAGTAACCGAAGCCGCCCTGGCCGCCGTAATCCGAAACCACGCCGTCGATGACCTTCTCCGGGGCCAGCTCCGGCTCGTTGGACGGGCGCGCGCACCCCGTGATCCTGGCGCCTTTCGAGGCAAGCGCGAGGTTGTCGGCGGCGCTGCGCTCGGGCGGGCTGACCGCGGACGTCGTGGTCAGCTCCGGCAGCTTCGTACGGCCCGACGGCTCGTAGGTTCCCTTGAGGAAGCGGTAGAGGGCGTCGTACATCTTGCGGCCGTCGCCGGGCGTCTCGACGAAACGCTTGATGCAGTTGCCGCCCTCGTAGTAGCCCAGCAAGGCGTTCGTCATCCACCCGTATTTCACGCCGGCGTCGAGGTAGGCCCAGAAGCGATCCTGGCGCTCCTGCGACTCGAAGGCCCGGCCGTCGAACTCGATCTCGACGCCGCAGCGTGCCGCGAGCGCCTTCTTCGCGGCCCTGGTCACCTGATCGGGACCAATCTTCGCCGGGAAGAAGTAATTGGGCTGGAGCATCGTGGCGTCGATGCCGAGTTTGCGCCACTCGCTGATGCCCTGGGCACTGAAGTACGGGATCCAGAACAGCTTGTAGCCGGCCTTGTGAACGTAGTCGGCGGTGGCCTTCACGATCGTGTGGTCGGCCTTGGGAATGCTCTCCTCGGTCCAGTAGAAGCCGACGAGGCGGAGGTGGCGATACTTCTGCTGTTGCCATCGGGCGAGGACGCGGTCGACGTACCACGCCATCGCCGTTCGACGGTCGTCTTCGCGGCTGAAGTCGAGCGTGCGGTCCTGTCCGGCAAGTGGTCCGAACTCCTTCACGGGGCGCAGCGGCACGGGGAGCGTGATCACCACGTTCACCTTGTGATCGGGCTGCTTGAGCGCCTCGCCCGCCCTCGCGACAGCCTTCTCCAGCCCGATCAAACCGGTCTCCGCGCGGAACCAGCAGTCCGCAAGCCACGCCCAGTCGGCGGCGGTGGCCTGCGGCTTGCCCTCGACATAGTGATGGAACCACACGCCCCGGGGACCGGCGAACTCGATGAAGAGGAAGCTGTCGAACATCCAGTCGGTCGGGGCGCCCTTCTCATCGACGTGGGCGACGTACGGCAGGATCGCGTCGCGCGTCCACTCCACGCGGTGCGGAGCGCCGTGGTAGATGAGGCACAGGTGGCGGACACCGCCGACCTCGGGCGTACCCGGCCGCTGATATGCCCATTCACCCGGTTGGGCCGCGAGAGCATTCGCGCTCAGGGCCAACATGCAGAACCAGTACCTCGTCATGATGCTCCCCTTACCGGCCCGTGACGAGCCTCGCGCCGAGGGCGTAGGCCTCTTGCATACGGTCGGCCTTCTCCGCGATCTCGCCCTTTTGCGTAACGCCCGGAACGAGGATGCAACCGGCCAGCTTCATCTCCAGGTAGCTCAGCGACTTTTCGAAGGATTTCACGAGGAGTTCGGCCGTGGCCATGTCGGTGTCCTCGAAGGGGATCGCCAGCGCGGCGGCGTGGCCCCTGATCTTCGCACGATTCTCGGGGCAGTTGAAGTAGACGAAGCGGTCGAGAAAGGCCTTCATCAGGGCCGTCGGACCGTACCAGTAGACCGGCGTGCCGAAGATGAGCACATCGCTGCGAGCGATCCGTTCGAACAGGCCGCTCATGTCGTCGTGCTTGCTGCACGGTTTGCCCTGCCAGCAGGCATGGCAACCGTCGCACTCCCGGATGGTCAGGTCGGCAAGGAAGAGCGCATCCACCTCGGCGCCGGCATCCCGCGCGCCCTCCAGCATGCGGGATACGAGCACGTGCGTGTTCCCGTTGCGCCGCGGGCTGCCGATGATGCCGAGTACGCTCTTCGTCATACGGAATCGCCGCCAGTGCCGCTTTCGGTTTGAGAGTCTCGTTCCTTTCCAGCCGCGTAGGGGCGACCGAGAGTAGCCCAAGGCGCAAGCCCTGGGTTCCCGGCGTCAACACGCGCAAAGCCCAGTAGGGACGACTGAGCCTTCGCGACGCTGCTCGCCGCATGCGAAACTGTCTTACCGAAAACGGCGCTACCCGGTCGGTGAGGGGTCGGCATTCAAGACACCGCCAGTTCCGCGGCCGCCTTCGCGTGGAGTACCGTGGTATCGAAGAGGGGCAACGGGCTGTCGGCCTGTTTGATCAGGAGACCGAGCTCGGTGCATCCGAGAATCACCCCTTCGGCCCCTTTGTCCTGCAGGCACCCGATGACCCGCCGGAGCTCCTGGCGCGACGCGTCCCGGATCTCTCCGCAGCACAACTCGTTGAAGATGATGTCATGCACGAGCTGCCGGTCCGGCGCATCGGGAATGATGACCTCCAGGCCATGCTCCCTGACCAGACGCCCCGTATAAAAATCCTGCTCCATGGTGAATCGCGTAGCGAGCAGCCCGATTCGACGCAACCCCCTGGCTTTGACCTCGCGGGCGGCGGGGTCGACGATGTGCAGCAGCGGGACGCCGACTGCGGCCTGAACGCTCGGCGCCATCTTGTGCATCGTGTTCGTGCAGATCGCGATGAAATCCGCGCCGGCCCTTTCGACGGCCTTCGCTGCCTCAATCATACGACGGGTTGCTTCATCCCATGCCTCCCGACGCTGCAGAACGACGACCTCCTCGAAGTCGAACGAATACATCACGCACTTGGCCGACCGCAACGGACCGAGGCGGTCCCGTATCGACTCGTTGATGATGCGGTAGTACTCGATCGACGACTCCCAACTCATTCCACCGATAAGACCGATCGTTTTCATGGTCCGAGAGTATACCCGCCGCAGTCGCGCGTCGCTATCGGCAGGCGGCATTTTCGAAGGTTGCCTGGCGTGAGACAACGTGGGTCAGAGCGGAGAGGCGCTGAAGTGCTGCTCGTCACAATCAGGCAGGACCGTAACCACGCTGCCGGAGGTTTCTTTCGCGACCTGACGCGCGGCGGATACGTCGGCGCCGGAGGCGATAGCGACAAGCAGACCACTCTCGCCGCCGGGCCGCCGGGTGGTCTGCATCACGTGGTCGTTGCTGACCTCGATGACTTGGTTGATACGCGCAACGTCAAGGATGGCCGGCACGAAGCCGTCGCCGTCGCCCGCGACAGGGGCGGTGAGCGCGTGGTCGAGGTGTTGCCGGAGTCCGGCCGCTGTCTGCTCGTAGTGAACGCCAGGGTTGCGCGGGTTCTTGAATGGCTGCCGGTGTGAAGCCGCGGCAGTACGCGGGCGGCTCGCTGCGGGGCGCGGGACCATCGCGATCCGCTCGCGGGCTGGCCCCGCGGCGGCAGCGAAGTATAATACGGGACGCCAACGGGAGGATATTACATGCGCGTCCGTTCTTGGAGCCTGCGCCGCCTTGTCGAGGCAAGTCCGGTCGTCATCGCCCTCGTCGGACTGCCGGCCCGCGGTGAAACGCCCGCGGGCACGCGGCCGTCCGCCGGCGCAGCCCTGCCGAGCGAGGTGCGAACGAAGGTCGAGGCCGCAATCGCCAGAAGCCTCAAGCGGCTGGAGACGACGCAGCTCCCGGAGGGGGCGTGGAAGGGCTTTGGCGGCACGCCCGATCCGGCCGTGACGAGCATCGTCGCACTCGGCTTCGCGCAGGACCCGCATTACGGGCCGAAGCACCCGGTGGTGCGACGGGCGATGAAGTACGTGCTCTCGTGCAAGCAGAAGGACGGCGGGATCTACGGCGACGCCGGCGTGAAGAATTACTCCGCGAGCATCGCGCTCATGTTCCTGAGCGCCCTGCGTGATCCGGCCCTGAAGGATGAGGTCGCCGGGCAGCAGGCATTTCTGAAGGGCGAGCAGTGGCGCGAGGGCAAGAAGGACAAGGCCGGCCAATCGATCGACCCATCGCACCCGTGGTACGGGGGCGCCGGGTACGGCCACAGCGAACGGCCGGACCTTTCGAACACGCAGATGATGCTTGATGCGCTGCACGAGAGCGGGCTGCCGGCGAGCGACCCCGTGTACAAACGGGCGCTGGTGTTCATCGAACGATGCCAGATGTGCAGCGACACGAACGACCAGGCGTTCGCGGCGAAGGCCCGCGACGGGGGCTTCATCTACTCGCCGGCCAACGGCGGGGAGAGCAAGGCGGGCTACGAGACGCTGGGTGACGACCGGATCCTGCGCTCGTACGGATCCATGACGTACGCGGGGTTCAAGAGCATGCTGTACGCCGGTGTCGACCGGGACGACAAGCGGGTGCTGCTGGCGTGGCGGTGGATCCGGTCGCACTATACCCTCGATGAGAACCCGAATATGCCGGGCGCGCATTCCCGTGACGGGCTTTACTATTACTATCACGTTTTCGCCAAGGCCCTGCGGGCGTGGGGCGAGCCGACCGTAACGGATGCCGACGGGAAGGAACACAACTGGCGGGCGGACCTCTGCCGGAAGCTGCTTTCCGAACAGCGGCCCGACGGAAGCTGGGTCAACACGGCCGACCGCTGGATGGAGGGCAACCCGGACCTGGTAAGCGCCTACGCGATCCTGGCAATGCAGGAGGCGCTGCGCTGAGGGCCTGATGCCCCGGCGGGCGGCCGCGCCCAGCCGGCCCGGCCCACCGGCCGGGGACCGGGCGGTGCCCCGCCGGCACGTCGGCACCCTGCATCCGGCCGCCCGGGTCAACCGAAGGGGCCATTCGTCCGATCTTTACAGGGCGGCCCGGACGCCCGGGGCGCCGTATACTATGGGCAGCAACCGCGCAGGCGGTACGACCCGACGCGGCCCGACCGCACGGAGGCATTCATGAACCCGGCTCCGGATCCCCACGTGAAGATCCACACGGCCCCCGGCGTGTGTTACGCCCTCCAGGCGTTTGCCGGAATCATCGCCGTCCTTTCGGTAATCGGCTTTTTCGTGACCCTTGCCGAGGTGTCCAGTCTCCCCGAGGGCGTCGGCGGCGCGGGGAGGATCATCTTCTCCGGCATCATGTTCCTCGTGGGCGGGCTGGCCGGCTCGGCGGTGCTGGTGGCGCTGGCGGAAATCGTAAAGGGCGTCAGACGCGTCGGGGAGCCAGACTCGCAGGCGCCGACGGATGGCGTCGCCCCGCCGGCCCGCGCCACCCCGGAAACAGGACCAGGCGGGCCGGGGACCCAGGCGACCGTCGGGTTGAGCGCCGCGCAGTTCGCCGCGATCCAGCGGATACTCGAAGAGGTGCGGGACAACGTCCTGCTGACGGAAGAGGAGCGGCGTACCAAACGTCAGCGTCTCGTGGCGATGGAGCGCCGCGAACGCGCCGCGCAGATCCAGCAGGCCGTCGAGGCCGGGCGGTTTCAGGATGCCCGGGCCGTGCTGCTCGAACTGGAGCGGCGGATCGGCGGGGATGAGGAGACCCGCAAGCTCGCCGAGTACATCGAGGCGGCGGCCGGAAAGGCGGAGGCGGAGGACGTGGCGGCGGCGACGAAACAGGCGGAAGACCTGATGAGCCTCACGTCGTGGGACCGCGCCATGAGGATCGCGGAAGACCTGATCGACCGGCATCCGAACTCACTGCCCGCGAAGCAGTTGCTCGCCCGTATCCAGCGAGAGAAACAGGTACACCAGCAGGAACACCGCAACCGGCTCTACGTGGAGATCCAGCGGCACACGTCGCGGCGGGAATGGCAGCAGGCGCTGGCGATCGCCCGGCAGCTTATCGCGGCCTATCCGGAATCGATCGAGGCCGAGTCGCTCCGGACGCAGATGGAGACGCTCACCAAGAACGCGGAGATCGAACACCGGCGCGAGCTGGAGACGAAATACAAGGGCCTCATCGAGCAGCGGAACTTCGCGGAGGCCCTGGCTCTGGCCCGCGAGGTAATCGCCACGTACCCGGAATCGCCGCAGGCGAGGGTAATGCGCGAGCAGATCCCCCACCTGGAGAGGCACGTTCGGGCGGATTTCGCGCGGCGGCGATGAGCCCGCGCCCACCCCCCGGACGAGCGCAGTTCTCGCCCTGACGCCAACGAACGCCACGGCAGGCATCCGGTCTCACGCCCACGACCGCACGATCTGCTTGAACCGTTCCCCTCGCTCCTCGTAGTTTGCAAACATCCCCCAGCTCGCGCAGGCCGGCGAAAGCAGGACCACATCGCCGGGGCGGGCCAGTTCGCGGGCAGCGGCCACAGCCTCGTCAAACGTCTCGGCAAGCCGCACGACAGGGCCGGTACCCTGCCGGACGGCCTTGAGCACATCATCCCGAATCCTCTCCCGCGTCTTGCCGAGGCAGACGACGGCGCGGGCGCGATCCGCCACGACCCTGCCGAGCACCTCGAACGACGAGCCCTTGTCGTGCCAGCCGGCGCCGGCAATGAGCACAACCGGGACATCAAAGGCCTCGATCGCGGTGATCGCGGAATCCGGCGTCGTGGATTTCGAGTCGTTGTAGTAACGCACGCCGTCGATCTCGGCGACGTACTCGAGGCGGTGCGGCAGACCGCGAAACGCGCGAAGGGCGCCGGCCATCGCCGCGCTGCTCGCGCCGAACAGAAGACCGACGTTGACGGCCAGCATGGCGTTGTAGACATTGTGCCGGCCGGGGGTGCCCATCTCGGCGATCCGCATCAGCGGTTCAAAGGCCCCCACGCGGTCGGCCGGCGCACAACCGGGGGGCAACTCGCCCAGCTCGCGGTAGACCATGATCTGCTCGCCCTCCACATGCACCCAGGCGCTGCGATCCTCGTAGCTGACGGGCCGCTTATAGCCGGAATCGATCTCCTCGGGCCGAACCTCGCAGAGAAGCCGCTTCAGCTCCGCGTCGTCGGCGTTGAAAATGATGGACCCGTGCGGGCGAAGGAAACGGACGATGTTCATCTTCGCATCGGCGTAGGCGGCCATCGTCCCGTGGCGATCGAGATGGTTCGGCCGCAGATTCGTCAGGACGGCATGGTGCGGACCCATCCGGATCTGCGCGAGGTCTTCGAGCTGGAAGCTGGAGAGCTCAAGCACGACCACGTCGCGCCGGCGAATGCCGGGCAGGTCCTCCAGAAGGCTCTTGCCGATGTTGCCGCCGACCCAGACCCGCGGCGGATCGGCCGGATGGGAGGCGGGCGTCCCGGCCGCCGGGCGTGCAGGACGCACGCCTCCCGGCTCTGCAAAGCCGGCACGCAGCACCTCGCCGATCATGGCGGTGGTGGTGCTCTTGCCGATCGAACCGGTGACGCCGATGATCTGGCCTTCGCAACGCTCGAAGAAGAGGTTGTTCTCGCTGGTCCAGGGGATGCCGCGGGCGAGGGCGGCCTTCACGAACTCCGACCGGCCCTTGTCCACCGCGGGACTGACAACCAGAAGATCCACGCCGGCGAGATCGGCAACGTCGTGACCGCCGAGGCGATACTTCACCGGAAGTCCTTCGAGCTGCTTCATCGAATCCGCCAGGGACGCCGCATCGGCCTGGTCCGTAACCGTGACGTCCGCCCCCTGGCTGACAAGCCACCGCGTGACGCCGATCCCGCCGCCGAAGCGGCCGAGGCCCATCACGAGCACGCGCCTCCCTGCCAGTTCCGCCGAAGCGCCCATATGCGATCCTCCTGCCCGAGGTCGTCTTGCCCGAAGAAGACGGCGCCAATAGTATCGTGCCCCGGGGGTGGCCCACAAGGAAGGGTGACGGCATGAGACGCTCCGGCGGCATGGCAATTCTCACGGGGGTCATGACGATCGCGCTCATGCCGACGAAGGGCCGGGCGGCGGGCGGCCTCCCACAACCGCCGGCTTCCGCCCCGGGCGTCCGCACCGCGATGGAAACCGACGACCCCGCTCTGGACGCGCTCTTCCGACGGCTTCGGGAGATCGTCGCCGCGGATCAGCGGGTATTCCGCCTCGAGGGGGGCGAAGTCCGCACCAACCCCGACTGGGTCCGCGACCACATCCACGAGATGAAGGCGTACAAGTTCTGGGCAACGGATCTTACCAGCTACCTCGACCTGCTCCTGCGGCACCAGATGCCCTGCGGCGCATTCCATGAGATGATCATGCGGCAGTCGAACGAGCACGCGACATTCGTCCGGCCGGAGTTCGTCCACCACAACCCCAAGGACGGCTACAACTACATCCGCCTCGAGCTGGAGGCGGACATCGAGTACCTGATGGTCGAGGGGGCGTACCAGGCCTGGCAGGCCACCGGCGACGACTCGTGGCTCCGCGAGCGGATCGGCAAGCTCGAACGCGGGATGGAATGGGCGATGACCGACCCCATGCGGTGGGATGCGGAGCGCAGGCTGGTCAAGCGGCCGTTCACGATCGACACGTGGGACTTCGCCTACGACGTTTCGGACCAGAACCGCCGCGTGGAGCCGGGCCGGCCGATGGCGATCATGCACGGCGACAACAGCGGGATGTACTCGGCGTGCCGGATGCTGGCGCGGATGTGGAAGGCGTTCGACAAGGACGACCGCGTGCAGTACTGGACGAAGAAGGCGGAGCACTTCCGCGAGGCGACGAACCGCGTCTGCTGGAACGGCACGTTCTACACGCATCAGGTTCACCTGCCGCCGAGCGAGGGGGCGCCCGGCGTGGACGAGCGGCAGGTGCTGAGCCTGAGCAACCCGTACGACATCAACCGCGGATTGCCCGATCATGCGCAGGCGTTGAGCATCCTCGACGAATACCGCCGCCGACGCGAGGCCCTCAAGGACGAATACGTCTGCGAGTGGTTCAGCATCCACCCGCCCTATCCGATGTTCTTCCGCTACGGACCGGGGCAATACGCCAACGGGGCGATCTTCCCGCTCGTCGGCGGCGAACTGTGCAAGGCGGCGTTCGAACACGACCGGCTCGACTACGCGAAGGAGATCCTGACGCGCTGCCGGCAGCTCGTGGACCGGTACGGCACGCTGCCGTTCGCCCTCTCCCCGAAGGGCGACGTACAGAGCGGCGGGCCGAAAGGATGGGGGGCGGCGGCGTTCTACTCCGCGATCGTCGAGGGCCTCGCCGGCGTTGTGGACGAAGCAACGCAATTCCGCCGGATTCGCCTGACGCCGCGATGGCCGGCCGTCGGCTGCCGCAACGCGACGTTTACCGCGGCCTACGGACCCACCGGCGCGCACGTCGCGTACCGCTATTCGTGGAACCCCGATACGGGGATCATCCGGCTGGACATCACAGGAGCTCCGCGGGAGATCGAGGCCTGCGTACTCCTGCCGCACGGCACGAAGACGGCGGAGGTTCACGCGGTCGGAGGGCTTGTAACGTCGCAAACCATCCGCCGCGAATCCGACCGCTATGTCCACTTCACACTGGCCGGCGACCGGATCGCCGGCGGAAACGGAACCACGGTCACGATCCATTGCAGCAACCCATGAGGACATTCCCATGCGATTGACCCCGGCAGAATCTTCGGCAATCCTTTTGACGATCATGTCCGCGTCGGTATGGACCAACGGGGCGCATGCAGAGGAACCCACGGCGTTTCGCCCGCCGGCCGTGCCCCTGATAGCGCATGATCCCTACTTCAGCGTGTGGTCGATGACCGACAGGCTCACCGACGACTGGAGCAGGCACTGGACCGGCAGCACGCAGGCGATCTGCGGCCTGGCCCGGATCGACGACAAGCCGTACCGCTTCATGGGCACCCTGTCGGACAAGCTGCCTGCCATGACGCAGACGGCCGTCGAGGTCTGGCCGACGCGGACGATCTACCGCTTCGAGGCCGGCGGCACGCGGCTGACGCTCACGTTCTGCTCGCCGCTGCTGGTGAACGATCTCGACGTGCTCGGGCGATCCGTCACGTACGTGACGTTCGACGCACAGGCAACCGACGGCGGGACGCACAAGGTCGCTCTCTATCTCGACTGTAGTCCGGAACTGGCGGTGAATACGGCGGACCAGAAGGTCATCTGGTCGCGATACAAGATCGGCAAC
Source organism: uncultured Planctomycetales bacterium (assembly GCA_964653435.1). Classification (GTDB taxonomy): domain Bacteria; phylum Planctomycetota; class Phycisphaerae; order UBA1845; family PWPN01; genus CAZMVY01. The sequence continues at coordinate 1,678 of CAZZFA010000076.1, read as the reverse complement.
CTCGCCGTTCTGCGGCTCGGCTCGCAGGAGCAGCCCATCCTCGCGAAGTCGGGCGACAACCTGCGGATCGACTGGGGCTGGCTCTACCTTGCCGTGCCCGGGCAGGAGGGAGCAGATACCGCGCTGGCCGCCGACCGGGCGGCACGCCAGGGCTTTGTGGAAAGCGGCCGCCTGCCGGAGGCCGACGATCTGCGGATGCCCCGAGCCGCGAACGACCATTGGCCGGTGACGGCGGCCATGTTCGATCTGGGCGAGGTCTCGGAGAAGCCGGCCTCGCGACACCTGTTGCTGGCGTACGACGACATCTACGCGATCGAACTCCTCCAGCGGCGGCTGCGTCCGTATTGGCGCCGGGGCGGAGAGGATGCGGACGTCCTGCTGAAGAAGGCGGAGAAGAATCACGCCTCGCTGATGGAGCGATGCCGCGCGTTCGATGAGGAGCTGATGGCCGACCTGACGCGGGCCGGCGGCCGGCAGTACGCTCAGCTCTGTGCGCTGGCCTACCGACAGTGCCTTGCGGCGCACAAACTTGCGGCGGACTTCGACGGAACGCCGCTGATGTTCTCGAAGGAGAACTTCAGCAACGGGTGCATCGGCACGGTGGACGTGATCTACCCGGCATGCCCGTTCTTCCTCCTGTTCAACACGAATCTGCTGCGGGCGAATCTCCGGCCGGTGCTCGATTACGCGCAGTCGGCGCGGTGGAAGTGGCCGTTCGCCCCGCACGACCTGGGGACGTACCCGCTGGCAAACGGACAGGTCTACGGCGGCGGCGAACGGACCGAGGAGAACCAGATGCCGGTGGAGGAAACCGGCAACATGCTGATCATGCTCGCGGCGATGGCGAAGATCGACGGGAATGCCGGGTTCGCCGCGAGGTACTGGCCGATGCTGACGCGGTGGGCCGAGTACCTCAAGGCCAAGGGGCTCGACCCGGAGAACCAGCTCTGCACGGACGATTTCGCGGGGCACCTGGCGCACAACGCGAACCTGTCGATCAAGGCGATCATCGCGATCGGGGCGTACGGGCAACTGTGCGACATGACGGGCCGGAAGGACGAAGCGGCCGTGTATCGTGACGAGGCGAAGAAGATGGCCGGGCAGTGGGCAAAGATGGCCGCCGACGGCGACCACTACAAACTGGCATTCGACAAGCCGGGCACGTGGAGCCAGAAGTACAACCTGGTTTGGGACAAGCTGCTCGGCCTGAACATCTTCCCGCCGGAGATTGCTCAGACGGAGGTCGCCTTCTACAAGACGAAGATGAACAAGTACGGCCTGCCGCTCGACAACCGGAGCAAGTACACGAAGTCGGACTGGCTCGTCTGGACCGCCACGCTTGCCGAGTCCAAGCCGGACTTCGAGGCGTTCGTCGGGCCGCTCTACCTCTTCGCGAACGAGAGCCCCAGCCGCGTGCCGTTCACCGACTGGTACTGGACTCATGACGCCAAGCAGGTCGGCTTCCAGGCGCGGTCGGTAATCGGCGGGATCTACATCCGGATGCTCGCGGAGCCGGAACTCTGGAAGAAGTGGGCGGGCAGGGCGAAGTAGAGTCTCGCGTTGCAGCTCTTGCACGCCTTGCGCGCGGCGTGCCTTGCGCGCGGCGTGCCTTGCGCGCATGTCTCGCGCTGCGGCGGTGGCGCCACCCGTCATTCTGAGGAGCGCAGCGACGAAGAAT
>CAZZFA010000075.1:0-28957 GCA_964653435.1 uncultured Planctomycetales bacterium | reverse complement strand
CCGCGACCCAGCGATAAATCGCTGGGCTATTGTCAAATGTCCCTCCGGGACAAGATGTTGGCGACAAGACGTTGGCGACAAGGCGTTGGCGACAAGACGTTGACGACAGGGCGTCGGCGACAAGGCGTGGGCAACAAGGCGTTGGCGACAGGACGTTGGCAACAAGACGTCGGCGACAAGACGTTGGCGTCGATCCGAATCGCAACGGCCCTCATCCCGTGGCTTCCAGAGGTGTGAGCAAGTCTGACAGTCCGATGCAAAAGTCACGAACCGTTGCCGCCGACCGCACCGGCGAAACGCAAACGCGATTCCGGCGACTGCGCCGCTGCCGATCGCGACGAGCCATCCCGCTACGCGCTGGCGAAACCGAAAACACGATCTCGGCCACTGCCCCGACACTCTTTCAACGGGCTGCCAAGCCTGAAGGCGGTGGCAAACCCGCGCCGGCTGGAGCCGACGGTATGCCGCGCACACAACGCCGTTTCCAACCGGCCTGCCTTTGGCCGCCGCCTTCGGCCGGTGGAGGCACCGGCTCCATCCTCTTCCACGCTTGCCGTCCAGCGGGCGTGAGCCGAGCCTGGTGAATGCCCGCTGCCCACCGTCTGCAACTACGGCCATGCACCCAACGCAAGGCCCCGGCGGGCGACGGTGTGTAGTCCGGAGCGGCAGGCAAACACAAAGCTCTGAAGGAGCGACGGACACGTTCTCCGCGCGCTTTCCGTCGCTCGCCGAATCGGCTATCCTCCGCGCCAGATCGTCGGGGTCGTCAAGAAAGGGACGAAAGATGACAAGCGTACGGCGTATCGGATGCCGGCAAGTCGGTCTGGTGATCGGATGTCTCGCGTGCCTGCCCTGGGCGGCCGGTTGTGCCGCCGACGGGGCGGGCCAGTGGGACTCTCTCTACGCCGGCGGCAAGGACCTGGCCGGTTGGAGAGAAGTCGGCGGCGGAAAGTGGTCCGTGGAGAACGGCGAGATCGTCGGCAGGACCGGCGACGGCCGCTACGGCTGGCTCGTCACGGATAAGGAATACGCCGACTTCATCCTGGAATTGGAGGGCCGGCACGAGGGCGACGGCAACAGCGGTATTCAGTTCCGCAGCCACGTCATCAACGGCACGATGTACGGCTGGCAGGCTGACTTCGACCCGAGCCACAATGAGAAGCACAACGGCGTTTATGACGAAGGGGGCAAGCGCCAATGGATCGCTCTGCCGGAGGGCAAGGCGGTCACCGCCGTCAGGCCGAGGGACTGGAACCGGTATCGCATCACGGCGGTCGGCGACCACGTCACCGTCGAGATCAACGGCATCCGCACCGCCGACTTCCATGATTCCCAGTTCACTCGCGGCATCATTGCGCTGCAGGTTCACCAGGGCAAGGAGCCCCCCGTCAACGTGCGTTTTCGCAACATCCGCATCCGCCCGCTCGATGAGAACAGGGGCTTCACACCGCTTTTCGACGGCAAGTCGCTCGCCGGCTGGCACGTCGCCGGTAAGGAGAAGTGGACCGTCGAGAACGGCGAGATCGTCGCGCAGTGCCGGCAGAACGCCGCCTATTGCTACCTGCTCAGCGACAGGCAATACGGCGACTTCTACGTGAAGCTGAAGTTCCTCTGCGACTCCCAGACCGGCAACAGCGGCTTCTTCTTCCACAGCACGATCGCCGGCGTGGACATCAACGGGCCGCAGGCGGAGATCTCCTCCAGGCCGGGTGAGCACACCGGCCTGATCTACGGACCCGCCGGCCGTGGCTGGCTGAACATGGACCAGTGGGACGCCCTCAAGGACGCGATGTACCGCGTGAAACAGTGGAACGAGCTCGAGGTGCAGTCCGTCGGCCCCCACATCGTCGTTCACCTGAACGGCTGGCCGATCAGCGACCTGACCGACGACAAGCTGCCGCGGACGGGCATGTTCGCTTTGCAGATGCACTCGGGCGAGGCCATGAAGATTCGTTTCAAGGACATTTACTACAGGCCCCTGACGCCTGCGCAGGGGCCTGCCCGACCCGGGAGCGAGTGAATCGCCGATCGGGCGCGGCGCCGCCGGCCGGTCATGCGCCACGGCACCCGCCAGAGGAACCCGCGGTCCTCACCTCGCCGCCGCCACCGGTGCGGACGTGGCCGGGCGCGTCGTCGCCGGCAGCGTCTTGAGCAGCTCGTTCGCCAGTTTGGCCTCGGGGAGATCCGCTCCGCCCAACCGGGCGACGTTCGCCAAATGAAGCCGGGCCATCTCGTTCTGCCCAAGCTTCTGATAGCAGACGCCCAGGTGGTAATGAACTCTCGGGTCGTTCCGCAGCGCCTCGATCACCCGGGTGAAGTCCGCCAGCGCCGCCTGCGCCTCGCCCCGCCTCACGCGGATCCAGCCGCGCGTCTCCAGGATGCCGGGATCGTCGGGCTTGCGGCTCAGCGACTTCTCGATCAGCGTCATGGCGCGGTCCAGAGCCGCGGGATCGTCCGCCTTCACCTCGGCCAGGAGGTAGGCCACGTTGTTGTTCGTGTCGGCATCGTCCGGCTCCGCGGCCAGGGCCTGCTCGAACCGCTGGAGCGCCTCCGTGAGCCGCCCCTGCTTCATCAGGCCGGCGCCGGCGGCGGTGAGCATCGCGGTACTGACGGGTCCGGCCTTCTCCGCCTCCTGAATCTTTCGTATCACCGCGTCATTGTCGTTTGCGGCCATTGCCTCCCACACGCTCACCTCGAGTGCCCATCGGGTCTTGCCCAGGGCCGCCCGGCCGGCCGCGCTCACCTTGGCCGCCTGTTCTCGCTTGTTCAGTTGGGCGAGCACCGGCAGCCAGACCGGCGCGATCAGCGGCGAGCCCGCGTCGAGCTTGTCCGCCTGTTCGCAGAAGTAATCCGCCAAAGGCACCATCCCGTACACCCGGGCGATCATGGCCTGCGCCAACAGGGCGCAGGCCTGCCGTGCCTTCTCGTTCCCGGCGGACGGCGACGCGAGGTACGCCCGGGCCAGGTCCGCCAGCGGCGTGTTCACGCCGTCCAGGGCCTTGAGGACGCCCTGCGGATCGGACCGCCCCGCGAGGGTGGTCAAGAGATACGTCAGGCGAGTGTTTTCCGACGACCGGGGGTCTGCGATGGTCTGTTCGAGGGCGCCCGGCTGGGCGGCGGCCGCCGGCCGGGATCCGGCCTGTCCGGCGACGAGCGAGCGCACAACGGTCGCCAACAGGGAATCGGCGGGCTCGTCGGCAAGGACTTCGGCGGCGGGTTCGATCTGCCCCGCCGCCAGTTGGTATAGCGCGAGCTGCCAGCGGAACGCACGCTGCTGCGGGAATGTGTTGACCACTTCCTGCATGGCTTCGATAGCGCCCGGCCAGTCGCGCTTCTTTGCCGAAATGGTCGCGAGGGCCGTCTTCCAGTTCGTCGCCTGAGAGGTTCTCGGCGCGAACCGGGCGATCTGGCTCCGCGCCACCTTCGCCGCCTCATCGTAGCGCCCGGCCTGCGTCAGCGCGTCCGCCAGCTCGTAGGCCACGCCGCCTTCGTCCGGGCCGGACTCGACCAGGGCCTGCAAGACCTTGATCGCCTCGTCCCTCTTGCCGGCGCCCCGGAGGTCGGTCGCAAGCAGATGCTGAGCGGAGCGATGATACGGCGACGACGCGGGAATCTTCGCGAGTTCCGCACGCCCCTCGTCATGCTGCCCCAGTCCGATCAGCGCCTGTGCGATCGTCAGGGCGTAGCGGTCCGTGCCGGCGGACTCCGTTTGCGTCAGGCTGCGAAGGACCTCGATGGCATCGGCGTACAGCCCCATGCGCACGAACAGGGCGGCGCGGGCATACCGGGATTCCAGCCGGGCGGTTTCGCCGCCGAGGGCCATGCGGTCCAGCGCAGAGAGAGCGCCCGGGTAGTCGCGCCGGGCGGCCTGTACGTCGACCAGCGCCCGCAGAAGGCTGATCTCGTCCGGCCACCGCTTCAGGGCGTCCGTAACGGTGCTCAGCGCGTCGTCCGCCTTGCTCGCGGCGAGATACGCGCGGACCTTCCGTTCCACGAGTTGCGGCAGATCGGGTCGGGCGCCGATGGCCCGGTTCAGCTCGCCGATCGCCTTGTCCGCCTGGCCGATCGCAAGGTATGCCGATGCCAGCCGCAGCCGCAGCGGGATGGCCCCCTCCTCGTCGCCCGCTCCTCGCGATACCCGATCGAGCACCTCGGCCGCCTGGTCCAGGCGATTCTGCCGCAGGTAGAACCGGTACATCCGCGTTTCGCCGTCGAGCCGCGTCTCCTTGGCCGCGGCAAGCGCCTCGAACTGCTTGAGTTCGTTCACCGGGTCTTTCTTGGCCCGGTAGCACGTGGCCAGTGCGTCGCGCAGCGCCACCACAGCTCCCGGCTTTGAGGCAATCGCTTCGTCCGCCAGAATTGCGTTATAGATCGCGATCGAATCGTCGATCTTGCCCATCGCCGCCAGGATCGCGCCCTTCGAGAGCGCCAGCGGCAACGGCCGGGCGTTCTTGAGCGTCTGGAGGCGCTCCAGGGCCCCCGCCGGCGTATCGATCGCGAGCCAGATCTGTACCAGCCGGTCGTATGCCTGCCCGAAGTCGGGGTAGGTCTCGATCAGGCTGGCAAGCTTTCGTGCGGCATCCTCGTGCCTGCCCAGCCGCGAGAGGGCTTCCGCCGTCATCCACATGGCAACCGAATCGTTCTTGTCGCCGCAGATCTCGATGCACTTGTCGTACCGGCCCTCCCGAAGGGCAAGCTGCGCCTGAATGTTCCAGTCCTGCACCTTCTGCCCGGTCATCGCGTTGAGCGCCTCGTACCGCTTGCCGGCCGAGTCGTAATCCTGCCGCAGCAGATCGATACGGGCCGCCAGCGCGAGCGCGGCCTGATTGTTCGGGGCCTGCAAGAGCACTTTCTCGCAAAGCGACTGCGCATCCTCCAGGAGTCCGCAGCCCGCGAGAACCTCGGCCGCCGCGAGCTGAATCGCGATGTCGCGCGAATCGAGCGCCAAGGCCTCGCGCGCCGCCCGCACCGCCTCTTCGCACCGGTTCTCCCGCACCAGCGCCCCGGCCAACTCGATCCGCCCCGGCGCCCACTTCGGATTCGCCGCCACCAGTTCCTCGAATGCCCGACGGCCCTCGCTGATCCGGCCTCGTGCGATTGCCAGCTTCGCGAGTACGGCCTTCTGCCGCACGCCCGCGCCGGAGGCCTCGCCGGGGCCGAGCTGGCGAAGGATTCTCTCCGCTTCATCCGGCCGGCCGACCCGCACGTAGAGGTCGGCTACCGTCTCCCGCAGTCCGATCGGCGGATTCGGGCTCCGGGCGACGCGATCCAGCACCTCCAGGGCCTGCTTCCCGCGGCCGCGATCGAGCCAGTACTCCACGGCGAAGCGGACGATCCTCTCGTTGGTGGGGGCGGCGTTGAGCGCTGCGGCCAGTTGGGTCTCCGCCGGCCCCGTCTGTCCCTCCGCGAGCATGGCGCCGATCAGTGCGAGATGGGCATCCGCGTTGCCCGGCTCCAGATCCAGTACCTCGCGGTACAGTTGCCTCTCGACCTGCGGATACCCCGTCTGGCGCTGCACCGCTGCCATCGTGAGCTTGTAAGGCACATAGTCCCGCATCACGGTGCCCAGAGGCTGCAGGATCTGCTTGGCCTCCTCCGGTTTGCCGTCGGCCAGCAGGAGCTGTGCCCGCACCAACCGTCCCCACGCGTTGTTCGGCTCCAGTTCGAGGACGCGGTCCACCACGGCAGCGGCCGCCTGCCGCTCGCCGCGCATCAGCAGTGCCCGCGCCAGCAACACCCGCGCGTCGATGCAACGGCTCTTGGGATGCCCCTCGATGTAGGCGTTGAGGATCTCGACGGCGCGTTGAGAGGCCTTCCAGTCGTCGGCCATGACGGGCGCCGCCGCGCGCGATATCAGGCTCTGCGCGGCCTGTATGGCGGCGCGTTCGCTGACGGCCTTCGCGGCGGCGAGCTGCTCGTACGCCTCCAGAACCACTTCGTACTTGCCCAGGTCCATCGCCAGGTCCTGGGCCGCCTCGGCGGCTCGCGCGTTGTCCGGCCTGCTCCGCAGCGAAGCCACCAACGACGCCAGACCCTGCTCTGCGGCTTCGCGTCTCTTCTGCCCCGCCGCTTCCGATTCTTTCCGCAGCGCCGCCGCCCGGGTTGCGTCCGTGCCTGCGAGGCGATCCGCTTCCGCCTGCGCCGTCTTTTCCCGCCAACGGTACAGATCCGCCATTGTCCGCCGGCACAGGCCCCGCTCCGCCAGCACATCGGCGTTTTCCTTGCTGCCGGCGATCTGCTCGGCCTGCTCCAACGCCGCCAGCGCCTCGCCGCAGAGCGCTTCGGCCGCGAGGAACTCCGTTTCCGACGGCACGCGGGCAAGCGCGTCGAGTTTCCGGTTCGCGTCGAAGCGGAACGCCGCGGCGCGCACCACCCAGGGTTCGGGCTTCTGCGGGGCGAGTTGCGACGCTTCCTGCGCGGTGCGGCGGGCCTCGTCCGTCTGCCCGAGACGCAACTCAGCCACGGCGAGCCAGTACGCCGCAGGGTAGCTCCGCGGATAGCGACGGCGGGCCTCCCGGAAAAGCCCCGCGGCCTGGTTCACGTCATTCTGCTGCATGGCGATGATGCCGCGGGCCAGGACGCGGCCCTCCGCGTTGCGGTGGCGGGCCCACAGCCAGAGCAACGCCCCCGCTGCCACCACGCCGATCAGTATGAGCCACGTAATTGCCTGCCGCCGTTTCATGCCATTACTCCTGCTGAAGAAGCGCTGCGAATGCCGTGCAAGTCCGGCTGGATCGGTGTCCTTCCTGCCTCCCCGTCCGCGCCCGTGATGGAGTATAAGCCCCACGGCCCTACGTGGACAAGAGGATGCGGCCCACATCCAGACGGCGAAGCCGTTCGGCCAGCGTGGGATAGAACGATACGATCAGGCGGCGATGTTTCGGCTTCGCATCGATCAGGACGGGCGGTTGGACGGCTACGAGGGCCGCCGCGCGCTGGTCGGTCAGTCGGTACCCACCGGCGACGGGCTGCGTGGTCGCCGAACTGCCCCAGTGCCCGAGCGCTTCCTCGATTCGCCCGGGCAGATCCGGGTCGAGCAGATCGAGCGTGAGCGGCACGGCCGGACTGCCGTTGACATGCGGGCACGGACGCACATCCGCCGCCTGCCGGAACGGGAGCCGATGGAGATAGAATGCGGCATGATGCGGGTGGCACAGGACGATCAGCTTCGTCAGCCGCGATTCCGCGGCCACATCCACCAGCATGCGCAGCATCGCGCGAAGCTGCGGCCACGCGCGCACATGCGACATACGGCGGTCCGCCAGCATCGTGGCCTCGCCCAGCCGGTGGCCTTCCCGCCGGAGCGACTCGCACAGTTCGGGGAAGACGTCGGCGCAGGGCATGCCGAGCGGACTGTCCGGCACGAGCGAGACGGTGCCCGTGACCACTCCGCCGAGTTCCCCGATCAGTGTTACGGTCGCCGGGAGCAGATTGTAGATGCTGAAATGATAGACGCCGGAGGCCGCCGTCTTGTAGCCCAGGCGGACGTAGTTCTCCTGCACCAGCGCAAACGCACCCAGAAGCTCGGTAAAGCTTGCCGCCCGTCGGACCAGGGGCGCTGTCACCCCGTCGCCCGTCAGGACGCCCCGCGGCTCCAGGATTACGTTTGCCATACCACCGGTCCGGCCAGTTTCCGTTTCATCGCATCCACCAGGCCGAGCTTGCTCCGGATGTCCGGCAGCGCGGCCTGTGCCTCCGCGTGACCGATCGCGATCAGTTCCTGCATCCGGCGCATGTTGTTCCATTCCCCGCCGAGCGCGCGCGGGCGCAAGACGACGTCCGCATGGATTGTGCGGTTCCGCACGGCCCACTGCGAACTGATCCGGTGCGCCTGCAGGGCGTATTCGACGATCGTCCGCGGCGCTCCAAACGCCTGCCGCGGCGGAAGGATATCCACGCCGATGACCACGTCCGCGCCCAGCCACCGCGCCACGGACGCCGGAACCATGTTCGAGACGCCGCCGTCCACGAGAAGCCGCCCGTCGATGCGGACCGGCTCGAAGAGCACGGGAATCGCGCAGGAGGCCGCCACCGCCTCCGGCACCGGGGCGCATTGCCAGACGATCCGCGACTCCATGCCGCCCGTTGCCCCGGCGTCGCCGGCGGGCTTCCTCGGCGCTTCCGTCTCACGACGGCGCCTCCACGACGGAATCCGTGCCCGGCCGTGAAAACACGGCGCGCTGAGCACGACCATGGCGCCGCACAGGATATCCGTTGCGACGACGGCGAAGGGCACGCGCATCGATGCAAAGTCCGTCACCGGAAGATGACGCCGGAGCCACGACGCCATGCGGTCGTTGGACATCATCGCGCGGATCGGCAGGATATGGCGGCGAAGCTGCGCCCATCGCAGACGACCGGCCAGTTCCGCCATCTCCTGCGGCGAGGCCCCGCCGGCGTAAAACGCGCCGACGAACGCCCCCGCGCTCGTGCCGGTTACGACATCGGCGCGGAGGCCCGCCTCGTGAAGGGCCATGATGACCCCCACGTGCATCCCGCCGAACGCGGCGCCGCCCCCGAGCGCCAGCCCGAGGCGAGGCGGCTCCGGGACGCCGTCCTTGCATGTACCCGCCGCCGGCGACTCGTGCCGCCCCGTGAGATTACCCATCGTGCTTACCCTTGACGCAGGGCCCTTACGAATCGCGCTCACCCCTGGCGCAGCGTCGTTACGAAACGCGCGATAACCCCGGCAGTAGCATCGACCGTTTCCCCCGAGCGATTTAACCGTTTGCACCGACGTGCTCTTGGATATCGCCGGTGTCCGAAAACCGTCGTCGGAAACGGCACATGCCCGACCGGCGGACGCCCCGGTCCGGTAAGTGCTGATCCGGGCAACATCAGCCCGGCGACAGGAGGGCTCTTCAAAACCCGACCACTCTCGAGAACCGCACGCCCGACGAGCCCGCGCCCGCTCTGAGGGCAGGTGCGATGGGAAGGCGACCCGTCGATGTTTCTTCGCTTTGCGGCGTTGCGGTATGCGCCGCCGGCGATGACGAGGCCCCCGAAGGGAATCGCCGCGCCCCGAAACGCCCCTACCGGCACGTCGGCGGGCGGTTCGGGCCGTTGAAACAGCTCTGAAATGCCGCGAAGTCGCTCAGATCGACATCGCCGTCGTAGTCCCGATCGAAGCATTCGCATCGCGCGGCGTTCGCCGACTGCGTGTTCCACGGCCGGTTCGGTCCGTTGAAGCACCCTTGGAACACGCCGAAGTCCGCCAGGTCCACGTCGCCGTCGCCGTCGGCATCCTGGAGCGTTGCATGGCACGGCCGCGCGGTCAGGATACGCACATCGTCGTACCAGAAGTTGTCATAGCTCTTGAAGTTGAGCCCCAGTCGGACATACCGCAGCGGCTCGCCGTCGATCCGCTGGGAGACGCCGACGAGCCGGTCGTCGATGTAGAATCGGACCTTCCCGCCCGCATCCAGCGCATCCGCGTCGATCGCCAGCTTCCGCCAGCCCCGCGTGCGGTAGACGCCCGTGTCAAGGTATCCCTGGCCATGCGTGTCGCGATACCTCGTCCGGATGTAGTACTTCTGCGTCAATCCGGCCGGGTCGTACCACGCGACGACGCCGAGCTGAAGGTAGTCGTGGTACGTGACGAGCGGCGGTGTCGGGCTGAGGTCGGCGCCGATCAGCGCAAGCATGTTGGACACCGGCCGGGCGTACACGCTGCCGTCGTCGTCGAACTCGTCGTAGACGAAGACCTCGGCATAGATATGCCCCGACTGCGCCCCCACGTCCGCGTACGACGCGTAGCCCCACGGATCGGCCTCCACCGCCCGGGCCGCATGCGTCGGGCTGCGCGAGGCGCTGGGATCCCACTGCAGCGTCTCCGTTGCTTCGGGCCACCTGTGCCAGTTGCCCATGCCGTTCTCAAAGTCATCCGAGAAGGGAATCCCCTGGCCCAGGACGGGCCCGGCTGCGAGGATCACCAACAGAATCGCAAGACCACGGCTCCGGGACATGTCACGCCTCCTTCCGACCGACAAATACATCTAACCGTATCCCGGCTCCCGTTTCAATCTTCTGCCATACCGCGCCACGCCCAGGGTTCGGGGCGGGCGCGACTCGACGTCAAGAAAAAAATCCAAAAAAGAGCTGCGAATCCGTCGGCGAACCCCTTGACATCGGCGTTGCGGCGCGCCAGTGTCGGAATACAGCGGTTGTCGGACGGGAGAGAGCGAGGCGTTGGCGGAAGGGCCGGGCATCGCGGGCGATCGCTCTGGCGGTCTGAGGCCCCAGCCCCCAATCCCCAGTCCCCAATCCCCAGTCCCCAACCCCCAGTCGCCAACCCCGTAGGCCGTTCAGGCTGCGCGCGGGGGAAGGGGCCGGTCGCGATGAAGGGAGGTGATTGCGGGCATGCCGGCGAGGCACGCGAGCGACGAGGCAAGTCGGCGCGAATGTGCGGGTCCGGCCAAGGTCTGCAACAACGCGTGCGAGGCCCGTCACCCCTGGGCGGTGCCCGAATCGCGGTCGCCAGGAGTCACGAGCGCAATGAGGCGGGGACGAAGCGCGTCGGTCAGACCGTCTCGGCCTCACCCGCGGGCCTGGGCGACTCGGTCCGTGCAGCGGCCCCTACCGAACCGACATAGTCCTTGCGTTCTGCGGGGCACATGCCTCGTTTGCATCATATATCTGTCGTCCCTCTCGTGGCGCGCCTCGCGGAGCCGAGATCGGAGGAAGTGATGTTGAGAGAACATGTTCGGGGGAGAAACACGTTCGGGGCAACCGCGAGGGTGTTGCTGCTCGCGATGGGTTTCCTCGGGCGCACGGCCGGCGCGGTGAGCATCGACATGGTCACCGTGGGGAATCCGGGTAACGCGGGCGACACGCGGTACGCGTATCCGCCCAACACGCCGGCGAGTTTCGGCACCGTCGACTACACGTACCGCATCGGCAAGTACGAGGTAACGGCCGGTCAGTACACGGCGTTTCTCAACTCGGTCGCAGGGGTGGACGCGTACGAGCTCTACAGCCCGGTCATGGCGAGTTCCATTTACGGGTGTGGTATCGTGCGGACTGGTAGCGGAACCGACGCGGAGCCATATGTGTACAGCGTCGCGCCGGAGGCGGCGAACAGGCCCGTCAACCAAGTCTCCTGGGGCGACGCGGCGCGGTTCGCGAATTGGCTTACGAACGGACAGCCGAGCGGCGCCCAGGATCTCACGACGACGGAGGACGGGTCGTATTACCTCAACGGTGCGACGTACAACACGGCACTCCAGGCGGTGACGCGGAAGGCCGACGCCCGATATGTAATCCCGACGGAGGATGAGTGGTACAAGGCGGCGTACTACGACCCGGGCAAGCCAGGTGGCGCGGGATACTGGACTTTTCCGACGAAGTCGGACACCGCTCCGGGCCGTGATATGTACGAGCTGACAAACCCGGGCAACAACTCGAACGGATACGGGCTGCCGTATCCGATCGACCCGCCATACTACACCACCGTGGTGGGCCAGTTCCATTTGTCCGCCAGCGCGTACGGGACGTTCGACCAGGGCGGCAACGTCGAGGAATGGAATGAGGCGATCATCGGCAGCTACCGCGTATACCGGGGCGGGTGCTTCGCCGTTTCCACCGGATACCAGGAGGCGCCGGGGCGCAGCTCCTACTACGCCTCGTCGTGGGGCGAAACGGGCGCCATCGGATTCCGCGTCGCCGAGGTTCCTGAGCCTTGCTCCCTGCTGTTCTTGAGCGCAGCCACCAGCATCGCGTTCGTGATTCGTCGCAAGTGACGTAGCACACAATCCTTTGCGGAACGACACAAACATGCAAACGAAGGTTGTATCCTCGGTCATTATCGGGCTGACCGTAGCGGCTTTGTCTGCTGTGTCACTCGGCCAGTATCCTCCGACCAAGCGATATACGAGCACGACGGACTTTCAGGAAGGCCAGTTCGACAACGTACACGACTCGGGCGACAGGCTTGAGATTACCCCACCTGATGCGCTGCGTCCCTATACTATCATCGCCTGAATTCTTGTCGGCCGGCGGCGAATTCCGGGCCAGGCCCGCTACGTCATTCTGAGGGAGCGGAGCGACCGAAGAATCTGGCCTGAGCTTTGCGGGGGCTTTGCGCGTGTAAGGATCGGCGCAAATCGGACGCCGGATTATTCGGCCCCCACGCCTCGGCCAGGATCGTCAACTGTACGATTACCGGCAATTCCTTCGCCATGCAGGGGGGCCAGTGCGGCGGCATCTACAGCAGCTCGCCCACGGTGGTGGTTAAGAACTGCATCGTCTGGGGAAACACGGGCGCGGAGATCGCGGCTTCCTCCACAGCGCCCACGGTGACCTACAGTGACGTGCAGGGCGGGTACGCGGGGACCGGGAACATCTCGGGCGATCCCGGGTTCGTGACCGGCTACCATCTCTCGGCGAATTCGCCGTGCATCGACGCGGCCGACAACGCGGCGCTCCCGCAGGCGGTCACGACCGATCTGGATGGAAACGCACGATTCGTCGACGATCGCGACGTTGGCGACACCGGCAGCGGTACGCCGCCGATCGTCGATATGGGGGCGTACGAGTACGTCCCGCCATGCACAAGCCCGACGGTTGACTCGATCACGCCGGACCGCGGCGTGCAGGACTACAGCAACCTCGTGGCACACCCGCCGTACGAGGGGGTCGGGCCGGTACACGGCGAGGCGGTACACGTCACGATTACCGGGAGCGGATTCGATTCGCCCGCCACCGTCAAGCTTGTCCAGGCGGGACACGAGGACCTGGTTGCCGGGAGCGTCGTCGTGGTCGACAGCACGACGATTACCGCGGACATCGACCTGACCGGCGCCGCCCCCGGCTCGCTCGACGCAAGCTGGGATGTGGTGGTGACGACCTGCGCGGACGGCACACTGACTTCGGGCTTCACCGTGAGTATGTGCTTCGCGCCGCCGCCCGCGCCGTCGCGGGAACGCGCACCGTCGCGTTCGACGTCGCGAAGTGGGGCGCGGGCGCACGCCCGCACCACAGGGCGCTTGCTGGCGCTGCGCGTTCGGCGGGGCGCTTGCTTGCGCTGCGCGTTCAGACGGAAGGCGCTTGCTGGCGCTGCGCGTTCGGTGGGGCGCTTGCTTGCGCTGCGCGTTCGGTCCGGGCGCTTGCTTGCGCTGCGCGTTCTTTCGAGGCGTCCCGCGTCGGGCGACGTGTCCGATCCGGGACGCGCAATCTCGCGCGCGTATCCTCGGAGAGAGTGCGAGGCGCGCCGATCCCACCGGCAGGCAGGGCATGCCGTGCCCTTTCGCAGGCATCAAGCGGTTGCCCGTGACTCACTGGCACGCCGGCGGGCGGTTCGGGCCGTTGAAACACGCCTGGAACCGCATGAAGTCGGAGAGGTCCACGTCGCCGTCGCCGTCGAGGTCCGTTGCCTGGCAGCCCAGCCCGTCGGGCGGCCGATTGGGCCCGCGAAAACAGTATTGAAACACCGCGAAGTCCGTGATATCGGCGTCCCCGTCACCGTCGAAATCGCACCGGGCCGTCGGGGGCGGCGGATCGGGCGGCAGCAGGCCGTCCCGCACCTGAATGCCGTCCACATAGTTGCCGCGTCCGGCGGTGGCCAGGCCGTTGCCCATCGTCAGGCTGACGCGGTTGAACGGGCCCTTGTAGACGCGGGGCACCTCGTGCGTCCCGTTGGTGGTCGGATAGCCGCCCCGGTTGTCGAGTTCCAGGATGACCGTGTTCGTCTTGATGGTCATCCGGAAGATGCTCAGCAGGCCGTCCTGCCGCTTCCAGAGGCTGAGCGTTCTGCCCGTCAGGTCGGTCATCATCTTGGTGTACTGCCACCGGTATCCGTCATAGTACATGGCGGCGCCCTTGGTGCCGCTCGTGTCCGGGTTCGAAGTGTTGATGGCGGCGAACGACCCGTACGCCAGCACGCGATGGATCGCGTCGCTCCGCCACGGTCCCTGGTCGCCGTTGCTCAGGTCGGAGTCTTCCGTGGTCAGGCCGAGGCGCGGCGCCGCATCGTCGCCCGTACCGTCGTCGCACGTCAGCTCGACGTAGAAGTTCGAGTAGCTGCCGTACGCTTCCCCGGCGAAATCGACCGCGAACTCGAGGATCAGCGGGTTCTCGTCTGTGCCGGAGATCGTCTTGCCGGCACCGATGCCCTCATTGCCCGGTCCATAGGTGGCGCTCAGGTCCGGTTCGAGCGTGGCGGTCATCCGGAAGGGCGAGCGGTTCGTGTACATCGCGGCGCCGGGCGAGGCAGTGAGCCCCTTGCCCATGGTGAACGTGCCCGGGTACGTCGCCCACGTCAGGGGCCAGCGGGCGAGCATGGACGACTGGTTCCAAGAGCCGATCTTCCCGGCGTCGGTGCGGGCCCCGTCGAACTCCTCGTCCATCCGCCGGCTGCCGGGCGTGATGTCGCACGCATCGCCGATCCCGTCGCCGTCCTCGTCCTCCTGGTCGGCGTTGGCTACGCTCGGGCAGTTGTCGCAGACATCGCCGACGCCGTCGCCGTCGGTGTCCTTCTGGTCGGCGTTGGCCGCCGCCGGGCAGTTGTCGCAGACGTCGCCGATGCCGTCGCCGTCTCGATCGGCCTGGTCGGCATTGGGCGTGCGCGGGCAGTTATCGGAACTATTCGACACGCCGTCGCCGTCAACGTCCGGGTCGCACGCATCGCCGATGCCGTCGTGATCGAGGTCGGCTTGGTCGGCGTTGGGCGTGAGCGGACAGTTATCGCAGGGGTTGCCCACGCCGTCGTCGTCCGTATCCGGCGGCAGCCCCACGGCCAGCGCGGGCGCCTGGAGGATCTTCTCGGCGACCTGCCGGCGGAAGGCATAGAGCACCTCCGGATCGCGCGTGTAGCTGGCCACCGACGCCACCACGGTACCCGGCACATCCAGCAGCCCTCGTGCGGAGCTGAGGAATGCCTGCTGGGCCGCATTGGGCGGGCAGGCGGTGCCGATCTTCTTGACCCAGTATGCCAGCAGGTGCAGGTACTCGTAGTCCTCGAGCCCGTCGCGGATGTTCTCCAGCCGGATCGTGGGGATCGGCCCGCTCGGCCCGGCGCAGAACAGGCTGCCGTCGCCGTCGGCCCAGCCCTTCGGATGCAGGATGGTCCGCGGGTCCCAGTTCGTGTACGGCCCGGACGTGATCGGCCCGGTCTGAAGCTCGATCGGCCAGTTCGCCATGCTGTAGTAGAGGTATCCGCCGGCCTTGTACTTGAAGGTCATCGCCCCGAGCAGGAGTCGCGCCTCGATCGCCGGATACTCGACGAACCAGTTGGCGTAGGGGTGGCGCGGCCCGACGGCGGTGTACCACCACATGTCCTTGCCCTCGGCCCGCAGGGCCTCGGCGGCGGCGAGGTTGTAGGTCGTGGTCGTCGGAACCCAGATGTCCACCACAGGGCGGACGTACGCCGTGCTCGTCGATGTCCCGAACGACATATCGCCCGCCGTGGTCATCGTGCGCAGCCCGGGGTACAGGCTGTGGATCTGGCTGAAGACGTTGAACATGCTCGGGAACTTGTCGAGGCCGATCTCGTCGAAACCGTAGGCGTACGCCTGGCCGAGCAGGCCCTCCGTTCGCAGGCTCGACACCAGCGAGGCGAGACCCGAAACCTGCCCGTTGGAGACGTTCTGCACGTTGAAGGTGTTTCCGCCGCGAGCCAGCCAGTAGTGAATGTTGCCCAGGCTTTCCGGGCTGCCCTGGTAGATGTGCGTGACGCTCAGCCGGTGGGCGAGCTGCATGTCCCAGAACTGCTTTTCGATCGCGTCCGACCATTGGCTGCCATAGAGACTCTTTGCCATCCACAGGTCGCAGGAGAACGCGGTGGGCAGCGACGGCGCCGCCGGCAGTGCGAAGTCCCATACGTGGACGTTGAGCCGCACGGTCGCCGGGCTGTTGCCGGCGGCCGCTATGGTCACCGTGGCCGTGTAGTCGCCGGCGGGTGTGTCGCTCTTGGTCGCCACGTCGATCCAGAACGCCACGCGGTCGTTCGCATTGACGTTGCACGTCTGCTGAAACGTGAGCAGCGGGTCCGGCCACCAGCCGTGATACTCCACCAGGTACGGCGGGTAGGTGATGTTCAGGTCGCTGAGCCAGTCTTCCGCGACGTCCACATGTCCGACGAGCGCGACACTCACGCTGCCGTTGAACGCCCCCGCGCCGGCCGTGGGCTGCAAGGGGGAGACGCTCACCGTGACATTGGTCAGCGCCGTATCCGGGATCACCACCACCTGAAACGCCTCGTGCTCGTTTTTCGCGAGCGAGAGGTCGTAGTGGTCGTCGAACCAGCCCTCGAAGGGCCAGTTGTTCCGGGCGCCCTGGATCATCACCTTGTGCATCGGCCCGGCGAGGCCCACCTGAAACCCGGCCCGCGCCGCCGACGAGGCGGCCAGAAGCACGCCGGCCGCCGACAGGACAAACCACGACCGCTTCACGCAATTCACACGCATCGTATCCATCTCTCCGTCACGGCATTGTTAGGCTGGCAGGCCCCCTTCCCCCGCGGCAAATCTCGCGGGGACGCACTTGCAGCAGTAGCCATCATGATACAGGTCCGCTCCGCTCACGGCAACGCAAAAACAGGTTTGATCGCCGGACTTTTCGAGCGTTGCCCCGCACTGCGTACGCGGACTTGCGGGCGGAACCGGCGCCCCGCTATCGTGGTAGAAGCAGGGATGGAGGTGTTCGTGAATCGCTTACGCCGGGCACCGGGTGCGGATCATGTCCGTCCGAAAGGCAACGCGGCAGGACGTGGAGGATGGCAAGGCCAGCGCTGAGCGCCGGTGGATTCTCCGGGCGGACCTGCTGCCGAGAGGAAAAGCGACCTGACGCTTAGCGCGAGATCGCACGAACGCTATACTGGAAGCGGAGAATGCTATGGCCGAAGAAGAAAAAGGCAAAGAGCAACGCGAACACATCGACAGAACGGACGCCTTCTGTCCGCCGGCGAGCGCGATGGAGTGGCCCTCGTGCATGTTCTGCAAGCACGATCGGCCGATCCGCAGCCTTGCGGAGGGGCCGCCGAGGTGCGCGGCATTCCCGGACGGGATTCCTGACGAAATCCTTGACGGCACGATCCACCATACCGTCCCTGTGCCGGGCGACCACGGCATCCAGTTCACGCCGAAGGACGGCATCAAGGTCCCGGACTATATCTACGACGGGACGTGAGGATCGGGCATGCCGGTCCTGCGGCTGCTGTTCACGGACAGTTCGATCCACGTCGTCACCACGGAGACGCCGGGGCGGGTGCTTCGCGTACTCGGCCCCGGCGACGATCTGGCCGGAATCCCCTATGAGGAGCTCCGCGAGCATGGCGCGGGGTTCATAACGTTCTGCGACCTGCCCCGCGAGCCGCGCAAGCCGATGGCGCAATCCGGCCGGCCCCGGCGACGCCGGCGGTATCCTCGACTCCGCTATGGGATACTGCACCGCACAGGACCTGGAACGCTGGATCGGCAAGGCGACGCTCGCCCGCATGACGACGGAGAGCCAGGAGGCTGAGCCGAACCCCCGCCCGCGCCGCCGACGAGGCGGTCAGAAGCACGCCGGCCGCCGACAGAACAAACCACGACCGCTTCACACAATTCACACGCATCGTATCCATCTCTCCGTCACGGCATTGTTAGGCTGGCAGGCCCCCTTCCCCCGCGGCAAATCTCGCGGGGACGCACTTGCAGCAGTAGCCATCATGATACAGGTCCGCTCCGCTCACGGCAACGCAAAAACAGGTTTGATCGCCGGACTTTTCGAGCGTTGCCCCGCACTGCGTACGCGGACTTGCGGGCGGAACCGGCGCCCCGCTATCGTGGTAGAAGCAGGGATGGAGGTGTTCGTGAATCGCTTACGCCAGGCACCGGATGAGGCAACGACCGCACAGCGTCGATCCTGCGGGAGCGGACCTGCGGCCGCCGGCCGGACGTACGGCCTGATGGCAGCGATTCCGGCCGCTGCGATCCTGTGCCTCGCCGGTACCGTACTCGCCGTCGACGGCCGCATCGTGCAGATCGGTTTCCGCATGAGCGGCACCGCGACCGATCTGACCGACGAAAGCGCCGGGATGCAGAGGTACCGCGAGGGGACATGGGTTCCGATCCTCGTCGAGCTGTTCAACGAAGAGGCGGCTCCGCTCTTCGAAGGCAAGCTGCGCGTCATGCAGCAGGACCGCGACGGCGACCTCGCCGTGACCACCGAGCCGGTGGCCGTCCGGGGGCTGCGACGGTACTGGCTCTACACCGTGGCCGCGCCGCAACGGGGCGATACCTCCTTCGTTGTTCAGTTGCTCGATGCGGACGGCAATGTCACGCGGATCCGCGACAGTTACTCCGGCAAGGAAAGCGACCGGCTTGTCCCGTCGCCCTTCAACCCGCCGCGGAAGCTCGGATCCGAGGACGTGGTCGTGCTTGACATGTCCG
Source organism: uncultured Planctomycetales bacterium (assembly GCA_964653435.1). Lineage (GTDB taxonomy): Bacteria > Planctomycetota > Phycisphaerae > UBA1845 > PWPN01 > CAZMVY01. Next base: position 10,592 of record CAZZFA010000075.1, on the reverse strand, counting down.
ATCGGCAGGTGACCCCGCTCTATCGCCTCACGTCGTCCGCCCGCGGGTCCGACGAAGAGGCGGCGCCACTGCTGTCGCGCCCCGTGGCGATTGCCCGCGGCTCCGCGAGGAACCTGCCGCCGCACCGGTGCGGCCTCGATATGGTCAACGTAGTGGTGTGGGATGCGCCCGACCCGGCCGCGCTGCCCGACGCCGCACACCAGGTGAAGGCCCTCGCAGAATGGGTTTATCACGGGGGCGTCCTCGTGCTCGGCGTCGGCCGTACATGGCAGAGTGTGGAGAAGTCCGCGCTTGCGCCTCTGCTGCCGGCGCCCCTGACGGGCACGCAGGACGTGCAGACGCTTCCGGAGATGGAGGACTTTCTCCGCGGCCCGTCCGCCTCCGGTACGCGCGAGCAGGGCGCCTCGCTCCGCGGCACGATTACGATCTGTCCGCTCGATGCCGCCGCCCTGCGCCCCGGCACGCGGGTGCTCTACCCCGCCGGGCGCTCCGGCGGGCGCATCCTGGCGTGCCGGCGGACCGTCGGCCGCGGCCAGGTTGTGTACGTCGGCGCCGAGCTTCGCGACCTCTATGCCCAGGGCGGCGACAACGATGAGCTGACGGTCCGGCTGCTCGGTCTGCGCCGAGGTTCGCAGGACGACGCAACCCTCCTGGGCGGCGAGTCGGAGCTGTTCCCCGCGCTCTCCGGTCTGATCGGCTTCGAGGTCGAGGCCGGCCTGTACTTCCTCTTCGCCGTCGTCTTCGTTGTGTGCTACATCCTGATCACCACGCTCGTCGCATGGCAGTGGCTCAAGGCCCGCGGCTGGTCCCGTCACAGTTGGACCGCCTTCGCCGCGATGGCCGTCGTCGCCAGCCTGCTCAGCCTGGGCGCCGTCCGCCTGATCCGCGGCATCGGCTACAAGGCACAGGAGCTGAACGTCGTCGATCTCCATGCGAACGACCATCAGGGTCAGCGCCGCACCGAGGCGCAGGCGACGAGTTTCTACGGCCTCAAGACCGGCTCGCACGAACGGCTGGACATCATGCTTCCGCCGGACTGGACGGCGATCGACGAGGCCGCCGACACCCCGTGCACGCTTCGCGTCCTGCCGCCCGAGCCCGACGCCGGCCAGGACTACTTCGTCGCCTCCGACTCCTACGAGATCGTCCCTACGCGGGGCCGGTTGTTGAACGTCCCGTTCCGCGCGACCCTCAAGCAGTTCGAGGGCTCCTGGCGCGGCGAGATCGGCGGCGGGATCACGGCCTCGCTCACCTGCGTGCGGGACGAGTCGAACCACTACCGCTTCGACGGCAACGCGTGGATCCGCAACGATCTGGGCGTGGACCTCTACGGTTGCCTGTTGCTGCACGCGGAGGCCGACCCGGATCAACGTCCGCTGCGGCGCTGGGCCGCGCAGATCCGCGCGATCCGGGTCGGCGATCCCCCCGAACGCGGAATCTTCCGACGGGATGCGACGCTCACGCGGCTGGACAGGCTGGCGTACGGCCCGCAGAATCGGCGGGACTTCTCGCCCACCCTCGCCGATCTGCAGACGCGGTGGGCGGAGAAGTTCGGCGTCCGCCTCGAACGGGGCTACGGCCCGGAGGCCAAGCCCCCGAAAGTCACGGCGGACCTCAGCGAGGCCGCCCTGCTTCTGCTCACGAGTTTTCAGGAGTTCAAGCCGGCCTCCAATCCGCAGTGGGGCAGCCGCACGCTGGCCCGAACGGGCCTGAGCGAGCTCGACCTTTCCAACCTGATCACGAGGGACACGGCGCTCCTGGTCGGCTTCAGCGATTCATCCGGCCCCGCCCGGCTGTGCTACCGCCCCGCCGGTTCGCGCCGAAGCTTCCGCGCCATCCGACCGAGCGCCTCCCTGACCATGTACCGCATCCTGATTCCGATTCGGGCAAAGGAATAGCGCAACGCACCGGCCGCGGGACCGACGACGACACGGAGAGGAACGCGAATGACGAATCCAGATGACCCGCGCCGCCGCCTGGCGCTGCCGCGCGAACGGGAGAACGCGAGAAATCGCCAAAGCGGGAAGGCTGCCCCCGCCGGCCGAACCGGCAGCGCCCCGGCGGCGCGGGCGGGAGGCGGCTCGATCGGAGGATTCTTTGCGCCTCTTGTTTTCTTTGCTTTCCCGCTGTGCCTCTGCGGACTCTCCGGATGCGCGGCCGCGGGAAAACCCGCTCCGCCCCCGCAGTTCCCGCCGGAGCCGACGTACCCGCCGGGCCACGCCTTCACGCTGGACGAACTCATCGAGCTGTCCATCCATCGCAACGCGAGTCTGGACGTCGCCCGCTACGAGGCCCTCGCCGCCCGGGGCATCGTCGATCAGGTCAAGTCGCTCTGGCTTCCGCTGATCCACTACGGCTTCGCCGCGGTCGTCTACGACAACGACTTCAGCTACCGCGCCCGCGTCCTCAAACTCGTCACCGTGAACGTGCCCATCACCGGCAACTACAACCTCGAGCATTCCCTCAACGTCAGCCAGATCCTCACCTCGGGCGGCAAACGCACCAGCGCCCTGAAACAGGCCAGGATGTATGAAGCGATCCAGAAGCTGCAAATCCTCGTCCGGCAGGATGCCGTCGCCTTTGATGTCGCCAACCACTACTACCTCGTGTGCCTTACCAGCGACATCGACCGGGTACTCGATGACACCCTCCATCGCATCCACGTCTTCCGGCGGGCGTCGGGCGATCTCAACGCACGCGGATCCCTCCGCGGCAGCCGGCTCGACACGCTCGAATCGGAGTACCTCACACTGCAACTCGAGCAGCTTCGCATCGCCGCGCAGGCCGGCCGTCAGCAGGCATACGAGGCGCTCAAGCATTCGGTCGGGCTCTCGCGGGATGAGCCCCTGCTCCTCCGCGACGTCACCCTTCCCCCGCCGATCACGCTGCGGGAGGCCGTCAGCGTCTCCGCGATGATCGTCAAAGGCTTCCTGGGGCGCCCGGAGGGCCGGCAGGCCGATCTCCTTGCTCACCTCGGCCGGGAGCAGGTTCGCTTCGCCAAGACGGCCTTCGCTCCCAACGTGGCTCTCGCCGGCAGCTACATCGCCAGCCAGGGCAATCAGTACAACGTCCTCGGTCAGATCGACGGCCTGCTCGCCTCGCTCATCGTGGATGTGCCTCTCTACTACCCCGGCGGCCGGGCCGCCCTGTTGCAGGCGCTGGGCCTGGAGCAGGCCTCCCTCGCCCTGCAACGTGAAGTCGAGCAGCTTATCACTCTGGAGATCAATGTCACCGCGATCGACGCGCAGAAGGCCCTCGCGACCGTTTTCAAGACCGCGCGGGCCTGCCAGATCACCGCCGAGCACGAACGGGCCTCGCGCCGGGCGTACAGCCGCAACCTGATCCCCGCCTCGGGCGTCGTGGCGGGCATCCTTCTCGACGGGCTGGCGCGGGTGCAGCATCTGCAGGCCCTCTACGTCTATCACAGTACACGGGCGAAGCTCAACCGGGTCACGGCCAACCGCGAGGTGCACTATGGCTCGTGAAAGCAGCCGGGCGACGAAGCGACGAAGTGAGACACCGGTCCCCGTCGGAGCGCGGACATCCTGCCCGCCGGAGTGGAGCGCACGCATCCTGCCCGCCGGGGTGGGGCGCACGCATCCTGCCTGTCCCCCATTGCCGCGGCCGGCGAATGACTCTCCGCCGGGAGGCGCCGCGAGCACAAAGCAGCGCCGTGGTGCATCTTGCGGCGTCGCCCCATCGCTTCAGGGCTTCATCGCGTTCTGTGCGTGCCTGCCGGTCTGCCTCGCGGGCTGCGCGACGAGGGCCGCTTCGCCGGGTCGCGTTCCGGCCACGCAGCCTGCGCCCGCCGGCGCGCCGGTTTACGATACGACCGTTGCCCGGCCCATTCACCCTCGCGACGCCCTCGAGAAATGGGCGATGCAGCGCGATATCGACTTCCGTCTTGTTGACAATCTCATGGACCCGGGCACCGAGCCGCCGCCGTTCACCCGTGAGGCGCCGCCCCCGCCGCCGGCGGATGCGAAGATCGCGCCGGACGTCCCGATGCTCCACGACAGCGACCCGTTCCCCTCGCCGGCGCCGCTGCCGCAGAGAGCCCCCTCAATCTCCATCCTCGTGGCCCGCTCCGCCTGCCACACGCGAACGAACGAGGAAGTGCTCAGCGCGCTGGCCCCCTTCTTTGACCGGGTGCAGCGCGAGGCGAACCTGCCCGCGACGGCGGTGCTGTGCGAGCGCGCCGCCGACATCGGCACCGCCCTGCGCGATGGCAGACAACAGATGGCCGTCAGCGACGTGTTCGACTACCTGCTCGTTCGGGAGCGGCTGGCCGGCTTCCGGGGCAAGGGCGTCATTCCCCTCCTGTGGGCACGGCGTCCGTGCGAGTCTTCGGCCGGTGCGACGTCGTCCGCGCCGGGCGAACGTATCCTTCTCGTCGTCGCCCGCGATGCGCCGTACCGCGCCCCCGGCGACCTGAAGGGCAAACGGCTCGCCGTCACCGCCCGGTATGGCAACGCCCCCGGCGTCTTTCTGGCAGAGGTACTCATCGCCGCGGACCATCCGCTCGATCAGCCGTTCTTCTCCAGCGTGACGCTCCGCCGGTATGCCAAGGACGCCGTGCTCGACGTCCTCAAGGGCCGTGCGGACGTCGCATGCGTTGACGAGGGTACGGTCGCGGCCCTTGACGACTTCTACGGGATCGGCACGCGCGTGCGGACGCTGGCCGGCTCGCCGCGCTACGACCTCAGCGTGCTGTACACCAGCGAGAACAACATGGCGACGCATCGCCCGGAAATCGAACAGATCCGGGACCGGATAACCGCCCTCGGCACGGATGCGGAGGGACAGGAGTTGCTTTTCCTCTTCGATACGGCATCGTGGCACGGCTATCGCGAGGGTGATTTCGCGGTCGCCCGGGAGCATTATTTGAACTTTCAGAGGTTTCTCGAAGAAACACCCGCAGACCTGAGGGGGCTGCTGGACCCGCAGGCTGCGATCGACGCCCGCACATACGATCGCTACGGCGACGAATGAGCGGCGAACCCCGGCCCCCCGGGCGATAGCCGCCGGGGAGAATCGCAGCCGCGCAACCGGGAGCAGCGCGCGACGAAGCGGATCCCGCCCCGTCGGCTTCTGCGGCCTGGTCGGCCGCTGTATAATGCGCCATGCCATGAGCCGGTCGGAACCGAGCCTTTTCACCGATGACCGCGGGTGCGTATCCCGCAAGCGGTCGCGCGCGGCAGGGATTCCCGAGCCGCGTGCCTATGACGGACCCGGGACCGAGCACATCCTCAACCTCGGCGACGCCAGGGCGCTCGACTGGATCGCGGACGAGTCCGTGCACCTCGTGGTCACGTCGCCGCCGTATTTCAATCTCAAGAAGTACAACGATCATCCTGCTCAGCTTGGCGCGATAAGCGAGTACGACGAGTTTCAGGACGAGTTGGACAAGGTATGGCGGCACTGCCATCGCGTGCTCGTCCCGGGCGGCCGCCTCGTGTGCAACGTGGGAGATGTGTGCGTGGCCCGACGGGCGAATCGCGGGCGGCACCTCGTGTTGCCGTTGCATGCGGATATCGCCGTCCGGACTCGTCGAATCGGCTTCGACTACCTTACGCCGATCCTCTGGCACAAGATCGCCAATGCTCAGTTCGAAGCCGCCGGGAACGGCGCCGGGTTTCTCGGAAAGCCCTACGAACCAAACGCGATCATCAAGAACGACGTCGAGTACATCCTGATGCTTCGCAAGCCCGGGCGCTACCGAAGTCCGACCGAACCGCAGCGGGCCACGTCGCGGCTGACAAAGGAGGAACAGGCGAAGTGGTTCCGCCCGATCTGGAGCGATATCGCTGGCGCCTCCACGCGCGAGCACCCGGCCCCCTATCCGATCGAGCTTGCCTACCGGCTTATCCGCATGTTTTCCTTCACCGGCGATACGGTCCTGGATCCGTTCGCCGGGACGGGGACGACCACGATCGCCGCGTTGATGTGCGATCGCAACAGCATCGCCAATGAAATCGACCCGGTATACTTTGCGATCGCGGAGAGGCGTATTCGCAGCGAAATCGGGCAGGGCCGCGTACTCGGCGGTTCGCCGTCTTTCACTGCCCGATGCTCCTCGGGTGCGCTTCGCGGCATTCCGTAGCGTCGTGTTCGGTTCGAGAGTTTCGTTTGTTTTCAGCCCTGTAGCGCGGCTTTCGGCTGCGGCCGAACCTGGGGGGCAGGCGTCTCGCCCGCTTTCGAAGTCAAATGGCCACGCAATGGCGCCCTCCCCACTCGCCCGTTTTCAAGCTGTTTGCAGGGCGCCGAGGTTTTCGGGGGATAGCAGCGCAGGGGCGACTGCGCTTTCGCAGCGGCACGGCGCATACGACACTGTCTTGCCGAGAACGGCATCAGCGCTTCCGCAGGCCGAGTCGATCCACCAGCAACCCCACCGCGATACAGATCTGTTCGGGCGATTGTGACGCAAAGCAGACAGCCTCGATGTCCGGGGACTCAAGGCGGCTTTGCACATTGACATGTTCGGAGGTGAACGGGTAGTAGACCACGACGGCGAACCGGCCTTTCGGGAACGCGGTCCGGAACTTGACGGCCTTGTTGATGATCTCATCCGCGCGCTTGTGAATGTCCCGGCGCGCCTCGATGCGCTTGACGTCCACGCCGATCTCAATTGGCCCTGTGGTCGGCGCGGCGGCATCCAGTTCGAAGGATTCGCCTCCGACATCGAACCTGCGCTTTCGGAAGACCATGCGGGATTGGCGGTTCAGCGCGTCGAGGATCATCCGTTCCCAACGGCCCTTGCGGGCGCGGATTTCCTTGTCCACAAAGAAGACCCGGTCGAGTTCGCTCAGGGCCGGAACCGGCACCTCCCGCGGAAGGAACGGCTTGAGGTAGGCGGCAATCGCGCCGGCCTTTGCCTCGCTCAGGCGAGGCGCGTACGTGTCGATCCCGCGGATATCCAAATCACGCTCGATCGCTCGTGCGGCGACGTTGCCGCAGGCCAACAGCGCCTTGAGAACGGCCGGATACGCCAGGATCGCTTGCGCCAGGTCCATCACCGTCATCGCGCCGAAGTGAATAACATCAACCTGGCGTTTCTCGACGAAGGGCGCGAATGCTTCGACCAACGCACCGGTGATCGCAGCCTGCCGGGCGTCGGCATCGGATTTCACCCACGCCATGTAGTCTGCGTGTGAATCATATCCCTCGGGCATCCGCGCCTCCGATGCTACGACCGTACCGAATGACGCCGGGGATGCAACGCCGCACATCGCCCGCGCGTGCGAGCACGACCGCGGCGCAATCCCCCGGGTCAGTTGTACTCGATGATCTGGTAGCTCACCGTCACGCCGATGACGTTTGTGAGGTTGTCGACCCGGACCGTGATCTGCGTACCGCTCAGGGAAACCAGACAGACGCCGTTCCGCGAGAGCTTCGCGTCGACGGAGCCCTCAAACTCGCCGAAGACCGCATCGCTCAGCAGAACGACGCTGCGGCTCGGATCGATCGCCGGCGAAAACGTGCTCGAACCCTCCGCAGCGCCGCTGCCGCGGGGAATCGTGATTACGCCGCGGACGACCCGCTTGATCGACGCCGGCGGGAGCGCGGCGATCTGGCCGGAGATCTCATCGAGCGTCTTCATGGTCGGGGCGACGGGGCCCGCCGGAGGCGTCAGGCTGCCGGCATGAACCCAGAGAACGACGGCCGCTACGATTCCGACGGCGACGAGCACGGTGAACGACAGGGGATAGGGCTTCATTACGCAACCTCCTCGTGGCTGAGAGTTGTCCGGGAACGGCCGCAAAGGCTGCGGTCGGCCGCGCATTCTTCCTCGCCGACGGCGGACCCGGCCGGACGGGGCGCGCTGACCGGCCGGATGGTACGGGAACCTGTCGCGCCGCGTCAAACGGCCCGAGACTTCGCCGTGCAGCTTTCGGCTGCACGCCGCCTCGTCCGCACGGCTCACAAAGCAACGGCACACGGGCCGGGCCCGCCCCGAAGCGACAACGGATCGGCACACCACGGCATGCCCGGCCGGGCCTCTTTCTCATTCACATCGGGAACCCGGCCCTTGCGTCCGGAGCGACCGGCTCACTGGCCCGCCCCGGCGAGGCCGATCCGTTCCGCCACGCCCTGCATCGCCGCGATCACGTTGTCGATGTGCTCGTCCAGATCGAGGCCGATCAGTTCGGCGCCTCTGGCGATGTCTTCCCGGCTGACAGCGGCGGCGAACGAGGCCTGTTTCATCTTCTTCCGCACGCTCTTTGCGGTCATGCCGGCCAGCCTCTCCGGACGTACATACGCCACAGCGGTGACGAAGCCGCACAACTCGTCCACGGCGTACAGTACCTTGCGGATGGGCCGGTCCAGCGGGTATTCGTCCTGATTGCATTCCGCATGGGAGAGAATGGCGCCCACGATCTCTTCGTCCACGCCGCGCTCGCGCAGGATTCTGGCGCCCTCGCGGGTGTGCTCGGGCTGCTGCGGCCATCGCTCATAGTCGAAGTCGTGCAGCAGCCCGACGAGCCGCCATCTCTCCACATCCTCGCCGAACCGCCGGGCATAGTGCCCCATCGCCGCCTCGACGGCGAGCGCGTGCCGGATCAGCGACTCGGATTTCGTGTACTCGTTCAGAAGCGCCCAGGCCGCATCGCGTGTCATGGCTTCGCATCTCTCCGCGTGTCCGTTGATACCATACATGTCCCGGTGCGGGAAGGCCGGCGGTGCATACGCCCGGCCGCCGATCGGCAGTCGGGACGTCCGCCCTCGGGAAAGGTACCACACTCCTGCTTCCGCCGTTATGGCGGGCGGCCCGCCCCGCCGCTGTCCGCACACAAGCGCCCGACCGAAGGCGGCGCTACCGGCTTAGCTCGGCGTACACCTTCTCGAACGTCTCGAACGCCGGCCGCCCGAAAAGCACGAACCGCGCTTCCTGCACCGTTCCGCCGGCGGCAAGGGCCTCGGCCACCGTAGTCATCGCGATCCGCGCGGCATCGGCCATCGGGTAGCCGTACACGCCGCAACTGATCGCCGGGAAGGCGATTGTCCGGCACCCCTTCTCCTCCGCCAGCTTCATGGCGGTTCGGTAGCAGCCCGCGAGTTTCTCGGGCTCGCCATGGCGGCCGTCGCGGTAAACAGGCCCGACGGCGTGGATCACGTACTTCGCCGGGAGCCTGTACCCGCTCGTAATCCGCGCCGAGCCGGTGGGGCACCCGCCGAGCGTCCGGCACTCGGCAAGGAGTTGGGGCCCGGCGGCCCGGTGAATCGCCCCGTCTACGCCGCCGCCGCCCAGCAGCGACTCGTTGGCGGCGTTCACGATCGCGTCGACCTGTTGGCGGGTGATGTCGCCTTCGACCAGCTTGATTCGAGACCATATCGCCTTGTCGATGGGCATACAGACACCTCGTATTCGCGCAGCCTTTGATTGCGCAGCCCGCAGACTATCATTGTATGCGCCGGCCGCGGATGGACCAGAGCTTCTGAAGGAGCGAGCCACCGATCGATGACTGCCCCCGCGAAGACTGCCTCGCTGTTCATCGGCCCGTCCGGGTGGAGCTACCCGGACTGGAGCGGTATCGTCTACCCGGCCGGGGCGGGCCCGGGCTTCGATGCGCTCGGCTACCTGAGCCGCTACTTCAACGCGGTCGAGGTCAACAGCAGTTTCTACCGCCCCCCCACGGCCCGCATGAGCGAAAGCTGGCTTCGGCGGGTCGAGACGGTGCCCGAGTTTCTCTTCGTCTTCAAGCTCTACCGGCGGTTCACGCATGAGCGCGACGAGTATCCGCGGGCGGACGTGGCGGCGTTCAAGCTCGGCATCGCCCCGATCGCACAAGCGGGGCGGCTCGGGTGCCTGCTGATGCAGTTCCCGTGGTCGTTTCGCTGCACGGCGGCCTCGGTGCAGTGGCTCGCGCGGCTCGCCGGCGAGTTCGGCGAGTATCCGCTTGCCGCGGAAGTCCGCCATGCATCGTGGGACCGGCCCGACGTGCGCCGGGCATTGCGGGACATGCGGATCAACTACTGCAACATCGATCAGCCGCCGCTCCATCAGTGCCTGCCGCCGTCCTCGCACGCCACCGGCCCGATCGGCTATGTTCGTTTCCACGGGCGCCGGACCGAGACCTGGTTCCTGGCCAACGCCGAAACGCACGAGCGATACGACTACCTCTACAGCCCAACGGAGTTGCGCGAGTGGGTCCCGCGGATTCAGGACCTCGCCGGGCGCACCGAAAAGCTCTTCGTCTTCATGAACAACTGCTCGCACGGCAAGAGCGTCGCGAACGGCCTGCAACTCCGTTCGCTGCTGGAAGGGCGGAAGGTCGACGTTCCGCCTCACATGATCGACCACTTCCCGGAACTCGGCGCGGTCGCCGATCCGACGCCGCCCGCCCCGGCGCCCGCGCCGTCTCGCGGGGAGCGCACGCTGTTCGATTGATCCCCCGGCGGACGCCGGCCTCGGAGGCGGCGAAAGCCGGCGCCAATGCCGTTTTCGGTAAGACAGTTTCGCATGTGGCGAGCATCGCCGCGAAGGCTCCGTCGCCCCTGCACTGTTATCGCCTGGATTCTTGTCGCCCGGCGCCGAATTCCGGGCCAGGGGCGGTACGTCATTCTGAGGGAGCGGAGCGACCGAAGAATCT
>CAZZFA010000074.1:0-29095 GCA_964653435.1 uncultured Planctomycetales bacterium | reverse complement strand
CCCCCGAGGGGGCCTCAGAATGACGCGACGCACGCTACGTGCGTCCGGCGCCGCCATGTTGGGCTGCGGGCCACGCCCGCGATGGGGCTATACGGGAGGCGGTTATGGACGTTGCGCAAGTCGGCTTGGACAGCATGTACTGGCCTACTGTGTGGGCCGACGCGCTTCGCGAGCACGCTGCGACGGTCCCGGCGGCAACCCGGCGGGAAGCCCATCGGCTCGTCGCCTGCTGCGACCTGGGCGTTTCGTCACATGCTGTGGCCATCGAGATCGGCATGACACCGGCCGAGTATGCGTCCAGGTACGGCCTTCGTCTGTATTCGACCCTCGACGAACTGCTCAGGAACGAGCGTATCGACGCCGCCTTGGTCTCCACCCGGAACACGCGGACGGCCGAAGCCGCTGCCATCCTGATCGACAGGGGCATCCCGTGTTACATCTCCAAACCCATCACGGCCGCGCCCGCCGACGCCCTGATGCTCGGCCACAAGGCCGAGAAGGCCGGGGTCCGCTGCACCGCCGGCGTAACCACCAGGTGTTTGCCCCACTATCAGGCCGTCTACCGGGCCATACGGGAGGGGCGGATCGGCCGCGTGATCTCCGTCAGTGTGATGCACCAGCACGGCTCGTACGCCGTCTGGCCGGCCAAGACGTGGTATCGGGAGCCTGCCGAGGGCGGCGTGCCGTACTGGCTCGGCTGGTATCCCTTGGAGACCGTTCGCTGGATGGCCGCTTCGCCGATTGCCACCGTTGCTGCCGCCGGTGTGAACGTCACCCATGCCGTGCGGGGTGAGCACGAGGTCATCGCCGCCGCCGGTGCCACACGGACCGGCGTCTGCTGGTCCTTCCGGGTTTACTTCGCGGCCGGGGCGAAATGGCAATTTCCCATGCACGAAGTCGAGGTTTTCGGCGAGAAGGGGGTCGTCCGGACGCTTTCGGACGGTCGAATCCAGGTCTTCGACGACGACGGGCTCTGGGAAGAGGCCGTCGACCATCCGCCCGGCGACCCCGTCCATCGGGAGTTGCTCGCCTGGCTCGACTCGCTCGCGGGCAAGGCGATCTGGCATCCGACGCTCAAGGAGCTGGCGCACACCGTCACCGCCTGCGAGGCGCTTCGACGGTCTCTACGGACCGGCGAGGTAGCACAGGTCTGATCGGTCGGGCACCCCGGAGCAAAAAAATTCGCCGCGCGGCGCGGAAAAACGGAAAAAGCCTCTTGACCCGGAGGCTCAACTTCGACATAACTGTAAGATGCCTCGGAGCTTGTTGCAGGCCTGAGGCGCGCCACGGTATCAGAGGTTCGTCAGGAGTGAGCCCCGCGGCCTTCACCAGGTTCCGGGGAGCGGGCCGTCTGATGGAGGAAACAGCGATCCTTCCGCGCTAGTTCCGTTGAGGGCCAGCCGAAGATGGGCAAATTGCAGAGGCAGTTGTTCGTCCGCTCCGACACCATGCGACATTGGTCGGTGCGGGACTCGATGGAACTCTACAACATCCAGAACTGGGGGCTCGGGTTCTTCGGAATCAACGACCTTGGGAACATGACCGTGCACCCGCGCGGCCCGGGCGGTCCGTCGCTGGATCTGAAGGCGCTTGTGGACGAGTTGCAGCGGCGAGGGATCGCGTTGCCGATCCTGATCCGCTTCTCCGATATCCTCCGCGCCCGCGTCGAGGCGCTCAACGAGGCCTTTCACAGAGCGATTGCCGAGTACGGCTACAAGAGCCGTTACCTCGGCGTGTACCCGATCAAGGTGAATCAGCAGCGGCAGGTCGTCGACGAGATCGTCAGCTACGGCCGGCCCTACCATTTCGGGCTGGAGGCGGGCTCGAAGCCCGAGCTCCTGGCGGCGCTGGCTCTGCTGGAAGATCCCGAGCCGCTGATTATCTGTAACGGCTACAAGGATGAGGACTTCGTCGAGATGGCCCTGCTGGCGACCAAGCTCGGCAAGGCCGTCATCCCGGTCGTGGAGAAGTTCAGCGAACTGGAGTTGATCGTCCGCCTTTCGCAGAGGCTCAATGTCGTGCCGCGGATCGGCGTGCGGGCGAAGCTGGCGGCGCGCGGCTCGGGCAAGTGGGAGTCGTCCGGCGGCGACCGGAGCAAGTTCGGGCTGACGGTGACGGAGCTGGTCCGGGCCATCGACTATCTGCGCGCCAACAACATGCTGGATTGTCTCCAGCTTCTGCACTTCCACCTCGGCAGCCAGATCACGAACATTCGGGCGATCCGGGGCGGCCTGGAGGAGGCGTGCCGGATCTACGTGGAGATGGTCAAAGCCGGCGCGGCGATGAAGTTCCTCGACGTCGGCGGCGGCCTGGCCGTGGACTACGACGGCTCGCAGACGAACTTCGTCAGCAGCACGAACTACTCGCTCCAGGAGTACGCCAACGACGTCGTTTCGGCGATCATGGAATCGTGCGACGCCGCCGAGGTGCCGCACCCGGTGATCGTTTCCGAATCGGGCCGCGCAATCACGGCACACCACTCCGTTCTCGTGATGAACGTGCTCGGCACGAGCGAATTCGGCAGCGTGGACGTGCCCGAGCTGCTGCCGGAATCGTCTCACGACCTGCTCTTCAATCTGCTGGAGGTGTACCGGGGGATCACGCGGAAGAACTTCCAGGAGGCCTACCACGACGCGATCCACTACCGCGACGAGTGCATGACGGTCTTCAAGCTCGGCTACCTGAGCCTTGCCGAGCGGAGCCTGGCCGAGACGATCTTCTGGGGCTGCGCGCAGAAGATCCTCAAGATCGTCCGCGAGCTGGAGTACGTGCCGGATGATCTGGAGGGCATCGAGCGGGTGCTGGCCGACACGTACTTCTGCAACTTCTCCTGCTTCCAGTCGCTGCCCGACCACTGGGCCGTGCAGCAGCTCTTCCCGATCGTGCCGATCCACCGGCTCAACGAGGAGCCGACCCGGCGGGCGGTCCTGGCCGACATCACGTGCGACTCCGACGGCAAGATCGACCGGTTCATCGACCTGAAGGACGTCAAGGACGTGCTCGAGCTGCACCCGGTCAACGGCGAGCCGTATTACGTGGCGGCGTTCATCACCGGGGCGTACCAGGAGATCCTGGGCGACATGCACAACCTCTTCGGCGACACGAACGCCATCCACGTACGGCTGGATGACGAGGGCGGCTACCGGATCGAGCACGTCGTCAAGGGCGACACGGTCAAGGAAGTGCTTCACTACGTGCAGTACTCGCCGCAGGACCTGATCGACCGCCTCCGGCGAAGCGTGGAAACCGCCGTGCGCCAGAACCTGATCTCGCTCGAAGAGTCGGGGCAGTTCCTGGAAAAGTACGAGCGCGGCCTGGAGAGCTACACCTACCTGAGCCGCAACGCGCCGGCGGTGTGAGGACCCCGTCCTGCTTGGCGCCCCTGTGACCCTGCCACCAGCCGTGTGAGACTGTCGAATATGCAACGCGCGGGGGAAACTCGGGTGTGCGGGAGCCAAGCGACGAAGCCGTCGGCTCAGGGCGTCTCTCGGCCAGGCGTGCCCGCTGCGAGCGAGTCGATGCGGGCCTGCCACTGCCGCATCTCCGTCAACAGGCTCTCAACCACCGGTCCGGGAAGCGCCGGTTTCCCGCCGGCAACGCATTGCCGTAGCGACTGGTGCATCGCTTCCATTTCGGCCAGAAGCTTGCGGATCACAGCCCTCCCGTCGCTCGTCAGCGGGCGTCCCTGGCTGCGGGCCAGCAGCAACTGGGCTTGCGAATAGGCCCGTTGCCAGGGCACTGCATATCGCGATCCGCCGTGAGAGAAGATGGCGTCCAGGATGGCCTCCTGGGCTCTGTCCTGGTCGAATCGCGCGGGGTGCGCGCCGAACACGGCGGCCAGGGCGATCGCATAGGGGTCCGAGGCGCCGCACAGGTAGACGCCCTCCATGCACTCGGGGAGGTGGGCGAGTTCCTGCCACGAGGCACGAGGAATGATCGTGCGGCCGTGTTCGTCGCGTGCGGCCTGGGCAAGCGGGGCGACGCAGGGATGAAGAGACGGATCGGCAGCGTCGTACCCGGGCATGAGCCAGCCGTTCTCAAATGGCGGAAAGAAGCTGCGGAAGTCCTTCAGACCGGGGATCGTAAGCCGCGGCCCCCACCCCTGATAGTCGCCAAAGTCCCGGCTGACCATGTAGTACGCGGTCCGGATTCCGTTGTACCACCAGAGGCGATGCTTGAGGCCCTTGGCGTCCAGGTAGGCGTTGAAACGGCGGTCGAAGGCGCAGTGAAACATGTACGCCTGTCGAACGCGTGCCGACCGGCCGAGGATCGAGAAGTAGGCGTCCGGTCCCTCCGCGCCCCCGGCGTAGCCGGTCATGCCGAGACTGTAGTATGTCGGGCACCAGATGAGGCGGCGGTCCGCGCCGAACTCGGAGAGGACCTCGGCTACGGCCTCGAGGATGAATCGCTGTTCCGCGGCGAGGCTTCCGCCGAATCGGCGGACGCACCGCTCGCAATGCCCGCCCAGCCGTTCGCGCGGAAGGTCGTCGAACAGAACCAGCAGGAAGTCGCACCCCAGCGTCAGCAGATGGCGAGCCCGGGACAGATAGGCGTTCATCGCGGCGGCGTCGCTCGGGCAGAGCGATCGCCCGCCCAGGCTTGCTCCGGCCTTCATTCCACGGATATGGGCGGCCTCGACAAACCATCGAGTCCGCCGGTCCTGCCCCTGCGCGGGCGACGTCGCTTCGTGCGGGATGATTGCGTAGTTCAGCCCCCAACGGGCCCACCAGTCCAGTGCGCAGGTCAGCCGTTCTTCCGCGGACATCTCCGATGAGAGCCGCAGATCGGACAGAATGCCCCGCGTGAATCGCATGCGCATGTCCGGCGTATCTGAGACGAGCGCCTCCGGCAGAAAACATCCACGTCCGTCGCGGGCCGCGAGTTGGGCCAGGGCGAAGGCCCCGCGGATGACGCCGTTGCCGCCATGCCCGAGGACCACGGCCGCGTTTTCCGCCGGGAGTACGCCGAGCTGGTAGCCGTCCTCTCCGGCGGGGGGAAGCTCTCGGAGTCGGCCGAAACCCTCCGGCCCGGCCGACTCGTCCGCGTCATTCACGAAGATCGTGATTCGTTCCTCGCCGTGACCCGTGCGCCGGGGCAAGACGGTCATGTCGATACCGAACAGGCGGGAAAACTCCGCCCGGAGGCATTGCGCCGCGTACTGGGCGGTCGCCGGAGCAGACGGGGCCAGGACGATGGTCGCTTGCCGTGTGATCGGCAGCCGCCCGGGGCCGCATTGCGTCCACGCCGCCTGCGGGATCAGCGCCGCCGTGGCCGGGCACGTAGAACGCGTCTGCGTCGGCGGCGAATCGGCCGGCGCGGACAGGGCCGCCGAAGTCGCGGTCAGGGCGACCAAGGCGCCAATGCGGCACCCAAGGCGCTGCATTCGTCGGCCCTGCCGAAACGGCGTCCGCCACTGCCGTTGCCGGCAGGTCCGGCAGATGACGTGCAATTGGCGGGACCGCCGCTGGGGCGGTTCGACTGGCAACGATCGTGTTCGCTTCGCGGCCATCGCCGAAGCCCTACTCCCGGTACTCGACAGACACCTGAATCGCTCCCTTGGCTTCGATGGGCGGTGGAAAGACGGTATTGCCGTTCCATTTGTCGTACGGCCGGCGGTTGACGCGGACAGCCTTCACCGGGCGATTCAGCGTTACCGTCACGGCCCGGGGCTCGTCGTACACATTGCCGATGGTCAGGACGTGCCCCGCGTCGGTTCGGCGGACCGCCGTCATGAGATACGGCGCCACACGCACGCCGCGCCGTTCGAGCGTCAGCGCATCAACAATCTGGAGGAAGCAGAACTGACGCATTTCGTAGCCGTAACCGCACTCCGTCAGGTCGTCCGCGTTTACATAGTCGGAGAACTTCACCGTGGAATACACCTGTTTCGCGCCGGCATCGTACGCGATCATGGGTTGACGGGTTTCGCTGCTCGATGCGATCGACTCGCCGGTGTGACGCGAGATGACCGCGTGGTTCAGGAACTCGCCGTAGGTTCGGCTGGGGATCAACGAAATCCGCTGCTTCCGGACGCCGTGGTAGAACGACGGATCGGTGTAGGGCCGGTAGAATGATGAATCGCCGCGGCTCGGGGAGACGGTGTCAAAGATGAAATCGAACCACGGGGATTCCAGGCATAGCACTTCGTTTTCAACGTTCAGGTGTCTGTCGCTCAAAGCCAGCGGAGCGGGGAGATTCAACACGGTGTCCGACGGCCGGGCACGCGGCAGGTCGCTGCGAACCTTGCCCCAGGGTTGTTTCTTCTCGTTTCTCACGCCCGTAAGCCCCGTGACCAGAACGGGTATCTTGGCCGCCACGACGCGATCGATCTCGTTCTGGCTGAGACACTCCACGTCCTCCAGATAGAGCAGGTCGAAGGCATCCAGGTTTTCGAGGGAGCTTACCGGGGTCGCATCGAGGCCGAGCCGTTCGAAGCCCAGCACCGCCCGGTCCACATGGCGGTCGCGCCACTGCGGGGCCGAATCGCCCTGAGCCGCCCGCGTGGCGTCGGAGTCGTAGACGGCGACCCGGATCGGGACGAGATGGGACACCGCCGCCTCGTGGGCGTAGATCGCGTCTTCCCGCGTGGACGGATCGGCCCCCTGACGGTGGCACGCCCAGAACGCCAGGTTCACGCCGTCCGGCAGATTGGCCAGCATGAGGCGGGTGTGGCACGTGTGGTACTCGCGAAAATACCCGAAGATCAGCCAGAGCTTGTTCGGGATGATGTGATCGTGCCAGTACTTCCAATTGCGCATGAAGTTCGGTGGGAGTCGGCGCCCGGCGTAGTACGTGTAGAACATCACGTAATCGACGGCATCGGCGGCCTGCGGCCCGATGATCCAGCGGCACACGCCGGCGACGGCGACCTTCTTGCCGATCGCGTGGATCGGCTCCGCCATGAGCCGGAGGTGGCGGGCGGTGCGCTTCTGATCCCAATCGAGCAGGACTCGATCAAACGCCACCGTGTCCTCGTAGTGGGGCGTGGGATAGACCGCCTGTGGAAACCCGTTCTGTCCCGTCTGCCGGGCATAGTCGGCTTCGCACGCCTTGCAGTAGCACAGGGCCCGGTTCAGGTAGTCCTCGAGAATCACGCCGTCTTCGCGCCACTCGCTCATTTTCCCGGCGAGTTTCTCCCCTGCGAAGCGGTAGGCCGGATCCCACCCGCCGCAAACCGAATCCGAGTTGGTGTACTTGTTGTTGCCGGGGCCCCGCTTGAGGCCACGCCGTTCGGGCGGCACCCGGTCCGCGCCCATGTCGGCGATCCGAACCTCCCCGAGCGAACTCTTGAAATGCTCGATGCCGAGACGATCGAGCATGGCGTGAACGGCGGCCGGCGTTGCGTCGGGGCCTTTGCCCTGTCCCACGCCCGCAAAGAGGTCATACCCCAGATCGATGAACGTCCGCAGGTCTTCGTAGGGGAGGTTGATGGCCCCGAGCCGGCAGACCTTCGCGGCGGGATGAGACGTTGCGGATCCAGCCGGCGGGGCCTGTTCGTCCGCCTCACCGTGGGAGCGATCGGCTCCGCGCGAGGCGTTGCCCGCCGCCGCCAGGGCGATGAGCGTACAACCGATAAGCGTCTGCCCGTATCGCACGAAGCATCGCAGGCTCAACGAGACGGGCGGTTTCCCTGCATCCGGTGGCTTCATGACCGGCTCCGTGAACGCTTCGAAGGCGGCGTTCATCGTGCCGCGGGCACCGCACCCGTACGACATGCGGCCGGAAGTTCGAACGGAACGACGAACTGGCTGTCTGAATCGGTTTCGAACTCGTCCAGGACCGGCGAGTACGTCCGAACCTGGATCTCGCCGGCCGCCGGCACGATGCGAATCATCCGCAACCAGCCGTCCCCGCCGTTATGCCGACGCTGGTAGTCGGCGAGAATCTCCGCAACCTTGTTCCCGGCGTCGTTGATCGAGACCTGGTGGTACTCCACCGTCGCCTGCACGTGCCCGCAAAGGACCATGAAGATCTGCGGGTGGTTGCGAATCAGTTTGCACCAGATTTCCTCGCCCGAGTTGAGGCCCTCGCCCTTGCCTTTCTCGATCGACCTGCCGACGCCGTCGTGTCCCTTCAGATAGCTGTGCGTGGTGACGATCGCCGCACGGTGGGGATGTTGCCGGAGAACCTCGGCTGCCCAGGCGATGGACGAGTCCGGCGCCTCCATCTCCAGGTGCAGAATGATGAAGTCCATCCCCGCGCCCGAGAAGAGCTGGTACGAGTTGAGGCCGTTGGCAGACGCGCCCCCATACCAGGGGAGCCCCTTGAATCGTTGCGGGCCGAAGTGCTGAAGAAACCCGCTCGCGTCGCGTGTTCCGTCCTTCGAGAGCGCGAAATCATGATTGCCGAGCGCGGTTCCCCACGGTACCACGCCGTCCAGGCGCGACATGGCCCTGTCGGCCGCATCCCACTCGTTCATGTCTTTGTTGCGGTCGTTGACAACGTCCCCGACGTGGGTCACGAACACGATGTTCTCCCGATCGCGGTTGCGCCGGACCCACTCCGTCTGCGCCAGGAACGACTCGGGCCACTTTCGGCTGTAGTGTTGCGTGTCCGGGAGCATGACGATGGTCAGGAACGGGTGTTCCGCCGGCCGGGTCGAGGGCTGTGCGCATGCGGCGCCGCCGAGCGAGAGGAGTGCCATGCCCAGGCACGCGGCGTGACGGCGCAGTCTCCGAACCACAGGGGTGTGCATTATGTGTCCTTTCTTTGCGGGTCAGTGTATCCGAATCACTCGAGACGCCTGATACGTCTTGCCGTACATATCCGTCGTGCGTACCTGGATCAGCGTAACGCCCGCGGGCAGATCCGAAGGAAGCCTGGACACCCACATATGCGGCGTCTTGGTCGGCTTCTGAAGCTTCTTGATCGGTCCGGCCTGGCCCTTTTCCTGAGCGTCCGCGAGGCGCAGCATCGCCGGGTCCTCGCGGGTCGTGCGGGTCATGGGCACCCAGGGGCCGTCCGTTCCCACGCGCATCTCGACCTTCGAGCGTTCGGAGCCGGCGAAGACGTTGACGAGCACCTCGGTCTGCCCGGCCCGGGCGGCGGACACCTCCTCGGGCGCATGAATGTTCATCTGATAGTCCGCGGGCCTGCGGGCGGCTTTGAACTCGATCGAGGCATCCTGTCCGTCAAAGGTGACGATGAAGTAGCCGTTCGGCGCCCCGTCGCTCATCGTCGCGTGGGGGATGCCCAGTTCATCGGGCGCGCCGGCCCATTTGCTGCCCCCGGCGGCGCCGGCGATGAGGTGGTGGTGCGGTTCGGCGCCCTGCCAGTCGTCCTCCCGGGTGAGGAAGCGGTGCTCCTGCGAATGCGTATGCCCCGAGAAGGACAGCGTGTGCGGCCGCTTCTCGATCAGGCGATACAGGTCCCGTCGGTCCTTCACGTCCGACAGAGGTACATGCATCAGGAGCACGACGAGCTGGTCGTTCGGGACGAGCGACAGATCGTTCTTCACAAAGTCGAGCTGGCCTTGCCCAAGGGCCGGCTTGTACGAGCTCCCCCTCGGGGATGTCCGCCCGGTCCATGTGATGTCGTCCAGGACGAGAAAGTGGACGGGTCCGTAATCGAAGGAGTAGTAGTCCGGGCCGTAGAACCGTTCGAAGGTCTCGTCCGAGTACCCGTCGTCGCTCATGTCGCTGTTGGAATCGTGGTTGCCGATCACGTTGTACCAGGGGATGCCGATCAGCCCGATCGTCCGGTTCACCGCATCGTACAGCGTCGGGTCGCAATGATTCACGATGTCGCCCAGCGTAATGCCGAGCGCGGCACGGGTGCCGACGAGCTCCTCGACTACGTCATGCGCCAGGAACTCGACCTCCTTCATCTCGGCCGGCTGCGGATCGCCGAAGAGAATGGCTTGAAACCGGTCGGGTTCGTTCTGCGGTTGCAGAGGAAAGTCGATCGAGGACGGCAGGGGGCCGGTCGCCTCGACGCCGGGGCAGTTGAGCGGCGGCGAGCCTTTCGGCTTGTGGATGTAGTAGAAGCGCGGCAGATGCGTGTGTTTATCCACGGGCGTCATCCAGCCGCGGGGCTTGATCACGAACAGAATGGTGTCGTCCGTGACCGGCAGGCGCCACCGACCGGCCGCGTCGGTCCGCACGACTTCGTGCTGGTTGGAGACGCGTACATCCGGCAACCCCTCCTCGCCCGGGTCGCGGATGCCGTTGCGGTTTCGATCGTGAAAGACGATCCCAACGGCCCCGGCGGCCGGCGCGGCCGCGTCCGCCTTTGCCGAGCCGGCCCGGCCGGGACTTCCGGTCGACACGCCCGATACGGCCAGAACAAGCAAGACAACGATCCTTGCTGGCATCATAGCATCCTCTTGAAACGGGTTGTGAGCATCGCGTCAACAGGCGGGGGGCCGGTTCGGGCCGTTGAAACAGCCCTGGAATTCGCCGAAGTCGCCCATGTCCACGTCGCCGTCGCCGTCGAAGTCGGCGTCACCGCATCCGGCCGTCCGGGCCGGCGCACGGTTCGGTCCATTGAAACAGGCCTGAAAGTATCCGAAGTCACCCAGGTCCACATCTCCATCCTGATCGAAGTCGCCGGGGCACGCCTCCGCCGTCAACAGCGCCTCATCCGATGTCGCGCTGCCGTTCGCGTTGCTTACCACGCAGCGATAGCCGGCGATATCGCCCGCGGTCGTTCTCCCGATCGTCAGGATGCGTGTTGTCGCGCCCGCGTAGTGACCGTCGTCGTTCAGGGGCTCGCCGTTCCTTTCCCACCGGTAGGCGAGGGCGCCTTCGCCGATCGCGGTCACGGCAAACACGGCCGGGGCGCCCAGCCAGACGTCCGCCGGCGCGGGCGGCTGCGTGATGACAGGGACCGGCGGCGGGGGGCCGACGAGCTGCCACTTCACGGCATCGGCGCGAAAAACCATCGCATCGTCGTGGTTCTCATTCGTCTGGGTGATGGTACAGGGGATGCCGGCGGCAAGGTAGTACTGGCCGAGCGGGTTCCAGCGGTTTCCGCCGGAGGGGTTGGATGCGCTGTTCTGGTTCAGGAAAACGCTGGTCGCTCCACCGGCGTGCGTGACGATATGCTCGACGTTCGAGCTTGCGTTGGACGATGAGGGCCAGGTGACGAACATCTGGTAGAGGCCCGTCACGGCGGGCGTAAACGAGTAGATCGCCCGGCTCGTGCCGTAGGTCGCCCGGTCCATGTACGCCCAGCGGCTGCCGATGCCGGCCGTCGTCCCCGTCGCGCCGCTCTTGGCCGTGCTGTTGAAGAGCGTGCCGTCTTCGGAGTACTCCGCGTAATTGCTGCCGCCGGAGCGGCTCTCCACGATGAACTCGGGGCCGCTGCCTTGGAGTGTCAGAGTGACCTCGTTGGACGTGAGGCTTCCGCACTCGGCGGTTACCACGCAACGGTAAGCCGCGACATCGTCTTCATCGGCGGCGGAGATCGTCAGCGAGGTCGTCGCGCTGCCGGCGTAGTGCCCGCCGTCATCGAGATCAACCCCGTTCTTCTGCCACCGGTATGTGAGCGTACCCATCCCGGTCGCCGCGATTGTAAACGCGGCCGTCTCGCCGGCCGGCACGTTGCAGGGCTGCGGCTGGAGCGTGATTACGGTGGGCACGAGGCTCAACAGCGCGGAAGCGGACGTGACGCTTCCGCCCGTGTTGCTGACGATGCAGCGGTAGCCGGCGGCGTCGCCGCTCCCGGCGCCGGAGACGGTGAGCGTGTCGGTCGTCACGCCTGCGTAGTGTCCGTCGTCGCTCAGGTTGGCGCCGTTCTTCTGCCACTGATAAAAGAGAGCTTCGCTGCCGGTGGCCGTCACGGAGAACTGGACCGTCGCCCCCGGGCAGGCCGTGACCGGTTGCGGTTGCTGCGTGATGACGGGCGGCGGCGGACCGCCGGCGAAGGCGAAATCGTCGCGCCGGACACCACCCGCGACCACCAGCACGCCGTTGTGCGACAGGGGGGTGTAGCCGGATTTGCTCGCGGTCACCGTGTAGCTGGTGCCGGCGCCGCTCGCGGGGATCATGGTGACCACGTAGTAGCCGTTGCCGTCCGTCTTGACGGCCGCCATGCTGCCCACCTGGATACCGGCGTCGTCGACGGGCAGACCGGTAGTCGCGTCAGTCACGCGGCCCCAGAGTGTGCCCTCGGTGGCCGTCGCCGGGTTCCGCCAGGTCATCGTGGGAACGGACGCGGACGCCGTAAAGAGGCGCGACGCCACGTAGCCATACCAGGTCCAGTCGTTTGCGCTCGGGTCCTTCGTGGCCCAGTAGGAATACGTGCACAACCCGTCGGCTCCCGCGCTGCGGGCATATTCCATCTGGGTGATGCTGTCCTCGAATGTGTTGTTATAGATTGCCGGGCCGACGACGAGTTGGCGCTGGTAACGCCACGTCATCTCGCGGTTGACCCAGTTGCGATACCAGGTCGGGTAGACGGCTTCATCGTAATAGGTCATCGCGATGCCCGTGTCGAGGAAACCGAGCCGCAGCCATTCCTCCCAGTTCTGAAACCGTGCCCACGCGCTGGATGACGAGAATGTGGACGGCGCGTCGCCCCAGGTGATCAGGGCGGCGCTGTGCCGGACGGGCTGCCGCGGGTTGCCGGTGATCGAGGGGATCTCGGCGCGGAGGCGGCGGATCAGCTCGGTGACGCCCCGCCGGCGGAAATCGTCCCACGGCGCGTAGCCCGTCGGGGGCGGCGTGCCGGGGTAGCCCGTAATCCGCCGGAATCGGGCGAGGCCGGAGTTCGTGTACGACGTGCTCGACGGATAGCCGGCGTCCGACTGCGTATAACGGATGTAATCCCAGTGAATGCCGTCTATCGCATAGTTGGTGACGAGTTCCCTGACGATCGAGACCAGGTACTCCTGGGCGGCGGGGCAGCCGGGATCGAGAACGTAATCGCCGCCGACCGTGGTCAGGGTGCCCATCGAGGCCTGCGGGACCATGAAGTATTCCGGGTGGAACATGAGCGCCCCGTTGCCCTGCGGGGGCCACACGGAGCAGACCCGATACGCGACGAGCCACGGATGCACCTCGATCCCGAAGGCGTGGGCGCGCTGCACCAGATAGCCCAGCGGGTCGATGCCGCCGGAAATGTCGGGCGCCTTGGGCACGATGCTCGAGTTCCAGTACGCCCCGTGCGAGTTGCCGCGGTTGTCCTGGTAGGCCATCACCTCGGGAATGATAACGTTGTATCGGCCCTGCACCGCTCGGGAGACCATGCTGTCGATCTCCGCGGCGCTCTTGAATCCCTCGTGGAAGGCGTCCGCCCAGAATGCGCGGAACTCGGCTGTCTGACCGCCCGCCTCGCGCAGGGTTGCGCCGGACAGGACGCACAGTGTCGCCGCAATGGCACCCACCCGTACACGGGAGAGCCGCCTCATACGCTTCTCCTGTCCGGAACGGACGCCGCCGGATGGAACGATCCGGACCACGTCATCGGCCGTTGAACGCCCTCAGCCATATCCGTTTCCGCTGATCCTCCGCTCGCGGCGGACGGTTTGCGAGCCGCGGCACGACGGGGCATTCCAACCCGGTTCTTGCGGCGTCCTCTCGTGCCTATATGCTGCCGGCCCGTGAAGGGCCGCTCGCGGTGGTCGTCTGACTCCACCGTTTGCGGCCCTCCGGGGCCGGCCATCCGGAAGCGCCCGCGGGAGGTTCGCTATGACTCCTTACGGGCAGCGCGGCGAACGATTCGGGCCGTTGAAACAAGCCTGGAAGGTGCCAAAGTCCGCCAGGTCAACGTCGCCGTCTCCATCCTGGTCGAGGCAGGCACATCTCTGCGACGAGCTCGTTCTGGCCCACGGTCGATTCGGCCCGTTGAAACAGCCCTGGAAGATGCCGAAATCAGCCAGGTCAACGTCGCTGTCGCCGTCGGCATCCTGCCCCGGCACGAAGCAGGTCGGCACGATGCCCGGGCTGCCTACGTCGCTCGTCGGCGGGACATTCCACAGCGGCGTCGCGTACGCCCCGTCAAAGCCGACCGCCGACAATGCCCAGTTGGTTCCCTGGTCGTTGGCGATGGCGTCGAACTTGCCGGTCTTCAGATACAGGCTGGCCTGGCCGTCCACCATCGGCCACGTGGACGATGCGCCATTCCCGTAGTAGACCTCGTCCATAAGCTCATAGTTCTCGTCCAGGAGCTGCAGACGATCGCTCGCGCTGACGACCTTGTCCCACTGGGTCGCATCGACCCAGATGACGGAATCCGGATTCAGGTGATACCACTCGGCGAGGAAGACGGCGGCCGTGCGGCTTCCGTTGTCGCCGGTGGTCACGATTCGCACCGCGCCGGCCGGGATCACCGTGTTGATCAGCATATGGGGCTGATTCTTGGTGCGCGTGGTCACCGCCATCAAGGTGAGGTCGTTCGGTGTCGGGTTGTAGACCTCATAATACTGCCAGTCGTTGCGAGCCTTGTTCTGCGGGCTGGACATGATCTCCGTCAGGATGATGCCGCCCTTCTGGACGGGCAGGTAGATAGTCCCGTCGGCGCGCGACGCCTTGGCGCCGTCGTTGGCGTTGTAACTGAACGAGTCCTCGTGAACCGTGAGCGAGCTCGGGTACTCCGCGAGGTTCCACGCGCTTGTGAATCCGGGGTTGGGCTTGTAGAGCACCTTGTTGCCGGGGAGCGTGTAGGGGACCGTGGTGATCGGAACCCCGGGGACCGTCGGGTCTTCCAGGGTTCCGTTCGTTACGGCGCTCACCTTGGTGATCTGGAACACCAGCGGCCCGCCCGGCTGACCATCGTCGCAGCCCGGCAGGGTCACGAGCGTCGGCGTGTCCTTGAGGATACCGATGCGCGTGGTGACGGCTGTCGGCGGGACGTTCCCCGTCTTGGGCGTTACGCCCTCCAGGTATCCGGGCGAGCCGGAATCCACCTTGAACTTGCCGCCGGGGAGGCAACTGTATGCTCCGCCGGCGCAGTCTACCGAAAGCCACCACGCGGACACGCGGTCGTTCGCGCCGGCGTTGTAGTTGCCGGCCTTGAGGTAGATGCTTCCGCCGCCGCCGTGCGCCACCCAGGGCGATCCGTCCTTGTAGATCACGCGATCCTGGATGCGTCCGCTCGCGTCGACGAGCCGCACGTCGTCTCCGTCGCCCAGTCCGTCCGCCGTAATGTTGCCCGGGGTGCTGCCCGCATCATTGACCAGCGTAGGCTGGATGATCTGCGGGATGGTGTACCCGTCCCACGCGGTCGTGAACTGCGCGGGATCCATCGTCCGACTTCCGCTGCCGGGCGGCACGATCACCGCGACCCCATGCGCGGGTATCGTCACGGCCGGCCAGTCGCCCGCCCGCCCGGCCGTGTCGGCGAGATACCAGCTCGTCACGTCGACCGCCGCCGCCGTGGTGTTATAGACCTCGATCCATTCCACCACCTTCGGCGTGCCCTCGGTCGAGTTGGGGTGGTACATGATCTCGGTGATGATGACGTCGCCGCACTGCACCTGGAGGGTGACCGTGGCGGTGGCCGAGCTCAAGGCGTTATCATCGGCATGGTAGTTGAAGCTTGTGTCGGCGCACGCGCCGCCCGTATTCGTATATCGCAGTACCTTCTGCTGATTCGGCATCCGGTACGGAAGCTCGCTCGGCGCGATCACGTGGTTGTTCCCGACGTCCGTCAGCGTGCCGTTGGCGGGAAGCGTCTCCACCGTGAAGCTGATCGCCGCCGGCGCCGGCTGGCCGTCGTCCGTCGCGGCCAGCGTGATGTCCACCCAGTAGTTCCTCGCGGCCAGGACCGTCTGCGGTCCGACCAGCGGCGGCGTGTTCGTGTCGGGCGAAACGCCGGCGATCAAGCCCGGCGAACCCGTATCGATCCCGTCGAACGGCCAGGACACGATGTTGTTTCGAGCCATCTGAACGCCCGGCACCGCCTCGATCCAGCTTGTGGCGATGTCGTTGTCGTAGGTGTTCAGGTGGTTGCGGTCCAGCATGATGCTCCACCCGTGCCATTGCTCGAAGGGCCAGCCGTTGCCGGGTTCATCGTCCCAGTTGACCTCGTCGATGATCTGATCTGTGTTGTCGACGAGGAGCAGCACCTCATTGTCGGGCAGGGCCGGATTGCAGAGAGGCTGGCCGTAGTAACATGGCGACACCGGGTCGAACGGCGTGTTGATCAGGTCGTTCGAAGGATTCGCATCCGCCGACGCGCGAGTATTGTCCAGCCCGTTTCCGACGATGCCGCCCAGCGGCAGGTTGTCGGGGCGGTCGCCGGACATGTCGTTCACCTCGGTCGGCTGAATGAGCTGGCTCGCGGGCGTGCCCCACGCCGCGGTGAACTCTTCCTTGGTCAGATACCCGACCGTGTCGTTCCCCTGCGGGATAATGACGGCAATACCGTGGGCCGGCAGGACGTAGGGCTCAAAGTTGCCGGAGCGGCCGTCCTCGTCCGCCATGTACCAGCCTGTCAGGTCAATGTCGCTGTCCGTCGTGTTGTAGATCTCGATCCACTCCGTGAGCGGACACCCGCTGGCCTGAGAGGAGTTCGGATAGTACATGATCTCGGTGATGATTACGTCGCCCGGGTTGGCCGCCCACGCCGTCGAGCCTGTTATACATGCCAGCGCGGCGATCCACATCAGCTTCTGTACTTTCCCACACATGTTTCATTACCTCCAATTACCGGAACAGCGTTGCACCGTGCCGCCAGTTACTTGACATCAGGGCGGGCGCACCACCAACCGCTGGCGGCACGTCGCTTCTTTTGCCCCGACCGTTCGCGTTTTCACCACACCGTCGTATGCCCCGGACCCAGGCTTACGGACACCCTCCTGCGGGCCTCTTGAATACTCCTCACCACCAGCCGATCCGCGTCCCCAGGACCCACTCCACGTGGAGATCTCCGAAGATCGCATTCGTTCCGCCGCCGGCGCTGGCTCGATGGCTCCCCACGTTTTCGCGGCCGATCCACCCGCTCGGCTGATCACCGAGCATCTGTTCGCCCTGGCCGCAGAAGGCGATCGTCGCATCGCTCAGGCTCGGCACCTGAAGCCGGCGAAGATCCGCCGTCGTCCATCGCCGATACGTCCTCTTCGACGGATCCTTGTACGAGGAACCCACGTCCAACGTGTCGGTCGCCGGCAGAACGAAACGCCCATTTGGAAGGATCGCGTTTTTCGCCGGTTTCACCTTGTTCCATGTGAGAACTGTGTACTTGGCGATGCCGTTCATCGCGGGGCCGGGACCCGGCGGATTGGGCCACGGCATGCCCGTCGGCGGCGTCATCCCGCGGACCACGTTTTCCCACAACCAGGTTTGTACACTCTCACACCGGCCCCGCCGCTCGTAGTACTTGTACGGCTTTGTGCCCCAGCTTATTTCGCGTTCCGGACCGCTGTCCCGCACGAACGGGCACGCGTACTGTTTGGGCATGATGCGGGCTTCGTAGTCGTTCTTGAGCGTCGCATTCCACGGCAGTTCCGGATTGAATCGCCCCCCGTACCGCTTGCCCAGATTCACCGTCCCCGCATCGTATTGACGCAGCGCTACCGAAAGCCAGCAGGCGCGGGCCGGGGGATTCGATGCACTCAGCACGCTTGCCGCGTAGTTGAACATCACCGGCACATAGCCGTTCTCTTCCGTCTGATACTCGGCAATCGCGGTGGCGATCTGCCGACAGTTCGCCTTGCAGGAGGCGATCTTCGCCGCGCTTCGGGCACGCGATAGCGAGGGCAGCAGGATCGACACGAGCAGTGCGATGATCGCCACAACCACGAGTAGTTCGATCAATGTGAACGCCTGTTGCTGCCCGCTGCGCACGCCACGCGAAAGCAGACGCTCGCACGGTGATAGAGTCTTGCGTCGCTGCTCTTGCGCGCCTTGCGCGCAGGTTATCGCGCTGCGGCGGTAGCGCGACCCGTCATTCTGAGGAGCGCAGCGACGAAGAATCTGGCTGATTGGCGCAGGCAAGCCGGATGCTTCGCTTCGCTCAGCATGACGGCCGCTGGCGCGCCCGTGTTCGGCTGCGGCCGAAGGCCGCCTTGGGGATGCGATGGCAAAGGTTGCCGACATGATGCAGGATCCTCAACGCGAATGCGCACGCCCTCGTCGGTTGGTTCCACGTGAACGATGCCGGAGAAGGGCAAAGCCCGATTCGCTCACTTCCTCGCGTTCCCTGATGCCGCTCGCCGGGCGGCGGATGCAGTGAGCCATGCATCCCGCCGAGCCGCGACCGTGCCCATCAGAGCGTCGGAACAACCCAAGGGTACGCTCGACATCCCTCAATATACCCGGCGGTCGCCTCTTTGTCAATACATAATCGCGGCATTTTTGGCGGGTCGCGCGCGTTTTTTTGCGGCCTTCGGCTACGCCGAGCTGCGGGGCGATAGAACCTTTGCATGTATCTGCTTGCCAGGAACGGGGTTGTATGAGCGCGTCGCGGACGACCGGGCACCAAAATGATAAGGCAAATCAGCGGTGATCGATTCGGTACATGCGTCAGTTGGACTCGATTCTGGTAGGGCAGCTACCGCAAGCTACGGCAAAACCGTCGGCCGTCCTGCATAAACGTGTAATCGCCTAAGCACTTGGAATCACGATGTGTTACGATCGTTTCGTTTAGCGAGATCACACGGCGCCAAGTTTATGCGCTTGCAACTCGCATGCGACCTTTGTATTATCTTAACATGTGGCCAGCATGACGCTGGCTTGAAAGGCTTCGCAGATGTCTGATAACAAGGTCAAGTCGAAACACCGGTCGATTTACGAACACCTTCGTAACGCGATTGCGTCGGGCGAATACGCCGTCGGTCAGCGCGTGCCGACCGAGGCGGAGCTGGGCGCGCACTTTGCCGCGTCCCGGTTGACGGTTGCGCGGGCGATGAGGGAGTTGGAGCGCCAGGGGCTTCTGGTCCGTCGCCGGGGCGCCGGCACGTTCGTCCGACGGCGTCACTCGATCGACCGAAACCTTTTCGGGCTGATCGTTCCGATCGGCGAACCGGGCAAGAGCATCTTCGGCCGGATGTGCGGCGAAGTGGCGCGCGTCGGGCAGGCCAACGGGTTCGGGCTTCTCTGGGGCGACTCTCTCTCGGCGGAGCCGGCCGTGCAGATTCAGCGAGCCGAGAAGCTCTGCGAGGAGTGCATCGCCAGAAAGGTGGCCGGCGTCTTTTTTGCCCCGCTGGAGGTTCCCCGCGATCAGATCGCGATCAATGAGAAGATCGCGAACAGCCTTCGGGCGGCGGGCATCGCCGTCGTGCTGGTCGACCGGGATATCTATGACTACCCGGACCGGTCCCGATTCGACCTGGTGGCCATCGACAACCGCCGCTCGGGCTACATGGTCACGAAGCACCTGCTGGATCTGGGTTGCCGGCGGATTGATTTCATCGCCGGCCCGATGACCGTTGCGACGGTAACCGCACGGGTCGAGGGCTATCAGGATGCCCTGCTCCGGCACGGTATTACACCCGATCCGAGATGGATCGATCGCAGCGACGTGCACAAGCGGGATGCCCTTGCCGCGCGGATTCGCACGAGCGACGCAGAGGCATTCGTCTGCGTCAACGACTACACGGCGGCGCTGGTGATGCATCACCTGTCGGCGGCGGGGATCCGCGTTCCCCAGGACATCCGGCTTGTGGGCTTCGATGATGTGGAACTGGCCCGGTTCCTTCCGGTGCCGCTGACCACGCTGCACCAGCCCGCCGAGGAGATGGGGGCCGTCGCCACGAAGCTGATGCTGGAGCGGCTGGCGTCGCCCAACGCGGCGCCGCGCCACGTGATGTTGAGCTGTGAGCTGATCGTCCGCGAGTCGTCCGGCGGGGTTGCGTCAGGCGAAGCAGACGCATCGGCGGCCGGCTCGCGGGCTGGCGCGACGGCCCGCAGCGCGTGCGGCTCCAACTGAGAGCGCGCGGGACGGTACGCACGGGCGGAACCGGCCCGCTTCTGCGTGGGACGGTCGGCGGAGGCAGATCGTTCGCCGCGCGAGCGGTCGAAGCGTCGCAGTACGCGAGGCGGCTGCCGCCATGGAGACAGTGCGATGAGCGGATCCTGTATCAGGCGGCAGCCGGGTGGGTTCACGTTGATCGAACTGCTCGTGGTCGTCGCGATCATCGGGCTGCTCGTTTCCATCCTGTTGCCGTCGCTGGCGAACGCCCGGGCGCAGGCGAAGCTCACGGCCTGTCTGGCCAACCTCCACGATCTCGGTGTCGCGCTGCACACGTACGCGCACGATTACGACCCGTACTTTCCGCCGACGCCGTACATGGGTTCGAACCTCAACGTGGATGACCCGCAGGCGGATGACAACCTGTTCGTCCTCTGGTACAAGCGGTACGCGAGGAACATCGCGAGCTTCTCTTGTCCCGCCACAAAGTACCGGGTGCGCCCGCCGGAGAAGATCCTTCAGCAACCCACGCAATGGGGCATCAAGTATGTCCTGGTGATCGGCAACAAGGTCCAGAACGACTTCGAGCGGCTCGCGCAGCAGGTCGTCAACAACGGGTTCGGGACGAGCTACGAGTACAACGTGTGGATGAAGTCGGGGAACCGGACGACCGACGTGACGTGGTGCGCCGTGCGGAAGCCGATCCTGCACTACGACCGTGTGCTGAAAACGGTCCAGACCTTGCGTCCGGCGCCCGCCTTCTCGATCCTGATGCACGATGCGGACACCGGCAGCAGCAACGACAGTCCGAATGCCGTGTACCTGGACGTGATCGGCGCCAACGGCCGCGCGACAAACAACTACCCGGAGCCGTGGGACAATCACGGCAGCCGGGCGATGAATATCCTCTTCGCGGACAATCACGTGATGCCGGCGCGTTCCGAGCAAGTCAAGCGGATCTGGAAGATGCAGGACGTGAAGTAGTCCCCCGGCCGGAGAACGTCGCGCCGGATCGCAAGGCTGCCCGGCCCGCAGTGCCCCCGCCGCAGCGAACGCGTCGATTCCCCCGAAACGGTTCAGGCGCCTGCACCGGTCTGCCCCGGAATCCTCGCGACCCGCAACCATTCCGAAAGCAGGCCGGATCCACCGACACCGGGCGAGACCCGCGCTACGAGTATGTGCCCCGGGGGGAGCCGGATCCGGCATGACCTGTCGGCGTCGATCCCGGGACCGGCGGGCGGCCGACGTCTGGCAGAGAGAGTCTCGTGCGCTTTGCGGGGCGAGTCGGGTCGGGCCGACGCCATCGGCTGGTGGACGGCGGGCATGCCGTGGGTATGCACCGTTTACTTGCGGGGCCGAAGGGCGAGGATGAGTTCGATCTCACCGGGTGTGCGGCCCAGTGCCTGCGCGATCTCGACGGGGGACTTGCCCGTGTCCGCGAGATCGTACACGACCGCGTGTCGGATCGGCGGGTGAGCCGGCGCGGCGGAGGTCGGCGAGGGATCAGCGGCCGGGCGGTCCGGCGATTCCTCGCCGATCGTTACGTCCACGACCGGCTCTCCGCGGGCCGCGCGGGAAAGTCGCTGAAGAACCTCGATGCGGCGATCGGCATCCGCGATTGCCGCTTCGAGCTTCGCGAAACGGGTGTCGATCTGCGCGTTGATCTTGCGCGAGAGGTCCTGCAACTCCACAAGGAGCGCCTGCATGTCATCCTTGATCGCCTGCCGGGCGGCGAGGTCATCGCTTCTGTCCTTGCGGGGAAGGTTCTTCGGGAGGTTCCCAAACCCCTCCCGGCGTCGGCGGTGAACCGCGATCGTGAGAAGGACGATCGCGCACGCCATCAGGGCATAGAGGGCGTATGTACCCTCCGCGGAGCCTGCGGCGATCATTGTTCCGAGCGGTTCCAACACCTGGCGGTTCTCCTCAATCGCGGCGGCCGGGCACGCTGCCGGCCCGTGCCGCCGCCGCGTCTGTCTCGAGGATCATGCTATCCATGACCGCCTGCCTCGCACGGATTGCCGGACGGGAACAGCACTACTGCGGCATCGCCCGAAGTGCGACGGCCATGATCTCGCGAAGCGGCACACCGCAGCGCTCGGCGGCGGCGCGGCAGTCCTCGTATTCGGGCGAGACGCTGACGACCCGGTCGCCGTGCCGGCCCACCTTGAGGCGGATGCGACCGTATGGTGTATCCACCTCGGTATACGAGCGGCCGAGCTTTCGACGCTCCGCGCGGTAGCTGCGGATGCCGAAGGTCGAGGTCTCCGAAAAAAGGATCGCCTCGAGTTCCTGCCGCCGCGCCGGCTCCGCCAGCACGGAGACCATCACCGCCGGCCGCCCCTTCTTCATGTATATCGGCGTGCAGAACGCGTCGAGCGCACCGGCGGCGAGAAGTTTTTCCACGGCGTACGCCACCGCCTCGGGCGTGGAGTCGTCTATGTTCGCCTCCAGCACGATGATCTCGTCCGCCTCGGCGGAGGCACCGGTTCGCCCGACGAGGAGCCGAAGGAGGTTCGGCCGGGTCTTTCCCTCGCGTCGGCCCGCACCGTAGCCGATGGATTCGATGGTCATGGCGGGAATGGGACCGTAGGCCGTCGCCAGAGTCGTCAGCAGGGCGGCGCCCGTCGGCGTCGTCAGTTCGCCCGGTTCGTCGCACTCGGCCAGGGGAACGCCCTTGAGCAGGGCGGCCGTACCCGGCGCCGGTACGGGCAGAACACCGTGCTCGCAGGTGATTGTTCCGTGTCCGGTAGGGATAGGTGAGCAGTGGATCTCGTCGATTCCCAGGGCATCCAAGGCCGCGCAGGCGCCGACGATGTCAACGATGGCGTCAATGGCTCCCACCTCGTGGAAGTGAACGTGTTCCACACTTGTGCCGTGGGCGGCAGCCTCCGCCTCGGCCAGACGCGTGAAGACCTGGGTTGCCCGTGCCCTGACGGCGGGGCGGAGTGAACCCGCTTCAAGGATCTCGCGGACGTGGCGGAGATGACGATGCGGCTTGTCGGCTGTCGGATCCACGTTGACTCGGAACTCCGTAGCCGCAAGCCCCTGTTTGCGGATCCTGGCCGCTTGGAGCGTATACCCTGTCAGGCTGAGGCCGGCCAGTGCTGCGCGGATGGTCTCCAGAGACACCCCCGCGTCGATGCACGCCCCGACGATCATATCGCCGCTGGCGCCGCTGAAACAATCGAAATAGGCGAGCCGCATCGGATCACCATCGCGTACGACCGTCGAAACCCGGCCGAAGTGTACGGGGGGCCCACAAAGCCTGCAACCCGCCGGAGCGACTCCCTGGACGACGCCGCCTGTCCCTCCCGGCCACGAGGAGGCGTTCGCGCAAGGGTACATGGGTGGCGTGGATGCCGGCGACGGCCGGACCCGGCGAGCTGCCCTTGACATAACCTTTCGGACAGGCTAGACATAGGACGTCATGGATGGACCCAACAGGGGCTGTTGATGACGGCGCGGTCTTACGTCTGACGCAGCGAGTGGAAGGTTGGGATCATCGAAACGGGAGGTTGCCATGGCGGCAAGGAAGCACTGGCGGGCGGGGTTTCGGGAGCCAGCCACGGTGAACCAACCCCGACGGCTGGGCTTTACCCTGATTGAGCTGCTCGTGGTCGCCTCGATGATCGTGCTGCTGTGCACGATCACAGTGCCGGCGATGTCGGCGGCCCGGCGGATCAGCAAGCGAACCGTGTGCGGGACGAACCTGCACAGTATCGGGCAGGCGCTTCAGGCGTACTTGAGCGCGCACAATGACACCTATCCAGAATGCCCCTATTGGCCGCTGGACACCGACGGGAGACCGAACTGGCCGGTGGACAAGGATGGGAACCCGACGGGTATCGTGATCTATCAGGCCCTGAGGACCGAAGTCAGTGGCTCCCGGGAGGTGTTTCGCTGCCCGGCCGATGCCAACGCCATGGACGATCCGAACTACCGGAGGCCCACCTACTTTGAGGGCGCCGGGACGAGTTACGCTTGGGAGTATCTGTTCAACAAGAAGAAGGTTGGTCGAGACGTGCTCACGAGCAAAGCGCACGGTCTCGGCATGGGGGCGGCGGCGGCACGGATCGTCTTCGATTTCAAGCCGTTCCACGGCGGCGCCGGGCGCAATGGCTCGTGGATGGCTCTGTACACGGACTTTCATGTCCAGGCGGACAACTACAAGGATCCGCTGACGACCGGTCCTTGATGCATGCCGGGAAGGAGTCTGCTTCGAATGGCGTCGAGTAAACAGACCGGGCGGGATCGCCGCACGGAGCGCGCGCCCCGCTGGGAATTGTCGCCGAACACAAAAAAGGCGTTGCTCATCGGTACGGCCGGCCTTGTGGTCGTTGTTCTCGGAGTCTGGGCGTTCCAGGTGCTGGTGGCACCGGCGAAGCCCGATCTGAAGGTGGCAACGGTCAAGCAGGTGTGCGAGTATCTCGGGCACCCGCGGGGGTTCGCCAGCCTTCCGGTCGACAGACGGGAGGAGTTTCTGGCCGACGTGGTCCGGACATACAGCGCGCCGGAGCGGTTTGAGGAGATGAGCCAGGCGCTGGCGCAGATGTCGTTCATCGAACGGCAACAACTGGTGGATTCCGTATTCGAGATCGGCAAGGACAAGTTCGTAAAGGCGTCGCAGGAATACGTGAGGACACCGAAGAAGGATCGTCCGGCGTTCGTGGACAAGGTGATCCGCGATATGGAAGGCTTCCGGGCCGGGCTGGTCGGCGCGCCGACGACCGGGGCACGTTCGGCGCACGGCGGCGGTGGGGTGGCCGGGCCGCAGGCACGATCCGTCAACAGTCTGGCGAACGTCTTCAAGGACCATGTTCCGACCAAGAGCGACGCCTGGGCGAAGATGCTCGTAGACCGCACATCTCCGTCCGAGCGGCAGCAGGCCAAGCCGCTGGCCGACGATCTGGCTCAGCGGTTGGATCAGCTTCACAGCGATCCGCGAGCGAAGGCCGAGTTTGCCCGCGGGCGCTGACGCCCCGACCCCAGTGGATCCACGGGACGCGAGGGCGAGGCCGACGGGCCTCTGTACGCACTGCTCGCCCGGGATTCACGCGGGCAGGTCCTGCGATTGGCCGGTACGGCGGCTTTTGCGTTTCGGAGTCTCTGGCGTGCCCGAACGTGTGACGATCGTCGGTGACGGGGCGATGGGGACGTTGTGTGCCCTTCTGCTCGACGCGAACGGGTATGATGTGACCTGGTGGGGCTACCAGGCGGATTACATGGCTGAGGTGGCGCGGCGGCGGGAGAATGTCCGCTACATGCCCGGTGTGCCCGTTCCCCCCAGGGTCCGCGTTACCGGCGAGGACCGCTGTGTAGCGGATGCGGAACTGGCCGTCTCCGCTGTGCCATGCCAGTTTGTGCGGGGTGTCTGGAGCCGGCTGCGGCCCCACGTCCCCAGCGGTTTGCCGATCTGCAGCATCACCAAGGGCATCGAGAACAACACGCTTCTGCGGCCGTCCCAGATCATCGCCGACGTGCTGGGTGGGCCGGGTTTCAGCGGGGGAGCCTCTTGCCCGCCTCCAGCAAGCGGGCGAGACGCCCACCTCCCGACCGCGGCGCGCGAGCCGACCGCGGTGGCCGTGCTCTCGGGGCCGTGCATCGCCCCTGAGGTGGCACGGCGGCTTCCGACGGCCGTGGTAGTCGCCGGTGCCGACGCTGCCTTGGCAGAGCGCGTCCGGCGGATGTTCGCGACGCCGTGGTTTCGCGTCTACACCAACCCGGATGTGGTGGGGGTCGAGTTGGCCGGGGCGACGAAGAACGTGATCGCGCTGGCGGCGGGCATCCTTGACGGCCTCGGCGCCGGGGACAACTGCAAGGCAGCGTTGCTGACGCGGGGGCTTGTGGAGATTACGCGGCTCGGTGTGGCGATGGGGGCGTCGCGTGAGACGTTCGCGGGGCTGGCCGGGCTGGGCGACCTGGTGACAACGTGCATTTCGCCGGTCGGCCGCAATCGCTCGGCCGGCGAGCAGATCGGCCGCGGCAGGAGTCCGCGCGAGGTGCAGGCGGCCACGAATTCGGTGATCGAAGGCATTGCCACGACGCGCAGCGTCATGGCCCTGGCGCAACGGTATGGCGTGGAAATGCCGATCACCGAGGCGGCGCACCGTGTCCTGTTTGAGGGCCGGCCGCCGCGCGAGGCCATCGCCGATCTCATGGCACGGGAGCCGAAACCGGAACATGCCCACTGACGACGCGGACAGCCGCCGGTGCCGCGACCGGGAAGAACACGGCGACCGCGTATGGCCCGCGACCGGCTGCTTATGCATTTCGTCGGTGTCCGATACAATGGCGGGGCGTGGCTTGGATGGGACAATTGCCGGACTGGAGGCGCGGGATCATGAACTGGCGGGATAGGCTGTCGAAGGAACTGCCGCTGCTGGGGCACCGGAACTGGATCGTCGTCGCGGACGCGGCGTACCCGGCGCAGAGCCGCCACGGGATCGAGACGGTCGCCACGGGCGCGGAGCAACAGAAGGTCGTGAAGGCGGTACTGGCCGCGCTGGACAGGGCGAAACACGTGCGCCCGACGATCTACCTCGATTCGGAACTGCAGCACGTACCCGAGGAGCATGCGCGGGGCATCGAGGCATACCGCAAGGAGCTCCGCCGATTGCTTGCGGATCGCCCCGTTTCCGTAACGCCGCACGAGGAGATCATCGCCCGGCTCGACAAGGCCGGCGAGCTGTTCCGCATCCTCATCCTCAAGACGAAGCTGACACTGCCGTATACGTCGGTGTTCTTCCAGCTCGAGTGCGGTTACTGGACCGCCGAGGCGGAGCGGAAGCTGCGCGAGGTGATCAGGTCGGCCGAATGATGCCGCCGCCGGAGACGGATCGCACTTCCCAGACGGCGGGCACCATGCCGTGCGGGCGGTAGTATTCGGCGGCGAGCACGGCCTTGACGCGATTGACGGCGGAGCGCTTCGCGAGAATCATGACACAGCCGCCGAGACCCGCTCCGGCGAGCTGGGCCCCGTATACGCCGCGCGTTACGCGCGCGATATCCACGAGTTCATCGATCCTCTCCGTGCTGCACGCATAGGCACCGGCCAGCCGGTAGAGCGGCGTGGCCAGGGTGTTCTCCACGGAGCCGTTGCCGCCCGCCGCCGGGCCGGCCAGCCGCCGGGTGACGCGGTCGCCGTCGTGCGAGATGAGCATCAGCTCGCCAAAGGCGCCGAGGTCGGCCTGCTCCAGGTAGTCGGCGGCGATACGGGCCCGCTCGCATTCGCCGATGCCGAACGCGACCACGTCGCGAATCGTGTACGCGCCGGGATCGGAATGCGAGGAGAAGATCCGCTCGGCCTGCGCCGCCAGTTCCGGGCCGAGCCGGCGCAGGATCTCGCGGCGGGTGATCCGTTCGGGAAGGGCGGCGAGGACCTTCCAGACCTCGGCGGGCTCGACGCCGAGCCGATGCGGCGCGAGGTCGCGGACGTATTGCAGCGTCGACGCCAGGCGCGGGTGCTGCCGCTGAAGAAGAAGCATACCGAGGCGATAGCAGGCGACCCGCTCGTTGAAGCGGTCACGGGCGCCGGCGCTCTTGACGGCATGCTGGCCGCTGTAGGCGATGAGCACGGCCGCCTCAGGCGGAATCGGTACGTACCGCGAAAGGCGGAACGGATGGAACTCCATGCGGGCGGCGCAGCCCGCGCGGCCCAGGCGGATCGCCGCATGGTCCGCGCTGCCGCCGCGCGAACCGACGAACCACTCCGCCTGCCCGCACCAGGTGACCAGGTCCGCAGGCTCGCCGGAAATGCCGTTCACGGCCGCAATCGCCTCCATCGACGCCACGACCACCGCGGAACTGCTCGAAAGCCCGGCGGCCATGGGCACGTTGCCGTTTACGGCGACATCCATGCCGTGCAGCCGACGGTGCGGATGACGGTGCTGTTGGAAGAGCACGGCGGCCAGGACGTAGTTGCTCCAGTCTCCGACGGTGGCGGAAAGGTGCGTACGGACCGCCTCGCCGTCGACGAACGACAGCCAGTCGCGGTCGGTCATGGCGTCGCACCAGTCGCCGATTACCAGTTCGCGGCGTGGGAACGCCACGGCATCCGTGTTGACCAGGTGCAGCATGTCGTCCGAGCGCGGGGCGACGGCCATAATGATCTCGCGATCGAGCGCCATGGCGTGCACGAAGCCGCCCTGGTGGTCGATATGGCGGCCCATGAGGTTCACCCGGCCGGGGGCGCGGACGAGGAAGCAGCGTCGATCGCGACCGTAGGTCCTGGCAAAGAGCCGCACGACCTTTCGCAGCGCGCGGAGCCGTTCCGGTACCAGCGGGCCGCCGACCCCGTACGTCCGGACGACGAGCCGTCTGCCCCGGGCGGATTCGGCTCGCAGCAGGTCGAGCCAGTCGTCGGGGGTCCGCATCGCGCGGGCGAGCTTTTCGCCCACGCGTCCCCGGTCGCCTGCGGCCTGCTCGTCGCGGCGGACACGCGCCTCGATTCGTTCCAGCTCCGCGCGGGTGTTGAAGGCCATCGCTTCGTCCTCGCCGCGAAGCCGGTACTCCACGACCCGCGGGGCCGCTTTCACCGCGGCGGCGTCCGGCGGGGTGCCGATGATCTGCACGATGTCGGTGATGTAGTATTCATCCTGCGCATTGGCGCGTCCGATGCGCCGCAGGGCATCGCGCAGAACCGATGTCCTGCCGATATAGACGGACTGATTGATCGTGGGGCTGTGACGTTCGACCTCGTCGGGGCCGAGAACGACGCTCCCCACGCGGATGCCGATCCCGGCTTCGTGGATCGCCTGCGTCAGTTCGAAGGCGCGGACACTGCCGGAGCCGCGGGCGAAACGCGCGAGGGTTCCCAGGGCCCGCCAGAGTTTCGCTGCCGGGCGGATGCGTTTCAGGCCGGCGCGGCGCAACGCGTCGCGCGAAAGGACCTTGCTTCGGGCCGCCATCGCGAGCCAGTCGCGCAGGATGCGATCTCGCTCGATATCGCGTCGCTCGACGACGCCGACGATGCCGCGGCCGGGCAGGTGGACGAAGCGGCCTGCCGAGCCGCCGGGGGGCCGGGGCGTGCTGACCACGAGGAGTTCCGCGCCGGATTCGAGGAACCGCCTTCGCGCGTTGCGGATCGTTCCGCGTTCGAACCACTTGTCGCCCATCGTAACGAGCACGAGACCGTCGTAACCCATGCGGCAGAGCGCCTCGATGCCGATGCGCGCGGCATGCCCGGTGCCCAGCCGGTCCCGCTGGTAGACGAAGGTTACGTGAGGGTGGGCGGCGCCTACGGTCTCGACCACGTCGCCGGCCCGGTGGCCGACGACGACGATCAGCGGGTCTACCCCGTCTG
>CAZZFA010000073.1:0-29494 GCA_964653435.1 uncultured Planctomycetales bacterium | reverse complement strand
CCATCTGGCCGATCGTGCTGCGGGCCAGGCCGGACGTGCCGCCGATCGTCTGCGAACCGAGCAGCACATGGATGCCGAACGCGCGGCCCTGCCGCACGAGCCGATCGAGGAGCAGGCCGGCGTCCTGGGCAAGGCGGTCGTCCTCGGAGAAGAACTCCTGGAATTCGTCGATGATCAGGAGCGTTCGCGGGAGTCTCTCGCCGGACGCCTGCCGATATGACGCGAGGTCCTGCACGCCCTGCCTGCGGAAGAGATTGCCGCGGCGGGTCAGTTCCGCGTCGACCCGCTGGAGCACGCTGAGGCCGAACTCGCGGTCGCTCTCGACCGCGATGGCCCGGGCGTGCGGCAGCGCGTTCGTGGCATAGGTCTTGAACTCGACGCCCTTCTTGAAGTCCACGAGGTAGAACTCGACTTCATCCGGGCCGTACCAGAGCGCCAGGTTCGTGACGAGCACGTGGAGCAGCGTGGACTTGCCCGAACCGGTCTTGCCGGCGATCAGCGCGTGCTGCATCACGCCGCGCCCGAGCCGCAGCATCTGAAGCCGGGTCGCGCCCATTCGTCCGATCGGGACCTCGATATCGAGGCTGCTGTCGGCGCTCCACATCCGCGCATCGGGCGGGGCGATGCTCTCGAACGGCACCTCGACCCGTCGCGATTCCTTCGCATACCGGCCCACCACGTGAAGGATCCGCGTGAGGAACTCCTCGCCGGGGGGCGCCTCCAGCGTCAGGGGAAAGGCCCGGAAAACGTCGTCCTGCCAGACGAACCGGTCGCCCTCGCGGGCGAGGTTGATGCTGTGGGCCTCCAGTTCATCGACGTGCGTGCCCGCCGGCAGCGAGCGGCGCGTGTCGTGGACGATCAGCGTGTAGACGCCGCACCGGGCGCCGGTCCCGGCGATACTGTTCAGGCGGTGGATGGCCACATCCGTCAGGTTGGCGGGGAAGTCCGCGATCACGAGAAAACGGTACGGCTCGGCCAGTTCGCCCGCCTGCGCGTTGTAGTCGTCGATCGTCCGGAACTCGTTGCGGAGGTATTTCTGAATGACCGTCTCCATGTGCTCGGTCAGGTCGGCGAGCCGCTGCTCGATGTGCTCGGGCTCGGTCCAGATGCGGCTGCCCACAAGGGCCTCATCGTGGTCGGCGAGGTGCATGAACCCGGCGAAGTTCTGCCCGAGCCCGACCGGATCGATGATCGTGAAGCGGACCCGGCCCGCGGGCAGCGACGTGAGCAGGCGTACCATCACGGCCTGTACGGTGCGCAGCGCCTCGGCGCGCCCGGCGTGGTCGGTGTGGATGAGCAGCGACGCCTGCCGCGGAAAGGCGAGGAGCGCCGGCACGGTGAACGTCTCCGGCAGGGCGAGCCGGCGGGGCACCCTGTCCGTGATCTGCTTCAGGTCGACGCGCAGTTCGCCGAACCGGATGACGGAGGCGAACCGCGACGGGGGAACCCACGTCTGCCAGACGGGGTCGTCCCATCCGTAACTCACCCCGACATCCGCGCGGCTGCCTTCCTCGACGGGCTTCTGGATGCGGGCAAGCCCCTCGTTCCACCGGTGTTCGAGCGCACGGCAGCCCTCCTCATACCGGTGTTGAATCCGGTTGAGTTTTGACTCGTGATGCCTGCGCGCGGCCTCAAGCTCGCGGTCGCGGCCCTGCTCCAGCTCGGCGAGGCTTCGCTCGTGCCATTCCTTCGTCTCGCGAAGGCCGAGTTCACGCTGGGCCTCGATCCTGGGCAGCAGACGATCGCGCTCCTCCTGGAGTGCCCGGAGCCGTGCCTCTCGCTTCTCGGCCGCCTCATTGATGATGGGAGCGAAGCGGGCCTTCGCCTCGTGCACCTCCGCGTCACGCTTTCGGAGGGCCTCCGCCTGCTTCTCCTTGCGAAGCCGGGCGGCTTCGTCGAACTGGGCCTGGGCCGCCCGGCGGGCGGCGGACAGCGCACGGCGGAGCGGAACGGCGGCGGCATTCACCTGACGGCGTGCCACCCGCCGGAGCAGGGCGAGTGCGATCAGCACGACGCCAAGCGCGATGCCGGCCGCGATGCCCATCGCCTGCCAGTGGGGCGTACCCGAGCCGCTGGCCAACTGGCCGATGCCGGCGGCGATCGCACAAAGCAACAGGCCCACGAAGAACGGCAGCACGCCGGTCACGAGGCGCGGCGCCCGCAGCGATTCAAGGATCGCCAGGTGCTCTTCGGCGGCGGCCTGGTGGTCGTTGATCGCGGTCGAAACGGCTGCCGGATCGGCCGGTTCCGTGTCGGTGGCATCGAGGCCGGGCCACGAATGGCCGTACGACTGCATCAGGGCTGCCGCCCGCTGCTCCAGCAGATCGAGCGACTGGATGCGGGCCGTAAACTCCTTCTGCGCGGTCTTGGCATCCTCGCGAAGCTGGTTGCGGACGCCCTCGAAGACGCTCTCGGCCAGCCAGGCCTCCTGCGTGTACTTCTTCTTGACTTCCTGTTCCACGCCGGCGAAATCGTGCTCGAGACGTTCCCGCGCTGCCGCTTCGGACTCGTTCAGCGTCTTGAGGTCCGCCTCGAACTGCGCATGAATGCGGGCGAGGTAGTCCTCGTGCCGGTGCTGAATGTCCGCCTTGATTTCCCGGTAACGGCGCTCGATGTCCTCGACGGCCTTTTCGTGTTCCGTCCGGCAGGTCTCCAACGCGGAGCGGTATCGCTCCTCGATCTGGGCCTCGATCGTCGCACACTCGGCCGAGAGGGCCACGAGATCACGCAGGGCGGCCCGTTGCAGGTCCGAGCGCGAGCCGGGCGCGGGGGCTGTGGCCGGAGCGTCGCCGGGTGCGATCGAGTTCGGTGGGTCAGTCATGGGTGCTTGCGCGTCGCAGCTCAGT
The DNA here is from genome assembly GCA_964653435.1 of uncultured Planctomycetales bacterium. GTDB lineage: Bacteria > Planctomycetota > Phycisphaerae > UBA1845 > PWPN01 > CAZMVY01. The sequence goes on along the minus strand of CAZZFA010000073.1, from coordinate 26,648 downwards.
GTCCGGGTGTATGCGTAACGTCCGGCCGGGCTCGCTCATGTGCACTCCTGCCGGATCTCATCGAGCAGCCCGGCCATGGCGCTGAGCGCCTCCGCGGCACGCCGGGCATCCGCCTGCAGCGGCGTCAGGAACCGTTCCTCGAAGCTCCGGCTCACCGGGTCGTTCCACAACGACCGTGTCTCCTCCCATGCCTGCAGCAACGCCCGCAGGGACTTGTTCAACTGCGCCGAGCCTTCGTGGATGCCCATCGCCGGCCTCCGCTCTCAGTATACCCTGCGGCCGGCAAAACGGTTATGCCGGTGCGGGCCGGTTCCGGGGCTGTAGCTGGCTCTACGTTTCCCCGGCCGGATCGGTGCGGGCTTGCCGGCCGCCCGCATCGTCGGGTTTGTCCTCGTCCGCCGCGGGCTTGTTCAGGTCCGTCTCCGGCGGGGGGACCGGCCGTGCCATTGATTCCGCCGGCGGCGGCGTCGCCGGGCGCGGCTCCTCTGCCGTTTCGGCGGCCGCTACGGGTTCTTCGGGCTGCCCGCCCGCAACGTACGCCTCGAGCGATGCGACGAGGTCCTCCAGACGAGCCGCGGCCATCGGCACCTCCGTCTGGACGGCGTTTGCGAGTCGTTGCACCTGGCCCTGGTAGAGCAGCAGTTCCTTCTGAAGTCGCTGCGTGTATCGGCGAACGTTCTCGAACTTGTGGTTGGCCTCTTCCAGCCGCCGGACGGCGAGCTGGAGGGCCTTTTCCTCTTCGATCGCGGCGGCGCGGGTGCCGTCGATGTTCTTGTAGAGCTTCTTGGAGAGCACCGCGTCCTTCGCTCTCGCGACCAGCTCGCTGCGCTTCTGGATCTGGTTGCGCCAGTAGCTGTGCTGTTCGGTTTCGAGCCAGATGCGCATCCGCTGCATCTCGGCGTCGGCGTCGCTGAGGACCCGGGCGGCGACTTCGGCGAACTTCCAGAGTGATATCCGAAAGGCCTTGAGTGCGTCGATGGATTGGACGCGGGCGGATTCCATAGAAGTGGTTATCGCTGCTTGAGGTACTCCTCGATCAGCCCGGCCTTTTTTGTCAGAAACACGGCATGCTCATGCGCCGCTTCGAGAAAGCCGGCGAGAACCTTCATCGTCTGCTCGAATGCCTCGGCGAACTTGCGGTGTTCCTGGTCGCGCCAGGTGCTTTCGAGCCCGCGCATCCGCGCATGCAGTCCGGCCATGAGGCTTTGAAGCTCGGAATTGAAGCGGTTCAGATCCTGGGCAAAGCGCCTCAACTCGGCAGGATCAACGTGGGCTTTGGCCATCACCCGGCCCTCGCGGAAGAAGCCTGAAAACGCTCCCCGGTTCCCCTTCTGTTCAGTATACCCGTGGGCGGGCGGCAGACAACGCCGGGTACGCCCTGTTTTCTGGTTATCGGCGCACATCTCGAATACAATGAAGGGGATCGGCGTTGACCGAAAGGAGGCATCGCGATGATCGATCTGTTCAAGAAGGCGTTCCTGACGGGCGTCGGCCTCGCGGCCCTGACGACGGAGAAGGCCGAGGAACTGGCCCGGGAGTTTGCGCGGTCCGCCCAGCTCTCCGGGGAGAAGGGTAAGGAGTTCGTCGACGAGGTGGTGGCCCGGTCCGAGAAGGCCCGCCATGATCTCGAAAACCTGATCCAGCGGCTGACGACGGAGACGCTCAAGCGGATGAACATCCCGACGCGCGAGGACATTGCCAGGCTCAACGAGCGCGTGGCCGAACTCGAGCGCGCCCTCGGCTCCCGGCCGCAGTGACCATCCGCGTCGCCCCCGGGGTCGGCGGCGCACCGGACCGCCGCGGCCCCGGCCACGCGGGCTTCCGGCCGCTCCGGCGTTGCCGACGGCGTTTCGCGGCGACCCGGCGCCCCTGATCGGAGCACACAGCCGTCATGGCCATCCGAAAGATCGGGATCGTTACCCGCACGTACCGCCACGTGAACCGGTACCGCCAGATCCTTACCGCGCTCGTCCGGTACGGCTTCGGGGAACTCGTCGAGAGCCTGAAGATCAGCCAGTACGTCGAAGTCGGCCTCCAGATGATCACGCGCGGCCGTCGCGAGCAGGTCGAGACCCTCACGCGGGGCCAGCGGCTGCGGATGGTCCTCGAGGAACTTGGGCCGACCTTTGTGAAGCTCGGGCAGGTTCTCTCGACGCGCCCGGACCTTGTGCCGGAGGACATCGTGTGCGAGCTGGAGAAGCTGCAGGAGCACGTCCCGCCGTTCCCGTTCGATCAGGTGCGAGGGATCGTGGAGGGCGAACTGCACCGCCCGCTGGCGGAGGTCTACGAGCGGTTTGAGGAGACCCCCATCGCCGCGGCTTCCATCGGTCAGGTGCACCGTGCCGCGCTGCGCGACGGCGAGGCGGTCGTCGTGAAGGTGCAGCGGCCCGGCATCCGGAAGGTCATCGAGGTGGATCTCGAGATTCTGTTGCACCTGGCGGTGCTTGCCGAGCGGCACATGGAGGGCGCCCGGCTCCATCGCCCGACCCGGATCGTCGAGGAGTTCGCCCGGGTCATGGATGCGGAGCTCGATTACACCACCGAGGCGGGCCACCTCGAGCGCTTCGCGAGCCAGTTCACGGGCGATCCCACGATCTACGTCCCGAAGGTGTTTCGCGAGGCCACGACGGGCCGCGTTCTTACGATGGAGTACGTCGAGGGCGTCCGGACCACGAACATCGACGAACTCGCCGCCCGCGGGCTGGACCGCAAGGTGATCGCGTCCCGCGGCGCCGAACTGATCCTCAAGCAGGTGTTCGTGCACGGGTTCTTCCACGGCGATCCGCACCCGGGAAACATCTTCGTCCTTCCGGGAAACGTGATCTGCTACCTCGATTTCGGGATGATGGGCCGCCTCGACCGGCGCGGCCGGGAGGACGTGGCCGATCTGGTCTACGGGGTCGTCCTGCGCGACGCGGCCCGCGCGACGGCGGCCCTGTTGCAGTTGACCGAGCATGACGACGACGTCGAACCGGATGTGCGGCGCCTCGAACGCGACGTGGCCGATTTCATGGACCGCCACTTCGCCGCGAGCCTGCGCGACCTCGATCTGAGCAAGCTTCTTCAGCAGCTTGTGGATCTGGTCGGCAAGCACCGCCTGCGAATCCCCGCGGACCTTGTCCTGATGATCAAGGCCATGGCTACCGTGGAGGGTCTGGGGCTGGTGCTCGATCCCGAGTTCAACATGATCGCGGCAGCCGAGCCCTACGTCCGCCGGCTCATCGCCGACCGGATGCGCCCGGCCCGCGTCGCCAGGGAGCTGTTCGAATCCGGCACGGAGTTGTTCCAGCTTGCCCGCGAGATACCGCGCAACCTGCGCGACCTCCTGACGATGGCGCGGCGCGGCCAGTTCCGGATGGGCTTCGAGCACCGCGGGCTCGAGAAGATGCTCGAAACGCACGAGAAGATCTCGAACCGCATCGCCTTCGCCATCGTGGTGGCGGCTCTCATCGTCGGGTCGTCGCTCATGGTCCTTTCGAGAATCCCGCCGCAGTGGTACGACATTCCGGTGATCGGGCTTGTGGGCTTCCTCGCGGCCGGCGTGATGGGGTTCTGGCTGCTCGTTTCGATCCTCCGCCACGGTCGCATGTAACGGCCCGGTCCGCCGTTTCCGGGCGGTGGCACCCGCGGGCGGCCGCGGGCATGTTCTCTCAGGGCGACAGGGGGGCTCGGGCGTCGGCCCTGGCCGGGGGGGCGGTCGTTCCCCGCTTGCCTCCCGGCGCTTCTCGCAGCGGGCCGGCCCAGTCCGCGGCGCTTTCGACGGCGGCGCGAACCTGCGCTCGGATACAACGGACCGGCAGACGCATCAGCGAGCGGGCGAGCGGCGAGAGACCCGCGAGGCTCAGGTCGGGCGTGTGCAGGACGCGGTGGACCTGTCGTTCCCAGGCTCCGGCCGGGATCGGGTGCGAGCCGGTTTCGCGATACGTATCCAGAAGGATTCGCACAAAACCGGGCATGTCCGACGATCGTGTCTTCAGGCAGGTAAAGGCAAGCAGGACCGCCGCGCCCAGCCCCGGGTGCGCGTGACACGAGAGCTGGAATGCCCGCGTCGCCTCCTCCGGCCGCTGCAGATCGAGCAACGCGCAGCCGAGCACATACCAGGCCTCCGCGGCCGCGCGCGCCGGGCCGCGTTCGTGGCACTCGTGCGCGTGACGCCGCAGCGGTTCGATGTCTCCGCCAAGCCCCCGCTCCAGCATGGAGCGAAGCTGTCCAAGGTGCATGGAACAGCGTGCGCGCTCGCGGAGATGCCGACGGCGAATCAGCAGGGCGGCGGCGCATAGCGCGGCGATTCCCCCAACGAGCCATGCCATGCCTTCCTTCTATGGAGACCCCGCGCGGGTGTCAACGGGCGGGGCAAAGCGAACGGCCCACCGGACGATCGCTGCATCATCCGGTGGGCCGCACGGCGAAGCTGTAGCCGGTTCATCTGCCCCGTGGTTTACCGGGACGGCAACGCGGTACGGAGAGAGCTGGGAGCAGTGGGCACGCGGCCGGGAGGCGGCGCGAAATAGCGGCGAGAATCACCCCCGCCGTGCCGTTCGCCGTCCTCATGCCGGTACTCATGGCCCCGGATGGGTTCGTCGCGGTGAACCACGACGGCGGTTGCACACGCGGCAGGTGCCGGCCGGGTGATGGTTTCCCAGTGCCCGTCCGGTATGGTCACGCACTCTTCACGGTAGGCGATCACACGGCCCCATGCGTCGATCACCGGCACCTGGCGGCACTCGACCCGCGGGGTGGAGACCCAGACGCGCTCCACGACGACCGGCGGGGGCGCCACGATCACCGGCCGGGGCACGACGACCGGCGCTGCGACGACCGCGGGCCTCGGCTCGCCGATGCGGACGAAGCCGCCGATGACGGTGCCGCCGTGCTTGCCGCTGGCGAACAGCGCGCCGATGGAGAAGCCGTCCGCCAGGGCCGGCGCCGCCGAAGCAGCCACCAGGGCGATACCACACATCAGAGACCCGATCCCGATGTTTCTCATTCCTGTGCGTTTCATGGCTTGCTCCTTATTCAGAGTCTGAACTCGTCGTTCACCTGGTAAGACACAACGGTGCGAAAAAGGTTAGACAGGTCAATAGTTCACTACATGCAACTATATCGGCATACTCGGCTGCGGTCATAAGTAACCTATACATAAGGGGATGCGTTCGCTCTATTTCGGGCAGGACAGATACGTTTTGAGATTGTTGGCATCTTGGCGATGCCTCGGCCGGCAAAATGCCCGCCGGCTGCCTCCACCGGGGGCGCAGGCGGCCGACCGACGGGGCCTGGCAACAAAGCCGGCGACGAAGCGACGCAGCGACAAAGGCAGGGACAGTAGGGCGAGCCGGCGGGCAGGAGTCTGGCGGGATAATTGTGAGGCGCGTGCGATGGACAGTCGCGCAGCACGTCGGGAGAATGGCCGTTCGTGCAAGAGGATGGATCCGGCGATGGCGATGGCGCAGTTTTACTCGATCGAGGAGCGGGTGGAGCGGTTTCGGCGGTTCTACCGGCGGGCGAACGAACGGCCGTTGCTTGGCTTTTTCGTCGGCAGCGATTTTCCGCTTCGCCGGTACCGGGCCTCGGACGCGTTGCCGGAGGGACGGCCGCTGGAGCCGTCCGACTTCCCCGTCGATCCGTACCTCGACGACTCCGACCGTCTCTTCGCCCTTCACGAAACGTGCGGCGGCGATTTCATCTGGAGCGCCAGCGCATTCTGGGGCATCCCCTGGCTGGAGGCGGCAATCGGTTGCCCGATCTTCGCCGACCATTCGACGGGGTCGATCCGGTCCGAGCCACCGCCGGGCTATCGCGGGCCGGATGATATCCCCGCGTTTGATCCGCTCGCGCCGTGGACCCGGAAGGCCGTTGAATTCATCGAGCGCATGGCCGAGCGGAGCGCCGGGCGCTGGCCGATCGGGACGACACGGATGCGGGGGATCGCGGACCTGCTGTCGGCGTTGTACGGGCCCGCCGAGTTCATCTATGCGATGATGGACAGGCCGGCGGAGGTAAAGGCCGCAAGTGCGCGGCTTACGGATTTCTGGATCGCTTTCGGGCGCATGCAGTTGGATCACATTCCGCTCTTTTACGGCGGCGTGGGCTCGTTTTATTACAACCTGTGGGCGCCCGCCGGGACGGTGTGGCACCAGGAAGACGCCGCCGCGCTGCTCTCGGCGGCGCTGTACGATGAGTTCATCCGCGAGCACGATCAGCGGATCGCGGAATCGTTCGCGGGCTGCATCATGCATCAGCACCCGACGGCGTTCGTGCCGACGGACTTCTACCTGGAGATGCCGTTTAGGGCGCTCGAACTCCACATTGACGAAGGCGGCCCCGGCGCCGAGGCGTTATACGCGACACACGTGAAGATCCTGCAGCGCAAACCGCTCGTGATCTGGGGGAACATCGGCGACCGCGACATGGAATGGATTCTCCGAAAGCTCCCTCACCAGGGTCTCGCCGTCATCACGGTCGTGAGCGGTCCGGAACAGGCGGCGGAAACCTGGCGTCGGTGGATGGCATAGTCCGCGCCGCGCTGGACAAGGCACGCACCGGAGTCCGCTCGCCGGGTCACGCCTCCTGCAGCTTCTTGACGGCCTCGGCCTGCTCCAGAAAGCGATCGGTATAGCGCGGATCCACGCGACGGCAGGCGGCGGTAGCGGCCTCGCCGATCCGCTGGTAGTCGGGGTCCTCGGTCTGTTCGAAGAACTCACCCGCGAGGATGACGAGCCGCAAGAGGTGGCGGAGGATGAGGCCCTCCTGCTTGATGAGGTTGCGGGCGCGGATGAACCTGTAGAAGTCGCATCCCATTTCCATCACGCCGCCACCGACCCATTTGGGCTGAACAAAGACCGGTTCAGGCGCGGCCAGCTTCGCTTCGAAGGCGATCCGGAGCATCTCGGGGAAGGTGGGGGGGCGCTCTTCCTCTTCGGCCCAGTAGTCCTCCGGACCGTCGTCGTCTTCATCCGTGGCCGCCTCGGCAATGGTCTTGGCCGTCGCCACGCCCATCTGGAGCATGAGCGGTTCGAGCACCTGTTGCTGGAGGGGTCCCGGCGGCAGGTCGGGGATGCGGACGTGCCGCTCGATGACCGGGGGGATCTCCAGGACCGACTCCAGTGCCAGCACCTTCTCGTCCGTGTTGCTGCGGACGAGCTGCTCCTTGAGGTACATCCCGAAGAGCGGGTCAATGCTGCGGAACTTGAGCAGCGCATGGATGCCCTCGTTGAGCGTAACGTGGTCGGAATCCGCGGCCTTGTTGAGGTATCCGAGCGCGGCCAGGTTGGCGATCATGAAGTCGAGCTGCTCCTGAAACTTCGCGAGCCGCTCGGGGTTGTTGAATCGTTTCGAGAGGAACTCCCGCACGTCATGCAGCGCCCCGGTCTTCGTGAGCAGGTAGATGAGCACCGGGTAGGGGATCATCATGCGGCTGAAGAGGTTCGCGGGGCCGGCCTGGATCAGCGTGCGGAACTGGCCCTCGGTCCAGTACTGCTCCGTGCTGCGGCGGGTGGGCTTCTTGCGTTCGAGGTCCTTCTTGAGGCGGAGGATGCCCGGGTCCTTCGAGTCGCCGAGCTGGTCGTACTTCTTCCGCCACTTGGCGATCTTCGCGTCGTCCTCGTGGGCGAAGACGTACACGTAGCCCTTCGTGTCGAACTGCGGGCGGCCGGCCCGGCCGAACATCTGATGCGCGCTCGACGGGAAGATAAGCTTCTTCTCGCCGCGCTTGCCCTTGAGCAGCGTGCTGAGCACGACGGACCGCGCCGGGAGGTTGATGCCCGCCGCCAGCGTCTCCGTGCAGATGACGAACGGCACAAGCTTCTGGTTGAAGAGCGACTCGACGATCTCCTTGTGCTTCGGCAGGACGCCGGCATGATGGACACCCACGCCCCGCTTGAGCATTTCCTTGAGCTTGGGGCCGGCGCCGTCGGCGAACTCCTCCTTGAGCTCGTTGAGCCGCTCCGTGATCTGCGCCTGCTGTTGCGCGGAGATGAGCGAGAGGCCCTTCAGACGCTCGGCGACCTCCCAGCACTCGTCGCGGTTGAAGCAGAACACCAGCGCGGGCGTGCGGTTCGCCGTGTCGTCGGCGGAGACCATCTTCGGCAGGTGCTCCGTAAGCAGCTCGTCGCCGATCCAGACGTACTCGAGCGGGACCCGTCGCTGATCGGACAGGATGACCCGCAGCTCGCGGCCGTGTTCCTTCTTCAGCCAGGTGGCGAACTCGCGCGGGTTGCCGACGGTGGCCGAGAGCAGCATGACCCGTACGTGTTTCGGCAGCAGAACGAGCGAGAGCTCCCAGACAATGCCACGCTCGGGGTCGTTGAAGTTGTGGAACTCGTCCATGACGACGGCGTCCACGTCGGACATGTCCGAGAGCGCCGGGTCCGGGCTGAGCAGGTGATTCAGCAGGATCTCGGCGACGACCACGCGGACGAGGGCGTCGGGGTTCTCTCGCCGGTTGCCCGTGATCAGACCGATGTCCTCGCGGCGGAATCCCCACTTCTCGGCGAGGTCCTGGATCTCGCGGAACTTCTGGTCGGTCAGCGCGATGAGCGGCGTGGTGTAGTACAGGCGGCGGCGGGTGTGGAGGGCCTCGAAGATGGCGGCCTCGGCCAGGAGCGTCTTGCCCATGCCGGTCGGTGCGCAGACCATGATGCCGCCGCTCGCCTCGAACCAGGCGAGGAGGGCCTCCTCCTGGTACGGGTAGAGGTCGAACGTGATGGATTCGAGGAACTTCGAGCAGACTTCGCCGCGGTCCATGCGCATAGCATCATCGGATGGTGCAGGAATGTCGAGCGCCGCTCATTCCGCCGCGAACGTCGCAGGCCCTGTTGGCCGCGGGTGGGCCGAGGCCGATGCTGGTTTGGTACAGTAGCGGAACATTGCTCGGCGTGGTGGTCGGGTGAAGGTCAAATGGGAAACCTCGGTTGGAGAAGCTGGGCGGTTTGACCAGCGCGGGGCGAATCTTGGACCGCGTTTGCCACGTCGATCGTCACGCTCACCCCGGCCGGGGATTGAACAAAGGCGACAGAAGTGATACTACTTCGTCGCAGTTCACGTGCCGTTGGTATGTGCCGGGCGTTGGAGGATTCCAACATGCGTGCCCATCGACGAGCCTCTGGCCTTTTTTTCGCCGTTCTGGCCGGCGGCGTGCTCAGTGGTATGGCACGGGTTCAGTCCTCGCAGCCGACCAGCCGGCCGGCCGACCACACGACAGCCATTCGAGAGATCCTCGGCCGCATCGCCGCGCATCCCGGCTACTATGCAGAGATGGAAGAGTTGAAGAATATCGCCACCGAAGAAGACCTGCCCCTGCTCCACGACACGTTGAAGCGCGGAAGCCATCGCACCAAACGGGCCACGGCCTGGGTGCTCGCGAGCATCCGTTCCCCCCAGTCCGTCAAGCCCCTCATTATCGCCCTCCGCAGTGATGGAGACTGGAAGATCCGCCAGGAGGCCGCGTTATCACTGGGACACATGCATGCGATTGCCGACGAAGCCGTACCCGACCTCATCAAGACCCTCAACTCAGACCCCATTCCTGGTACCCGGAGTGCCGCGGCTAACGCTTTGAACGCCTTCGGCACCCGAAAGGCCCTCGAGGCGATCGCTGCCGCTGACCAGCTTGAAAAGGACGCGGGCGTCAAAAAAGTCCTGGCCGACCTCATCCACAATCCGGGCTTCAAGCGACACGTGAAGGCCCGCCTCGTTCCCGGACAGGTCATCGAGGGATACTCTCACGGCACGAGATACCTTGTGTATGCACCCAAGAAGCGCGATCCCAAACACCCGCTTCACTGGCTGGTCTTGGTCCATGGCACGGCGAGTTGGCCTGAGGGATACATCGGCTTCGCCAAGAACGACGCCGAAGCGCACAACGTGATCCTGCTCGCACCGCAGTTCAATACCATCCAGTACACCTGGTTTGGCATATTCAACATGCGCCGCGGCATGGTCCGGCCCGACAAGAAGATACTGGAAATCGTCGACGAGCTGTCTACGGGCGTCCGGATCAACAAGAAACGCATTTACATCTACGGCCACTCCGAGGGTGGGCAGTTTGTTAACCGTTTCGTCCTTACGCATCCCGACCGCATCGAGCGCGCTGGCGTCAGCAGTTGCGGTATCTTCGTTTTGAACGATTCCACCCGTCCCTTTCCGGTGGGCACCGGACCACCCGCGCAGGCCCCGGATCTCGGCCATCCCGATTTCGGCGAACTGGTTAAGGCACACTTGGCCGTCGTCAACGGGACGGCGGAAGACGTCGGCCACCTGACTGGCGCGGAGTACTTCATGAACGCGGTCCATTCCTGTGCTGTGAGCCGTGGCATCAAGAGCCAGGTGCGGTTCTTCCCGGTCGAAGGCGGCGGCCACAGCGGATCCAGCAACTGGACGGCGGCCCGGCGGTTCTTCTTCACCCCGGACCCGGCTGAGGCCGGCGGCTACGAAGTCGGGCCCATCACCCTCAAGAAGGCACCGACAACCTCCGTCCCCAGATGAGTCATACTGATCTCTGCAGGACCATACGCCGCTCAGCTATATCGGTGACATGATGGCCTCCCACTCGCAGGGCGGGATTTCGTGGTGTAGAATGCCCGCAGCGCGGGTGGGCCGTGAGGTGCGGTAGCTGCGCGAATTCAGGAGATGGCTTGGCATGACGCGACGAGTCGTCGTTACGGGCATGGGTTGGATCACCCCGCTGGGGTTCGACATCGAGACGGTGTGGAAACGGTTGCTTGCCGGCGACAGCGCGATCGGCCCCACCACGATCTTCGACGCAACGACCTTCCCCACGAAGTTTTCCGCCGAGGTCCGCGGCTTCGATCTCGCGGCGTTCCTCGGCGACGCGTACGAGACGCACAAGATGGTCAGCCGGAACGCCGCGTTCGCCCTGGCCGCCGCCAGAATCGCGTGGGATCACTCCGGGCTGCCCCGGTGCAACGGGTTGGATCCCTCGATGGTCGGGGTGTATCTCGGCGGCGGCGAGGGTCCGCTGGATTTCGAGAACTTCGTTGCCGCGGCGGTCGCCGGGTGGGATCCCCAGGCCCGGGGCGGGCGCGGAGACCTGGATGCCCGTCGCTGGGCGGAGGTGGCCTACGAGCGGCTGAACGCCGTGGTGGAGTTCGAGCAGGACCCCAACATGGCGGCCGGCCACATCGCGGTGCTTTTCAATGCGTGCGGGCCGAACTTCAACACACTGACGGCCTGCGCCGCCAGCACCCAGGCCATCGGCGAAGCGACCATGCTCATCCGGCGCGGCGACGCGGACGTCATGATTTCCGGCGGCACGCACAGCATGATTCATCCGTTCGGCGTCACGGGCTTCAATCGTCTGACGGCGCTCTCGACCCGGAACGATTCGTACCAGACCGCGTCGCGGCCTTTTGACAGGACTCGGGACGGGTTCGTGCTGGGCGAGGGAGCGGGCATGCTGATCCTGGAGGAATACGAGCACGCCCGGCGTCGCGGCGCGAAGATCTGGGCCGAGGTGACCGGGTACGGTTCGACGGCCGATGCGTTCCGCGTCACGGACATCCACGAGGACGGCCGCGGCGCCATTGCCGCGATGCGCCTGGCGCTCGAGGACGCCGGCATCACACCCGCCGACGTCGACTACATCAGTGCTCACGGCACGGGCACCGAGGAGAACGACAAGATCGAGAGCAAGGCGATCTGCTCCGTGTTCGGTGAGCGGGCGGCGCACGTGCCCGTCAGCTCGATCAAGAGTATGATGGGGCACCTGATTGCCGCGGCCGGCGTGACGGAGCTGATTACGTGCGTTCTGGCGATCCGGGATCAGATCGTGCCGCCGACGATGAACTACCACGAGCCCGACCCCAACTGCCCGCTGGACTACGTTCCCAACAAGGCGCGGCGTTGCCGGGTGGAGCGGTGTCTGTCGAACAGCTTTGGCTTCGGCGGCCAGAACGATTCGCTTGTGGTCGCGCGGGCCTTGCAGTAGGATTGCGCCGCGTTATAGTCTGTTTCTTACGCCGGGGCCTGCCGGGCGGCTTCCAGCGGTCGGGTCGAGTCTACGCGCGAAAAGGAGCCTTCCGATGAGATGGCGTCGATTGTACGCGTTTGTCCTGCTGGCCACGTCAGGCGGCCTGCTGTTTCAGACGACCCCGAGTTGCACGGAACAGGTGGCCACGAGCCTTGTTTCGACACTGGGCGACACACTGGTGAACCTGATCGTTCAGATGGTGGTAAGCGGTCTGACGGGCCAGACCACCGCCGTGTAGGCGGGCCGCTCGAGCCCATCACCTGCCGTTTCGGACGCGCAGGATTCTCCGCAGAGTCTTCCAACAGGACGGAAGGAGTATCGCATGTGGTTGCGTCGTCTCTATAAGTACCTCATCCTGATCGGCTCCGGCGGCCTGGTCTTCCAGACCGCAACCGGATGCGCGCCGGAAGAGGTCATCAATGGTCTCTTCGAGCTGGTCGTTTCCATGGTTGTCCAGCAGGCGTTCTCGAAGATGAGCTTCTAGGCGGCTTGCGCCGGCGGCCTGATCCGACCATGCCGCCGGGCTGGCATTGGTGGTTGCGCTTCGTCACCCGGCAGGCGGTGCCCGGCCGCTTCGGCGCGCGCGGCGGGCGCACGGCGTCTTTGCCGCCCCGACGGTTTACAGGACGCGCTCGCCGTCTATAATCATTGCCCTCCGGCCGTATCGCGGTCGGAGAAGGACACCGCAACATGGCAAAACTGGGCGTAAACATCGATCATGTCGCGACGGTTCGCCAGGCGCGTCTGACGGATGAACCGGACCCCGTATGGGCGGCGGTGGAGGCGCAACTCGGCGGGGCCGACTGCGTGACCTTCCACCTGAGGGAGGATCGTCGCCACATTCGCGATCGGGACGTCTTCCTCCTCAGGCAGATCGTGAACGTCAAGCTGAACATGGAGATGGCCGTCAACCCCGGCATCGTGCGGATCGCCGCCGGCCTTCAGCCGACGCAGTGCACGCTCGTGCCCGAGCGGCGGGAGGAACTGACCACGGAGGGCGGCCTTGACGTGGTCCGGCTGCACCGGCGGGTCCGGCCGGCGGTGCGGACGCTCCGGCGTGCCGGCGCGGTGATCAGTGCGTTTATCGAGCCGGACGAGGACCAGATCCGCGCCTCGGCGGATGTCGGCTGCCAGGCCGTGGAACTCTGGACGGGCGGGTACGCGCACGCCAGGGGCGAGCGGGCGGTGCGCCGGGAGGTGGACCGGTTGCGCCGCGGCATCGAGGTGGCGCGGGGTTGCGGCCTGGTGGTGCACGGCGGGCACGGGCTGACCTACCGCAACATCGGTCCGGTGGCAGCGCTGCCGGGCTTTGAGGAGTTCAACATCGGTCATTCGATCGTCGCGCGGGCGATTTTCACGGGTTTGCGCGAGGCCGTGCGCGAGATGAAATCGCTGTTGGTTCGGTTTTCTCCGTCAGCGGCTGAGGAGACTCATTCATGATACGCAGGGGGATGCTTGTTCTGTCGTGCGTGTGGGTGTCCGCCGCCGGCGTGCAGGCGGTGGAACTGGGCATCCGGAACGGTGACGTGGTCGTCTTTCTCGGGGACGACGCCACCGAGGAGTACGGCGGGGCGCAACGTCCGGACCGGCTTTCCTATCCGACTCTCGTCGAGTCGTTTCTCACCGTCCGCTACCCGGACATCCGGGTGACGTATTACAACGATGCGATGTCCGGCGCCACCGCCGCCAATACGCTGGCACGGCTGGACCGCGATGTCCTGCCGCAGAAGCCGACCGTGGCGGTGATCTGTCTGGGACTACGCGATGCCGGCAGCAGGGCGTTCGATTCGGCCCTGCTTGCCGCCCACAAGGCGGCGATGGAGAGGCTGATCCGCTCGCTCAAGAACGCCGGCTGCCGTGTGTACCTTCTCTCGCCGCCGGCGCTCGAGGAACCGGCGCCGGGCCAGACCGGCCAGCCGGACTACAACGATACTCTGGCCCGGTATGCGGCGGCCCAGCGGGAGATCGCCTCGGCGGAGAGCGCGCAATTCGTGGATTGGTTCGGCGCCGTTTCCGCCGCCCGGAGCAAGGGGCCGCGTCGCCACGGCCCGGCGTCACCGGACGTGTTTCGGCCGTCCTTCCGGTCATGTGCCCTGGCTGCGTCGTTGCTCCTGGACGCCCTGCACGCCGAGCCCCTCGATGTCGAGATCGAGGCGGACTGGAAAAGCGGCGCGATTCGTTCGAGCCTGGGCACGGCCACGCTCACCGTAGCGCCCGGCGGCGCACGGGTGATCCGCGTGACGAATCTTCCGCTGCCGTGGCCGAGCCTTGTCGGTCAGGGCGAGGTGCTCAGCAACGACACGGACATTACCCGATGGTGCCGCTTTCTGCTGAAGGTGAAAGACGCTCCGCCGACCGGCGTGTTGATGGCGGACGGCGACCGTCAGGTCCCGGTCCTGCCGCAGCAGCTTGCGGAAGGATTGAACCTCGTGCCCGTCGAGCCGCTGCGTTCGCTCGATGCGGCGCAGGAACTCTCCAATCTGATCCGGCGGAAAAACTACGTCCGCACGCACGCCTGGCGGGATCAGGAGTTGCAGCCGATCAGGGACCCCGAACTCGTGGAGGCGCAGAAGACCCTGATCGCGGCCTGGTACAAGTACTTCGCCGGATATGACAAGATCATTGCGCGCATGCCGAAGACTTTCGATCTGCGGATCGAATTGAGCGAGTTGAAGCTTACCCTGCCGACCAGCATGCCCGAGACGGCGCCGTCGGAGAAATGATCCGTCGGCGGTCTTCGCGAGTGCGGCGGTACGAAGGCAGAGGCCCGCGGGGGCTCGTGTCCGCGGCGGGCCGTGTGTACCTCGGCACCACGTTGTCGAGGATCGGGGCGCCTGCCCGGATGGAGCGCGGGCGGCGGACAACAGGAGACTCCCGGCCGACCGGAATCGGCTCGTAGCCTGAGGTGGCGGTTCATGACAAACCCGTTCAAAGGCAGCATGGTTGCGCTTGTTACGCCGTTCCGCAACGGCCAGGTCGATTTCCGAACGCTGGATGCCCTCGTGGACATGCACATCGAGGCGGGCACGGACGTGCTGGTGCCGTGCGGCACGACGGGCGAATCGCCCACGCTCTCGCACGAGGAGCATGACCGGGTCAACGCCGCCGTGATCCGCCGCGCGAAGGGAAGGATTCTCGTGATGGCGGGCACGGGCTCGAACGCCACCGACGAAGCCATCCAGCTTACGCGACACGCCCGCGAAGCGGGCGCGGACGGCTCATTGCAGGTGGCACCGTACTACAACAAGCCGACGCAGGAGGGCCTCTACCGGCACTTCGCGACAATCGCCGAGGCGGTCGAGTTCCCGCACGTGCTGTACAACATCCCCGGGCGATGCGGCGTGGAGATCAGCGTGGAGACGATGGTCCGGCTTCGCACGTCGCACCCGAGCTACGTGGCGGTCAAGCACGCCACCGGGCAGATGGACGGCGCGAGCGAGCTGCTGACGCGCACGGACCTCGCGGTGATCAGCGGCGACGACTCGCTGACGCTGCCGCTGCTGTCGATCGGAGGCGTCGGCGTGATCAGCGTTCTGGCGAACATCATCCCGAAGGATGTCAAGGCGATGGTCGACGCGGCTGCCCGGGGCGACTGGGCGACGGCGCGCGAGTGGCACCTGCGGATGTTCAAGCTGGCCCGCGCGATGTTCGTCGAGACGAATCCCATTCCGATCAAGACGGCCATGGCCGCCGCGGGCATGGTGGCCGAGGAGTTCCGTCTGCCGATGTGTCCGATGCAGCCGGCCAACCGCGAGAAGCTGCTCGCGGCGATGAGAGAGTATGGGCTGAAGGTCCGGTAGCCCGCGGATCGCGCCATTGCGTGCCGGTTCGTCTGATCGGCGCAGGCAACGGTCCCCGACGCGGAGAACCCGGCAGGCGAGTGGTCGACGCATCGTGCCGCATGCGATCCGCAGGGCCACTTGCGGTGAGGAGGCCTCATGAAGGTTATGCCGTTCCGAGCCGGGGGGCTTGCTTTTCTGGCTGCCGCGACGGTGGCTTGCGCGGCAGGGCCGACGCGCCCGAACATCCTCTTCATTTTCATCGATGACATGGGCTATGCCGATCCGGGCTGCTTCGGCGGCGGCGCCGAGACCCCCAATATGGATCGCCTCGCCGCGGAGGGGATCCGCTTCACGCAGTTCTACGTCAACGCGCCCATCTGTAGTCCGTCGAGGGTGGCCGTGACCACCGGGCAGTACCCCGGCCGGTGGCAGATTACCTCGTACCTCGACACGCGCCGCCTGAACCGGCGCCGAGGCGTCGCCGACTGGCTGCGGCCCACAGCCCCCAGCCTGGCCCGGATCCTCGCTGGGGCGGGGTACTACACCGCCCACGTGGGCAAATGGCACATGGGCGGACAGCGCGACGTGGATGATGCCCCGCCGATCAGCGCCTATGGCTTCGCCGCTTCGCTGACGAACTTCGAGGGGCCCGGCGAGCGGGTGTTGCCGCTTTTTGAGCCACGGCCGGACGGCAAACCCGTCGAGCACGGGCCGACGCAGATGAGCGCCCGCTTGCCCGGCGGCCCGATCCACTGGGTCAAGCGGCACGAAGTCACCGCGTTCTACGTCGATCGCGCCCTTCAGGAGATCAAGACCGCTGTCACCAGGGGACGGCCGTTCTACATCAACCTCTGGCCGGACGACGTCCATTCGCCGGTCCAGGCGCCGCCGGGCCTGCGCGGCAATGGTTCTCCGCGGGACAACTACAAGGGCGTCCTGAAGGAACTCGACCGTCAGCTCGGCCGCGTCTTCGATTTCATTCGCTCGCAGCCCGAGCTGAGACGCAACACGATCATCCTGCTGGCCAGCGACAACGGGCCGGAGAGCGGGCTGGGCTCGGCCGGCGAGCTGCGCGGCGGCAAGGGAATGCTTTACGAAGGGGGGATTCGCAGTCCGCTCGTCGTCTGGTCGGGCCGCATCCCCGCGTCCGCGGCCGGGACCCGGAACGACCGTACCGTCCTGGCCGGCATGGATCTCCCGCCGTCGCTCCTGGCGCTGGCGAATGTTGCGGTACCGGAGGGTGTTCGCTTCGACGGCCTCGATATGAGCGGGGCCCTGTGCGGCGGTGCGGCGCCGAACCGCGATCAGCCGGTCATGTGGCTCCGCCCTCCCGACCGGCCCGGGCCGAAGAAGGAATGGCCTGATCTGGCGATACGCGAGGGCGACTGGAAACTGCTCGTGTTCCGAACCGGTTCCGGCGCGGAACTCTACAATATCCCGGCTGACCCGAAGGAAGCGAACAACCTGGCCGCAGCGCATCCGGACCTCGTCCGGCGCCTGACCGACCAGGTCATCCGGTGGGACAGATCGATTCGGTCCCGATCCGCGGAGGAATGATACCCGCCGAAGTGCCGGGAGCCTCACGCCGGTCGCGAGACCTGCCGGTCTGCAACCGTCTCCGCACGCGGCAACCACATGCAGAATGTCGAGCCTTTCCCCGGCTCGGAGCGGACCGAGATCGCGCCTCGGTGCGCCGCCACGACCCCGTACGCCGCCGCCAGCCCCAGTCCGTGCCCGCGTTCCTTGGTCGTGAAGAACGGGTCGAAGATTCGCTTCATCGTCCGGGCATCCATTCCGCAGCCGGTGTCCTCGACACTCAGGCAGACGTATTCTCCGGGCGTCAGCGGCGGGTGGGCCTCGTCCATCGCGGAAGTCAGGGTGCGGTTCTCCGCGCGGATCGTCAGCCGGCCGCCGTTGGGCATCGCCTCCAGGGCGTTGCGGCAGAGATTCACGATGACCTGTTGAACCTGCGTCGGATCGCAATGAACCGACCCGAGGTCCGGTGCGATCTCCCGCTCGACGGTCACGTCGGGCCGAACCATCGGCGGAATCAGCACAAGGGCCGTGCGCAGCACATCCGCAAACGGCAGCAGGTGCGGCCGGATCTTGCCGCCGCGCGCAAAGGCCAGGAGCTGATGTGCGAGGTCCCCGGCCGCCCGCGCGGCATCCTCAATGTGAACCAGCTTGGCGCAGTCCGGGTCGCCGGGCCGTCGGTTCGCTCGCATGTTGGAGGCCAGGCCCAGCACCGTGGCCATCAGGTTATTGAACTCGTGAGCAAGCCCGCGTCCGAACCGCCCGATGGCCTCCAGCTTCTGCGCCTCGCGAAGCTGTTCGCTCAATCGCTCCCGCTCCGCTTCGGCCCGCTTGCGCTCCGTAATGTCGCGGAAGATGCCCTGCACGACAGGCCGGCCGTTGATCGTCGTAAGGGAGCTTCGCACGTGAACGGGGACAATCTCGCCGTCCTTCCTGACGACCTCCAGCTCGGCGCCGGCCGGCTGTACCCGCTCGGCGCGGTTGCGGAAGAGCGACGCATAGAACTCCGCCTTCCCCGGCGGGTGAAGGATCGTGTGGTGTTGGCCGACGATCTCCTCGCGGCGGCGGCCCAGGAGCAGTTCGGCGGCCTCGTTGCATTTGAGCAGGATACCCGTCTCCGCGTCCGCCCAGAAGATTGCATCGCGGGCGTTCTCGAAGGCCAGCCGGAAGGCCTCCTCGCTCTCCCGCAGGGCCTGCTCCGCCCGCTTGCGATCCGTGATGTCGAACTCGATGCCGTCCCAGCAGGTCGATCCGTCCTCGATTTGCCGCGGACTGGAAACGAACGAAGACCACCGGATTTCGCCCGAGGGGCCTACCATCCGCACCTCGGTTCGCAAGATCGAGAGGGTGCGGTTGGCCTCTTCCTCCTCCTGATGCAATCGAAGCCGATCCTCGGGGTGAACACGGCCGTAAATGAGGTCCGGATCGGACATGGCCTCCTGCGGGCTGACGCCGTACAGGCGCCGAACCCCGTCGCTCAGATACGTGAACTGCCTTGTTCCGTCGCTCTTCCGCACCACCTGATAGATCATGCCGGACGGGAGATTGTCACTGATGGTGCGGATGAGCGTCTCGCTTCTCTGCAGCGACGCCTCGATCCGCCTGCGCTCCGTGATATCGCGGCCGATGCAGTACGCCAGGCCCTTTTCCGGCGCCGGGGTCGCCGTCCACATGATGAGTCGTATCGTGCCGTCCTTGTGAATATACCGGTTTTCGAAGTTCCTGGTGGGTTTGCCCGCTGCGAGCCGGGCCACCTCGGCATCGCTCTTGCGGTGGTCCTCCGGGTGTATGAAGGAAAGAAACGGCCGGGAGAGAAGTTCCTCGCGCGTGTAGCCGAGCGTCTTCTCCCACGCGGGATTGACGTATTTGAAATAGCCGTCCATTCCCACAATGCAGATGAGGTCCGCCGAGATGTCCACAATGCGGTTCCGTTCCTCCTGTGCCGCCTTGCGCTCGGCGATTTCCCTTCGCAGCGTTTCATTCGCAGCGCGCAACTCCGCCGTGCGATTCTCGACCTGTCGTTCCAGCTCGTCCCGCGCCTGCCGCAGGGCCTCTTCCGACCGAACCCGCTCGATCACCGCACCGATCCATGCGGCAATCGCCTCGAGAACATGGCGTGTCGCCGTTGGCACTTCGCCGCGGCTCCGGGAAGCAACGTTCATCATCGCGACCACGCGGCCATCGTGCATAACGGGCAGGATGGCCAGCGCCCGCAGTCCTTCCGCGTCACAGGGCGCCTGAGGCCCGACGATCCGGCTGACGGTTTCATAGATGGGTTTCGCGGCCGCCACGCGCCATGCTTCGGGCGAATCGCCGCTGATGTGCGCGACGGCCTCGGCGAAGGCCGCCGACAGCCCCTTCTGTGCCACGAGATGAAAACCGCCCGTCACCGGATCGGCGAGATAGATGCCGCCGCACTCGATTCCATCGACCGACAGCGCCGCGTCGAGCACCTGGTGCATCGCCTCCGGCAGCGCGGTCGGGCGGCTCAGGGCGACGGCGAGGTCTCTTTGGAGACGAAGCAGATGGTCCGCGCGCTTCTGCTCGGTGATGTCGAGCATGACGCCCTGGAGACAGAGCGGCCGGCCGGCCTCGTCGCGGATCATCCGGGCCTCGTCGCGAAACCAGACGACGCGCCCGTCGCGGGCCACCGCGCGGTATTCGCAGGCAAACGGGCCGCCGGTCGCGTGGCACCGGGCGACCTCCGCCATCACACGGTCGCGGTCGTCGGGATGAAGATGTCGGTGCCAGATGGCCGGATCGGCCGTGTATTCCGTCGGCGAATACCCCAGAATCGCCTCGACCTGCGGGCTTACATACGTCGTATTGCTTGCCGCGTCGATCGCGGCCGTGTAGACGATCGCCGGGATCTGTTCCACAAGCGTGCGGTACCTGGCCTCCGACCGTTGCAGCTCACCCTCGGCATATACACGCTCGAGCGCCGGCGCGATCGTCTCGGCGATTCGCTGCAGGCATTGAAGATCCGACGGACCGTATCGCTCTTGTGTGTACGATTGGACGCTCAGGACGCCGCTGATGGTATCTCCACAGCGCACCGGCACGAACATGAGGCTTGCGGAAATGCGCCCCGTTCCGAATGGAATCATGGGGGGAACCGTTTCGTCGCGGCCGCGGTTGACGAGGATGGCCTCGCCCGCGATTGCCTTGCGAAGGGCGGGACCTGTGTTCTCAGGCGTCACGTCCTCGCCGGGGAATGTCCGCTTTCGGCCGTCCTCGGTGTCAACGAAACGCTCGACGTGCATGCCGGCTTTTCCCGGCGTTCGGCGCGCCAGGTAGAAGCAGTCCCAATGCAGCAGCCGGTCGCTTTCCTCGCAGATCGCGTCCATCAGTTCCGGCGCAGATGTGGCCGCGGCGGCGCGCCCCGCCAGACGCGACAGGATCTCGCGCTCTTTTTCGATCCGCTCCAGTTGCGTCAGGCGCTCGCGGAGCCGGGTCACCTCATCGGTAACGGCGGAGCGTTTTCTCGCCCGTTCTTTCATTTCGCCGCTCACCTCCTGTGGGACTGTCCGTCGGCGAGGGCCTCCCCCGTCGTGAAGTGACGATCAGAGGACTTGCTGTCTGCCCACGAATTGGCCGCCGGTACCACGCGAGACGCCGAGAGTCCCAAGCCCTGCCGCTCGCAGCGACAGCGCCCGCTTTCGCGTCTGGCGCCTGTCCCGTTCACATTGGCTTTATTCTATCAAAAGCGGTTATCCGGCGCCAATTACAGTCCGTGGGCTTGCCTTGGCCCGCAGCGAGCGAGGTGCGTTGCGCCTCTTGCGAATCTCGCTCGCGTCCGTTTGCCGGCTTCCAGGTCCGGCCGGCGGATCGGCGACGGCGAGCCGCACCTGCGGGCCGACGTGGAACAGACCGACGGCCGCAGGGTAACAGGTTCAGGGGGGTCACCAGCAGGGCGGGCGCAGCGCCGCTGCTGCTCCAGCCTTCCTGTCGGGTGCGTGGCGGATTGGGTGGGTTTGCGATGGCTCCGAAAGGAGTAGAGGACCGTTGCCAGCGTCACCCCGCCGTCCGAGACGACTGGATGCCGCCGACCCTGTCTCGCACCCCGCTTCGCCAGGCCCCGGGGAAAGTGGCTTGCCGGCTGGTCACATCGCGGGCATCATGGGCGCATCAGCGAACGGAAACAAAGCGAGGTGGCACTGATGGGGATCATCACTCGAACTGGCGGCGTTTGGCGGCCGGCCGGTTTGTGCGTCGCGATGTTGGCCGGGTTCAGCGCGGTCGTGGCGCAGGGCCAGTCCGCGCCCGGGGCGCCGCGTCCCAACATTGTGCTCATCCTGAGCGACGACATGGGGTATTCCGATCTCGGTTGCTATGGCGGCGAGATTCGCACGCAGACGCTCGACCGCCTTGCTGCGCAGGGCCTGCGATTTGCGCAGTTCTACAACAACGCCCGTTGCTGCCCGACACGGGCTTCGCTGCTGACCGGGCTTTATCCCCATCAGGCAGGCATGGGACACATGACGCGGGGTGCGGACAGGCAGGCCCGCGAGCCGTGGCGCGGCGACCTGAGCCGCCACGCTGTTACGATCGCGGAGGTCTTGCGGACCGCCGGCTACAGCACCTACATGTGCGGGAAGTGGCACGTCGCCGTCCACGATCCGACGGGCCGCGACAAAACGAACTGGCCGCTGCAGCGAGGCTTCGAGCGATTCTACGGCACGATCACCGGCGCCGGCAGTTACTACGACCCCACCACGCTCACCCGCGACAACACCTGGATTACGCCGGAGAACGACCCTGAATACCGGCCCGGGCGGTACTACTACACGGATGCCATCAGTGATAACGCGGTTCGGTTCATCGACGATCACGTGCGGAAAACGGGGCCCAAGCCGTTCTTTCTGTACGTGGCGTACACGGCGGCTCACTGGCCCATGCAGGCCCCCGAGGAGGCCATTGCAGAATACCGAGGACAATACGACTGTGGTTACGAGCCCGTACGGCGGGCCCGATTCGAGCGTTTGCGGCGGTTGGGGCTGATCGATTCGAGCTGGGATCTCTCGCCGCCGGACGGCGAGTGGGATCGGGTCGAGAACAAGGCGTGGGAGGCGCGGTGCATGGAGGTGTACGCGGCCATGGTCGACCGCATGGACCGGGGGATCGGACGCATCGTCGCAGAGCTTGAGCGTCACGGCCTGTCAGACAATACGTTGATTCTGTTTCTGGAAGACAACGGCGCCTGTGCGGAGCCGATGGGCCGGATCGATCACCCGGAATGGCATCTCAAGGACCGTAAGCCATTGGGACCGGATGACCTTCAGCCGAACATCTGGCCGCCGATGCGGACGCGTGATGGCCGTGCGGTGCTCGGCGGGCCGAACGTCATGCCGGGTGGGCCGGATACGTATGTCGCCTACGGCAGGAGCTGGGCCAATGTCTCGGACACACCGTTTCGCGAATACAAGCATTGGGTTCATGAGGGCGGCATTTCGACGCCGCTGATCGCCCACTGGCCGAAGGGTATCCGTCGCCGCGGAGAGATCGAGCGTCAACCCGGCCACGTCGTTGATATCATGGCCACGTGCGTGGCGCTGGCGGGCGTGCAGTATCCGAGCGAATACCGCGGCAACACGATACGGCCGATGGAGGGCGTCAGCCTGGTTCCGGTGTTCGCCGGGGAGCGAATGGATCGCGGGCCGATATACTGGGAGCACGAGGGAAACCGCGCCGTGCGAGAGGGGAAATGGAAACTGGTTGCGAAGGGGCCGGCGGGCAGGTGGGAGCTTTACGACATGGACGCCGACCGCACCGAGATGCACGATCTGGCCGGGCAGCAGCCCGAGCGCGTCATGGCGATGGCAAAGAAGTGGGAGGCCTGGGCGCGGCGAACCGCGGTCCTGCCGTGGATCTGGAAGCCGGCGTACCGAAGCGACTAGGTCTTGCGTCGCAGCTCTTGCGCGCCTTGCGCGCATGTATCGCGCTGCGTCGGTAGCGCCACTCGTCATTCTGAGGAGCGCAGCGACGAAGAATCCGGCGGATTGGCGCAGGCAAGCCAGATGCTTCGCTTCGCTCAGCATGACGGCCGCTGGCGCCGCCGTGTTCGGTTGCGGCCGAAGGCCGCCTTGGTAAAAAGGGGCTCGGCATCGCGAAGCCTGCCGCGCCAGGCACCGACGAGCACTCGGCGACGAGGTGCGCGGGTTCCGTATCGCCGACGGTGTCGAGAGCGGGGCCGTGTACGGCGCGGGGGCGTGCCTGTGGGGCGGGACAGTCCGCTGACACCGCGACGCGGCACGGGCTCGGCCGGCGGCCTGGTCGCGGTCCTGGGGCGCGGAGTTCCTGCGAGTCGTGAGGATATCACTCGACAGGGTCGCCCGCGGCATCCAATCGGCCGGCACTACCGCATTGCGCTTCCTGCGCTTACGATCTGCGCGGCAAGAATCGCGGGAATCCCTCGTTGCGATTCGGAGGTGACGACATGAAACGGGACGGTGTTGGATGGAGTGGATCGGCGACTGCGTGGGGCGGTATCTTTCTGTTGCTCCTCGCGTATTCGCCCGCCGTGGTGGCCGCGGATGATGCCCGGCCGAACATCCTGGTCATCATGTCGGACGAGCACAACGCCGACGTTCTGAGCTGCTACGGCAACAGGATCGTCCGGACGCCGAATCTCGACCGTCTGGCCGCGCAGGGCGTCGTCTTCGAGGCCGCCTACACCAATTCGCCGCTCTGCGTGCCGTGCCGCCTGTCGTTCACTTCCGGAAAATACATCAGCCGTGTCGGTGCCTGGAACAACGATTGCTGGCTGCCCAGTGCGGATTATCCCTCCATCGCCCGGGTGATGAACGCCGCCGGGTATGAATCCTACCTTTGCGGCAAAATGCACTACGACCGGACGCGCCGATACGGCTTTACGGAAATCGGCGGGAACATGAACAACGATGTCAAGACCGGTAAAGGCCATCGCCGCCGCCCGGATGACCTGACGAGCAAGGGGCTCAGCGGACGCTTCGAGCAGTTCCGCGCGGCCGACGATTCGAGCGTGCTCCGCCACGACCGGCGCGTGACCGCCGGGGCCGTGGAGTTCCTGACTCATCGCAAACCGACCGACAAGCCGTTCTTCCTTCTCGTCGGCTATCTCGCGCCGCACTTCCCCCTCATCGTGCCGGAGGAATACTGGAATCACTACAAGGGAAAGGTTCCGATGCCTGTCATCCCGCCCGGGCTGTTGGACTCGCTGCCGCTCAACTACAAGCACCTGCGCGCGGGCTTTCAGGTGGTCGACGTGCCGCCCGATACGGTCAGGATGGGCCGCGAACTCTACTACGGCCTTACCGAATGGGTGGACAACGAGATCGGCAAGACGCTCCAGGCCCTTCGCGACAGCGGTCTGGCCGACAACACCGTCGTCGTGTACACCACCGACCACGGCGAGAACATGGGTGAGCACGGCCTGTGGTGGAAGAACGCCATGTATGATTCGGCCGCCCGCATCCCGCTGATCGTTTCCTGGCCCCAACGCTGGCGAGGTGGGCAGCGGCGTGGCGGCGTGTGCTCGCTCGTCGACGTCGTTCAGACCATCGCAGAACTGGGCCGCGCCAAGGTGCCGGCCGACTGGAACGGCGCGTCGCTCTGCGGGGTGCTCGACGATCCGAAGGCCCCGTGGAAGGATTTGGCCGTCAGCGAGTATTACGCGCACAACATTGCGAGCGGCTACGTCATGCTTCGCAAGGGGCCCTTCAAGTACGTTTATCATACGCCGCCCGACGATCGTCATTCTGCCGAGCGGGAGTTGTACGACCTGCGCAACGATCCCGGCGAGCTCCACAATCTTGCCGCCGACCCGGCGCAGAAAGACCGCATCGCCCGGATGCATGCCGCACTGGTCAGGGAATTGGGCGAAGAGCCTGACAGGACGGAGCTTCGCTGCCGGGCCGACTATGCCCGAGGCTACGACCGAGCCGAATCGCCGCCCAGGCCGCGGCGGCAGAGGGCCCGGGCGGACGAGCGATAGCCTCGCATCCGGGGTGGGCGCCGAGTTGCTGCAGGGGCAGGCATACGACCGGTTCGGCTGCGGATCGCTCAGCCTACGGCGTGGGCAAGATTGCCTCGCAGAAGTGCACCGCACGATTCGCGAACAACGAGCTCGCAGTCAAAGCTGACCTCGCGCGCCGGCAGGCTCGGATCCGCGAGACGTTCGACCATCAGTCGCACGGCCATTTCGCCGATGCGTGCGCATGGTTGACGCATCGTCGTCAGGGGCACGAGAACCAGCGTGGCGTAGTCGACGTCGTCGAAGCCGACGACGGCGATATCGTCGGGGACGCGGATTCCCAGCGTGGCGAGATGGCGCATCACGCGGGCCGCCATGTGATCGTTTGCGCAGACAAACGCCTCCGCGCGAGAGTCTCGCATGACCTCCCGCATGAACGCGATGTCCCGTACATCGCCCTGGTGGACCCATTGCGGATCGGGGGTAATGCCGTGGTTCCGCAGGACGTCCATGCAGCCTGCGATTCGCGCCGTAACGGTGCTGGCCTCGCCGAGGTGGGTGATGTATTCAATCCGCCGGTAACCCAGCTCCCAAAGGTGATTGGTCAGTGCCTCCGAGGCGCGCCGGTTGGCGACGCCGACGAGATCAAAACGGGATCGTTGCGGATAGTCATGGATGTCGCGGTCAAGAAGGACCACGGGGATACCCGCGCGGTCGAGCGCGTCGGCAATACGGGCGTTGGCTTCCATCCGGCTGCTCGGGAGGATCAGAGGCGCGAAGAAGACGCCTGCAACGCCGCGTTCGGTGTATGCGCGGCACAATTCCTCCGTGTCGCGAATCAAGGCTTCCTCATCCGTGTCTTCGCCGGGAAGATCCTCAATGACCAGGCTGTACCCCTTCGCCCGGGCCGCCCGTGCCATGCGCGCACAGATCGGCGCGAAGATGCCCGAGTATGCACCGGCCAGCAGGAGCCCGAAGACGTTGCTGGTCGTTGACACGCGCCGTCGCACGAAGGTACCCGCCCCGCGTCGGCGAATCAGCAGCCCCTGGTGCTCCAATTGCCGCAGGGCTTGCGAGACGGTCTGGCGGCACGCACGGAACCGGCGGGCAAGTTCGGCCTCGGTGGGAATCCGGCCGCCAACTCCATAGAGACCCGAGAGGATCCCTTGGCAAATGTGCTCGGAGATCTGCTGATGTTTGGTTTTCCTGCCGGGGCTCGTCTTCAAGGTTACCTCACGGTCGTTGGCTACGGGTCGCCAGAATGACCATACATACTCTCTCGGTATGTTACATGATAGCCACGGGCACGTCAACCGGAAAACGATCGCGACGCATCTTTATTGGTTCTCCTCCGAATTAGTTGGCTGAATAGCGGCCCGGGAAGGCCTGTTTGACC
>CAZZFA010000072.1:0-30124 GCA_964653435.1 uncultured Planctomycetales bacterium | reverse complement strand
AGGAGCGCAGCGACGAAGAATCTGGCTGATTGGCGCAGGCAAGCCAGATGCTTCGTTTCGCTCAGCATGACGGCCGCCGGCGCGGCCGTGTTCGCTTGCGGCCGAAGGCCGCCTTGGGTCGGAGCCATCGCAGCTTTTGCGCGCCTTGCGCGCATGTTATCGCGCTGCGGCAGTAGGGCTTCCCGTCATTCTGAGGAGCGCAGCGACGAAGAATCCGGCTGATTGGCGCAGGCAAGCCGGATGCTTCGTTTCGCTCAGCATGACGGCCGCCGGCGCGGCCGTGTTCGGTTGCGGCCGAAGGCCGCCTTGGGTCGGAGCCATCGCGGCTTGCCGGGATGCGGCCGGTGGCTTCCGCGGCCGGGCCGCAGAACCGCTGCGTTTTTCGTTGGCCGCGTATCATTGGTTCGATATGCTGTATGTGGTACCGTTCTTGGTAAGATGGTTGTGTCCTCTTCTGGGGGCCGGGCATCTTGATCCCTTGCAGCAGGCGGGACGTCGGCGCCCCACTTCCGCCGCCGGCACATAAGTTTCCGACCGAAAGCGGCGCCAGAAGGGGAACATGCTACCCGCGCATCGTTCACGCTGCATACCGAGGCGGGCGGATGGATTGAACGGGTAGCGGGCGTTCCGGCGTTGCCGCCGGGCTGCCCGTTGTGAACACACATGCCGAAGGAGGTCGGACGGATGAAAGAAGGTACTATCCTGGGGCCTGGCCTTTGGGGCTGCGTCGTGCTCTTCTCGGCTTCGATGGCCTTGGGGGCGGAGATTCGCCCCGTCGGGGTCCTGGAGAACAACCCCGGCAAGTACAGCCGTTGCGTGGCGATCTCCGAGGATGGCGTGTGGGTCGTCGGCAACAGCAGGAAGATGGACGCCAATCTCGTCTTGTGCGACTGGCCGTTCTACTGGTCGGTGGCGACCGGCATGCAGGACATGGGCAACCCCGGCGGCGGGAACAGTTACGCCACCGCCTGCGCCTCGCTGTGGAATGGCCAGATGCTTGCCGCGGGCAACGTGGGCGGCGTGGCTCGGAAGTGGTTCAACGGGAGCTGGAGCATCCTGCCCGGCCAGGGCAGCAGCGTGCGGAGCGTATACTGCATCAGCCGTGACGAGGCGACGCAGGAGACCTGGATCGGCGGCAGCTCCTATCCCGCAGAGAATGAGAAGGCATACCGCTACCGGTGGAGCAACAACTCCTATATCGATTACTGGGGTTACTATCAGGACGTCTACGGCATTGCGCACAACGGTTGGGGGGTGGGTAAGAACAACTGGGGCAACAGTCAGACGAATCCGGACTGGCGCTACGATCACCCGATCTTCATATTCGACTGGATGAACAACTGCGCCGGCGGCGGCAACTGCGGTTGGGACCAGTTGAAGCGTTTTGCCGGCTACGGGGACGATCAGTTTTACAAGGGCCGTGCCACGGCCATTGCCCCGAGCGCGAGGTGGGCCGTGGGCTACCTGACGTACAACCCCGCGGATCTGAGTCTGTACCATGCGTTCAAATGGCAGGTGCCGGCCACTCCGCAACTGGCACCCGAACCCGGGCTGACCTGGGCCAGGCCGATTGATCTGGGCGCGCTGCCGGGCGACACGATCAGCTATGCCTACTGCATCTCGGACCACGCAACGAACCCGGTCATCGGCGGCACGAGTTACCTGCCCGGCCGGGGCGAGAAGGCCGTCTACTGGGACAACGCCGGCATCCACGACCTCGCCACGGTGCTCGAGGGCCTGGGCGTGAGCCTGACCCGCTGGACCGCGTTGAGCCGCATCCTGGGCATCTCCGCCAACGGCCAGGTTCTGTGCGGCTACGGGTACTATGACGACGACAACAACCCGGCCACTCCCACGGTGCAGATGGGTTTCGTGGTGAATCTCGCGACGTGCGCCTGCCCGCCGGCCATCCTCCAGCAGCCTGTGCCACAGAGCCTCTGCGCGGGCGGCACCGCGCAGTTCTTTGTTGACGCGGCCGGCGAAGGGACGATCACGTACCAGTGGCAGAAGAACCAGGTGAATCTGAGCGACGGCGGGCACTACGCCGGCGTCACGACGACCACGCTGACGATCTCGAGCGCCGACGCCGCCGACGTCGGCAATTACCGATGCATCGTGAGCAACGCGTACGGCAGCGTGCCCTCCAGTGAAGCGCCTCTGGCGGTGGCGTCCGGCCTTCCGCCCGCGCCGACGGACGGCGTTCCGACGGCGGACGCTGCGGACAGGATCACGTGGAAGTGGGCCGATGTTTCCGGCGAAACCGGCTATCGCGTGAAGGACGCCGGTGGCGTGAGCAAGTCCGGCGATCTGGCGGCCGGCGCGACGCAGTGGCAGGAGAGCGGCCTGGCCCCGAACACGCCATACGCCCGGCAGGTGTACGCCTTCAACGGCTGCGGAGAGTCGGTCGGCTCGACGGGGCAGAGCCGCTACACGCTCGCCGCCGTCTGCACCTACGGCACCGGCACGACGTCGCCCACCGTGTACGCGGACAGGGGCCCGAGCGCCGCCGGCCTTTCCGCGAACACCTCCGTGACCTTCACCGCGACGAACGGCTTCGGGGAAGGCGCGAACAAGGTAAGTCAGTTCGGCTGTCTGTGGGATCAGACCGCCGGCGATCCGACGAGCTGGACCGGCGAGTCGATCTGGTCCGCCGGCACTCTTGTGAAGCAGGTCGGCGCCAGCGGGAGTTGGTATCTGCACCTGCGCTCGTATAACAGCGACACACCCAGGGCGGTCAACCCGACGGTGCTCAATCTCGGGCCGTATACGGTCGGTGCGGGTTCGGTCAGTTGCCTGCAGAACCCGGGCTTTGAGAACGGGTTCACCAGCGGCGCGGGCAACAACTGGACGCGCTTCAACTA
Organism: uncultured Planctomycetales bacterium; assembly: GCA_964653435.1. Classification (GTDB taxonomy): domain Bacteria; phylum Planctomycetota; class Phycisphaerae; order UBA1845; family PWPN01; genus CAZMVY01. Next base: position 27,263 of record CAZZFA010000072.1, on the reverse strand, counting down.
CGCGGGCAGCGTAACCTGCACGGACGGCACCTCGCAGGTCCGCACCGGCGCGCATTCGCAGCAGGTGTACACGCCGAACAGCGGGAGCGAGGGCGGGGTGTATCAGCGCTTCGACGCCGTGGTCGGCGCGACCTACACCGTCCGCGTGTGGATGAAGGTCTCCAGCAGCAGCAACGGCTATGCCTACCTGGGCGTCGATCCGTACGGCGGAACCGATTCGCACAGCGGAAACGTCGTGTGGAACGGGTCCAACTCCACGTCGTGGGTCGCACAGACCTGGTCGGGCCAGGCCCGTGGCAGCAAGATCACGGTCTTCCTCGATATGTCGTCCACCAACTCCTCCAGCGCCACCGGCTGGTTCGACGACGCCGAGCCCGCCTGCGGCGACGCTCCGGACGTGCCGGCGGACGGCACGCCCGTCGCGCTGAGCACCGGCGCCATCCGATGGGTCTGGACCGACGTGGCCGGCGAAACCGGCTATCGGGTGAAGGACGCCGGAGGAATCAACCTGTCGGGGGACCTGCCGGCCGACACCACACAGTGGGACGAGACCACCGGCATTCTGCCGAATACGCCGTACACCCGCCGCATCCATGCATTCAACGGTTTCGGCGAGTCCGCCGGCTCCCCGGGGCAGTCACGGTATTCGCTGATCGAGACGCCGACCGGCGTGACCTTCGGGACGATCACCACAACCAGCATCGACGTGAGCCCCGCCGGCACGCTCTCGAATCTGACGGCCGCCAGCTCCGGCGTCCGCACATCGAATACGACGGCCGGCACAAGCTCCGGCTGGGTGCAGAGCCAGGGCATGTGGACATGCTCCGGCCTGTCACCGAACACGCCGTACAGCTTCGTGGCCCGCGCGCGCAACGGCGAATCCGTGGAGACCGCGGACTCGCCGGCCGCGACGAAGTGGACGCTCTCCGCGCCGCCGGGGCCGGGCAGCGTGGTGCCGAGCACTACGTCGCCGTGCGTGAACGGCCCCATCCTCTGGACGGCAACGGGCGATTTCGGGCCCGGAACCGTGCAGTACTATCGCTGGGCGTGGGACCAGAGCCCGACGCACACCTGGACCGATTCCGAGACGCAGTGGTCGGGCGGAACGATCCCGACCTGGCCGACTTCAACGGGCACCTGGTATCTGCACGTGAAGGGCTACAATGCCGAGGATGTCGCAAACGGCACGTACGACTACGCCGTCACCGTCACACGGCCGGCGACCGTGATCACGCAGCAGCCGGTGCCGCAGACGGCGTACCTCCACGGCACGGCCCGGTTCACCGTCGCGGCGACGGGCGAAGGTTCGCTGACGTACCGATGGCAGAAGAACGGCATCGATCTGAGCGACGGCGGGCACTACGCCGGCACCGCCACGGATGTGCTCACGATCTCGAATGCCGATAGTGGCGACGCCACGAACTATCGCTGCGTGGTCACCGGCGGTTGCGGCAGCGTTACCTCGAACGCCGTGGACCTGACGGTCGCGCCGACCGTCCAGGCGGACCTCGACGCCGACGCGGACGTGGATCTGGCGGACTTTTCGGTCTTCCAGCATTGTTTCAACGGGCCGAACCGGCCGGCGGGGCAGTCGGACTGCGGCCGCAGCGATCTGGACGGCGACGGCGACGTGGACCTGAGCGACTTCGCGGTCTTTCAGGGGTGTTTCAACGGACCGAACCGGCCGCCGCGATGTTGAGACGCCCGGGCATCCGCGCCTGTATGGGCGCCGCACGGCCACACCCCGGCGACCGCCAACTGGTTCCTGATGATCGTGCCGGTCTTGTCGCTGCATAATACGTCCATGCCGGCCGCTTCCTCGATCGCCGCCAGCCGCGTCACGAGAACGCCTTCGTGCGCCAGTTCCAGGGCCCCCAGGGCGGTAGCCACGGTGAAGGTGGCAGGAAGGGCCACCGGAATGGAGGCCACCAGAAGGATCAGCGCAAAGGGCAGAATTTCCGCCGCCGCGATACCCGCGACTGCCGCGTAGAGCAGGACGAGAACCACGAGACCGGCGTCCAGAATCACCAGATACTTCACGATCGAGAAAATGATCGTTTCGAGGTGGCTCTTCGTCTTGGCGAGGCGAACCAACTCGGCCGTCTTCCCGAACAGGGTCCGCGTGCCGGTGGCGGTGATCTGACCCGTGGCCTCGCCTCGTTTGACGACGGTCCCGGCATAGGCCGGTTGCTCAGGGCCCGCCTCCACCGGCACGGATTCCCCCGTCAGGGCCGATTGATCCAGAAGGATCTGCCCCGACGCGACGCGCGTGTCGGCCGGAACGATGTCGCCCATGCGCAGGTGAATCACATCACCCGGAACAAGATCGCGGGCCGCTACCAGTTGCCAGCGGCCGTTGCGAAGGACGCGGCTCGGGATCGAGAGCCGCTGGCGAAGCAGGGCCAGTGCCTTCTGCGGCCGGTTCTCCTGAAAGTAGCTGAGAACGGCGTTGAAGACGAGCAGTATACCGATGACGGCGGCCTCGGTGTGCCGCCCCACCAGCAGCTCCAGAACGACGGTCAACTCGAGCATCCAGGGCACGGGGGCCCAGAACTTGCCGAGCAGGGCGAGCAACGGATGTGTTCGCTCCTCCGCCGCCGCGTTGGGACCGTACTGCTTCAACCGCGCGGCGGCTTCGGCCTCGCTGAGCCCCTGAATAGCGGGCTGCATTCCTGCGGCAGGCATGCTCAAGGCGGCCATCTCCGGTTGTGCTCCCTGCTCCGGCGGGCTGCCCGGGTTTGCCGTTTCCAGAGGCGACCCGACGCCCCTGGAGGTATCCTGCTTCATCTCTGATTGCTGCTCGCGACCCGTTCAACGCTCAAAACCCGAGCTCCTGCAGCAGGCGGAGGTAATTGATGGCGTCTTCCCGGGTCAGCACCCCCTGGGCGCGGCCGTCGGTCATTACCGGAAGCTGATTCACGCCGTCGCGGTCCATCTCTACCAGGGCGGCGGACAGCTCCGTGTCGGGCCGGACCCATTTCATGCTTTCCCTCGGGATCATGGCCTGCAGGGCCGTGGTGGTGGCCCATTGTTCGCGGGGCACCGCCTTGATCCGGTGCAGCGTGAGCAGGCCGAGGATCTCGTCTCCCTGTCCGATGAGCAGGCTGCGCCGGCCTGCCCCGAGAACGTGCTGATCCACCAGTTCCTGCAGTGTCGCATCGCCTGCCACGATCGGGTCGCCCCGATGCATGGCCTCGGAAACCTTGTGCCCGGCCAGGATATCGCTGACCTGCAGCCGCTGAAGCTGACCGCCGGCGGCGCCCTCCAGGAACCATCCGATGAAGGCGATCCAGATCCCGTTGATGAGGTTCCCCGACAGGGCCATCCACACCCCCGCAAGGATAAACAGGAAGGCGAAGAACCGCCCGAACCGAACCGCGGTGATCGTCGCCCGGCGGAAACTGCCGGTGACGCCCCAGACGATCGCCCGGAACACCCGCCCCCCGTCCAGCGGGAAGCCCGGGACGAGGTTGAAGACGGCCAGTGCGATGTTGATGAAGGCCAGATACTTCACCATTGCCAGCAGCGGCGTCCCGGCCGGGAAGAGAGGCTGCACGAGGTGGCAGAACACTCCCAGGGCGAAGCTCACGACCGGGCCGGCGATTGCGATCCAGAACTCGGCGGAGGCGCGAGGGGGTTCGGCGGCGATCTGTGCCACCCCTCCGAAGATGAAGAGCGTAATGCTCCGCACCGGGATTCTGTAATGAAGGGCGACCACCGAATGCCCCAGCTCGTGCAGGAGCACGCTGACGAAGAACAGGATCGCCGTGATGGCCCCGATGACCCAGTACTGAACCGGCGCTCGCGCCACAAACTCCGTCGGGTAGTAGCCGACGGCCAGCGTCCAGGTAATGAGGAGGAAGATCAGGAACCAGGACGGGTCCAGACCGATCGGTATGCCCAGAATCCTTCCCAGGGGTATTGTATGGCGATTCATAGCGGCTTCCTTTCGCACGATAATAGACGGGCGCGGGTCGTAGACCAGCCGCGGACACGAGCGGATGTTCCCTTGCCGCCGGCATCGGCAAAGGACCGGACTGGCGATCACGATCGCGACGGGCCGGCCGCCGCGGGCGCCTCCGCCAGGAGCTGCTCAAACGTCTTTCGATCGAGCGTTTCGCGAGTCAGCAGTTCCTTCGCGATCCGCTCGAGCTTGTCCCGGTGCTCGGTCAGGATCGACCTGGCTTCGGCGTAGGCGCGGTCGAGCAGCGCCTTGACCTCGCGGTCGATGGTTTCGGCGGTGTGCTCGCTGCAATCCGGCCGCAACAGGCCGTCCGTCGGGGACGACAGAAACGGATTCCGCCGCTGCCCGCAATGAAGCAGTCCCACGGAGTCGCTCATCCCGAACATGCATACCATCTGCCGCGCGAGCGCCGTGGCCTTTTCCAGGTCGTTCTCCGCGCCGGTGGTCACTTCGCCGTATACGACTTCCTCCGCCGCCCGTCCGCCGAGCAGGCCCTTGATCTGATCGAGCAGCGCGGCGCGGCTCATCAGGAAGCGGTCATCGGTCGGCAGATGCATCGTGTATCCGAGGGCGGCCCGCCCGCGCGGGACGATGCTGATCTTGTGAAGCGGATCGGCGTGCGGACTGAAGGCGGCCACGAGGGCATGGCCGACTTCGTGATATGCGACGCGGCGTTTCTCGTCCTCGTTGAGGCGGCGGCTTCTGCGTTCCGGCCCGGCCACCACCTTCTCCACCGCGTCTTCCAGGTCCTTCTGCGTGATCTGCTTCGATCCCCGCCGTGCCGCCAGCAGGGCCGCTTCGTTGATCGTGTTGGCCAGGTCGGCGCCGGAGAAGCCGGGCGTCGACTGCGCGATCTTGCGGAGGTCGGCATCCGGCGCCAGGGGCTTGCCCCGCGCATGGACGCGCAGGATGGCCTCACGGCCATCGACATCGGGCGAATCGACGAGCACCTGGCGGTCGAACCGGCCGGGCCGCAGCAGCGCGCGGTCCAGGACCTCCGGCCGGTTCGTGGCCGCGAGGATGATCACCCCCGCGTTCGCCTCGAACCCGTCCATCTGCACGAGAAGCGCGTCGAGCGTCTGTTCGCGCTCGTCGTTGACCGGACCCAGGTGGACGCCGCGCTGGCCGCCGATGGCGTCGATCTCGTCGATGAAGACGATGCACGGGGCGTGGCTCTTGGCCTGTTCAAACAGGTCCCGCACGCGTGCGGCGCCGACGCCCACGAACATCTCGACGAAGTCGCTGCCGCTGATCGAAAAGAAGGGCACGCCGGCCTCCCCCGCCACCGCCCGGGCGAGCAGGGTCTTGCCGGTCCCCGGCGGGCCCACGAGGAGCACGCCCCGGGGGATCTCCGCGCCGAGGGCCTTATAGCGGTCGGGCTTCTTGAGGAAATCGACGACCTCCTGGAGGTCCGCCTTGGCCTCTTCGCAGCCCGCCACGTCCGCGAACGTAACGCCCGTGGCCTTGTCGGCCACCAGCTTGGCCCGGTGCCTGCCGAAGCCGAAGACCGACGACGCGGCCCCGCCCATGCGGCGGCTGAGAAACGTCCACAGCAGCACCATCGCGCCGATCGGAAGGACCCACGCCCAGAGGAACTGCGACATGAAGCCCGGGCGAACGCCCACGAACTCGACGCGCGCCGCCTCCAGGTCGGCCACCAGTTTCGGATCCTCGACCCGAACTGTGCGAAACATGTACGGCTTCCCGGCGGGGGGCTCTTTGGCGGCGGCCTGTGTGGCGGGCGGGTGTGCTGCGACGGAGCGGGTGGCGGCCGGGCTCGTTGTCGTGTGAGCCGCCGGCCTGGGCACGACCTTCCCTGTGATGACGTCCTGCTCGATCCTGCACTCCGCCACTTCCCCGCGGGCCAGCAGGTTCTTGAATTCGCTGTATGGTATGGTCTGCACCGTCGCCTGCTGGACGCCCTCCTGCCACATCCAGAGCAGCACGAGCGCCATGACCAGATAGGTCAGCAGCAGGCCCCAGTTCGGCGTCCTCTCGGGCGGTTTGCCGGGCGGCTTCGTCGACGGCGGCTGAGAGCGCGGGGAGTCCATCGCGACATCCTCCTGCATGGCATCCGGCAGACCCGCGCGCCGGCATCGCGAGCCTGGGCCTGCGGGAATCCGACCGATACCCGGGCCCGTATACCGCCCGCACCGCTCGGGCGCAGGTTGCGGCGCCGATACCCGCGGCAGATGAAAGGCCATTCTTTCGTTCGCCCCGGGCTTCCGCCTTGGTCGCGGGTGGGAGATGCCCGGGGAGAATCGCAGTGCCGGTGCCGCCTTCGGTGAGGCCGGTCATGCCTTTCCGGGAGGCGGGCAGCTTGCCGGCCTCGTGGGGGCCGCAACGCCCGCTCCCCGATTCCGCCGCCGGCACATAAGCCGCCGACTGAAAGCGGCACGAATCGCATCTGCCGAGCTGACTGTCCACCAGAGAGAATAGCCCGTTGCCACGGCCTCCGCAACGCGCGAGTATCCCGGTGGTCCGTGTCTCGGTCACGACTATACTTTTCCGGCCCCTGTCCGCCTCTCTGCGAGGAGGTCCCCGCGTGACCGGGGTGAACCGGCGATGTTGCCTGTGCCAGGGCGTCGCAGTCATGGAGGTAGTGCCCGGCAGATCGCCCGACGAAGTCGGATGCAGCTCGATGATCTGCGCAAACGTGCAGGGCAAGGCGGTCACGAACGTTGCCGAGTTCCGTCAGGCGATGGCGAAGCAGGATAGGAAGAGGGGCGTGCCGCTTCTCGTACGGCGGGTTGACGCGGCGATTTGTGTTTGTTCGATCGGGCGAGTAAGACTCCGGCGGAATCGGGCGGACGTCTGCGCGGCCCCCGGGATGGCGGGCCGGCGACCTTTGCGCCCGGGGAGGTATGACCGTGCCGGGCAGGAAAGAGCACGTTACGCAAACGGAACAGGCCGCAATCCGTCGGCGTCGTGGATGCCGGATCGGCGCGCCGCTCGTGGCGGTGACGGTGCTGCTTCTGGGCACTCTGGCAACGGCGCGCGGTGCTTCGCCGGCTGCGGGAACCGCCATCTGGATCGGCGTCGCCGGGGCCGACATTACCCCGGCAGGACCGGTGGCCCTGAGCGGCCAGTTCGAGTTGCGAATCGCCCGGACGGTCGAGACGCCGTTGACGGCGAACGTTGCGGCCCTCGAATCGCGTGAGGGGGACAGGCCGCTCGACGCGGCGATCATGGTTTCGTGCGACCTGATCGGCATTCCCGACGAGGTGTTGCGTCTGGTGCGCGAGGATGTCCGCAGGCGTCTGCCGGAGCTGGATACCGCGAAGATCATCCTGAACGGAACCCATACGCACACGGCCCCGGTCCTGGAGCCGGGTCGCTATGTGCTTCCCAGGGAAGGCGTCACGCCGGTCGAGGCGTATCGAGCCTTTCTGGTCGAACGGGTCGCCGAGGCGATCGAGAAGGCATGGAACAGCCGCCGGCCGGGGAGCGTAACCTGGGGGCTTGGCCATGCCGTCGTGGCGTACAACCGGCGTGCCGTTTACGCCGACGGCTCGGCTGTGATGTATGGCAAGACGGATGTACCGACGTTTCGTGGCATCGAGGGCGGCGAGGACCACGACGTGAACACGATGTTCTTCTGGAACGCGGACGGGCAGCTCGTCGCCATCGGTGTCAACGTGTCGTGTCCCTCGCAGGTGGTGGAGAGTCGAACGACGGTCAACGCGGACTTCTGGCACCCGGTGCGGGAAATGCTGCGCCGGCAATACGGTCCGGACGTGTGCATCCTCGCCTGGGCCGGGGCCGCCGGCGATCAGTCGCCGAGGCCGATCTACCGCAAGGCCGCCGAGGAGCGGATGAGGCGCCTGCGCGGGCTGGATGAAACGACGGAACTTGCGCGGCGCATCGTGCGGGCGGTCGGCGAGACGTATGAGGCCGTCAAGGACGATCGGCACGCCGGCGTGTCGCTGACCCACCGGGTGGAGACAATCCGCCTTCCCATGCGCCGGGTTACCGAAGCGGAGTATGCCGAGGCGAAGGCGGCCGCCCGGCGCGCCGCCGACGAAATCGCCGCGAATCCGAAGGCGGCCGATCATCTGCATCAGCGTATGAAGTGGTACGAGGGAACCGTTCGGCGATTCGAGGCGCAGAAGGCCGAACCGAACCCGACGTGTGAGGCGGAGATCCACGTTGTTCGGATCGGCGACGCGGTGATCTGCACGAACCCCTTTGAGCTTTTCACCGATTACGGCGTACAGATCAAGGCGCGCAGCAGGGCGGTCCAGACGTTCGTCATTCAATTGGCCGGCCGCGGCACGTATCTTCCGACGGAGCGGGCGCTTCGCGGAGGCGGCTACAGCGCCGTGGTTGAAAGCAACGAGGTCGGCCCTGCCGGCGGGCAGGTACTCGTCGACCGTACGGTGGAGGCGATCGAGGCCGTATTCCGCGCAGCGCGGTCCCCGTGAGTCGATAGGGAGAGGCACCGGCACGACAGCCCGTCCTCGTTCGGTGGGCGTCGTCTTTGTTGTTCCAGCGGATCTGCCGCGAGGCGGGCATCTGCCGGGCGGGCCACGCCATACGCGAGCGTACTTCACCGAACGCGTTGCACGGCCCCGTCAGCGCAAAAAAGTGCCCGAGGCGTTGCCGTCTGGCCGGGGTGAACCAGACGGACTTTGGGGGGAGTGCCTCGGGCAACCTGCATTATACCAGCACGTCCTCGCGATGGCTACGCGCTATCTTCTTTATCGTCGCGGTCCGGGCGGTTACATGAAGCCGAGTTCGAGCCTGGCCGCCTCCGACATGCGATCCGGTGTCCAGGGCGGCTCCCAGACGACCTCGACCCGTGCGTCGGTCACCCCGTCGATATCGCGGACTCGGGCTTCCACCTCGGCCGGGAGGCTTCCCGCCACCGGGCATGCCGGCGAGGTCAGCGTCATTGTGATGCGCACCGCGCCCGCCGGGCTGACATTGATGTCGTAGACCAGCCCAAGGTCATACACGTTTACGGGTATCTCCGGGTCAAACGTGCTGCGAAGCACCGCGATAACCTGTGCCTCCACGGCTTGTGCTTTGATCCGGTCGATCGGTGAAGTCGCCATGGCGTCTCTCCGGACGATTGTAGCAGGCCCTGCCCGAGGGGCGATAAACCATTTGGCCGGCCGCGACGCCCGGAGACTCCGGGCGGCATCCGCCCCGGTCGGACGGTCCTCAGCCCGGGCGGGCCAAATCGCATACGCCGGGAGGAACCAATCGCGCGCTGAGAGGGTTCGAACCGCCTCTTTCCATACCTGACTGCTTGCAGCATGGCGGTAGCCGGCGCCCGGATGATAGAATGAAGTCCCCACCGCACTGTCGGAACGGATGTGTTCCGGAGGTGACGCTTATGGCAGAAAGCACAGACAATCGAACGGACGCCTCCGCCGTGCGACGACTGAACCGGCTGCTCGTTATCTTGTTCTTCGGATGGAGCGTTCTCGTGGCAGGTTCGTGGGTCTGGCACGGGATTCACGCAGGCGGCCGCGCCGGCGTGCCCGGCGGACCGGAAGGGTCGGCGGAAGTCGGGAAGGACACGGCATACGGGCGTCTTGGCACGGTGGACCTCGGCTACGGGTTGTTGTGGGCGGCGGGTACGGCGGGCCTCTGGACGGCCGGCCGGCGGTTCCGCGCCGGCGTGCGGGAGAGAAACATCGCTCTGGAGGCCGCGCGCCGCAACGAACAGGCCGCACGGGAGTCCCGCGCGATGCTCCAGCTCGTGATGAACACGATCCCGGCGCGGGTCTTCTGGAAGGATCGCAACTCGGTCTACCTCGGATGCAACGTCCTGTTCGCGCGGGACGCGGGGTTGAGCACGCCGGAGGAGATCATCGGCCGGACGGACTTCGATCTCGGCTGGCGCGAGCAGGCCGAACTCTATCGGGCGGACGACCGCCACGTCATGGAAAGCGGGATCCCCAAGCTGCGCTACGAGGAGCCGCAGACCACGCCCACCGGGGACCGGATCTACCTTCGCACGAGCAAGGTGCCGCTGCGCGACGAGGACGGGCGGGTGATCGGCATCATGGGCACGTACGAGGACATCACGGAACGCAAGCTCGCGCGCCAGGCGCTGGAGCGGGAGCGGGCGTTTCTCCGGCAGATCATCGACACGGCGCCCGGTTTCATCTGCGTCAAGGATGCGGACAGCCGGTTCATCCTGGCGAACCGGTCTCTTGCGGAGGCGTACGGGACGACCGTTGACGATCTTCTCGGCAAGACCGATGCCGACTTCAACGCCAATCCCGAGGAAGTCGCGAAGTTCAACCGCGACGATCGCGAAGTGATCGAGACGCGCTCGCCGAAGTACATCAGCGAGGAGCGCATCACGTACGCCGACGGGCAGACCCACTGGATCACGACGACCAAGGTTCCCCTGGTGGACCCGGACGGGAGGTGCTCCCGTCTCCTCGCCGTCTGCACCGACATCACCGAACGCAAGCGGACGGAGGAGGCGCTCGAGAAGACGGAGGCCCTGCTGACGGCCGCCATCCAGCAATCCCCGTCGGGCATCCTGATCGCCGACGCCCCCGACGTGACGATCCGCGTGGCGAACCCGGCGGCGCTCGGCATTCGCGGACGCGCCGGCGCGCCGCTCACGGGAATCGACTATCGCGAACACTCCCGGAACTGGAGGGTCTTGCGCCCCGACGGCAGCCCCTACCCGCCGGAGGAACTGCCGCTGTCGCGCGCCGTCCTCGAAGGGGCGGTGTCCGAGAACGTGGAGGCGATCATTGTGAACGAAGACGGGCAGAAGCGGTGGGTCTCGGCCAACGCCGGCCCCATCCGGAACCGCGAGGGGCGTGTGACCGCCGGCATCGTCATTTTCAGCGATGTGACCGACCGCAAACAGGTCGAGGCGGAGCGCGAATTGCTGCTCAAGGAACTCGAGGCGAAGAACCAGGAGCTCGAGAGCCTTCTTCATGCGGCTTCACACGATATGCGATCCCCGCTGGTCAATATTCAGGGCTTCGTGCGGGAACTCGAGGAGGACTGCGCCAGGCTCGCCGCCTGCCTGGCCGGCACCGACCTGCCTGCCGACCTGCGGAAAGCCTGCGACTCCATTCTGGGCGAAGGCATCCCGACGGCCGTCCGGTTCATCCGGACCAGCGGGGAGAAGATGAACAGCCTGATCAACGGAATGCTGAAGGTCTCCCGCAGCGGCCGGACCTTGCTCCGCCTGGAATCGCTGGACATGCCGCGTCTGCTCGAAGCGGTCATCGCTTCCCTGAGCTTTCAGATCCGCGAGGCGTCCGCCCGGGTGGAGCTCGGCCCGCTGCCGGACTGTCGCGGCGACGTCGGCCAGATCAACCAGGTGTTCACGAATCTGCTCGACAATGCGATGAAGTACCGCGACCCGGCGAGGCCCCTTCGCATACGGGTAAGCGGCCGTTCGGAAGGCCGCCGCGTGGTCTACTGCGTGGAGGACAACGGCCGCGGCATCGCGTCGGAGCACCAGTCGGGCGTCTGGGAGCTGTTTCATCGCCTGAACCCGCGCGAGGACGCCGGCGGGGAGGGCGTGGGGCTTACCCTTGTACGGCGCATCGTGGAACGTCATAATGGAAGGGTCTGGCTCGAGTCAGAGCCGGGCAAGGGAAGTCGTTTCTTTGTTTCGCTTCCCGCGGCGGAGTAATATCCCATGGACGCCACGATGCCCGGCTCAAGCTCGCGTATTGTCCCTGCGGCGACTTCAGACCCGACAACCATCCTGATTGCCGAGGACGACGACGGCCACGCCGCCCTGATCCGCATTCACCTCAAGGAGGCGGGTGTGGACAATCCGATCCTTCGCTTTGTGGACGGGCAGGAACTGCTCGATTTTCTGTTCTGCCGGGGGGGCGGGCCGCATCGCCAGAGCGGCCGGTCCTACCTGCTGCTGCTGGACATCCGCATGCCGAAGATAGACGGCGTGGAGGTGTTGCGCCGCATGAAGGCCGATCCGGAGGTCCGCAAGATCCCCGTCATCGTGCTGACCACGACGGATGACCCCCGCGTCGTCGACGAGTGCTACGCGCTGGGCTGCAGCCTGTTCATCACCAAGCCCGTCGACGCGGAAGAGCTTTTCGAGGCGATCCGGCGAATCGGCCTGCTCAGCCGGATCGCGGCGGCGCCCCGCATTGACGGCTTCGACACGCACAAGCCCGGGAACCGCTGATCACCGCCGCCGGTTTGTCGTTTGCCATTACCGGTTTCCCCGGTCGCCCCGCAGTGCCCCGGCCGTCGTCAGGAATCCCGTCGGGGCGCGGGTCACTCCGTGGAGACGGGCGCTGCCTTGTTCTCGATGGCCGCCTCGAGCGTATGCCAGGCGAGCGTCGCGCATTTCACGCGAGCGGGATACTGACAGACTCCCGAGAATACCTCCAGCTTGCCCAGTCCGGGGCCCGGACCGGTCTCGACCGGATCGCCGGTGACCAGGTGATGGAACTTGCGGAACAGCTCCCTGGCCTCGCGGAGCGTCTTGCCCTTGAGGCTTTCGGTCATCATCGAGGCCGACGCGGTCGAGATCGCGCAGCCCGTGCCCTCGAACGTGGCCTCCTTCACGATGTCGCCGTCGAGCTTCAGGAAGACCGTCACGCGGTCGCCGCAGAGCGGGTTGTAGCCCTCGGCGCGGCGGTCGGCATCCTCCATCCGCCGCCGGTTTCGCGGACGCCGGCTGTGGTCGAGGATCAGTTCCTGGTATAGCTCACGCAGTTCCGACACGGTTGCGACATCTCCCGCATCGCCCGCCGGACTGCCGAAGTCCGGTACCGGGCGTCCGGCGTTCAGCGGAATACCTCGATCGCCTTGCGGATCCCGGCCGCGAGGGCGTCGATCTCCTCCGGGGTGTTGTAGAACGCCAGCGACGCGCGGCACGTCGCCGGCACGCCGAACCGCTGCATCAGCGGCTGGGCGCAGTGGTGCCCGGTCCGGATCGCGACGCCTTCATCGTCGAGCACCGTTCCCACGTCGTGGGGATGGATGCCCTCGACCACGAACGACAGTACGCCGACCCTGTCACGGGCTGCGCCGAGGATCCGCACCTGCGGAATCGCCTCCAGACGCTCCGTCGCATACAGCGTCAGCTCCCGTTCGTACGCGGCGATCGCCTCGATGCCGATTCCGCTGACATAGTCGATGGCCGCGCCGAGTCCGATGGCGCCGGCGATGTTCGGCGTGCCCGCCTCGAACCGGTAGGGCACGTCGTTGTAGATCGTCTCCGCGAAGGTCACGGACCGGATCATGTCGCCGCCGCCCTGATACGGGGGCATCTCCTCGAGCCGGTTCAGCTTGCCATAGAGCACGCCGATCCCCGTCGGGCCGTACAGCTTGTGTCCGGAGAAGACGTAGAAGTCGCAGTCGAGGTCCTGCACGTTGACCCCCATGTGCGGCGCCGCCTGCGCGCCGTCCACGAGCACGGGCACCCCGTGCCGGTGCGCGATCGACACGATGTCGCGGATCGGGTTGACGGTCCCGAGGACGTTCGAGACGTGCGTCACCGCGACGAGGCGCGTCCGCGGCGTGAAGATCGCCGCGTACTCGTCCATCCGCAACGCGCCGGCGTCGCTGATCGGCACGATGCGCAGGATGGCCTTCTTCTCCTTGCAGAGCATCTGCCACGGGACGATGTTCGAGTGGTGCTCCATCACGGAGATCACCACCTCGTCGCCCGCGTGCACGTGGAGGCGGCCGTACGTCTGGGCGACGAGGTTGATCGCCTCGGTGGCGCCGCGGACGAAGACGATCTCCTGCGGCAGTGTCGCGCCGAGGAATCGGCGCACCCGCTCCCGCGCCGCCTCGTAGGCGTCGGTGGCCCGGCTCGCCAGCTCATGCACGCCCCGGTGAATGTTCGCGTTGTACTCCTCGTAAAACCGCGTCATCGCGTCGAGAACCGCCCGAGGCTTCTGCGTGGTCGCGGCATTATCGAGGTACACGAGCGGCTTGCCGTGCATCCGCGTGCTCAGGATCGGGAAGTCCTTGCGGATCCGCCCGACGTCGAACGGGGCCGCTGCCGACGACCGCGCCGTATCGGCTTCGGGCGCGGCGGTCGCGCGGGTCTCTGCCGGCGAATCGGCTGCGGCGGCGATCGCGTTCATGCGAGTTCCTCCAGCAGGCGCCCGTACGGCAGCCTCGCGAGCAGCAACGCCCGAAGCTGCTCGCGGAGCGACGCAATCTTCACATGGCGGATCGCCTCCGCGGCGAATGCGTACACCAGCAGGCTCCGTGCCGCCTCGGCGCCGATCCCGCGGGAACGGAGATAGAAGATCGCGTCCTCATCCACCTGTCCGACCGTCGCGCCGTGCGTGCACTTCACGTCGTCCGCGAAGATCTCCAGTTGCGGCCGCGAGTCGATCTGTGCGGCGTCCGAGAGCAGCAGGTTCATGTTTGTCTGCTTCGCGTCGGTCTTCTGCGCGCCCTTGTGCACCACGATCCGCCCGGTGAAGACACCCCTGGCCCGCCCATCGAGGATGCCCCGGTACGCCTCGCGGCTGCTGCCGTGCGGGCGGGCGTGTTCGACTCGCAGATGGTTGTCCGTGTGCTGCTGCCCGCGAAGTACGAACAGGCCGTTCAGGAAGCCATCGCACCCCTCGCCGTCGAGCACGGCGTGTACCTCGCTGCGGACGAGCGCGCCGCCCATGTTCAACGCGTGCGAGGCCAGCGTGCTGCCCCGCTGCTGGTGAAGCCGCGTCATGCCGATGTGAAACGCCGCTTCGCTCTCCTGCTGCACGCGGTAATGGTCCACCACGCTTCCCTCGCCCGCCACCAGTTCGGTTACCGCATTCGTGAAGTACACGCCGTCTCCGATGCCCGCGTAGGTTTCGACGAACGTCGCCCGGCTGCCGGGCTCGGCCAGAATCAGCACCCGCGGGTGCGAGACCGTCGGCTCCGCACCGGGCACGGAGAGAAACAGCAGGTGGATCGGCTCCTCGACGTACGTGCCCTCCGGCACGCGAACGAACGCCCCATCCTCGAAAAACGCCGTGTTCAGGGCCGTAAAGGGGTGCCGGCGATAGTCGGCGTAGCGCGTCAGGTGTGCGGCGAGTATGTCGGCGCCGCCGCCGGGGGGCCGGTGCAGATTCGTCGCGCACACGCCGTCGGGTCCGCGGGCGGCGCGCGACAGTTGGGGGGCGAAATGCCCGTTGACGAAGACGAGGCAGCGGCGCGCCGTTGCCCCGAGCAGGAAGGGCCGAACGGCCTCGCGGTCCGGCAGCGGTGCCGCCGGTTCGGCCCGCCGGAAGACCGTGCCCGCGATCGGTGCCACGTTCGTGAATCGCCACTCCTCATCACGCGTCGTCGGAAAGCCCATCTCCGCGAAGCGCGAGATCGCGGCCTTGCGGATCGGCGCTATCCATGCCGGATTGCCACCGTCGCGTTTCTCGAAGCGCTCAAAATCCTCGAGGTACTCGCTCGTTCTGGTTGCCAGTGCAGTCATCGCAGCCCGTCTCCTACACGCCGACCGCCGCGGCTCCGGCCGGCTGCTCTTCGATTCCGGCGTAGCCCCTCTCCTCCAGCTCCATCGCCAGCTCTTTGCCGCCCGAACGCACGATCCGCCCGTCCATGAGGACGTGTACGCGATCGGGCACGATGTAGTTGAGCAGCCGCTGGTAGTGCGTCACCACGAGGATCGCGCGGTCGGGGCTTCGCATCCGGTTCACGCCGTCCGCGACGATCCGCAGGGCGTCGATGTCCAGTCCCGAGTCGGTTTCGTCCAGAACGGCCAGCTTCGGCTCAAGCACGGCCATCTGAAGGATCTCATTGCGCTTCTTCTCGCCGCCGGAGAAGCCCTCGTTGACCGCGCGGTTCAGGAACCGCTCGTCCATATCCACCAGCTTCATGCGGTCCTTGACCAGCGCGAGAAACTCCACGGCGTCGAGCGGCTCGAGCCCGCGGTACGTACGGATCGCGTTGAGCGCCGTCTTGAGGAAGTAGCTGGTGCTCACGCCGGCGATCTCGACGGGGTACTGAAACGCCAGGAACACCCCCTCGCAGGCGCGTTCCTCCGGCTTCATCGCAAGCAGGTCTTTGCCCCCGTACCGAACTTCGCCGGCGGTAACCTGATACGTCTCGCGGCCGGCAAGGACCTGGGCGAGCGTGCTCTTGCCCGACCCGTTCGGGCCCATGATCGAGTGGACCTCGCCCGCGTTCACGGTCAGGTCGATCCCCTTGAGGATCTCGTGCCCGTCCACGCCGGCATGCAGATTTCTGATTTCGAGAATCGGTGCGGTCATCCGACACTTCCTTCCAGTTGAATCGCCAGCAGTTTCTGCGCCTCGACGGCGAACTCCATCGGCAGCTCCCGGAGCACCTGCCGGCAGAAGCCGTTCACGATCATCGACACCGCATCCTCGGTAGCGATGCCCCGCTGCCTGCAGTAAAAGAGCTGGTCCTCGCCGATCTTCGATGTCGAGGCCTCGTGTTCCATCCGGGCCGTGCGGTTCTTCACATCGATGTACGGGAACGTGTGCGCCCCGCACTTCTCGCCGATCAGCAGCGAATCGCACTGCGTGAAGTTTCGCGCATGATCGGCCCCGGGCAGGATCTTCACCATGCCGCGGTACGTGTTCTGTCCGTAACCGCCGGAGATGCCCTTCGAGACGATCGTGCTGCTCGTGTGCTTGCCGATATGGATCATCTTCGTGCCGGTGTCGGCCTGCTGATGGTTCATGGTCGTCGCCACGGAGTAGAACTCGCCCACCGAGTGATCGCCGATCAGGATGCAGCTCGGGTACTTCCAGGTGATGGCCGAGCCGGTCTCCACCTGCGTCCACGAGATGTGCGACCGGCGGCCCTGACACTTGCCCCGCTTCGTCACGAAGTTGTAGATCCCCCCGTTGCCGTCCTTGTCGCCGGGATACCAGTTCTGGATCGTCGAGTACTTGATCGTGGCGTCATCGTGCGCGATCAGCTCGACAACGGCGGCGTGGAGCTGGTTCTCGTCGCGCATCGGCGCCGTGCAGCCCTCCAGGTAGCTCACGTACGCCCCGCGGTCGGCGATGATGAGGGTCCGCTCGAACTGGCCCGTGGCGGCCGCGTTGATGCGGAAGTATGTGGAAAGCTCCATCGGGCAGCGGACGCCCGGCGGAACGTACACGAACGAGCCGTCGGAAAAGACCGCGGAGTTCAGCGTCGCGAAGAAGTTGTCCGAGTACGGCACGACGGAGCCGAGGTATTCGCGTACGAGGTCCGGGTGATTCTGCACGGCCTCCGAGAACGAGCAGAAGATGATGCCGAGCTCGCGGAGCTTCTCCTTGAACGTCGTCGCGACGGAAACGCTGTCGAAGACCGCATCCACCGCGACGCCGGCCAGAAACTCCTGCTCCCGCAGCGGGATGCCGAGCCTGCTGTACGTTTCCAGAAGCTTCGGATCCACCTCCTCCAGGCTTCCGGGCCGGCTCCTCTGCTTCGGGGCGGAGTAGTACGCGATTGCCTGATAATCGATCGGCGGATAGTGGACATTCGGCCAGGTGGGCTCGGCCATCGTCAACCAGTGCCGGTACGCCTTCAGCCGGAACTCCAACAGCCAGCCGGGCTCGTTCTTCTTGGCCGAAATCTGGCGGATCACATCCTCGTCCAGACCCGGGCGCACCCGTTCTTCCTCGATGTCCGTCACGAATCCGTATTTGTATTCCCGGTTCGCCAGCTCCGCGATCGCGTTTGTGGTCGCAGTCATTGATCGGTCTCCTTTCGCGGCGCGCCCGCCGTCAGCCTGACCCCGCCATTACAGACGCCAGCGCCGGCGGAACTTCCTGCCCGCTATCGCCCACCTCGGGCGTCGCCGCGGGCGCCTCCGCCGACTCGGTCCCGGCGGCCATCTCCGCGAGCGTGATCCGGCTGAGGAACTCGCGGAGGCGCCGGTGCACCCGGCGAGCGGGTTCCCGGGCGAGGCAGGAAGCCTCCAGGCGACATCGAGGCTCGAAATTGCCGGGCGTTGCGGACCCGCACATCGTCAGCCCGACGGGGCCCTCGATCGCCTCGATTATGTCCGCCAGCGTCACGTCTTCCGGGCGCCGAGCGAGCCGGTATCCCCCTCGGGACCCTCGTACGGACCTGACCAGTCCGCAGTGCGCCAGCGCATTCAGGATGTTCATCAGTACCGGCAGCGGGAGGTGCGATCGTCCGGCGATCTCCCTGGCACTCACGAGTGCCTCGGCCCGACGTGCCAAGTGAACCATCGCCACCAGTGCGTAATCCGTCTTGCGTGTCAGCAATAGCACGGTTGCACCCGCAATAGAAACTCCCCGGCGATCGCCTCCCGCCACCACTGCATGAGGCACTCCCCACCACCTATATAGTACCGGGTTGGTGCGATTTCCATGCTTTTGGTACTGATTTAGTACGATTTTGTGCTCTTCGCGATGCGGTCAGGTTTCTGTCATATAAAATCATATATAGCAATAGGTTGCAGATCGCTATCTGACTGAATCCCATAGCGGGCGGCGGTGCGCATTGGCGCCGGCCTGCTTCGCACGCAGCAGGATCAGACCCTCGCCGTGCCGAGTGGTCTTTGCCAGAAACAACCGGAATCTGTGCCAAATACCTGGAAGGCCGATAGGCGCATAGAATCAGCGGCGAGCGCAGGCCGCTGGTCAAGTTGGTAAATTGCGGCAACTTGGCCGGATCACAACGAACGCCGCCAAGTCGGCCTTTTTCGAGGCGTCCAAACCGCACGTTCACCGGTGGTTGAACGCCTCATAATCGCACATTGAAACGCCCGTGCCGTACCCGGGGAGACCGACGAACATCGCCGGTGATCGCCCCGGATCCGGCATGCTCCCGACCCCGCCTTTTCGCCTGGAAGGCCGAAGAAAGAAGCATCTTCGGCGAGGCCGCAGCCGCCGATATCGCGCGAGTTTGCCCAGACCGCCGCCCCCGCGACTCCCACGCTCCCGCGAGCTGTCCACGGGGACCGGACTGCCGGCCAAGCTGCTAAATGGCCGGAAACGCGCCGTTTCAGCGTTTCGCTTCCCGCGACCATCGATCGGCCCCACAGACGCCAAGCCCTACCACCTCAACCGCACTTAGCCGCGAGAATCCCGCATCCGAAAGCCGGCAGCTCACAAACGCCTCTTCGGATGTCAGCCGGCAAAGGGCCGGATGCTCGATGTACTCGCGGCGGGCCTTGGCGATCACTGTGTCACGCTCCGCCCGCCGGCGGCGATCGTTGGCCACTCTGAGGCTGGCAACTTCTTCTTCCGTGAGCCGCTCCTCGCCGAGGTCCTGGAGCGAGCACGAGACAAACGACGCCTCGTCGGTAAGTCGTGCAAGCGCCTCACCGTGCTTCGCGTAGGCCTCCCGAGCCCTTGCGATCAGGGCTGCCCGGTCAGCCCGAGCGGTACTTGCTGTTTCGGCCACGTGCATGCCGTTCTCCTTTTCGCCGCCCCGCTGGCTTGCAACCATCGCGGGGAAACCGTCTATGGCCGGAGCGTTCGTCAACGCGACACTGCGAATGCCGACAACCCGGCCGTCCGTCTTCGAAACAGTTAGGACCGGCGAGAGGTACCGGTACTCCCGCGCCGCGATCATCCGTGCCGCCCGCGGGGTCCATTGCACGTCCGCGACCAATCCAACGCCCGGTTGGACGGAGAGGCCCTTGATCCACCCCGATGCCGGCGCCGTCCCGTCCGGGCTGGCGAACTTTCCGCCCTCGGTTTGGTGTTCATAGTCGATTACCGTATCGACCCGCCGTGCCCGCACGGCGGCGATTGTCGCAGCCGCCGCTTGGTCATCCAATATCACCCGCTGGCCGTGCACGGTGAATTCGCCCCACGGACAGATCACGACCCGCTGCGGCGCGGACGCCGCCAGCTCGCAGCGGATCTCGATTTCGCCTTCGCCAATCATCGCAGGTTCCTTTCAGGTTCCAAGCTCCATTCGTCCGCCGCCGGACCGGCACCGCGTTCACGCCAGGACCACGTCCGCGAGACGGCGATCCTCCAGAATCAGCCGTGTTTCGGTGTTCCCGAACACCATGCCGACGATATCCGGGTGTCGACTTCCGCCGAGCGACGACGTCCAAAATGTAATTCCCAGCCCGCTTATTCCCGTGATGCAGTCGCCGACGCTGAAGTCTGTAGTCGCAAGCCAGGGGATCGTAAGCGTCGCGGGCATCTGCCGTGCCGTGCAGATCGCCATCACGTTCCCGGCGAAGGCTTGTAGCTCCGCCAGGTCGCTGCGGCATTCCGTCGTCTGGTAAGCCACTTCCTTCGGTCCACCTATTCGAAATTGCGAGTTCGCGAGCTGGCGGGATGCCCAGTGGTACCGATCCGCGACATTGAAGACGCGAGAGCATCCGGATGTTGTCGGTGGACCAAACCGCTCGGCATCGATGTTCGGCGTCAGCCGGGCATCACCGGCAATCACCGCCGTAACCCGGACGCGCAGTCTTCCCCGGACCAGCGCTTCCCAGACGGAGACATCCCCACCGTCCGGCATCAGCGTCATCAAGTCATCGCACTCAAGATAGATCCCGGCCTCAGATTCGAGCGCCCTCGCGGCCGTGCCCGTCATCCGACGCCAAGTCGTGCCGCCGTCGAAACTGAACTCAATGTACACGCCGAGCGAGCGCCCTTCCCTATCCGCGGAAAGACAGTCATCGAGCGGCCTCCCGATCCTCGCCCACGAGCCCGCCGGCACCGGCCGTGTGGCTATGTCTCCCGCCGCGGTGACGTATTCCTCGGTGATATTGCAGTCGCTTGGCTCCCAGCCGCGGTACTTGTCCGCGTCGAAGACGGTGGTCCGCGCGTAATCGCCGAAGTACCTGTGCGTCTCGTTCAACACCCATCGGCGGCCCACCTCCTGATGCAGGTGAAACTCCGAACCCCTACGATGATACGCGGCGTACCACGGATCGGCGGCGATCTCTTCCTCTGACATTCCGGGCGCCAAGTGTATGCTCGCGTAGGTAACCTCATTCTCGACGTTTTCTGGAGCCACGTCATCAAGGTGCGGATCAGGAAGCCAGCCGGGCAGGAGTTCCGTCGTAATCTCCCATTTCATCACGTCGCCGCGGATGATCGGCTGCGAAATGACCTCGGAGAAGTCCGATCGGATCGTGAACTTGTT
Source organism: uncultured Planctomycetales bacterium (assembly GCA_964653435.1). Classification (GTDB taxonomy): domain Bacteria; phylum Planctomycetota; class Phycisphaerae; order UBA1845; family PWPN01; genus CAZMVY01. The sequence goes on along the minus strand of CAZZFA010000072.1, from coordinate 6,268 downwards.
GATGTTGTTCGCGGCGAGGATCTGCGCCGCGGTCTGTCCGGGGAGCTGGCCCTCTCGGCGCAGGTCCTTTTCCGTTCCACACCCGCTGGCCCACCAGTACACCCGATTGATCGGCAGTCCGGTGCCATCATCCTCCGTGGCGACTTTGAAGTGCGTACCCGTCCCGTCGGCGATCAAGACCGCCGCTTCCGGGAAGCTCATCCCTTCGTATCGACAGCTCGCCGGCTCCCCGAGCATCGCGAACCTGAACATGTCGGCCTTCGACGGCGGCGCCTCCGGGCGATCCGCCATCCCAAGTTCCGCCAGGGCATCCGTCAGATCAAACGTGTTCCCATCGAAGAGGATGTCGCCCAGATCATCCAGTGTCGCTCCGGACCGGGCCTTGAACATGTGGAAGAACGTGAGGTATCGAAGGGCCTGCGCCCACGTCCACCGCTGGCCGTCCGGATCGCCGTCATAGGTGAACACGTGAATGAGCAGCGTGCGCTGACCGATCGTGACCTCGATCGGCGCCGCCGCCCGGTTGCCCTTGCCATCCGGGTTGAAGATGCACGGCAGCCCCTGCACCAGGGCAACGGCGGTTTCGTTGCCTATCGGCCGCGTGTCCCGCCGTGGCGGGATCGGATTCTGCGGGTCCTGCGGCTCGCGGGAGTCAACATCATGCTGCCCGTCGGCCGTCCGCATCCAGCGTCCGACGATCTGCGACCAGGGCGAGTAGCTCGCCCGCTTGAGCATCCCCTCCGCCAGGAATGTGAAGCCGGTGTGGTTCTCCGCCGCATGTGATTGTTCGGCGTACTGTGTGATGTCACAAAAGCCAGAGAAGAGGATCTGCCGCCCGCCCGGCGGCGTCGGCAACTCGCGATAAATCATCACTTCCTGATCCGGCGTGATGTACCGCCCGAACCCGACCCGCATGTTACCGTCCAGCACATCCGCCGGAGAGAGCGCGCCTTCGGCCGATCGTCCCGGCGCCTCCGGCACGGCTCCCGGCCAGATCCGAATCGTCGCCTTGCTGACTTCCTCGTCGCAGCCGAGCGAAAGCTCCTCCACCTCCGCCCGACAGTCATCCACGAAGTTCCGCGACCCGGCGGTGTCCTCGATCGCAACCCGCATCGGCCGGATTGTCTCGCTGCGCCCTGTCGGATGATCTGTCATGTGCCCATCCCTGAAAAACCCGTCCGTCCCTGTCTACAATCCGGGCGCCCGCGGCACCTTCGCATCAAGCCCGTTTTTCGATAGGTTCAGCGTGCCGTAAGAGTTGATGATCACTGACGGCGGCCCGCCCCTGGCCGACTGCGCCGCCCGCTGCAGCGCCGCCGGCTGCGGCACCGCCCGCTCCGCCGCAGCCCGGCGCGCGTCTCCGAGGGCGCCAAGCTCTGTCTGCCGCGGCGCCAACTCCTCCATATTCCGCCGGCCGATGGCAATATAGCTCACGAACTCGCCGGGTCCCATCTCCCAGACTGACTTCTGGCTCTCTTGAATTGCCTTGCGCTCCTGCCGGAGCGATTCCTCCAACGAATCTTCACGCGTTGCGATCGTCTGTTGAATGATCGCGGCGTTTGTCGAAGCCGCCTCCGACCGCCCGAGCGTGCCCTTATAAAACGTGGAAAGCTTCCGTTGTACCTGCGCCTTGCTTCCCTCGATATTTACCTGCCCGGCCTTCAAACCGGCCGCAAGCTGGATGAGCTGATCGTCGCTGAGCCCCTGCTGAACGCCGACCGCCGCCGCCTGCACGGCAACCTCCCGGCCGAACCCGAGCCGCTCCAGTTGCCCGGCCTTCGCCCGCGCGGAGGCCGTTTCCTCTTCGCCGGCGATCCCGCGCTTGCCGAGCTCCTCACGGACCGCCGCCTGTAGTTCCATCGCCCCCTTCTTGATGCCCGCCTGCTCTTCCTGGAACCGGCGGGCCTGCTCCACCATTGAATCACAGAACGCCTTCGCCGCCGTGATCAGGCCCGTGGTCCCGATAGCGAACAGCCCGGGCGCGATCGAAGAAAAGTTCGTCATGATGCCCTTCGACCGGTCCCACATAGCCTGGAGCGAGGAAACCACGTGCGTGCCCAAGCTCGTGAACGCACCGACGGCGGGATTGATCAGCGACAGCAACCCGGCCAGCCCGCGAATCCGCTCCAGGCCCATTCCCTTGCCTGACGTCGCACCAACCCGCCCGTCCGCGGCCACCGCGGCGCTATCAGCCTCCACCGTCGCCGGCAGTTGCGTATGCTCCGGCTCTGCCTGGCGGAGCGATGGGCCGGCGGCCATCGCGGCGTTATCGGCCTCCGTCTGCGCCGCCAGTTGCGCATGCTCCGCCTTTGCTTGGCGGATCGCCGCGATCGCCCCGCTCGCGTCGCCTTCGATCTTCAGGACGGTCTTGAACTCTTCATCCGCCATCACGCCGCCCCCGAGACCAGGCCGCCCGAAAGGCCCGCGGCCGAATCCGCCCATCCCGAATCACCGCCGCCGCCGCCCGCACCCGCCGGCGGGCACGTATCCCCGTTCCGCGGCCCTTGGCCGACCACCGCGACCTCGCGGGCAAGCCGCCGCCGGGCCCGCTTCAGGATCCTTGCCTGCATCCGCTCCACCCGCTTCCGTCGCAGCCCGGCCAGATCGGCTATGGCCCCGCATGAGATCTGGTACGGCGCGGCGAAAGGCAATCGTTCATCGCAGATCAGGCGCGCCGCCTCTGCCTCGCGGCCCCCGTAGCCCGCGGCCGCATCGATCAGCGCGGCCCGGAGGAGCTGCCGCGCCCCCGCCTGAATCTCCGCAGGCGGATCCTCCGCCACGCGGTAGAGCGGCCGCCCGGTACGCCCCCGCCGCACGCCCCACTGGGCGCCGGCCAGATGGAGTGGACTCGCCCGCCCGCCCCCGAGCAGCATCACCCGCGACGCGTCCGTGCCTTGCCCCTTCCGCGCCCTCCGGACCTGGTCGGCCGTCCGGTGGAAGGCCCGTTCATTGCTGACAACGAAGGCGTAACAGGCCCGCTTGATCCGCAGGCCCGCGAAGAAAATGAACCGGTAATCCCGCGCCGGCTCGCCCGTCAGCTTCCGCCAAGCCAACGCGGCCTCCAACATCGCGACGTAAGCCACCCCGATCACATCATCGAGCCCGAACGCGCGGTGGTCCCGTGACCAGAGGGACTTCGCGATGCTCACGGCATAGAATCGGTTGCGCTCAATGAACGCCGCCTCCTCGACCGTGAGCCGACCGTCGTCGGGGAATGAATGGTTCCGACCGTGCGCTTCCATGCGCCTTGATACCCTGCGGCCCGCCGTGGCCGCCCTGTGGTCTATTCGTCGTCGTCGCCGTCCTCGTCGCCGCCTCCGCGGCCCGTGATGTTCGCGCCGAACCGCGGCCGGGCCTCGCCAAGCGTCCCCACGCCCGCCTCTTCGTCCCCGATCGGTTCATCGCCGTCGCCGCTGATCCGGATCATCAACATCGCCGGGGCGTCGCCACCCAGCCGTACAATCGCTTTCTTGAGCCCGGAGAAGCTCGGCGGCCTGGCTTTCCCCTTTGCACCACCGATGATGAACCCGAGACCGGCAAGCGCAGCTCGCGCGGAGAACACCGCGACTTCGCCGGACTTCGATTTGCCATCAATCTTGACCTTTACGAGGTCGGCAGGGTCATCGTCGGCCGCCGCCGCCCGGATCGCGATCCGCCCCGATGCGCGATCGAAGAGCGTGATACCCCGCGCCTCCGGGTCCGAGGGGTCGATCGCGATCTGCCGCATCGTCGTCGCGGCAACGCACACATCCCCGTCCGATCGAACCCTGCATATGTCCGGGCTTAGCCGCGCCCCGCCCTTTCGCAGGTGTGCAACCTGCCAGCTCATCGGGTCGATCCTCCGCTTCCAATCGATTCGCCTCGTATCGGGCCTCGGGGGTTGTGGCTCGGCTCTCGGGGCCGATCATCCCACCGCACCCCCCGACCCCGTTCCGGAGGCCCCTGCCTCCAGACTACACCGCTGCAACGCGCACCCCCGGCGGCGGCTCCGTCACGGGCGTCGGTGCCGACGCCGGCACGGTGGCCTTCCGCCGATACTCGTGCTCGCGAACCGCGAGCGCGGATATGGCGTTCGCCAGGGCCGCATCCGTCGCCGCCGCCGCCCCGATGAGGCACAGGGCCGCCCGAAGCCCCTCCGCCACGGCCTCGCAGCGCTCCGCGCGCAGATCGCTCAATTCCGCCGCGCATTTCGCGGCGAAGCCCGCCTTCCGCTGCCAGCTCTCAACCCGATCGGCCTCGATCCGCCGCTCGATCCCGGCCACCCGCTCGCTCAGGGCCGCCGCCTGGCTCCGCAGTGATTCGAGCTGCGCCCGCAGGGCCGCAGCCGCGTTGGCCGCCCCGGCGTCGCCGCCCAGCGCGGCATCGATGTCCCGTTCGTTCGCCTCGGCGGCAACTTCCTCAATCCGCCGGCGGACCGCCTCCAGCTCCGCGGCGCTCCGCCGGAGCAGGTCCGGCAGTCGCGGATCCGGACCGATCCCGGCGAGTTCCGTGTTCACCTTCCGCAACCGCTTCGCCACATCGTCCGCGACACTATGGAACAGCGGGGGCAACACCCCCGCCGCCTGCACCGCATATTCCACATCGCTCATCATCTGTGAATCCTTTCATTGCCCCACAGGCCGACATTCCCTTTTGCCGGTCATCCTGGACCGGCGTTACCTGCGACCGCACCGCCTCGCCCCGCCGCGCGATGGCGACCGAGAGCGCTTCCATCGCCGTGATCGCCGCCCGGCGCTCCCGGATCCGGCCCGCCATGCCAACCAGGCCGGCGGCGGCCCGCTCGCACTCCGCGGCAACGCTGAGGTCGCACCCCATCACCTCCGCTTTTGCCATTTCGAGCGTCCGCCGACCGAGCCCGGCGCTCCGCAGCGCCCCCGCCAGCAGCGCCGGCGCAAGCCTGGTCCGACCCGGAAGCTCGCGGCAGAGCAGCGCATAGGCGACCCCGAGCCCGAGCCGAACGCACCGCCTCGCCACACCCGTAACATCCACGGGCTCGCGCCGATGGTCACCCACCACGCCGGGCCAATCCGCCTGGACGGCGAGCCACCATCGAACCATCGACCTCCACGACACCTGCCGCCCCGCCCGCCGCTCAGAGCGCGCGACCTGGCGGCACGCCTCCGCAACCGCAGCGCCTCGCCGGTCGATGATCGCCCCGACGCGCCTCAGGAGTTCACCCCGCCGGATTTCGCGCTCCGCTTTCGTCATGCCTGCACCTCACAGGAGACGCGATCCCGCATCCAGGGCTCCGGGTTCGCGCTGTTCAGAGCCGCCGCCATCGCCGTCCACTCCCGGAAGATCGGCGCCTCGCCCGCCGGGATGTCTGCAACCAGACCGTTGTGCAGCTCCACGATGGTATCGAAGAACAATTCTCGCCGGTCGCGGTCCAACGTCACGAGGAAAGACTCGAGCGCATCAAGTTGCTCCGCCGCCGTACCGCCCTTCGGATCGATCGGCTCCACCTCAAAGAGAACCGGGTTCCGGTCGTAAACGAGCTGGCAGAGACAGAACAAGCTTCGCAGCAATTCGGCCCGGCGCCCCCCTTTGATCCGGACCTCCGCCTGTTCATACCGCTCGTCCTCGGACGCCGCATCGGGCGCGTTTTCCGCCGCCGTCGCCGTCGCGCGCGCGGCGGTCGCCTCCGCCCTCGGCCCGGTCCTGCCCGCCAGCGCCGCATTCCGCAACCCCGGCTTGGCTCTCGATCTCAGGTTCCTCATGATCCCATACCTCCAGGATACTGTGACTCTCGCCGGGGCACGCGCCCCGGTCGTTATACGCACCCAACCCCCGACCGCTCGCGGGGCTCCTCCTGGACGTCCGGCAGCCCCACCCCTGGCCGTTGCGCCGGCCGCTCGAACGGATCGGAGCCCGCGACCGCACCCCGGCGCGCCTTGCGCCGGTGCCACGTCAGGATGTTCCGCATCGCCACGATCACGCGCGACGCGTCCCGCGCGGAGGCCACCTTCGCCAGCGGCACCCCCGCGATCCGCCGGCACAGCGCATCGACGCCGGCCGGCGCCCACGCGAGCTGTTCCCGAAGCGACTCGATGAAGCGGAGCTGCTCATCGGTCCGCAGCCGCCACACGCCCGCCGCCGCCCGCGGATAGCGGCGCCGCCGGGGGCGCGATCCCTCGCAGCCCCCGGAGCGCCTGCGGCGCGAGCCGGCGTTGGTCTGATTCTCGCATGGCGGGCCGCTCGGGCCTGTCCCGTTTTCCGCCCCCCCCCGCCCCCCCCCCCCCCCCCCCCCCCCCCCCCCCCCCCCCCCCCC
>CAZZFA010000071.1:0-30148 GCA_964653435.1 uncultured Planctomycetales bacterium | reverse complement strand
ACCTCGGCTTACCGGCCGCGGATACGGCCGATAGATCGGCTCCGGCCGCTCCACACGAACGACTTTCGGGCCCTTGAGTTGTGCAGGGGCCGGGATGTTCCGCGGACCTGCCGGCTTGATCGGCTCCGGCGGAGCAGCAGGCTCGGGCGCCTTGGCAGCCGGCTTCGCGGGCTTTGCGGGCGGAGGCGGTGCCACCGGCGCCGCCGGGGCCTCGACCGCCGGCACGACGGCCGCAGGAGTCAGTGCGATGGAGGGAACGGCCGGCGCAGCGGGGGCGGGTGACGGTGCCGCAGGGGCAGCTTTCTCCTCGACAGGCGGAGGCGGAGTCGCCGCCGGCTGAACGGCGGGCGCCGGCTCCGCTACCGCCTCCTCCTTCTTCACCTTCTCCGCTTCCGCAGGACCCTTCCGCCTGATCGGCGGCCGTTTGACGCGAGCCTCGGCCGCGACCGGAGGCTCTCCGACGGCCGCTGCGTGTTCGGCAGGCGGCTTGGCGGCTTCAACCGCCTCCGTCGGCTCCAGCGTCTCCACCGCCGTTGCCTTCTCGGCCTCCTGTGCCGCCCGAGCCGCTTCGGCCTTGTGCCGACGCCTGGCACGTGCCTTATCCAGATCGACACGCTCGGATTCCTCTACGGTGGTTGCGTGCGCGCCCTCGCTGAACCACTCTCGTATGGTGGCGACCTGCCCGGCCGACAGGGTGGACATGTGATTGCGGATACTCAGCCCTTCCGCCCGGCACTTTTCGAGGATGGCCTTGCTGGATACACCCAGCTCGTCCGCCAACAGGTGTACGCGCATCTTCTCCGCCACGCGAGATCTCCCTTACGCCTGACTCGGCGCCGCTCCATCCGATTCCGCCGGATCGGCGCTGTCATCCGACGATGGCCCGCCCTCTTGCCCGACGGACGACTCGCCCGCCGCCTCCGTTGCCGCCATCTCCGCGTCCTCTGCCGTCGCCGCGGACTGCCCTTCGGTCGTCGCCGGCGGGGCCTGGGCCGATACGAGGGCCTCCGCCCCGGCTGCGCCGGCAAGCTCGGCCGCCGCGATTGCCTTCGCCTCGGCGGCTTCCTTCCGGCTCGCCTCCATCTCCGCCGCGATCCGCTTGGCCGCCTCGCACGCCACGGAGTAGATCCGCTCGGCCAGGGCGGCATCCAGCTTGAGCTCCTGCGTCAGCGGATCCGTGCCGACCTCTTCCAGGTCGGCCAGCGAGATGATGCCCATCGCCACCAGCTTGTCGATGATCGCATCCTCGACGCCTTCGATGCCCTTGAGCGTGCTGACGAGGTCGTCCAGCCCCTTGTTGTATTCCGCCGGCGTGAGGATATCGACGTCCCAGCCGGTAAGCCGTGCGGCAAGGCGCACGTTCTGCCCGCGCTTGCCGATCGCCAGCGACAACTGGTCCTCCGCCACAACGACCGTGGCGCGGCCCAGCTCGAAGCACAACGCGATCTCCTGGATTTCCGCGGGCTTCAGGGCGTTCGTGATCAGGATCTGCGAGGACTCGTTCCACCGCACGATGTCGATCTTCTCGCCGCCGAGCTCGTCCACGATGTTCTTGATGCGGCTGCCGCGTACCCCCACGCAGGCGCCGACGGCGTCCACCTTGCTGTCGATCGAGGAGACGGCCACCTTGGTCCGGTAGCCGGCCTCGCGGGCCAGGGCCTTGATCTCAATGATCCGCTCGGCCACCTCGGGCACCTCGAGCTCGAACAGCCGCCGGATGAAGTCCGGGTGCGACCGCGACAGCACGATCTTGATCTGATGCGGCAACTCGCGGACGTCCAGAATCAACGCGCGGATCCGCTCGCCGGGGTGGTGCGTCTCGCCGGGGATCTGCTCGCTCTTGGGCAGGAACCCTTCCGTGCGCCCGAGATTCACCACGAGCGCCCCGCCCTCGAACCGCGAGACGGACCCGGTGACGATCTGCCCCTTGCGCTCCGTGAACTCCTCGAAAATGCTGCCGCGCTCCGCCTCACGAAGCTTCTGGATCATCACCTGTTTGGCCGTCTGCGCCGGGATCCGGCCGAGTTCCTTCAGATCGATGGGCACGCCGTTCCGCGTCGCCGACATCTCGCCCGTGATCCGATCGATGGTGACGGTCACATCCTCTTCCTGTCCGAACTTCTTGCGCGCCGCGGAGACGATGGCGGCTTCCAGGTCGGCGATCACGGACTCCTTGTCGATGTTCTTGTCCCGTGAAATCCCGTCGACGATTCGCATCAGTTCCGCGTTCATACGGATACCCTCTGTTCCATAAAACGAAAAAGTGAGCCCGTCCTGCGACTCACTTTCGCCGGCCCGCGCCCGCGCGGGCCTACGCCGCAAGACATACGCCGACCCCTAGCGCATCGAGGCCTCCCTTCGCATGCGCCGAAGCCGGATCGGCTCGGCCGTCCGCCCGTGCTGGAGCTTCCGCGCCCGCACGGCGTCAGACCCCGCCACCGTTGAGGCTGACGTTCCGGCCCAGTTCGCCCGACTCAAACAGGTGCACCCGATGCAAATCGAGGTGCATCGTCATATTCGTTCCCTCCTCGATTCGGCTGTGCGCGTCCACCCGACAGACAACGTGATCATGGGCCTGCGTCTGCATGTATACGTCCATCTTGTCACCCAGCGGCTCCACGACACTCACCTTCACCGGCAACGCGTTCTCCGGCTCGCCGAAGTTCCCGTCCGTCCGGTCGGAGATATCCTCCGGCCGAACCCCCATCGTGACCGGCCGCCCCTCGTACGCCGCCACTCGCGCCGCCAGCGACTCCGGCAGCCGGATCCGGCACGAGCCCTCGTCGAAGTACAGATGGCCGTTCGCCCGCACCAGCCGCCCCTCGAAAAAGTTCATCGGCGGCGTCCCCACGAAGCCCGCCACAAACCGATTCACCGGACGGTCGTACACCTCCAGCGGCCGGGCCACCTGATGCACCACGCCGTCCTTCATCACCACCACGCGGTCGCCCAGCGTCATCGCCTCTTCCTGGTCGTGCGTGACGTAGATCGTCGTCGTGGCCAGCCGACGATGCAGCTTCTTGAGTTCCGCCCGCATCTCCACGCGAAGCTTCGCGTCCAGGTTGCTCAGCGGCTCGTCGAACAGGAACGCCTTCGGGTTCCGCACGATCGCCCGCCCTACCGCCACCCGCTGCCGCTGCCCGCCCGACAGGGCCTTCGGCTTGCGATCCAGCAGCGCCTCGATGCCCAGCAGCCTCGCCGCCTCATGCACCTTCTGGTCGATCTCCCGCCTCGGGACGCCCCGAAGCTTCAACCCGAAGGCCATGTTCTTGTACACCGTCATGTGCGGGTACAGGGCGTAATTCTGGAACACCATCGCGATGTCGCGGTCCTTCGGGGGCACGTCGTTCACGACGCGATCCCCGATGCGAACGGTCCCGGAACTCACTTCCTCCAGCCCGGCGATCATCCGCAAGGTCGTACTCTTGCCGCAACCCGACGGACCGACCAGGACAACGAACTCGCGGTCCGCGATGTCCAACGTCACATTATCGACGGCCTTGACGTTGCCCGGGTAGACCTTGGTTACCCGCTCTAAGACCACCTGAGCCATGCACTTACACCCTGCCCGTCGACAGCGCGCAACCCGGCCGCTGCCCAGGCGACGTACGACTATAAATCGTTCTGGCAACGATGTCAACGCAAGGGAATCCGACCCGTGCGTCCCTATGCCCCCCCTGCCGGCCGACCGGCCGGTGCCGCGCAGGCGGGGGGTGCGATACCGAACGGATCGGCTACAACACCGTCGGCGTCACCCCGGACGGATCGCGATCTGGGCAGCGAGTTACAGGGTCCAAATCAACATGTGCGCCCGCGCCGCCGAACCGAATCGCCGGCACCCCGTGACCGCGCGCCCGATCGTCTTTGTCTCGCCCCAACAGATCGCGGCGGCATGCGTCTCGCGGGATCAAGCATGCCGGGCACGTACCGCCGAGACCCACTGTCGGACCAGCCGCGGCAGGCGATCGATCACTTCGGATCCAAACAGTATCTCGTCGACGCAGCCCATATGCAGCAGGTCGATCATACGGCACAGATATGACCGACCGCATTCCCACCAGGTGTAGCGCGCGTCCAGGAACAGGAAGTGCCCGACCCCCACGCCGTGCCGCAACCGCAACTGCGCCAGCTCGAGACCGTCCAGAATGGTTTCATACACCCCGTCTGCTACTCGACTTCCAAAGGTGGTAGTATGGTAGTACTCCTTGATTTCCCAGACTGCTACGGGGTTTACGGTACCGGGAAAACACCCATCCATGCGACGCGAAAGCATGCACAAAGGTGATTCGCCACGTGTGAAGACTACCAGCGCGCGCGGGTCGTAATCGCAGGGCATTCCAGCAATGCCGGCTTCGATCAGCATGTTGACGATGCAGGTGAAGTAGGCACGCGACCGCTTCTCACCCTTCTGCTTGTTGAGCGGCAAAGGGCACCTCGGTCGATGGCGACGCTGGAGCTGCATGAAGAGGGATTTCGCCTGTTGGACGTCCATAAGGCGGGGCCTGACGAACCGATTCAGTACATCGGCGCGGTAGGCGGAGTACTCGGCGACCCGACGGCCGAGTGACGTCGGCCGGCCCGCGGCATCGACGAGATGGCCCGCGCCGAGCCCGAGTTTTCCCATCGCCGCGCGCATGTCGTTCGGCGTGTGAACCTTGACCTCGCCGGTCCCCCTTGCCGTATACCCGCTCGCCTGCGACACCGCGCGCACGTTCGCCCAGAACTCCATGTCCAAGCCGATGAACCGCGCGTCGGCTTGCACCTACGCCTCCTCCAGAAGCTTCTTCTCCAGCCTGCGTACGAACTCGCCCAACGAGACGCCCAGAACTGCGCAGATGCGGCGGACCTCAAGCATATCCAGGTGCCGTTCTCCACATTCGTACTTGCTGACGAAGGACTGGGGCTGGCCCAGTTTCCTGGCCAAGTCTTCCTGGCGCAGCCCCGCATCCGTGCGGATCTGCCGCAACAGTACTTGGAGAGCAACCTGCTCGTGCTGGCGGATAGTCTTACGCATGTCCCGTTTCGCCTATGTCATTACTCTCCCGGGGGGTTGACGCCATCCCAAATTGGGATATACTGGCAGTCGAGGTTAGAAGATCCCCCGGCGAGGATGCGATGCAACAGCTCTTGTTCCAGACTCCCGACAGCACGCAGCCGAGGCCGGTTCGCGAGGTTACACCGTTTCGAACTCAACTTCTGAAATGGATCGGCAACAAACAGCGATTTGCGCATGAGATTGTCGGGTTCTTTCCGGAACGATTCGAAACGTATTTCGAGCCCTTTGTGGGCAGCGCTGCGGTGCTGGCTACGCTGGCGCCGAAACGGGCCGTAGCGTCCGACCTTCTGAAACCACTGATCGAAATCTGGCAAACTCTCTCTGCGAACCCCTCTCGCCTCAAAGAATGGTATACCGAGCGATGGAATCTGTGCATGGCCGGCGACAAGATCGCAGGGTACGAACGAATCAAAGCGTCCTACAACTCCCAGCCCAACCCGGCCGATCTCCTCTTTCTCTCACGCGCGTGTTACGGCGGCGTAGTACGGTTTCGGCAAAGCGACGGGCATATCAGCACGCCGTGCGGTATTCACCGACCGATCTCTCCGGCGGCCTTTGCCAAGCGTGTCGACATCTGGCACGACCGTACGAAGGGAGCCGAGTTCGTGCATTCAGACTTCGAGCCGGTCATGGACAGCGCCCAGCCTGAGGACGTCGTGTACTGCGATCCGCCGTACCTTCATACGCAATCGATTCTCTACGGCGCGCAATCCTTCGACCTCCAACGCCTGTTCGCCGCCATCGGCCGGTGCAAAGCTCGCGGCGTCTACGTTCTCCTCAGCATTGACGGGACCAAGAAATCGGGGCGGAAGCAGTGTCGCCTGCCGATACCCGAGGGACTCTTTGAACGCGAAGCTTTCGTTGACTGCGGGCGATCGATGCTCAGGCGATTTCAACGGGAGGGCGAGAACCTCGGCGACGAGGTCGTCGCCGATCGACTCTTGCTGACCTGGTAGCGCCCTCGAACGCCGTGATACGAGCGATCGCCACGGAATCGCCGGAGCCGACGCGGCGCGAACGGCTTGCCGCCGCGCTGGCGGCCGCGCCCCTGCTGCCGCCCGCCGCGGGCGTGATCATCGGTATCTTCCTCGACTCTCGCTGGCCATCGCCGCTGTTCGTGTATGTCGCGATCTTCGTCGCGGGCGGCGGCCTCCTGTTCGCCCTGCGCAAACGGCCCGGGCCGGCAGCGGCCGTGCTCCTGCTGCCGGCGATCGGTGTCGGCGCTGCGCTGCACGAGGTGACGTACCGACGCATCGCGACGGATCACGTGGTGCGGTACACCGGCGAAAGCCCGATCGGCGCGTGCCTGGTCGGTACGATCGCCACCGAACCGTCGATGACGCAACCGGACTTCGGCGTCTTCCGCAGTGCCGTGCCCCGGCCGGCCCGGACACGATTCCTGCTGGAGGCCGAGATGCTCGACGGCGTCCGCAGGCCGATCGGCGTCCGCGGGCTCATACAGGTCGGCGTGGCCGAGCCGCTCGAACACCTGCACGCGGGCGACCGCGTTCGCGTCTTCGGCCGGCTCTACCGGCCCGTGCCGCCGGCGAACCCGGGCGAGCCGGATTGGGCGCTATACCAGCGCCGGCGAGACGTGCTGGCGGGCCTCTCGTGCGAACACGCCGCGAACGTGACGCCGATCGGCGCACCGGCGTCCGAGGCGGGCTGGCTCACGCGCTATCGACGGCACTGCCGCCGCCTGCTGCTCGACGATCTCGCGATGCCGGACCCTGCCGGCGTAAGCGTGCTCGAAGCAATCATCCTCGGCCAGCGGAGCACGGTCGACCGGGCAATCAACGATGCCTTCGTCGCCACGGGCACCGTGCACATCCTGAGCGTCAGCGGCTCGCACCTGGCCATGCTCGCCGGCGCGGTGTGGGCAATGGCGGCCCTGTTGGGCCGATCGCGCCGCCAGTCGGCGGCGGTGGTGCTGATCGCGCTGCTCCTGTACGCCGCGCTCGCCGAGCCGAATGCGCCGGTGCTCCGGTCCGCGATCACGGCCTCGTTCCTGTGCATCGGCCTGATGCTGCGGCGCCCGACACGAACCGCGAACTGGCTGGCCGCCAGCGCCCTGCTGGTGCTGGCCGTGCGCCCGACGGACCTGTTCGACCCGGGCTTCCAGTTGTCGTACGTGACGCTGGGCGGGGTCATCTACCTGTCCGGACCGGTTCGGGACGCGTGGCGCCGGGTGATCCTTCGTCGGCACGCGGCCATCGCGGAACTGGTGCCGACATCCGCGCGGCCACAAGGCGCCCGACGGCTGCTGCAGGATACTGCGGTTGCCCTGGAGCTGGCGCTGGCCGTCTCGGTGGCGGCCTGGCTGGTTGGCGCGCCGCTGTCGCTGTATCACTTCGGTCAGACGAGCACCTGGGGATGGCTCAACTCGCTGCTGATCGCCCCCCTCGTGGGGCTGCTCATGCTCGCGGGCTTCGCCAAGCTCATCGCCGCCGCGATCTGGCCGGGCACCGCCCTGGTATTCGCGCCCCTGCTGGCAGGCGTAACGGGCCTGCTGGATCAGTGGGTCCGGCGCCTGGCGTCGATCCCGCATGCAAGCTTCCTGACCCCTGCACCGCCGCTGTGGCTGGTGCTGGCGGCACTGGCGGTCTGCGGGCTATGGGCCGCCCGTCCGCTGCTGACGATACCGGGACACGGCATCGCGATCGGGCTGGCGTCCTGCGCCGTCGCGGGCATCTTCTGGTACTTCCCCGGTCGGCCGGCCGACGGGGAACTGCATGTCCGGGTGCTGTCCGTCGGCAACGGCACCGCGACCTTTATCCGATTCCCGAACGGGCGGGCGCTCGCATACGACTGCGGCACGATGCCGCCGTACGAGCTTTACCGTTCGACGCTATGCCCTGCCCTCGGCGCGGAACGTATCCGCCGCCTCGATGCCGCCATCATCAGCCACCCCGACCTCGACCACTTCAGCGGCCTGCCCGAGCTGGCCTCGCACGTTCCCATCCGCGCAGCCTGGATTCCGCCGGACTTCCCGGTGCCCCGTCGGCCCGATGCCCTGAACTCATCCGCCGGACTCGTCCTGCAGGAGCTACGGGCGCGAGACATCCCGTTTCGCTTGCTCTGTGCGGGCCATCGGCTGGCAGGAACGGGCGGCGTTGACGTCCGGGTGCTCTGGCCCCCGGCGGACGAGCGGGCGGCACCGCGCTCCTCCAATGAGTCGTCCATCGTGATGCGCCTCTGCTACCGCGGGCGATCGATCCTTCTCTGCGGCGATATCGAGCAGGGTCCGCAACGGTGGCTCATCGATCATGCCGATCTGCGTTCGGATGTCCTCGTCCTTCCGCATCATGGGAGTTTCAAACCGTGGACGGTCGAGTTCATCCACGCGGTCTCGCCGACGTATGTGCTTCGCTCAAGCGGGAAACGGAGCGAGATCAGCAACCCCGGCCTGAACAACCTGATGCGCGCGTACCGATATCTCAATACGGCGGACGTGGGCAGCATCCTGGTGCGGATGGGGCCCGGGGGGTTGGACGTATCCGCCTTCCGCGGCGCCGCTGAAACCGCGCCGCGATGATCCTGGCCCCGCGCGTAAAAAGACCAGCGGGGCGCTGGAGCGCCCCGCTGGGTACGTACTTGCTGTTGTTGCGCTGACGCCGCTTCGACCGGATGCGCCGGCCTTACCTGCGGCGCCGAATCAGCAGTCCGCCGAGACCCAGAAGCAGAAGGCTCGCCGGCTCGGGCGTCGGGATCTGCTCGGTGCAGAACTCCACGCTCCCGAGGAAGGATACGACCAGCCCAAACGAGCCCGACTGCCCCGGCTGAATCGGCGTCCCGGCATAGTAGTCAACCGCACCAACCCAGCCGAGCGTCCCTGGCGGCTTGCCCGGTAACTGCTGCCCGCCGGCGGGAGTCGTGACGGCCGAGGTCCAATCCGGCGGCGTCACGACACCGACGATCGAGAACGGCTTGGTCATCCCGATGCTGATGTGGTAGTCGGTCCACGTGAAGTTCGTGTAGTTGTCCACCGTCTCCACGATCCACACCGTCGGGTCCAGCTCCGTGTCGGTCGTGAAGTCACCGGCCATGTGCCCCGGGAACCAGTGCTGAGCAGCGGTGATGTCGAGACGATAGTCGTCCCCGACCGTGCTGAGCGTTCCGGTCTGCATGACGATCGCACCATCACCGTCGTCAGCACAATTCCAAGCCACGATGCTGGCGCTTGCCAGTGAGGCTGCTACGAGCACCCCGAGCAGCCCTGCGATAAGGGGAATCTTCATGCCTAGCCTCCTCCTTTTTTAGATGTGCGGACCTTCTTTGCCGCTCCGGGCCATCTGGCCAACAAAAAAAGAGAGTACGTGCCGTCCCGCCGGCACATGCACTCTCTCTCATCCATTATGTTACCGCGCCCATCGTGAAACGGCAAGCGAAAAAACGGGGTTCTCCGCCCCGTGCGGACGATTGCGTACCACCAAGGGCCTTTTTAGCGTAACCGATTTCCTGACAAATACTTATAGATTATTCACCCGGCTTGGATCGCTTGGCCTCTGTGCCGGATTCGCGAAAAACCGCAAGGCCGTGTCCCCGCACAGCGTCCGACCACAGTCTTCGCGTTGAGGCGAGAACAGGGCGGGTCACTTCCGTGCTTGCCCAGACCCTTATCGTTCCGGTACCGCCCGGAACGCGAACCGAACGCCCCCGGCGGCTCAACCGTGCCTGCGCAGCCCGAACAGCACCGGCACGAATCGGCTGCCGCCGTATGCCAGATCCGACGCGATGCTGATCGTCAGGAGCTGATAGCTCATCAAGAGCAGCCACGAGAGGGCCCAGCCGGCGCGGCCGTCGCAGAACCCGACGCTTCGCAGCAGTTGCACGACCGGGCCGTCCTTCTTCTTCCGCCGCAACCACCACCGGTGCCAGGCATGGTGGATCGCGAAGCCGAAGCCCTGCAACAGCCCCCAGATGACGTACGACCGGAACAGCCCGTGCCACAGGCCGCAGTAGAGGAACGTAAGCACGAAACACAACCATCGCGGAAAACGGCTCGCGACCATTGCCCGGAAGGGGTAATCGAAAAGCCACTGGCCCAGCGTGATGCTCCATCGCTTCCAGAAGTCGGCGATGTTGTTCACGAACCACGGCCCGCGGAAGTGCTCCGGGACGCGGAAGCCCAGGAGACGCCCGATGCCGATGGCGATGTCGCAGTAGCCGGCGAACCAGAAGTAGAGATCAAGCGGCGTCAGGATGCAGGAGATCAGGACGCGATGGTACGGCAGGGTCTGCGGCGCCGCGAAGAAACGCGGGCTGATGTGGCGGTGAATCAGAAAGAGCATGATGCCGAGGCGGAGCAGGCCGAGGCCGATCCTCGCAAGCCCCTCGCGAATCCGGACGTTGCCTCGGGCGTCGGCAAGTTGCGAGACAAAGTGATCGTATCGATAGACAGGCCCCATCTTGACCGTCGGCGCGAAAAGCATGTAGGCGAGGTAGTCGTCGAGGCCGACCCTGCCAAGCCGCCCCTGGAGCCGGTCCACGACCACCGAGACGGCCTTGATGTGCATGTAGGCCAGCCCGCACCAGTGGAGGTAGTTCGTCTGCACCTCGACGGCACCGCCCAGGGACGGAAGGAACGCCGGCATCGGCCGGATGAGCAGGGCGATATAGGGCAGGTGCATTATGACCGCTGCAACGGCGAGCATCGTGTTCGGAACGGGGGTTTCCTGCCAGGAGACCACCGGCGCGGCGTGGCGGTCCATGCCGGCATCCCGCCAGACGATCCGGCCGCGTTCCGTAAGCATCTGCGTCGCGAAGAAGTAGTAGAAGGCCAGTCCCAGGAGCAGCGTCACAAACGCCGGGCCGAGCGTCGCATACGAGAGCAACAGGGACGTGGCGATCAGCAATGCCCGCACAGCCCGCGCCGGCGCGATCCAGAACAGCGGGACGAGCGGCAGATACAGCAGCACGCCCAGCGGCCCGCGCGGGATATCCCACACGCCGACATAGAGGTGGAACCACCCATCCGTCCGGGCAGGGTCAAACACGAAGGTCAGCGGTTCGCTCACGGGCTGCCTCGCTGCATTGCCGACAATCCGGCGGGGAGCGTAGTGGCCCGGGGGCGTAGACGCAATACGAGCCGATCGCGAATATAACGAAGGGGCCGACGAATACCCCTGCGAGGGATGCAGGATCGGGCGGTCCGTCCCGCCCTGCGGTGCCGTGTCCGGCCACGAGGTCGATAGCCATGCTTGCAGAGATCAACTGGACGCCCGAAACGATCGTCGCCGCGGGGTTCGTCGCCGTCCTGATCTCCGTGGTCCTCGGCGGGTTCTGGTACAGGCTCTCCGTGATTACCTCGGAGAATGAATTGAAACGGTCGATGGTCGAACGCGGCATGTCCGCCGAAGAAATCGAGCGCGTGCTCGCGGCCCGCTCTGCCGATCACAAGAACTGAATCGTCATTCACGGCGGCGCGCCATCCAACAGAACGCGCAGCGCAAGCAAGCGCCTCAGCCGCCACCCGCTCAGAACGCGCCGCGCAAGCAAGCGCCCCAGCCGCCGTCCGCCCGTTCAGACATGGCGCTCGCTTGCGCTTCGCGTTCGGTCAGATCGTCGCCCACCCGCCCGCTCAGAACGCGCAGCGCAAGCAAGCGCCCCAGCCGCCGCCCGTTCAGAACGCGCCGGAAGCAAGCGCCCCAGCCGCCACCCGCCCGTTCAGACAGGGCGCTCGCTTGCGCTTCGCGTTCGGTCAGATCGTCGCCCATCCGCGCCTGGAGGGATATAATGCCGGCGCGCGATGGAGGAATACGACGCCGACAACCTGGTCCTTATCGTGACCGGCTCGACGCTACGGGCCGAGGACAAGGACCGTCCCCTTGCCTATGCCCTGGCGGAGGAAATCCGCAAGCGCCTCCCGCCCGATTCCTCGTGGCGATGCCTGGTCATCAGCGACCTGCACTACATCAACAACGAGGACCTGCACGAGTGCCCGCTGATCTGCCTTGGCGGGCCCGGCGTGAATCACCTCTCCGCCATCCTTCTCCGCGAGCTTCCTCCGGCATTGGCCGTGGACCGCGTGCTTCTGATCCAGATGGACGTGCAGTTGAAGGACCTTCGCACCTGCCTCTGGGGAATGAACCACGATACGACCGTCGAGGCCATTCAGACGTTCATCCAGAAGGGGTATCTCGACCGCTTTCTCGCCGCCGTTGCGGCCTCCGACAGCATGTAGCGAGGCTTGCCCCCGTGGAGACAGATTCGTATCATATGCGGCCGGCGCGGTGATCGTTGCACCGATTCCCGCAGCATTCTTGCTACTGTCAGTAAGGAGGCGCAGAGTGGTACTCAGCACGCGACGTTCCGGGCACCTGTTCACGTCGGAATCCGTCAGCATGGGCCACCCGGACAAGGTGGCCGACCAGATATCCGATGCGATCCTCGACAGCCTTATCGCGGTCGATCCGCAGGCGCGGGTAGCCGCCGAGACGCTCGTCACCACCGGGTTGATCGTCCTCGCCGGTGAGGTGACCGTCCACAACCGGGAGGCCGAGAAGGCCCTCGCCCGCGTCGAGGAGACGGCACGGAACACCGTCCGGGAGATCGGCTACACCGACCCGGCCGTCGGCTTCGACTATCGAAGCTGCGCCGTCGTCCGCACGATTCACTCGCAGTCCGAGGACATCAGCCAGGGCGTCACGGCCGGCAAGGGTCTCCACAAGGAGCAGGGCGCCGGCGACCAGGGGTTGATGTTCGGCTTCGCCTGCAACGAGACGAAGTCCCTGATGCCGCTGCCGATCCAGCTTGCGCACCGGCTCGTGGAGCGCCTGGCGAACGCCCGCGAAAGCGGGGAGATCAAGTGGATTCGTCCGGACGGCAAGAGCCAGGTGACGGTGGAATACGAGGATGGCGTGCCGGCGCGGCTCGACACCGTAGTCCTCTCGACACAGCATACCGAGGACGTGGTGGATCCGCGGACGCACAACATGTCCGACAAGGCGCGGAAAGTGCTGATCGAGAAGGTGATCCGGCCGGTCGTGATGAAGGAGTGTCCCCGGCTGTGGAGCCAGCGCATCCGCTTCTACATCAACCCCACGGGCCGATTCGTAACGGGCGGGCCTCACGGGGACACGGGGCTGACCGGTCGCAAGATCATCGTGGACACGTACGGCGGGCGGGGTTGCCACGGCGGCGGTGCGTTCAGCGGAAAGGATCCGTCGAAGGTGGATCGCTCGGCGAGCTACATGGCGCGGTACATCGCGAAGAACATCGTGGCGGCCGGCCTCGCGACCGCATGCGAGGTGCAGTTGGCCTACGCCATCGGCGTGGCGGAGCCGGTGAGCGTCCTGGTCGACACCGAGGGCACGGGGCGAATCGACGAGGCCACGCTGTCCAAGCTCGTGCGCGACATCTTCCCGCTGAAGCCGCGCGGCATCATCGACGAACTGAAGCTTCTGCGGCCCATCTACAAGGAAACGGCCCGTCACGGGCACTTCGGCCGCAGCGGTCCGGGCTTTACCTGGGAGCGGACCGACAAGGTCGCCGCGCTCCGGAAAGCCGCGGCGAAGTACATGAAGTAGCCCTCGGCGCCCGCGAAGCCCTGGCGCACAGCGGTCCTCCACGTGGCGCGCCTGTCACGCCCGCGCGACCCTATGCGGTAAGCGCCGCCGTGACGTCGCGCATCACGTCCAGCCCCTCGCGCAACGCCTCCTCGGTGATGGTCAGCGGGGGACAGATCTTCAGGCAGCAACCGCCCACGCCGACCGGCGAGAAGAGCATCACGCCGGATTCGACGATTTTCTTGCAGACATCCCACGCCAGATCCGGGTCGGGGTCGGTAGTGCCGGGCCTGGTGAACTGCACGGCGCCCACGAGGCCGACGGCATCCACGCGGCCCACCCGCCCGTGCGAAGCCGCCTGGATCCGCTCGACGCCCTCGATGAGCACGGGTTCGAGCCGGGCCGCGTTCTGCACGAGGCCCTCCGCCTCGATCACCTCGATGTTGGCCAGGGCAGCCGCACAACACATCGGGTTCGCGGAGTGCGTGCTCGTCATCTCGCCCGGGCCGTACAGGTTCATGATCTCCGTCCGCCCGATCACCGCGGCACACGGCATGCCGCCGGAAATGCCCTTGCCGAACGCCGCGAGGTCGGGCACGACGCCGCAATGTTCGAAGCCGAACCACCGGCCCGTCCGGCCGAAGCCGGCCTGGATCTCGTCGAAGATCAGCAGGGCGCCGTGGTCGTCGCACCAGCGGCGCAATGCCTGCGCATACTCGGCCGGCATCAGCTTCGCGTTGCAGCCCTGGTAGGTCTCGGACATCACGCCGCAGACGTCCTTCGGCTCGACGCCCTGGCGTTCGAGGCTCCGCGTGAAGACATCGAACGACACGTCCTTCTGACGGAATCCGTCCGGGAACGGGACCTGCACGAAGCCGTAGTTGTCGTCGCCGATCCACTTCTTGAGGGCCGGGGCGCCGCCGGCGAGCTGGGCCCCGAAGGTGCGCCCGTGGAACGCGTTGTCGAACGTGACGAAAACCTTCTTCGTCCGGCCGCCGACCCGCGCGCCGTGCGTGCGAGCCAGCTTGATGCAGCACTCGGTCGCCTCCGAACCGGTCGTAAGGAGAAACACCTCCTTGAGCGGACGCGGCACGAGCGACGAGAGCTTTGCGGCGAGCTTCGCACGGATTTCCGTGGGGAAGCAGTACGCGTGGTACAGGCCCTTCTCGATCATGCGCGAAAGGGCCGCAAGGATCTTCGGATGACCGTGTCCGCACGACGTCACGAGGACGCCCGACGAGAAATCCAGCCACCGGTTGCCGTACGGATCGAGGATGTGGAAGCCGTCGCCGCGATCCCAGATGATCGGCGGCTGGCCGCGCATCGAGCGGCATTCGGCGTTGCGCATCTCCGTCAGCAGCGGCAGCGACTCCGGTACGGGCAGCGCCGTCCGGATGCGGCGGTGTTTCGTCTCGACCTTCGGAACCGCAACGGGTTCCAGCGGAAACTCCTTCGTAGCCATCGTCGTTATGTCTCCGATTCAACCTTGCGTATACCGGCCCCTCCGGCCGCCCGGCGCGCTACGCCAGCTCGACCAGCCTGTGCGTCCGGACGCTCTCGTGGATCGCACACAGAATGCGCGTCACCTCCAGCCCGTCTTCCCCGCTCGGGTACGTTCCCTTCAGATCCTCGAGACGCCCGCCCTCTTTGAGAAACGCAATGTTCTCCACCACGTCCGCGATGGACGCGAATCCGTAGCCCTCGTAGCGCGGCCGGCCGTGCTTGTCGCGCCGGATGAGCTTGTAGCCCATGTTGAGCGTCTCCTGCGTTCTGCCCGACAGACACGCCTCGGCGCCGCGGTTCTGCGAGTCGATCTCCATGATGCCGTCCGTCCCGACCAGGCGGATGCCCTGATTCACGGGCGCCTCGAAACCGTCCGGCAACACCCACGCCGTATCGAGGTTGAAGGCGATATCATCCTCGAAATCCACCTTCGCCTGAATGCAGTCGTACGTATCGACGCCCATGGCGGCAAGTTTCTTCTTCACGCCCGTCGCGTAGACGCGCGTGGCATTCCTTCCGCCGATCAGCCACCGGAACAGGTCCACCATGTGCGACCCGAGGAACCAGGCGGGCGAGGAGCGCGAGACCCACGCCGGCCACCAGTCGCGCGGGACCTCCGTGCGGTTCTCCATCCAGGCGTAGCCGTAGAGCGGCGTGCCCAGTTGGCCGGCGGCAACCGCGTCGCGCAGCGCGGTGTGGTACGGGTCGAATCGCTTATGGAAATCCACCTGCAGGAGCAGGCCCCTGCGCCGCGCCGCCGCCACCATCTTCTCGCATCCCTCGACGGTAACGTCCATCGGCTTCTCGACAAGCACATGACAGCCGGCCTCGAGCGCATCGAGCACGATCGGCAGGTGCGTCGGATCGGGCGTCACGACGGCCACGCCGTCGAGGTTCTCCCGGGCGAGCATCTGTCTGTAGTCGGTGTAGGTCTTCATGCCGTACTGGCGTGCCCGCTCGGCCAGGACCTTCTCGTTCAGATCGGCCAGGCCCGCCAGAACGCACCGCCCTTCCTGCTGCATCTGTGTGAAGATCTGCAGATGCGTCTCGCCGAATATGCCCCCGCCGATCACGCCCATTCGAATCGCCATCGCACTCTCCAACAGTCCTCTGCTCTCTACGGTTGATACGTCAAGGCCAATCGCGCCAGCACCTCCGCCGCGATCAGCACGTCGTGGATGTCAATCTGCTCGTCATTCGCGTGCGCCCGGGCCAGCAGACCGGGGCCGAACGTGATGACCTCCGCGTCGGGAAACTCCTTCGCGAAGATCCGCGCGTCGCAGGAAACATCCCACCCGCGGACCGGCTCGCCGTGGTAGGCGCCGACCGCACCGGCCGCCGCCAGGATCGCCCTCATCGCCGGCCCGTCGGTCCGCCGCGCGAACGCGGCATTGTGAAGTTTCTCGAACGTCACCGTGGCGCGGATCGCGTCCGCGGCCCGACCCGTGAGCGCCAGATACTCGCGCGTCGCCGCCCGGACCGCCTGCCGCATCCGCTCGCACACGGCCTCCATTTCGTGCGTCGGGAGGAAGCCCTGGCCGCCCTCCAGTTCGAGCGAGTGTCCGCCGTCCGCGTCGGCCAGGGCAATGTGCAGGCTGTTCCAGGCTCCGCCTCGCGCGGTCCTTGTGCGGACGAGCTTCCGGATGATGGCGCCGGCCTTGGTAATCGCTCCGTCCAGCCGATCGACCGCGCCCATGTGACCGGCCAGGCCGAAGATCTCCAGCACGGCACGATCCTCGGCGGCATCCGACCATCGCAGATGTTGCGCCAGGACCGCATCGCCGGCGCCCGGCTGCGTCTTGTCCCCGTACACACGGCAATACTCGCGCACCGCCTCGTCGACTACGGCGACGACCTCGGATCGCGGAATGCCCTCCCAGCGCAGGTGCAGGCGGACGTAATCCTGCACGCGAGACGGGTGCACGCCGAACGGACCGAGGCGCCCGTGGCACGTCTGCACCGGCCGATGCGGAAACAGGGGATGGTCGCTCTCGGCCTTGAGCGCTCGTCCGAAATCGTCCAGTCCGCCCAGCACGAAGGCCATCGCCTCGAGCAGCACCTCATGCCCGCACGAGGCGGATTCGAGACGCGTCGCATGCCAGACCGCGCCGCGGTTCGCCGGGTACGCCGTCATCTCCGTACATTCCAGCACGACGACGGCGTCCGGCGGCGTCGGCTTCACGTCCAGCGCGGCCGAAAGGCTTCCGTTGCCGCCGGGCTCCTCGTCGATCACGAACTGCAGGAGCAGATCGCATGCCGGCTCGATGCCGAACATGCGTCCAATCTCGCTGAGCAGCCCCGCCGCCAGGAGCATCGACAGGCATGGGCCCTTGTCATCGACGGCGCCGCGGCCGTGGACGATGTTGCCGTCCGCGCGCACGGGCAGGAACGGCGCGACCGTGTCCATGTGCCCGTTGATTACCAGCCTTGGCGCAGCCGGCCTCGCCAGCCGGACGAAGAGGTTGCCGCGTCCGCGGTAGACCCGCTCGACGGCATCGGTCTTCGCATCCCCGGCGTCGCCGGCATAATACGGCCAGGTGAAGTACGGATGCGCGGCGATCTCTCTCCGAATCGGGGCAAGGTGCGTCGTCGCCGCGGGCACGGTTCCCGCCAGCTCACGTCGGATGATGTCGAAGCATCGCTGCTCCGCCGCCGCGCACGCGGCCGGATCGCTCCTGGGCGTGGTGTCCACGCCGAGCAACTCCACGAGCAGCCCGACGGCCCTCTCCTTCCATGCTGCGTCGGAGCGTCTCGCGATGAGCCATCGGTCTGCTGCCTCCGGCAATCGGTTCTGGATGTCGCGTGTCATCTCGGCCGCATGCGCCCGGGGCCGTCCGCTTCAGTTGCACTCCGCCACGAGCGGTCCAGCCAGTTCCTTGAGGAAAAACAGCTTCCCCGGCAGTGTAGGCATGAAGCTGCTCGGTACCCAGGGATCGGGACTATACCGCAAGGTCATCCAGAACGAAAGCCCCTGCCACTGCATGCCGCGCGACAACGTGCCGTCGCAGCCGCCGATGATCCAGTCCGATTTGAGGAAGAGCCCCGGGCCGATCGAGTTGGCGAAGGCCGGCACAAGCGTGGTGCGGCTCTTGAAGCTCGTGATGGCGTTCTGCTCGATCGTGAGCGGGTGCAGCCTCGCGCCGAGGCGGTGCGTCGCGGCCTTCCACTCGGCGACCGACCGGTACTCCGCCGCGAAGTGCGGCTCCCAGAAGGCGATGTGGCAGACCCGGCCGATCCCGAAGACGGTGTCGAGTTTCGCCCCGCCGGCCCGCAGGTGCGCGATCTTCTCCGGGTACGTCGGAAGGTTCTTGCGGGTCGCGAAGTTCCGCTGCCTCGGCGGGATTGTCAGCTTGCCGAGCGGCTTGTAGAGCGCCTGCTCCATGGCATATTGAAACGCGCCCGGATTGGTCGGCGGCAACGTATTGCCCTGCGCGTCCGACCACTCGTCCATGTTGAATCCGTACACGTGGTCGCACTTCACGTTCCACTCGGTCAGAAAGTACACGACCCACTTGTACATCCCCATCGGGCCGACGGGCAGGATCAGCGCGAGCTTGCGGCCCTCTTTCCGGGTGTCGCGGATCTCCGAGGCGATCTCGTGGCCCATCTTCACCTCGAATTCCTCCAGCGACGCGCACGGAACGGGCGAGAACCGCCGGTTCCACCACGCCTGCCGCGTCAGTTCGGTGCCGGGCCTGCCCACGCACGCATCGATCCGCTTCAGGTCCCACCCGGCAGGAAAGAAGTTCTCCAGCAACGAGCCTTTGATCGTGTCGATGAGGTTCATGGAAAGCACCTTCCCGGCAACGGGGAATCCGCAATGATGAATGACGCACGCCAGACGCGGCCGCCGGTCCCTTTGATTCGCCATCCATCATTCATGATTCGCCGTTTCCAACATCCGGCGCCGCGCCGTCGATCCGCAGGATTATGCTCGCTCTGACGATACGACTCAACCGGGCCCTCATCGGGTACAATCTGCGGCATGGAACGCCCTTTCGACCGGAACGATCTGCTGCGGGCCCTCGGCCCATTGCCGCTCGATGCCGGCGAAACCTCCGCGCTGACCGAGGCGATCCTCTCGCCACAGCCTCCCGCCGTCCGGCTCAACCCGCTCGGGCGAACCGTCGCCGCCGAGGCGGTGCCGTTCCTTCGCGATCGGGTGCCCTGGTTCGAAGGGCCCGCCTGGTTCTGCATGCCGGACAGCCGACCGGCGGGCCATCCGCTCTTCGCCGCCGGGGCCTACTACGTGCAGGATGCCGCGTCGCTCCTGCCGGTGGCGCTGCTCGATCCGAAGCCCGGCGATCTCGTCTGCGACCTGTGCGCCGCGCCGGGCGGCAAGACGACGGCGATTCTGGAACGTCTGGGCGCCGCCGGCTGGTTGCTGGCCAACGAAGCGGTGCGGGCGCGAGTGCCGCCGCTCCTGCTCAACCTTGCGCGACACGGGTCCACCCGCTGGGTGCAGACCTGCCTCGACCCGGCGGACCTTGCCTCGGCCGCAGGCCCCGTCTTCGACGCCGTGCTCGTCGATGCCCCCTGCACCGCCCAGTCGCTCGTGGCACGCGGCCGACAGACCGGACGGGCATTCGATCCCAGGCTCATTGCCCACAGCGCGGCGAGACAATCGCGAATCCTGGATGCGGCGGTGCGCCTGCTTCGACCGGGAGGCCGCCTCGTTTACTCGACATGCACCTTCGCATGGGACGAAAACGAGGGGCAGATCGCCGCCCTGCTGTCCCGTTTTCCCCACCTGCGACCGGACCGTGCAGCCGCGCTGTCGGCATACGAAAGCCCGGCCTCCACGGCGGCGGCATGTTACCGCCTCTGGCCGCATCGCCACCGTTGCGCCGGGGGCTTCGCGGCCCGCGTTGTCGCCCAGCAGGCCGATCGTGAGAACCCGCCCGATACGCCGACGGCGGACAAAGGCCGCCGCCCCGACACCGATGGACGGCCCGAATCTGTGCGGAGCGGTCATTCCAGCCGGACCGACTGCGCGGACGCACGCAGAAGGAAATCGCCGCGGGGCCGACAACGTCCATCTCACGCGGACCTCGCCGCGCTGCCCGCCGACTGGGGCCGATGGCTCGATCTCGTGACCATCGAGGCCCGGCGCGATCGCATGTTTGCCTGGCCTGCAGGTCTGCCGCCCGACCTCGCGGGCCTTGCCGACGCCGGCCCGGAACTCGCCTTCCTCAAGGGACAGACATGGTTCCCCGCATACGCGCTGGCCATGCGCCGCGACGGGGCTTTTGAACCCCGGGCATCGGTGCGAATCGAGGAGCACGATCTTCGCCGCTTCCTCGCCGGCGAGAACGTGCCCGGCACCGCGAACGGCTGGGCGGTCGCAACATGCGGGGATCTGCCGCTGGGCTGGGTCAAGGGGGACGGCCGCACCCTGAAGAACCACCTCCCCAAGTCCGCCCGACTCCTGTTGCCGTAGTCGGTCCTGCGGCTTCTGCCGGCCGGCGCGCCGGCGGATCATGACGGGCAACGAGACGAACGCGCCTGGCCGTTGAAACATGCTTGAAACGCCAGGAAATCCGCGGCATCCACGTCCAGGTCCCCGTCGAGGTCCGCGTTCACCGCGCACCCCGCGCGCGGCGGGCGATTCGGGCCGTTGAAACAGCGCTGGAGCATGCGGTAATCGTCCAGGTCGGTGTCGCCGTCGGCGTCGAAGTCACTGGCAACGAACTCGTAGGCCCCCATGTCCACGGTTCCCCGGAGGATCCGCGTCGCGCCGTCCAGATCGGTGACAACCTCGCCGGGAACAATCGCGTTGTTTCCCGCGTCGATGCAGGGGGAACCGGAACGCAGCCTGAAGTTGGCGTCGGACGGGACGGCACGCCCCGGTGCGGAATCCGGTGAGACGAAGAGCGGATCCGCGTCGATGTTGTCTGCGCCCCACTCGATGAGCCACTTGCCCGACGACAGGATGTCCGCTCGCCCCCCAAGCACGTCGCTGCTGCCTATCGTCATGCGGCTTCCTGCCGGGGCGTCCTTCAAGGCGATCTGCATGCCGCCGACGGCCGTGTTCTTCCAGAGGATGCAGTTCTCGATCACGCCGGAGGGCGCAACGGACGTCGGCGCGAAGACCACCGCCCCGCCGTCCGCCGCCGCGGTGTTGCCGTACAGCGTCGAGTTGACGAGGACCAGCGCCGTATCCGCACCGTTGTATACCGCCCCGCCCGAGTCCGCCGAGTTCCCGGCGAAGAGGCAGTTGACGATCGTTGCCTGCGGGCCGTTCCAGTTCGCCACCGCCCCGCCCTGCGATGCGGAGTTGTCGCGGAAGAGGCAGGCTGCGATGGTCGCCTTTCCCGCCTTCTGAATCATCGCCCCGCCGTATCCATACGCCCGATTGCCCGCGAAGATGCAACCGTTGAGCATCCCGTCGGAGGCGTAGCTGAAGACGGCCCCGCCCGACTCGCCCGCCACGTTGTCGAAGAAACCGCACCGGGAAACGGTAACCGAGGTGTTGGGCAACGACACCGCCCCGCCCCAATACGCGGATGCGTTCGACGCGAACACCGAGTCCGTCAACACGGGGTCGCTGCTCGTGCACTCGAAGGCACCCGCCCAGTCCGCAACGTTGCCGCGAAAGATGCACCTCGTCACGACAAGCGGCCTGCTCCCGCTGCTTCGGATCGCGCCGCCGGCATCCGCCGCCATGTTCCCGCGGAAAACGCAGTTGGCCAGCGTTGCCCCGCCGCTGACCAGCCGCAGCCCCGCGCCGTCGTTGTCGGGCTGCGTGCCGTCGGCCACACCCGCCGTGATCGTGAAGCCGTCGAGCACCGCCGTAACGTCCGTGTTCGTGCCCGTAACGACGTGCAGACTGTTATCGCCGTACCGGTTGGCCGTGAGGAATCGGCTGCGGTCGTCCTTGTCCACGTCGCCGTCGCCATCGTAATCGAACGGTTCGCATCCCGCCGGACAGGCATGGCCCGCACCGCTGAAGCACGCGGCAAAGGGCACGATGAAATCCGGCCCGTCATCGCCGCGAAGATCGCCGCTGAGCACCGTCTCGTTTGTCTCGGGGTCCGGGTTCCGCTGATTACGTTCGACCTCGCCCTCCGGCAGATCCTCCGGCGCGGGCGTCACCCCCTGGAATCCTCCGTAAACCGCGACGCCATTCTTGAGCGCGAACGTGGCGGAGCGGTTGCCGCGCGTAGCGCCGCTGCCCTCGTCGGGCCGATACACCCCGGCGGCGACCCATATCTCGTCACCCGCTCGCGCCGCAGCCAGGGCATCCCGCAAGTACTTATACGCGCCGGTCCAGGTGCGCCCGTCTCCGCCCTCCGCCGCGTCGGCATCGACGCGAAGGATCGCAGCCTGGACGGCAGGCCCGACCAGACCCGCCCAGACCGCCGCCGCAACTACCCCATGACGCAACCGAAGGAACCCCACTGTGCGCCTCCTGCGCGCTGCCAGTCCTTTGCACTCCGTATTATCGGAACATAACCCCTCGCAGCAATACTGAAAAACGCAAGCATGCGGCCGCGACTGTGCCAACGACGATTCGCCCGCCCGAAGCGATCAGGGCATGCGTCCCTGGCTGATCCCGCACCGCACAAGGTGAGCTTTTCTCTACGGTTCTCGCCGACTGGTGGGTAATTTGCCTGATTACTGCCCGGGAGAGGGTTCGAACCTCCACAGCCTTACGGCTACATGGCCCTCAACCATGCGCGTCTGCCAATTCCGCCACCCGGGCGCGCTTGTTGGGGTCGGCCGGACGGCAACCTGCCCGCAGGCCGAACCGACGGGACTTCAACGAGCCCCGACAACCCCAGAAGGTTACGCGGCACGCGCGATAATTTCAAGGCGCCCCGCGCGATTGCCGGTGATCGGGTTTTTTTGCGAGAGCTTTTCATTTTTCCGGTGATCCAGGGGCAACCTTTCGCGTATAATAGGGTGAGCCGGAAAGATACCTGGGGCGATGGGTTTTGACTCGTGCCTGCGGGTGTCTGCGGCCGATGGAGAGATAAGAGACAGCAGAAACCACTGAGTCATCGGGCCTGCAGGTGGCGACCTGCAGGGGGTAAAAGCCCGGCGACATCCGCAGGCTGGTCACGGCCTCGTGCATGACCCGGGGTGGCCCGCGTGAAAGGAGGTGGTCTAGTGACGTATAGCATAGGTGTGCTGCCATAGGGCAGCGGACGCAGCTGCTCTAGGGCAGCACAGAAAGATAAGACCCGCGTTCGTATCGCGAACGCGGGTCGCTTTTTGCGCCGTCGGCCGGGCGCGGATATCCGGCGCCCATGCGCGACGAAGCAACGACGGCGCAGGCCGGCGATCACCACCTTGACGCATCTTGGTCGGCGCCCGTAGGCTGTGTCGGTTGACGAAAACGCCGATGCCCTCCTGGCAAGGCTGTCCCGCCGGGGGAAGCGTGCTGCCACGGATCGCGGCGCCAGGCAACGGTAACACCCTGTCAAGCCTCGGGACGGAGACCGACGCGGCAGCGGCGGCGAGGAGTCTGTTCGTATGCAACGAGCACGGTGCATTCCGTATCTTTTCGCGGCCATCGTGGCGGGAGGGCTTACTCCGCCGCCCGCCGTCGCCCGAGACCCCATCGCGATCAAGCGGGGCGTCGCCCAACTGTTCATCGACGATGTGCTCATCGATTCCGCGCAGGACCTCAAGCGGACGCTCCATCAGCCCAGGAAGGACAACGGCGGCAACGTCCCCATCCTCGCGCCCGAGGGGCTTCAGACGCTCATGGCCAGCGGGACGATCGTCTTCGATCCGCGGATCGGCAAGCACGTGATGTTCGCCCTGGCCTACTGGGAACCGAAGAACCAGCGTTACCAGATCGGCCTGTTCCGCTTCACGTCGCCGGACGCGATGAACTGGACGCCCGGCGACGACGGCAAGCTCGAACGGATCGCCGTGGATCTCAAGGACGCCGCAACCGGCCGCATGGCGACCAACATCGATCTCTTCTCGTGCTACTACGACCTCACGGACGCGAAGTACCCGTATAAGGGCTGGCTCTACTTTGCGAACTGGGGCGACGACCTCGAGGGCGTCTACTATATGCGCTCGCACGACGGCAAGGTGTGGGAGCGCGGGCGGCAGGTCGTCAACGCCTGGGCGGGCGACGACGACCCGAGCCGCCGCGAGATCCGCCAGGACGGTCGCGTGCTCCGCGGCCCCAGCGACGTGACGCTCTTCTCCTACGACCCGATCGATCGCCGCTTCCTCGGCATCTTCAAGTTCCTCAGCGCCAAGCCGCTCCCGCTCAAGCCCGACAACAACCTCCGCTCGCGGGCCTACTGCTTCTTCGACCGGCTGGACGAACCGTTCGACACAAACCGGATCGAACGGATTGCGCTGCTGCCGCCGGCGGCGGACGTGAACGGCGACCACGTACACGACGAGTACTACGCCTCGACGGCGTGGCGATACGAGTCGCTCTGGCTCGGCGGGCTGAAGGTCTGGCACGACGCGGGAGACTACCCCTACTCGGCACCCGGCTGTGCGTTCTTCAAGCTCGTCGTCAGCCGCGACGGGCTCAACTGGAAGAAGGTGCAATTCGTCAACGATTCCGGCGTGCCGGAGGTCTTCATCCCCAACGGCCCCGAGGGCGGCAACAACGGCCGCAACGACGGCGGCTACATGACCGAGTTCAGCCAGGGGCCGCTGCGGATCGGCGACGAGCTGATCTACTACTACGCCGCCTCGTCCTACGGCAAGAACACGCCGCGCCCCAAGCGCATCAGCGGCGGCGGAATCTTCCGGGCGCGACTGCGTCCCGACGGCTTCGTGTCGGTGGACGGCGGCACGCTGACGACGCGGCCGCTGGCCTTCCAGGGCGACCACCTGCTGATCAACGCGGTCGGGCCGGTCGACGTGGACGTGCTGGACGAGGCCGGGAAGTTTCTGGACTCCGCCACGGTGGCCGGCGATTCGCTGCGCCATCCGGTTTCATTCGGCGGCAGGTCGCTGCGGCAACTGGCGCCCGGGGGCCTGGCCCGCCTGCGGTTCACCGTGAGGGGGTCGGGGCAACTGTACTCGTTCAACGTGCGATAAGGCTCGCGCCGGCCCCGCGAAACGTTCATGCGCGGGCGGCGACGGGCGAAGCGGCCAGGAGATCGTAATCATGCGAAAATTCACGGTGTTTCCCCTCGTTCCGGCGCTCATCGGCCTGGGCGTTCTGGCGTCCTCCGCGGGGGCGGCGGCGCCCGGCGGTGGTCCGCTGAAGATCGGTTCCAACCTCCAGCCCATCGTGGATGACTGGCTCATCGAGGGCATGAAGGGCGCGAGGCTCCAGTTGCACAGCCCGATTCCGCGGGAGGTCGTCTTCCGCTTCGACGCCCCCTGGGAGGGCGGCCAGAGCGCATACGTCACTCTCCTGAAGGACGGCGGGAAGTTCCGCATGTACTACCGCGGCGGCGGCGACCTGGGCCGCGAGTGCACGTGCCTCGCGGAAAGCACCGACGGCATCCACTGGACGCGGCCGTCGCTCGGGCTTTTCGAGTACGACGGCTCGAAGAGGAATAACATCATCTGGATCGGCAAGCGCAAGGCCTACGACGAGTGCCACAACTTCTCGCCGTTCGTCGATGAGAACCCGGCCGCGCCCGCCTCGCAGCGGTACAAAGCGGTCACCCTCGCGCGGCCGCAGACCCGAAACGAGGATCGGCGCAACGTCCTGATCGCGCTCGTCTCGCCCGACGGCGTTCACTGGAAGCACCTCCGCGAGGAGCCGATCATCACCCAGGGGGCGTTCGACTCGCACAACACCGCCTTCTGGGACACGGTCGCGAAGCAGTACGTCTGCTATTCGCGGGATTCGCAGCAGGGCAAGAAGAGCATCAACCGGGCCACCTCGCCCGATTTCATCCACTGGAGCAAGGCGGAGTTGCTTGATTTCGGCGGGACGCCCATCGAGCACTTCTACACGAACGGGATTGTCCCGTACTTCCGCGCACCGTACGTCTACATCGGCCTGCCGATGCGGTTTGTGCACCCGAAGGACCGCGACCGGATCGGACTGGAACAGCGCAAGACCGACGGATTCTCCGACGCGGTTTTCATGTCCAGCCACGACGGCCTTCACTGGAACCGCCCGTTCATGGAGGCGTGGATCCGCCCCGGCCTCGACCCGAAGAACTGGGGCGGCGCCCACGGCAACCAGACGCCGTCGTGGGGCATCCTCCAGACCGGCCCCGAGGAGATCTCCGTGTATTGGGCCGAGCACTACGACAATTACCCCGCCAAGGAGATCACACCGCAATTGCGACGCGGCACGCTCCGTCTCGACGGCTTCGTCTCGGTGAACGCCCCCTACGCCGGCGGCGAGTTCATCACAAAGCCGCTGCTCTTCGAGGGCCGGAAGCTGACGCTGAACATCTCCACGTCGGCGGTCGGCAGCGTAAAGGTGGAAATCCAGGACGCGGGCGGAAAGCCGCTTGCGGGCTTCGCGGCGGAGGATTGCATCGAGATCTGGGGCGACGAGATCGCCCGAACGGTCGCGTGGAAGGGCGGCACGGATGTCTCGAAGCTGGCGGGCCGGCCTGTACGGCTGCGCTTCGTGATGAAGGACGCCGACATCTACGCATTCCGTTTTGTGCCGTAGTGCCTGGGGGCGGGGACGGCGACCCTGAATTCGCCCGATGCAGCGGGGCCGCCGGCCCCTCCTGCTGCGTCCTGGGCACGGGTTCGTTCCGGAAAGGTGACTCATGAGGCAGTACACTCGTTTCTTTGTCGCCGCGGCTTACCTGGCCTGCGTCTCCGGGGCGACCGTCTCGCAAGGCGCGGTGACGCTCGTCCACGCCGTCTACCGGGCGGACGTGCCGTTTCCCCAGTACCTGCCGTTGTGGCTCGAGGCGTGGTCGCAGATGGCGGAGGCCGGAGAAAGCCTCCAGTCCATCCAGGAGAAAAACCCGCTCGGCGGATACGTGCACCTGTACCTGCGCAACCCCGGCGGCCCGCCCGCGGATATCACGGATGTCGAGTTGGACGGCGTGAGCCTGGCGAAGGCCCTCGCGCTCACGAAGAAAGAAACGAGCGGATTCCACCCGGCCAGCATCCGGTTCCCCGGTCTGCCGTCGCCGGACCTCGATCGGCTGATCGCGGCCGGCGAGCCGGTCTGGTGGAAGGCCGATCCGGTGTCGATCCCGGCCGGCGGGTTCGGCGAAATCGTGATCCGGTTGCGACGCGCCCCCAAGGCCGGAGCGGTCATGGCGAAGGTCATGGCCGGTGGCTCCGCCGTCGAGGCGCGCGCGGATGCGGCGCGGCCGCAGCCGGCGTTCCGCGGGATCAGCTTCTCGCCGTCCCTCGACAAGGTCTTTCTGTACGCCCATCACGCTACCGGCGCCGCCCCGATAAAGGTATGGATCGACGGCGAGGATCTCACCGGCAGATCCACGATCGCGGCCGACAGGGCGGTTGACGTCGCGGCGATCGTCGTTCGCCTGGACAAGCCGCTGGCGAAGGGCTCGTTCCACTGCTTTCAGGCCGCCTACGCGGACGGCTCCGCGGCGGTGGCCGGAAGCCGGGCGTTCGCCGACGAACTCGTGTACGGCATGTGGGGCTACACGAACTCGGGCAACGACCCGGAGAAGAACGCGCGGAACTGTCTGACGAACCTGGCGAACCACAATATCAACGTCCACATGGAATCGATCGGGAACTGGGGGCCGTTCATCTCGAGCAAGGCGGGCTTCGACTTTCTCGACTCGATCGGAATCCGCCGGATGGTGAAATGGCCGGGAGAAACCCGGAACCCCCTGTACTACTTCCTCATGGACGAGCCGGACGCGCACGACTACGCCGTCGAGGGACTGCCGGCGGACAAGCGCCTCGGCGCGCTCGCGCAGCCGCTTGTGGAACACGGCTACCGGCTCCGAAAGCGAGACCCGGCGACGGCCCAGTTGCTCAATATCGACAACACGTACAAGCCCGAAAACTACTACACGTATGCGCAACTCCCGGACGTGGTCTGCGCCGACCCGTATTATCAGGAGCAGCTATCGAACCGGTACAACCAGCGCGCGGGGTGGCTGGGACACTTCACGAAGGCCACGTCGGTGTACGCCTCCGCGCTGATCTGCCGGACGGCCGGCGCCCCCAAACCCCTGCACATCATCCTGAACTCCGTGCGGCACCGGGGAAAAGCAAGCGCCTTCCGCATGGCCACGCCGCCGGAAAAGCGGATCGAGCTGTACTACGCGATGGCGGCGGGGGCGAAGGGAATCTCGTACTGGTGGTTCTGTCCGTACGACGAGTTCTACGGCGTCGGTGGCGACGACGAGGATGCGAGGACCCTCTGGAAGGAGATCGGCCTGCTCGGCGCGGAGATTCGCACCGCCGGCCCGGTCATCACCCGGAGCTGTCCGGCGGCCGTGCCCGTGAAGGGCTCGAAGTACCTCTGGGTCCGCTCGCTCGTGGCGGGGCAGGATACGCTGGTCCTGATCGTGGTGAATGACAACTACGCCAACGACCGCGTCGGCACGGTCATATTTCCGGCCGAGAAGGCGTCCGTCACGGCAACGCCGCCGTCGTGGCTGCAGGCGAAGGATGCGTTTGAGATCACGTACCGGGGCGTTCGCGATGTCGCGTGGAAACAGGCCGGTCCGCAGGTGACCATCGACCTCGGCAGGGTGGAGGTGACGCGGCTCATCATGATCTCGTCGGACCCGCGGCTGCGCCCGCAACTCGACAGCCTCTACAAGACGAAGTTCGCGGCGAAGGTCGCCGCATTGACCAGGTAGGAGGGCTCTGCAAGCCCGACTTCCCGCCGCAATCGGTGCTGCGACCGTCGGAGTCGCAGCCCCCCTATCGTGGCGTTGTGCGCGGTTTCGGAACACAATGACGCACATGGACGACGACAAGCGGATTCTGGCGATCGAGACGACCGGGCGGGCCGGAAGCGTCTGTGTGGCGTCGGGGACGACGGTGCTGGCCCGTGAGGCCCTGCCCAGCGACGCACGGCACGCGGGGGGACTCCACGCGGCCATTGATCGCCTCGTCCGCGGGCAGGGTTGGGCGCCGGACAGCCTGAACGAGGTGCATGTCTCCGCGGGACCGGGCAGCTTCACCGGCGCGCGGATCGGGATCACCGTGGCCCGGACGCTGGCGTGGGCCACGGGCGCGCGAATCGTTCGCGTACCCACCGTAGACGTCCTCGCGCAAAACGCCCTTCAGGCCGACCCGCCGCCGAAGTACGTCGCCGTAGTCCTCGACGCGAAGCGGGCGCAGATCTTCACCGCCCTTTTCGCGATTGCGGATACCGGGCACTCGCTCCACCGCAACGGAGAGGAAGGCCGCCCGCCGGCGGCAAACGCACAACCGGCCTACGAGAAGATCATCGACGCGACACTCGTCGAGCCGTTCGAGTTCCTGACGAAGAACGTGCCCGATCGGATCGCTTCGCTCGCCCAGCCCGACGCCGCCGGGCGCCCGCACCGGGCAGAGGCCCCCCCCGTCGCGGTTCTCGGTGAAGGCGTCGAGTATCATCGCAAGGCGCTCGAGCAGGCGGGCGTGGTCGTCCTGCCGCGCGAACTCTGGTCCGCGAGGGCGGAGGCGGTGCACGCCGTCGGCTGCCGGATGGCAGCCGCGGGGCTGTACTGCGACCCGGGCGACTGCGTGCCGATCTACGTCCGCATCCCGGAGCCGGAGGAGAAGTGGTTGGCGAAAGAAGCGACGAAGCGACGAAGCGACGGAGCGACGTAGGCCGCCCCTTCGTCGCTGGGGTGCATGGCCGTAGTTGCAGACGGTGGGCGGCGCGCATTCACCAGGCCCGGCTCAAGCCCGCTGGACGGCAAGGGTAGAAGAGGAGGGAGCCGGTGCCTCCACCGGCTGAAGGCGGCGGCCAAAGGCAGGCCGGTTGGAAACGGCGTTGTGTGCGCGGCATACCGTCGGCTCCAGCCGGCGCGGGTTTGCCACCGCCTTCCGGCTTGGCAGCCGGTTGAAATAGTGTCGAGGCAGTCGCCGAAATCGCGTTTTCGGTTTCGCCGGTGCGTAGCGGGATGGCTCGTCGCGATCGGCAGCGGCGCAGTCGCCGGAATCGCGTTTTCGGCTTCGCCGGCGCGTAGCGGGATGGCTCGTCGCGATCGGCAGCGGCGCAGTCGCCGGAATCGCG
>CAZZFA010000070.1:0-30612 GCA_964653435.1 uncultured Planctomycetales bacterium | reverse complement strand
TTCGCATGCGGCGAGGGGCGCCGCGAAGGCTCAGTCGCCCCTACGGGGCTTTGCGGGCGTTGACGCCGGGAACCCAGGGCTTACGCCCTGGGCTACTCTCGGTCGCCCCTGCGGGGCTGAAAACGAATGAAGCCCTCGAACCGAAAGCGGCACTGGTGCCGTCTTCGGTACGACGATCCGGCGTGCGGGGCGCGGCGCCGCGAAGGTTCCGTCGCTCCGGCGGGGCGGAAAACGAACGAGACTCTCGAACCAGGAGTGGTGCCGGACAGCGATGATGCCCCCGCAGGACAGTGCGCATGCCGTCGGCGACGTGTACGCCCACGCCCTTCTCGACGTGGCGAACGAACGCGGCCAGACCGAGGAGGTCGCCGAGCAGTTCGCGGATCTTGCGGCCTACATGGATCGCGATCCGGAATTCGCCGGGTTCCTGACGGCGCTGACGCTCGACGACCGTCTCCGGCGGGCGAGCCTCGACCGGCTTTTCCGCGGGAAGATGAACGACCTGCTGCTGAATACGCTCCAGGTTCTCAACGATCGCGGGCGGTCGGACCTCGTGCGGATCGTGTACGAGCGGTTCCGCCTCCGGCTGCAGGAGCAGCGCGGGCAGACCGAAGTGACGCTTCGTACGGCCGTGCCGCTGCCGGACGAGCTGCGTGAGACAATCCGGAAGTTCCTCGGCGAGCAACTGGGCCGCGAGGTGATCCTGATCCCTCACGTGGACCCGGCGTTGCTCGGGGGGCTTATTGTGCAGGTGGGGGATCGTCGTCTGGACGCCAGCCTCGCGCAGCGGCTCCAGAAGCTGCACGGGCAGTTGCTGAATCGTGCGAGCGCGGAGGTCCGCGGCGGGCGGAAGTATTTCGACGCCACGGACGCGCCGGGATGAATCGCGCCCCGTGGAGCGACGCCGTACGCGGGCGGAGCGGGCTTCGCGGATCAGCGGAATGACGGACGGATCAAGGCATTGATGGACACTTCGAGATGAGATTCAAAGTCGACGAAATCGCATCGGTCATCAAGCAGGAGATCGCCCAGTATCGCGGCGAGCTCGACGTCGCCGAGGTCGGCCGGGTGCTCGACGTCGGGGACGGCATCGCGCGGATCTACGGCCTGAACAACGCCATGGCGAGCGAGATGCTCGAGTTTCAGAACGGCGCGTTCGGGCTGGTCTTCAATCTGGAGTCGAACTCGATCGGTGCCGCCGTGCTGGGCGATTACCTGGGCATCAAAGAGGGCGACACGGTCCGGCGGACGGGCCAGTTGCTGTCGGTGCCGGTGGGCGAGGCGCTGATCGGCCGGGTCGTGGATCCGCTCGGTCGGCCGCTCGACGGGCTGGGGACGATCGAGTCGCCGCACCGGCGGCCGCTCGAAACGCAGGCGCCGGGCATCGCCGAGCGGCAGCCGGTGAACGAGCCGCTGCAGACGGGCATCAAGGCCATCGACAGCATGATTCCGATCGGCCGCGGGCAGCGCGAGCTGATCATCGGCGACCGCAAGACCGGCAAGACGGCGATCGGCGTGGACACGATCATCAACCAGCGTGGCACCGGCGTGATCTGCGTGTACGTGGCCATCGGGCAGAAGGAGTCGACCGTCGCCGGCGTCGTCGAGACGCTCCGGGAGCACCACGCGATGGACTACACGATCGTGGTGACGGCGGGGAGTTCCGACCCGGCGCCGCTCCAGTACATCGCGCCGTATGCCGGCTGCGCGATGGCGGAGTACTTCATGTACGAGCAGGGCAAGGCCACGCTCTGCGTGTATGACGACCTGTCCAAGCAGGCGGCGGCGTATCGCCAGCTTTCGCTCCTGCTGCGGCGGCCTCCGGGCCGGGAGGCCTACCCCGGCGACGTGTTCTATCTGCACAGCCGCCTGCTCGAGCGCTCGTGCAAGCTTGCCGAACGATACCTCATCTGCCCGAAGGACGCCCCGGCAGACACGAGAGAGGGCGTCAACGGGAAGATCTACATCGGCGTTCCGGGAAAGCGAGAGGCCGCCGCCGATCTCGGCGCCATGTCGGAAAAGGAGTCGCTCGAAGTCCGCCGGCTTCCCGGCAGCGGCGGGTCGCTGACGGCTCTGCCGGTCGTCGAGACGCTCGAGGGGGAGGTGTCTGCGTACATCCCGACGAACGTCATCAGCATTACCGACGGCCAGATCTACCTGGAGCCCGACCTGTTTTTCGCGGGCATTCGCCCGGCCATCAACGTGGGCATCAGCGTTTCCCGCGTCGGCGGCAAGGCCCAGAACAAGGCGATGAAGAAGGTCGCGGGTTCGCTTCGGCTCGATCTCGCCGCGTTCCGCGAGCTGGAGGCCTTCGCGCAGCTCGGTACGGAACTCGACCCGACGACGCAGCGCCAGCTTGACCGGGGCCAGCGGATGGTCGAGCTGCTCAAGCAGGGGCAGTACCGGCCGTACCATGTGACCGACCAGATCATCAGCATCTACGCCGGCAGCCAGGGGTTCCTCGACGACCTCCCGTTGAACAAGGTCGGCGAGTTCGAGGAGAAGCTCCTTGCGTTCTTCCGCGATGAGCATCACGAGATCTGGCAGGAGCTGACGGACAAAGGCGACCTCGACGCGGCGCTGGAGGGGCGGCTCCGCGAGAAGATCGAGGTCTTCAAGAAGCGGTTCACCGAGACGTACCAGGCGCCGGCCGTCGCCGGCGCGACGTGAGCCGCGGGCCGGACGCCTCCGCCCCGTCGCAATAACCGTCGTGTGGCGCCCGTTTCCCAACGGGCGGCGTTGTCCTTTTTCGTCCTCGTACAGGGGGTACGCGATGCGCTTCCGCGTTCGTTTCGTTTACCGGTTCTGTTCTCTGGCGATGTTCGCAGCCCTGACGGCTCCCGCGGGGGCGCAAAGCACGTCCCCCGCGGCGGGTTCGGCCCCCCGGCGTCCGAACGTGGTATTCATCCTGGCCGACGACCTCGGGTACACCGACCTCGCCTGCTACGGCAGCAAGTACTACGAGACGCCGAACATCGACCGGCTGGCGAGTCAGGGGATCCGGTTCACGGCGGCGTACACCTGCGGGCCGAACTGCCAGCCGACGCGGGCGGCGCTGATGAGCGGTCAATACGGGCCGCGGACCGGCGTCTACACCGTGGGCAGCATCGATCGCTTCAACTGGCGGTCGCGTCCGCTTCGGCCGGTGGACAACGTGACAGAGCTGCCGCTGGACAAGGTGACCCTCGCCCAGGCGCTCAAGGCCGCCGGATACGCCACCGGCATGTTCGGCAAGTGGCACCTCGGCGAGAAGGGGCCGTATCATCCGGGTCGGCGCGGTTTTGACGAGGCGATCGTCTCGGCGGGTGTTCACTTCGACTTCAAGACGAACCCCGAGGTCGCCTACCCGCCGGGCACGTACCTGGCGGACTTCCTGACCGACAAGGCGGTTGATTTCATCCGTCGTCATA
The DNA here is from genome assembly GCA_964653435.1 of uncultured Planctomycetales bacterium. Lineage (GTDB taxonomy): Bacteria > Planctomycetota > Phycisphaerae > UBA1845 > PWPN01 > CAZMVY01. Next base: position 27,202 of record CAZZFA010000070.1, on the reverse strand, counting down.
AGGACCAGCCCTTCTTTCTCTATCTGCCGCATTTCGCCGTGCATACGCCGCACCAGGCCAGGGCTGATTGGATCGCGCACTTCAAGCCCAAGCCGCCCGTCGGCGGGCATCGCGACCCGACATATGCCGCCATGATTGCCAGCGTGGACGAAAGCGTCGGGCGCATCATGGCCCTGCTCGACGAACTGAAGCTGGCCGATCGGACGCTGGTCATTTTCTCGAGCGACAACGGCGGGGTCGGCGGATACGACCGGGAGGGCATTCGCACGGAGCCGGGGATTACCGACAACGCCCCGCTGCGCGGGGGCAAGGGCATGCTCTATGAAGGCGGGATCCGCGTGCCGTACATCTTCCGCTGGCCGGGCCGGATCCCGGAAGGCAGCACCTGCGATCAGGCCATCACGAGCGTCGATCTGTACCCCACTTTGCTCGATGTGACGGGCGCGAAGCGTCCGGCGGGGTACACGCTGGACGGCGTGAGCTGCCTGGGCCTGCTTACCAGCGGCGGCAAGGAGAGGCTGGGGCGCGAGGCGATCTACTGGCATTTCCCCGGGTATCTCGGGGCCGGGGCGGGGCAGTGGAGGACCCTGCCGGTGAGCGTGGTCCGCCACGGCGACTGGAAGCTCATGGAGTTTCTGGAGGACGGCCGGCTCGAACTGTACAACACGCGCGAGGATATCGGCGAGAAGAACAATCTGGCGTCGAAGATGCCCGAGAAGGCCCGGCAGATGCAGGAGGACCTGCATCGGTGGCGCGAGGCCGTCGGTGCGCGGATGCCCGGGCCGAATACGAATCGCGTCGAGGCGCCGGCGGCCCCGCCCGGGAAGCGGGCGGCGCGCCGGCGGTCCGCGCCGGAGTGATCGTCGCCCGCCGCGGGCGATGCGGGTCAGAGGCTCCAGGGGGCGCGGTACTCGCGGGTGAGCAGGCGGCTCGCCTCGGCGTCGTCGCGAATCGTTTCGTTTTCGTGATCCCAGCGGATCTTCCGGCCGACGCGGTACGAGATATTGGCGAGGTGGCCGGGCAGCGCGCCGTAGTGGCCGACCTCCGCGTCCGCCGTCGTGCGTTTCCGCGAGCGGACGCAGTCGATGAAGTTCCGCTCGTGCTCGACGAGCCCCGTCGTGCCCTTTTCCTCGTAGAACGGCTTGCGCGTGCCGCGGTCCCCGTCGTGGTACATCTGGAACCCGTTGCGGTTGATCTCCAGCGTCGCATCCGTGCCGAAGAACTGGATGCCGTGGTCCATGTTGCCGTGCGGCTGCCAGCCGTTGCCATGCCGGAGCGTGTAGACCATCGTATAGCCGGGGCACTCGAAGACGGCGCCGGCCGTGTCGGGCGTCTCGCGGGCGTCGTCGAAGACGAACTTGCCGCCGGACATCGCGACGGATTTGATGACGGGGCCCATCGCCCAGAGCACCACGTCGAAGAGGTGCGTTCCCCAGTCGTTGACCATGCCGCTGCCGTAGTCCCAGAAGAAGTAGTGCGTGCCGTGGAACCGCGCGGGGTTGAAGCGGCGCTTCGGCGCCGGGCCGAGCCACATGTCGTAATCCACGCCCGGCGGCGGGTCGCCGTCCGGCGGGTTGCCGATGTTGCCGAACATTTCCTTCGGGGTCCAGGCGTTCCAGACGTGGATCATGCTGATCCGGCCGAGTTCGCCCGCCCGGATGCGGTTCACGGCGTTCGCCCAGTGCTTTGTGCTTCGTTGCTGTGTGCCGATCTGCGTGATGCGGTTGTACTTCTTCGCGGCGTCGACGAGGGCCCGGCCCTCGCGGATGGTGAGGCCGACGGGCTTCTCGCAGTAGACGTCCTTTCCGGCCTTGCACGCGGCGATGGCCGTGATCACGTGCCAGTGTCCCGGCGTGGCGATCAGGACGGCATCGATATCTTTGCGGTCGAGGACGTGGCGGAAGTCCTTGAACATCTGCGCGGAGGAGTCGGCGGCCCTGGCGGCGGCTTCACATCGTCCCTGGTCCACATCGCAGACGGCGGCGATGGCGACGTCCTTCATCTTCGCGAACTCGCGGATGTGGGCGGTGCCCTGGCCGCCGGTGCCGATGAAGCCCATGACGACCTTCTCGTTCGCGCCCGCGGCCCCCAGTACGGGCCCGACGGAGCGCGCCAGCGAGAGCCCTGTTGCGCCGAGCGCGGCTTCCCTCATGAAACCTCTTCGGGTCATGCTACGTTTGGGCATTTTGCTGCTCCTTGTGTGCGTCGTAGGGCCGGGTGCAATCCCCATCGGAATGGGGGGATACGGTGAACGCACAAATCGTTTGGCCGTGCCACCACGGCCGCGACTCATCTTACGGATTCGTTTGCCGTACGCAATGCAACCGTCCGCTGTCACGGGAAGATCGGCGGCGCATCCGTGAAGGCGGCGGCCTGCCGCAAATCGCATGACGACAGGGCGGAATCGTCGCAAGATCGGGTGACGCCGCCGGCGCTTTGTTGAATTCCGGGGACAGGGCGTGTAAGCTGGGTCAAGGGTCTCCGGAGCTAACGAACCATGCACGGTCACGCACACGAGGTTGTGGACGATATTCGACTCGGCACCGCTGTGAAAGAAGTAACAGGGGAGTCGGTTGCGGATTGCTACCAGTGCGGCAAGTGTTCCGCGGGCTGTCCGCTGGCGGCGGAGATGGACTACCCGCCGAGCCAGATCCTCCGGCTGCTTCAACTCGGAATGCCGGAGTACGACGAACAGGCGCTGCGGTCTCACTCGATCTGGCTGTGCCTGACGTGCGAGATGTGCGTGTGCCGCTGCCCGAAGGAGGTCGATCTCCCGAAGGTGATGGAGTTCCTGCGGGAGGAATCCTTCCGGCGCGGCATGGTCAACCCGAAGGCCAGGGACATCCTCGCATTTCATAAGGCATTCCTCGACGCGATCCGGCACACGGGCCGGCTCTACGAGGTCGGCCTGATCGGCAGCTACAAGCTGCGGTCGTTCCACATGCTCCAGGACATGCTGGCGGCGCCGAAGCTTCTCTTGCGCGGCAAGCTGAAGTTCCTCCCGCACCGCATCGAGGGGCGGGACGCCGTGTCGCGGATCTTCAAGCGGACGATCGGAAAGAAGGACGGTAGCGAATGAAACTCGGATTCTACCCCGGTTGTTCCCTGCTCGGATCATCCCGAGAGTACGGCGAGTCGTTCTGCGCGATTGCGCCGCGGCTCGGGCTGGAGCTTCAGGAGGTGCCGGACTGGAACTGCTGCGGGGCCAGTGCCGCGCACAACCTGAACCGCGACCTGTCGCTGGCGTTGCCCGCGCGGGTGCTCGGTCTGGCGGAGCGGGCGGGTCTGACCGAAGTCGTGGCGCCCTGCTCGGCGTGCTACAGCCGGCTGGCCGTCACGAACCATGAGCTCCAGGACGAGAAGCTCCGCCGGCGGATCGGTGAGATCGCGGAGGTGGAGTACAGGGGCACGGTGAAGATCGTCAACGTGCTGGAGGTGCTCGCGCGGTTCGCCTCGGACGGGCTGGCCCGCAAGGTGGTCGAGCCGTTCAAGCACAAGGTCGCCTGCTATTACGGTTGCTACCTCGTTCGCCCGGCGGAGATCACGAAGTTCGATCGCCCCGAAGACCCGCAGAGCATGGACGAACTGATGAGGGTCATCGGCGCTGAGCCGATCGACTGGGCGTTCAAGACCGAGTGTTGCGGGGCGGGCTTCTCCGTCTCGCGAACGGACCTCGTGGCGAAGCTCTCCGGGAAGATCCTCAACGATGCGGTGCGTCGCGGGGCGGAGGCGATCGTTGTGGCGTGCCCGATGTGTCAGGTGAACCTGGACCTTCGGCGGGACGCGATCACGGACTACCTGGGCAGGGAACACACGATCCCGGTGCTGTATATCACCCAGGCGATCGGGCTGGCCCTGGGCATGGACGAGCAATCGCTCGGTCTTCACCGGCATATCGTGCCGGTGGCGCTGGAGAATCCACAACTTGCGGAGAGCACAGTGTCACGAGAAAAGCCCGAATGAAGAAGCCCGAATGACGAACGAATGACGAAGCTCGAATGACGAACGAGACACGACGCGTGAATGGACGGACGGCGGACTCCAGGACACGATATGACCTGGAGGAGCGTACAGCGCGTTTTGGCGAGGCGATTATCGCCTTTGCCCGGAAGGTGCCGCTTGATTCGGTGACCGAACCGCTGGTCACGCAACTTGTGCGGGCCGGAACGAGCGTCGGCTCGAACTACTGCGAGGCTGACGATGCCGGATCGAAGAAGGAGTTCCGATACCGGATCAGCGTATGCAAACGTGAATCACGGGAAAGCAAGTACTGGCTGCGGATGATCGCGGCTGCGGTTCCTTCGCTCAAAGGCGATGCGAGGATCCATTGGTGTGAGGCCAGGGAACTGAACCTTATCTTCGGCGCGATCCACCGAGGTAAGAAGGATAGCGAATGACGAGAGCTGGATCTCATAACTGGAGTACGCCGATGCCCTTGCGCTTCGTCCTTGGGGTTTCGTCATTCCTTCGTCATTCGGATTTCGACATTCGACATTCGAAGGTACCGAACCGAAATCGAGGCGGGCGGTCTGAGGAGTAAGTATGTCGCGGATCGGAGTCTTCGTCTGCCATTGCGGGGAGAACATCGCCGGCACGGTGGATTGCGCCGAGGTGGCGCGGGCCTCAGGTGAGCTGCCCGGCGTGGTCGTGAGCATGGACTACAAGTACATGTGCTCCGACCCCGGCCAGAGCCTCATCAAGCAGGCCATCAAGGAGAAGAAGCTCACCGGCGTGGTGGTGGCGGCCTGCTCGCCGCGGATGCACGAGCCGACGTTCCGGCGCGCGTGCGCCGAGGCGGGGCTCAATCCGTTCCTCTGCGAGATGGCCAACCTCCGCGAGCACTGCTCGTGGGTGCATGAGAAGGGCGAGACGACCACGCAGAAGGCGATCGATCTCGTCCGCGTGATCGTCGAGAAGGTCAGACGCAATCAGCCGCTGTACCCGATCAAGGTGCCCGTCACGAAGACGGCCCTGGTCCTGGGCGGCGGCGTGGCGGGCATCCAGGCGGCACTCGACATCGCGAATGCCGGGCACAAGGTCGTCCTCGTGGAGCGCGAGCCGTCGATCGGCGGGCACATGGCGCAGCTCTCCGAGACGTTCCCGACGCTGGACTGTTCCCAGTGCATCCTGACGCCGCGAATGGTCGAGGCGGCGCAGCACCCGAACATCACGCTGTATACCTACTCCGAGCTGGAGAGCCTCGACGGCTTCATCGGGAACTTCAAGGCCCGGATCCGCAAGAAGGCGCGGAGCGTCGATGAGAAGCTCTGCAACGGATGCGGCGTGTGCACGCAGAAGTGCCCGACCAAAAAGATCCCCAGCGAGTTCAACGCGGGCCTCGGCATGCGGACGGCCATCTATGTGCCGTTCCCGCAGGCCGTGCCGAACAAACCCGTCATCGACCGCGAGCACTGCACCTTCTTCACGAAGGGCAAGTGCCGCATCTGCGAGAAGTTCTGCCAGGCCGGGGCGATCCGCTTCGACCAGCAGGACGAGATCATCGAGATCCCGGTCGGCGCGGTCGTCGTGGCCACCGGCTACGACATCAAACACGCGGACTTCTTCCCCGAGTACGGCTACGGCAAGTACAAGGACGTGATCGACGGCCTGCAGTTCGAGCGGCTGGCGTCCGCGTCGGGCCCGACGCTCGGCGCGATGAAGCGGCCGTCGGACGGCAAGGAGCCCCAGACCGTCGTGTTCATCGCGTGCTCCGGCTCGCGGGATCCGGCCAAGGGCATCGAGTACTGCTCGAAGATCTGCTGCATGTACACGGCCAAGCACGCGATGCTCTACAAGCACAAGGTGCACCACGGCAAGGCGTACGTGTTCTACATGGACATCCGGGCCGGCGGGAAGATGTATGAGGAGTTCGTCCGGCGTGCGATTGAAGAGGACGGCGTGAACTACATCCGCGGGCGCGTCTCCCGCATCTACGAAGAGGACGGCAAACTCGTGGTGAAGGGCGCGGACACGCTGCTCGGGGCGCGGCCGATCGAGATCAAGGCGGACATGGTGGTCCTCGCGACGGCCATGGTCGCCGGCTCCGGCGCCGAGCACCTCGCGCAGAAGCTCAAGGTCAGCTACGACGCCCACTGTTTCCTTGCCGAGTCGCACCCGAAGCTGCGGCCGGTCGAGACGAACACCGCAGGCATCATGGTCGCGGGCGCGTGTCAGGCCCCGAAGGATATCCCCGAGAGCGTCGCGCAGGCCTCGGGCGCGGCCGCCAAGGTCTGCGGCCTGTTCGCCCAGGATGAGCTTTCGCGTGAGCCGATCGTCGCGGTGGTCAACCGCTGCGCACCGCCGGTCTACTCGACGTGCGTCGGGTGCTTCCTGTGCGAGCAGGCCTGCCCGTACCAGGCGATCGAGCGGGAAGAGATCCGAACCCGCGACGGCAAGCTGATCAAGACGGTGGCGAAGGTAAACGCCGGCGTCTGTCAGGGCTGCGGCACGTGCGTGGCCCTGTGCCGGTCGAAGTCGATCGATCTTCAGGGCTTCACGAACGAGCAGGTGTATGCGGAGCTGCTGGCCCTGTAGATCAGCGCGGTCTCTCTGAGACCGCTTCATTATGTATGCCGCGTCGAGAATCCTTTCTCGACGCGAGGGCTGCGGGATTCTGCTCCCGCGGGACACAGGAATCACGGGAAGGGATTCCCGCAAGGGCGGTTCGAGAGGGGATTCTCGAACCAGCGGCCTCCGGAGAGGCCGCACTCCACAGAGGAGCGATCGTGGCGGAGTTCGAACCGAAAATCATCGCATTCGTCTGCAACTGGTGTACGTACGCCGGGGCGGACCTGACCGGCACCAGCCGGATCCGGTACGCGACGAACGTCCGGGCGATCCGGCTGCCCTGCACCGGACGCATCGACTTCATGCTGATCCTCAAGGCCTTCGCCCAGGGGGCCGACGGCGTGATCGTCTCCGGCTGCCACCCGGGCGACTGTCACTACACCGCCGGCAACTACCACGCCCGGCGGCGATGGATCCTCTTCCGCAAGCTGCTCGACTACGTCGGCATCGACGTGCGGCGGATCACGTTCTCGTGGGTCTCCGCCGCGGAAGGGGCCAAGTGGGCGGACCTCGTCAACTCCGTGACGGAGGAAATCCGCAAGCTGGGGCCGTTCGAGGAGTACCGCAAACTGCTTCCCCTGGGCCAGGAGCCCGTCGAGGTCGTATGATGGAAGAACTCAGGAACAAAGCCCGTGCGCTTCTGGAGAAAGGGACGGTCCAGGTGGTGATCGGCTACGCGCAGGGTTCGACGGCCGCGAAGGCCCGGGCGGTCTTCGTGTGTTCGGCCGGACAGACGCAGGGGCTGATCTTCAATGAGCATTGCACGCAGAATCTGGCCGTTTACCTGCTCAAACCCGAGGTGAAGGCGCTCGGCAAGCCGGCCGTGGTCGCACGGCTGCCGGCGCTGCGGACGGTCCTGCAACTGGCGGCCGAGGGGCAGATCGCGGACGGCCAGGTGGTGGTGCTGGCCGTGACCGATGACGGCCAGGTCGCCGAGCTGTGCGACCTGCCGGCGATCGAGAAGCACCTCGCCGGCGTCTCGCTGGCTCTCTCGGCACAGCAGGAGGAGCTTGTCGCGAGAATCGAAAAGATGTCGCGCGAGCAGCGATGGGCCTTCTGGCAGGAGCAGTTCGCGAAGTGTCTGAAGTGCTATGCGTGTCGGGCCGCCTGCCCGATGTGCTACTGCGCGCGGTGTGTCGTGGATGTGAACCAGCCGCAGTGGGTTCCCGTCGCGCCGCACGCCGTGGGCAATCTCGAATGGCACCTCGTGCGGGCGATGCACCTGGCCGGGCGCTGCGTGAACTGCGGCAACTGTGCCGAGGCCTGCCCCGTGGCGATTCCGCTGGACCTGCTGACGCTTATGCTCTCCCGCGAGGTGGGGGCCGAGTTCGGGCTTACCGCCGGCGCGAGCACGAAAAGGGAATACGTCCTTTCCGTGTACAGGCCCGATGACAAGGAGGGATTCATACGGTAGGAGGGGTCTCCGACCCCGGCTCGCAGAGAGGTCTCGGATCCGGTCTACGGCGCAGAAGCGATCCGTAGCCGCTGCAGACAACCGCGATGAAAACAATGACAGAAACAAGACTCTTCAGAAAAGAATCGCTCGGGGCGCTGTTCGAGAAGCTCCGCGCGGCGGGGCGGCGGATCGTGGCGCCCGTCGGGAAGGACGAGCAGGTCGTCTTTGCCGAGGTCGCCTCGCCGAAGGAGATCGCCCGGGATTGGCTCCAGACGAACACGTCGGCCAAGTCCTTCGTTCTGCCCCGTTGCGAGGAGCTGTTCCGTTACCGCTTCGAGGGCAAGGATGTGCGGGTCGAGGACGCGAAGTTCGACCCGCCGGCAACCGTGCTCTTCGGGCTTCGGCCGTGCGACGCCCGCAGCTTCGCCGTGCTCGCATCCGTCTTCAACTGGGACTATCCGGACAAGTTCTTCAACGCCCGCATGGCCCGGACCACGATCATCGGCCTGAGCTGCACCCGCGCGGATGACTACTGCTTCTGCACGTCGCTCGGCGGCGGACCGGGCGATACGCAGGGCAGCGACATCCTGCTCACGCCGCTGGCCTCGGGTGATTACCTCGCGGAGATCCTTACGGACAAGGGGCGGGAGCTTGTGGCGATGGCCCCGGACCTGTTCGCCGGCGCGGGCGGGGAAAAGAAGGATGCGATGCTCGCGAAGGTGCCGGTGCGGTTCGACCTCAAGAAGCTCGAGGCGAAACTGCCGGCGCTGTTCGGCAGGGATGCGTTGTGGGTCGAGCAGTCGCTGCGGTGCCTGGGCTGCGGCTCGTGCGCGTTTCTCTGTCCGTGCTGCGTCTGTTTCGACATTCAGGACGAGAGGAACCGCCAGGTCGGCGTGCGGCTGCGGTGCTGGGACTCGTGCGGCTTCGGGCAGTTCACGCTTCACACGTCGGGCCACAACCCGCGCGAGAAGCAGAGCCAGCGCTGGCGACAGCGGATCATGCACAAGTTCTCGTACTTCGAGGACCGGCTGAAGTATGTCGGCTGCGTGGGGTGCGGCCGGTGCTCTCGCGCCTGTCCGGCGGACATGAACATCGTCGAGCACGTCAAGGCGCTGGAGGAGGCGGCGGTATAACCATGGCGACGACGAACGGAAACATCTACAAGCCGTATCTGATGCGGATCGAGAAGATCACGGACGAGGCCCCGCTGGTCAAGACGTTTCGCCTGAGATTCGTCGACGAGAAGGAAGGCGAGAGCTTCACCTTCGTCACCGGGCAGTTCGGCGAGTATTCCGTCTTCGGCGAGGGCGAGAGCACGTTCTGCATCGCCAGTTCCCCGACACGCAAGGGCTACATCGAGTGCACGTTCCGCCAGGTCGGGCGTGTGACGTCCGCCCTGGCCGCGAAGGACGAGGGCGACGTGATCGGCTTCCGTGGCCCGTACGGGAACGTCTTCCCGATCGAGCAGTGGCACGGCAAGAAGCTGATCTTCATCGCCGGCGGAATCGCGCTGCCGCCGCTGCGGAGCGTGATCTGGAACGTGCTCGATCTGCGGGACAGGTACGACGAGGTGACGATCCTCTACGGCGCGCGGAGCGTCGCCGACCTCGTTTACAAGCACGAGCTGAAGGAGTGGGAGCAGCGCGGCGACACGAAGGTCTTCACCACGGTCGACCCCGGCGGCGAGACGCCGGACTGGAAGGGCCATGTCGGCTTCGTCCCGACGGTCCTCGAGAAGATCGCCCCGTCGCCGGCGAACACGATCGCGCTCGTGTGCGGCCCGCCGATCATGATCACGCGGACGATGCCGGTGCTGACCCGGCTCGGCTTCGTCCCCGAGCAGATCTACACGACGCTCGAGAACCGGATGAAGTGCGGCCTGGGCAAGTGCGGCCGCTGCAACGTCGGCAAGTACTACGTCTGCAAGGACGGGCCGGTGTTCACATATGCCCAGCTCAAGGATCTGCCGCCGGAATACTGAAAGGTGTCAGAAGGGTGCAGAAGGTGTCAGGAACCGTTTCCAACGGGGACGTCCTGCAGGATGGATGCGCTTTTCCCGGGGAGATTGCTCTCGACGGCGAAGGGTTCCTGACACCTTTCGGCTTTCAGCACCTTTCCGGCTGACACCTTTCCTTTCCGCACATCTTTCGGGATACTGACAGGGTATGAGCGAACTGAACGAATACTCACCGGTCGTGGTCTCTGAACGACCGACTTCCGCTGACGTTCTTCCGAGTGAACCCGCGTTGGCCTCAAGGCCCGAACGCCTCGCCTCGCTCGACGTCTTCCGCGGGATCACGATGGCCGGCATGATCCTGGTCAACAATCCGGGCGGCTCGCCGAAGTTCGGGCCGCTGGAACACGCGCATTGGAACGGCTGGACGCCGACCGACCTCGTCTTTCCCTCTTTTCTCTTCATCGTCGGCGTCGCGATGACGTTCTCGTTCGACAAGCGGATCGCCGCGGGCTTCAGCCGGCTGCGGCTCTTCGAGCAGGTGTGCCGGCGGACGCTCATCCTCTTCTTTCTCGGGCTGGTTCTCGCGATCGGCGGCTTCCCCAACTGGCGAGGCATCGGCCCGTATCTGCTCGGCATTGTGGGTCTGGTCCTGCTCTTCGCCGATGAGCCGCCCTTCGGCTGGCCCGCCGACGTGGTCGCGCGGTTCCGCAAGGCCCTCGCGTACGCCGTCCTTCTCGGCGCCGTGGTGTACTTCATCGCGGACTACCGTCACTACGCCCAGTCCAACCTCCGCATCCCGGGCGTCCTGCAGCGGATCGCGCTGTGCTACTTCTTCGCCTCGCTCATTGTGCTGCACAGCGGCGTTCGCGGGCGGATCCTGTGGACGGCCGTTTTTCTCCTCGGCTACTGGGCCGTCCTGAAGTATGTCCATGCGCCGGCCGACTACAACCCGGCGCTCGCGGCCACCCGACCGGAGGGGTTGCTCAACGACTGGATCGATTCCCGCGTCTTCCGGCCGGAGCACCTCTATACGGAGCGCCCCGATCCGGAGGGTCTTCTGAGCACGATTCCGGCGATTGCGACGGTTCTGCTGGGCGTGCTGGCCGGCAACTGGCTCAAGAGCGCCCGGGAGCAGCGCGACAAGGTGATCGGTCTGTTTCTGGCCGCCAACGCCGCCCTGTTTCTCGGCCTGTGGATGAACATCGACTTCCCGATCAACAAGAAGATCTGGACCAGTTCGTACGTGCTCTTTGCCGGCGGCATCGCGCTGCACATGCTGGCGATCTGTTACTGGCTCGTCGATGTGAAGGGGCGCCGGCGGTGGGCCGCGCCGTTCATGGTCTTCGGGACGAACGCCATCGCCGTGTACGTGGCTTCCGGCATCTTCGGACGGCTGCTGGTCCTGTGGAAGCTCCCGACGGCGGACGGCCACACGATCGCCCCCGGGATCGGCATCGGCGAGATCCTGCGGACGTGGGCGTACCAGACGATCCATCCGGCATGCACCCCGTGGGCTTCCGCCGGCGGCGGCCTCATCGCCGTCCGGACGTGGCTGTATAAGAGCTTCTTTGCCTCCTGGGCGGAGCCCCGCTTTGCCTCGCTGCTCTGGGCCTTGGCGTATGTCTGCCTGTGGCTGATCCTTATGACGCCGCTATACCGCAGGCGGATTTATATCAAGGTGTAGCGCGTTGCCCCCTTGAACGCGGCCCCGGTCGGGTATATTCTTCTGGATAGGTGCACCGGCGTAGCTCAGTTGGTAGAGCAAGGGATTCATAAGCCCTGGGTCAGTGGTTCGAGTCCACTCGCCGGTAGTCGCAGAGACCCCGGTAGAGGCGCGTCTTCTGCGTTCATCTCGCGTCGCCGCCGCATAATTGAGACTGACAGGCGAAAAAGGGGCCGGTCGATGACGGGCCTGTGACGGCCCTGTGCGGATCGCTCGCCGGCGTCCGTAAAGGTGCCGGCGGGTATAAGCACTCGGTTGGCGCGCCGCCTTTGCGCGGCGAGCGTAAACACGCGCGTGTAAGTTGCCGATAATACGGAAGATGCGCGGAGGTATCCCATGAGACACCTTTGTTCGGCGGGCTTGGTGTTGCTGTACGCCTGTTCTGAGGCGGCTCTTGCGGCGACCGTCACGTTCGACTTGGCACCGGTTTCCGCCACCCCTGGCGGCGAAGTCGTGGTGCCACCCGGTCAGACGGTTGAGTATCAGCTTACCGCAATCGTCGCCTCCGACACCGAAGTGGCCGACAACCACGGTCTGGAGGCCTTTACGGTCAGCATCCAGACCGACTTGGGCGTAGCGCAGCCGCCCCTCGACGCCTTCGGCCCGCTGATTGCCCAATACCTGACGGCATTCGCTTCCCTTGGCACCGCGCAGGATGGTCAAATCGCCGATATCGCCGCCTCCCAACTGGGGCTTGGCACGCCGTTCTTCGAGGGTATCGGTGTTGGGCAGGCGGTCGTTCTGGCTACGGGGCATTTCAACACGCCTGCTACCGAGGGGGTCTTTACGGTTAAGGTGGCGGACAACCCGACGGCCTTAGTCGTTGGTGCGGGTTCAAAGCAGGGGCAGGCCATTCCGGCGAACGGCCATGCCGGGCCGGGCTTCACGATCCGCACAAGCAGCGCGGCCAGCGGTGGCACCGCCACCGGGGGCGGTCAGTCCAGTGCCGGCGGCGATCAGGCCGGTACCGACCAGTCCGGTGCCGGCGGCACGACACCCACGACGGGGGCCGCCAGCGTGACGCAACCTCTTCCGCCAGCGCTTCAGGCCATCGTCGTGCTTGCCGGCACGCTTGTGGGGCTGGTCATGGCTTATGCGCTCTTCGGGCCGATGGGCCTGGCGCTCGGGCTGGTCCTTGTTCCCCTGCTGGCGTACGTCCTGCTGCTGATGAGCGGTCGATGACCTTCCGTCTCCCAGAATGGCCGCGAAGACGGATTCCCGTCATATAGTCCACGACGCAAGCGTATCCGGCTATTCGGATCGTTCGCGGGGTCGCAACCAATTGCGCAGGGTCGTCTCGTCGGCCCGGGCCCTGAGTCCGAACTTGTTGAAACCCAGCGCGCAAAGTCGTGCCCTGCCGGCGTATATCGCCTTGCACGGCAAGCGGCCCGCTCCGTCATGCACCCACTCGTTCGGGCCGGGAACCTGGCGAAGACCGGCAACTCGGACTCAAGTCGCGGCGGTCCGACGGTCGATGCCGAAAGAGGCTCGTGGGGCTGATCTGGGGCGCTTATCCTGCGCGAAATGGCAGGGAGGTGGGCGTTGGACATTTATCTCGATGACGTGCCCGTGGCGGTGGCCGGGGCCGATGAGCTGACGATGGAGCAATTGGCGCAGGAGGTCGGTTCCCGGCTGCGGGACGGTCGGCGTCTGGTCACGACGATTCGCTGCGACGGCGAGACCCTTGAACCCGGCGACCTGGACGCGGCCCTGGCCAGACCAGCCAGCGCCTACGGCCGTATCGAGTTTCAGTCGAGCGATCTGGGCGAGCTGGTCCGGACGGCCCTGACGGGGGCGGGGGAGCTGTTCGATCGCAGCGACCGGAACCGGCGCGAGGCGGCGGACCTGCTCAACGCCGGTCAGGTGAGCCAGGGCATGACGGCCCTGGGCGAGTGTTTCACGGCCTGGACGCAGGCGCATGAGTCGGTGGTGCAGTCGAGCCGACTGTTGAACCTGGACATCGGTCGGATTGAGATGGGCGATGTGGATGTGGCGGGGTGGTTGGGCCTGCTGTGCGAGAAGCTTCGCGAGCTGAAGGAGGCCCTTGAAGTCAACGACTACGTGCTCATCGCGGACATCCTGCGGTACGAGTTTGACGAAATCTCGGAGCAGTGGAAGCGGGTGGCGGCTCACCTGCTGGCCTGCGCCGAGCGCATATAAGCGGGAGGGGGCGGGCAGTTGCAAGCCTCTCCGGAGAGCGTCCGCAGGCGATCGCGCTCAGGCGGTCCAACCCGGTTCAACGACGGCTCCTGACGCCGCGGGAGCGGTTTCTTCGCCGTTCGTCGGCAGCGACGGCGCACAAGGCAGCCAAACGCGGAACGTCGAGCCCGTTCCGGGCTTCGTGGCAACGGAAATCGCGCCGCCGTGGCTCCGGACGATGCCCCAGGCGGAGGCCAGCCCCAGGCCGTGCCCGCGCGGCTTCGTGGTGAAGAACGGTTCGAAAAGGTGGCCGACGGTCTCCGGGGTCATTCCACAGCCGGTATCTTCGACGGCGAGACATACGTAGTCACCCGCGGCGAGCGGGGGATTCGTTTCCTCCAGCGGCGAATCGAGGTGGACATGTTCGGCGCGGATGGACAACCGTCCGGTCTGCGGCATGGCCTCGACCGCGTTGCGACAGAGGTTCACGATGACCTGCTCCACCTGTGTGATATCGCACTCGACTTCGCCGAGGGGCTCCGTCACGCGGTAATCCAGCTCCACGTTCGGCGGCAGCAAAGGTCTGAAGGATTCGACGGCGCGGGACACCACGACGGAGAACTCGGCCAGGCGCGGGCGGATCTTGCCGCCCTTGGCATAGGCGAGAAGCTGGTGGGCCAACGTTCCGGCCGTCTCGGCGGCCTGTTCGATCTGAGCAAGGGCCGGGTATTCGGGACTCTGCGGCGAGCAGCTCCTCTTCAGATGAGAGGCGAGCCCGAGCGCGGTGGCCATCAGGTTGTTGAACTCGTGCGCGATGCCGCCGGCCAGCCTTCCGAGTGTCTCGAGCCGCTGCGCCTCGGCAAGCTGTTCCTGGAGGCGGACCTGATCCGTGATGTCGGCGAGGCTCGTGATGGTGCCCCAGTATTGTTTTGCGGGGCCGCGGACGGGAGAGAGGCGGACGATCAGCTCGCGGTCCTGAAGCGAGCGGCGCATCGTGACCATGTCCGGGCCGGTACCCTCGCGAAACGCCCGAAGGGCCGCATCCACCCGGTCGCGCATGGACTCCGGATGTATCGAAACCGCCGGCCGGCCGATCACCTGCTCACGCGTGGTCTCAAGCAGCAGGCACGCGCTCGCGTTGATGTGCCGCACCGTATCCCGGGCATCGGCGTAAATGATGCCTTCCCGCATCTCATCGAGGATGGTCCGATGCCGCTCTTCCGAGTCCCGCAGGGCCTGTTCGGATCGCTTTCGCTCGATCGCATACCGGATGGCCTTCACGAGGAGGTCGGGGCCGGTTTTGCCCTTGACGAGGTAATCCTGCGCCCCCTTTCGGACTGCCTCGGTGCCCATCCGGTCGTCGTCCAGCCCCGTCAGCACCAGAATGGGCGTGCTCGCCGCCGCCGCGAGAACCTTCTCCACCGTTGCCATTCCGTAGCTGTCCGGCAGGGAGAGGTCCAGCAGGATCAGGTCGAAGGAACGTCGCCGGAGCAGCCGCAGCCCGTCCGCCAGCATCGCCGCGCGGACCACGGAGGGACGCTCGCGGGTTTCGGACAGCGCTGCCTGCAGCAACATGGCATCTCCCTGGCTGTCCTCGATCAACAGAATCGCAAGCCGTGTTTCGTTCGTCATGCTCTCACGTTTCCTGTGTTTCGCGGAAGGCGCCCGCAACGCTCAATCGGTCCGGCCCGCGACAACCGTGCCTCCCGGCGGGGCATCCCGCTGGGCGACCAACGATAGCGCGGCGGGTCCGCACGGGCGCCGCGCGAAGTACACGTTTGGGCTGTTGGCAGGATTCCGCACCCCGTCACGGCCTTCCGCCCGCCACTGTTCGGCGCTCACCTCCGCCGCCCGTACTGTGGATTGTAGTCATCGGCGCGGGCGGACCCGTGTCGTCGGAAAGATAACCCCTCTCGCGTCGCGGCAATGGTCGATAAGATCGATTGCGGGCGTAATTTCCTCCCGTCCTGTAATGTCGTTTTCGGTAGGACAGCCGCGCGTGCAGCGGGCTGGGCATGCCATTGCGTGTCGATTCGAACTCGAAGGCAGGCGAGACGCCCCCCCCGATGTTCGGCTGCGGGCGGAGGCCGCGCTGTGGGACTCGCTCACGGGGGCATGCGCATGCGCCCCGGCGATGAATCGCCGGGTCATTCTCAACGGTCCATCTGGGAGCGTTGAAGCGCGTAGCCCACACGACGATGCATTGGCCCGGTCGTTCGAGTATGCAGTGCGTTGCAGCGTGCAGCGCGTTGCTGTGCGCGGAACTTGTTATAACGTTATTTCTGGCAGAATGTTACACCAAAGAACAGTACCAAGCCTTGCCGGATGAGGCATTCCAAAGTGAAACGTACGTGTTCACTTTTGGAATCATGTTGACGCCTTCGGCGGCGTCCCCTATAAGAACGGTCTGCCCATGGGGCGCCCCTGCCGTGCGGGTGTCTGCCTGCGGGGGCACGTGAATCGTAGCTGTCGGCGGCGGGTCTTACGGCGGCCCGGTCGGCCGCGGCGGGATGGCTCGCGCGCAACACCGCGCGTGCCAAAAGACCAAGAGGAGGTTGCATGTCTCAGGCTGGCGGTACGCAGTCGAACGCGAAGGAGTTGTTTTACCCCTCGCCGGAGTTCTCCCGGAACGCTCATATCAAGTCCTTCGATCAGTACAAGGAGATGTACAAGCGATCGATCGAGGACCCCGAGGGATTCTGGACCGAGATCGCCGATACGTTCCACTGGCATCAGAAGTGGACCCGTTTTCGCGAGTACGACTTCAAGGACAAGATCTCGATCAAGTATTTCATCGGCGCCAAGACGAACATCTGCTACAACGCGGTCGACCGCCATCTCGACCGGCGCGGTGATCAGGTGGCGATTCTCTGGGAGGGCAACGAGCCCGGCGAGGATGCCAGGCTCACCTACCGGCAGCTCCACACCGAGGTGTGCAAGTTCGCCAACGTGCTGAAGGCCAAGGGCGTCAAGAAGGGCGATCGTGTCTCCATCTACATGCCCATGGTCAAGGAGTTGCCCATCGCCATGCTCGCGTGTGCGAGGATCGGCGCGATTCACTCCATCGTCTTCGGCGGCTTCAGTCCCGATTCGCTCGCGGATCGGATCGTGGATTCCGGCTGCAAGATCCTGATCACGACCGACGGCGTGATGCGAGGCAACAAGGCCGTGCCGCTCAAGGCCAACGCCGACGTGGCGATGGACATCGCCGCGAAGAGAGGCGTGACGGTCACCACCTGCATCGTCGACAGCCGCGTGGGCAACAAGGTCCAGTGCACCATGCAGCCCGGTCGCGACTTCTGGTGGGCGGACCTGATGAAGGATGCCTCGCCCGAGTGCCCCGTCGAATGGATGGATTCCGAGGATCCGCTGTTCATCCTCTACACCTCCGGCTCGACCGGCAAACCGAAGGGCGTGCTTCACACGATCGGCGGCTACATGGTTTTCGCCGCCATCACGCACAAGTACATCTTTGATTACCACGACGGCGATGTCTTCTGGTGCACGGCGGACATCGGCTGGGTCACGGGCCACACGTACATCGTCTACGGCCCGCTCTGCAACGGCGCGACGACGCTGGTGTTCGAGGGGGTGCCGACGTATCCGACCCCGGGCCGCTTCTGGGACGTCGTGGACAAGTACAAGGTCAACCAGTTCTACACGGCGCCGACGGCCATCCGCGCCCTGATGCGCGAGGGTGAGAAGTGGGTGGACGGCCACGACCTCTCCAGCCTGCGGTTGCTCGGCTCGGTCGGCGAGCCGATCAATCCCGAGGCGTGGCTGTGGTATCACAAGCACGTCGGCCGCGGGCGCTGCCCGATCGTCGATACGTGGTGGCAGACCGAGACCGGGGGCATTCTCATCACGCCGCTGCCCGGCGCGATCCCGACGAAGCCGGGCTCGGCCACGCTGCCCTTCTTCGGCGTCAAGCCCGTGATGCTCTCGCCCGAGGGGACGCGCATCGAGGGCCCCGGCTCGGGCGTGCTCTGCATCGAGGAGCCCTGGCCGGGCATGATGCGCACGGTTTTCGGCCAGCACGAGCGGTTCAAGGAGACGTATTTCCTGACGTATCCGGGCCTGTATTTCACCGGCGACGGCTGCCGCCGCGACGAGGATGGGTACTACTGGATCACCGGCCGCGTGGACGACGTGATCAACGTCTCCGGCCACCGTCTGGGCACCGCCGAGGTCGAGAGCGCCCTCGTGTCGCACCCGGCGGTCGCGGAGGCCGCCGTCGTCGGCTTCCCGCACGAGATCAAGGGACAGGGCATCTATGCCTACGTCACTCTCAAGGCCGGTCGCGAGTACACCGACGCGCTCAAAAAGGAACTCGTCCAGCACGTTCGCAAGGAGATCGGCCCGATCGCCACGCCTGACGTGATTCACTGGGCGCCCGGTCTGCCGAAGACCCGCTCGGGCAAGATCATGCGGCGAATTCTTCGTAAGATCGCCGAAGGCGAACCGGACAAGATCGGCGATACGACGACGCTGGCCGATCCGAGCGTAGTCGAGCACCTGATCCGGAACCGGTAAGCGAGCAGGACGGAATCAGCGGCCGTGGAGAAGGCGGTTGGTCTTCTCCACGGCCTTTCCTATCTTTGGGAGTCCATATCATGACAGCGGAAAACACAAACACGGCCGTTGCCCCTCCGGTCGTCATGAACCGATGGTTCGTCGTGATCGGGGCAGTCCTCATTCAGCTCTGTCTCGGGGCCATTTATGCGTGGTCGGTCTTTACGCCCTCCCTGACCGCCGAGCCTTTCCGGTTCAGCAAGACACAGACCCAGATTATTTTCTCGGTCGGCCTGGCGACGTTCGCCGGTGTGATGATCCTGTCGGGGCTTTGGCAGGCCAGGGTCGGCCCCACCCGGGTTGCCCGCCTGGGCGGGGTCGTTCTGGGCCTCGGGTACATCCTCGGCGGCCTCGCCAGCACATCTCTGACGGGGCAGGCCGCGTTCTACGCGATCCTGGTCACGATCGGCCTGGTCGGGGGCGCGGGGATCGGCCTTGCGTACGTCGTGCCCATTGCCTGCGGCGTCAAGTGGTTCCCCGACAAGAAGGGCATGATCACCGGACTGGCCGTCGCCGGCTTCGGCTTCGGCGCATTGATCTGGATCTACCTCGGGCAGGGTCTGCCCGCCTGGACCCATATTCAGTGGGCCGGTCTGATCAAACCTCTGGGCGTGGGCAAGGTGTTCCTCCTGTTCGGCATCGCGTTCCTCGTGCTCGTGCTGGTCGGCTCGATCTGGATGAAAAACCCGCCCGAGGGCTGGAGACCCGCGGGCTGGCAACCGCCGACGACCGGCACCGGCGCGACGACCGGCGGGACCGGCGTTCAGTTCGACTGGTACCAGATGCTCCGCACGCCGCAGTTCTACATGCTCTGGTTCATGTTCATCTTCGGCGCCCTGGCCGGCCTGATGGTCATCGGCATCATCAAGCTTTTCGGCATTGACGCCCTGAAGGCAAACGGGATGAGCCCGGAGCAGGCCTCGCTGACGGCCGGAACCGCCATGGCGCTCTTCTATGCCCTGGCCAACGGGTTCGGGCGGATCGTCTGGGGCACGGTCTCCGACAAGCTCGGCCGCAAGGCCTCCCTTTCTCTGATGATGGGAATCCAGGGCGTCGTGATGCTGTTGTTCTTCCACATGGGCGGGACGCCGGCCTTGCTCTATCTCGGCGCCGCTCTGGTCGGGTTCAACTTCGGCGGAAACTTCGCGCTGTTCCCGGCGGCGACGGCCGACTTCTTCGGTAACAAGAACGTGGGCAAGAACTACGGCTGGGTTTTCAGCGCGTACGGCGTCGGTGGCATCGTCGGGCCGATCATGGCGGGCATGTTCGGAGATACCGTCGGGGCGAAGGGCGTGACGGCGTGGCATCCGGCGTTCATCATCGCCGGAGTGGCGTGCCTTGTCGCGATGGTGCTCGGGCTGCTGCTCCGGGCGCCCAGGCCGAAGGCCGTCGCGCTTCGCGTGCCGGAGTGCCCGATGTGCCGGGCAAGCGTTCCGGAGGGCGGGGCGGCGCGATGTCCGGTGTGCGGCGCGGCCCTTGCGGTATGAGGCCGTGGTCTTTGTCGCCCGGCCCCGTGCCGGGCCGGCGCCGACGGCGGCGTGCGTGCGGAATCGGTTTCTGCGGGGGATCAGCCGGGCGCTTCGGAGTCGCAGACGGTCTCGACGGTCCACCGCTCATCGACCCACAGGCCCAGCACGCGGACGGGAAAGCCCCATGACTGAATCACCCGGCCGGCTCGTCTGATCTGGTCTTGATGGGCCTCGCGGGGCACGGGGTTTCCCGCGCAATCGTGATGGCCGACGATGGCCACCACGCGGCTTCCGTGCCTCTCCACCGAGATGCCGACGCGCCTTCGCACCGATTCCTGCTGCGAAGGGAGACCGAGCGCCAGTATCCTGTCGGGGCCCGGTTCGGTGATGGTGTCCACGTAGTCCACGTGCAGATGGGCCCGCATCCATTCCCATACGGGGATCTGCACACGCCCGTCCATGCAGTTGATCGCGGTTGCGAATGTTCCTGCGGCCATGCGCCGATTATCTCGCAGGCCGCCCGGAATTCAAAACGCCCGGTGTCGCGGCGCTTCGCGGACGGGAGGTGAATCGGCGATCGTACCGTGGCGCTACCCGGTTCGCAGGACGGATCCTGCTCTGTTTCGGCCCGTGGGCGGCCGGGCGGTCACTTCTGCTTCTCCGTCTGGCCCTTGAGCGAGGCCAGCTCGGCGCGAAGCTCTTCGAGTTTCTGCACTTCCTGCGCCTGCGCGGCGTCGGCCTCCGCCTCGATGAGACGGTCGATCTCCTCGTCGCTGATCGCCTCGCTCGGGGCCGCGGAGACGTCCTGCGCGGCAAGGTCCTCGACGGAATCGAGGAACATGCTCATCCGCTCCTCCATGCTCTGCGACCGGGCCATCGCCTTCTCCCAGTCGGCCTGGGTCTTGACGAGGTCCGTTTCGCCGAAGAGTTTGCCGATCTCGACGGCCATGGTGCCCATTGCCTTCGTGAAATCGGCGGAGGCCTCCGCCTGACGCTTGATGAGCAAGGCGTTCTTCACGGCGAGCAGTTGCCGCTCGAGCATCTTGCGGATCGCAGCGGTCTTCTTCAGCGAGTTGCGGATGAACTGGTACTGCGCCGCATCGCCCATCTGTCTGGCACGCTGGGCGTTCTTGACGAACTCGTCCTGAAACCGGGCCTGTTCGCGGATGGCCTTTTCGATCCGCCGGATGCCCTGGCGAATCCGGATGTCCCGTTCGATCCGCCGTTCCTCGCTCGACTTGAAGAGCGCCATCGCGTGGACTCCCGTGTATGGGATGCGGCTTCTCTCATGTGGCCGGCGTGCGCCTGGTCATTCGGAGGCCCCCCTGGGAGGTCGAAGAATCGGGCGTCCGGTTTGCGCGGGCTCTTTCACCTGCCAGGTCGCCGAAACGCACAGGCCGGATTCTTCGGTCGCTCCGCTCCCTCGGACTGCCCCTCGAATCGGCCGCCAGCCACGCATGATTTCTCCAAGACCGCCGCGGCCTTAGAGAGGCCGCACTCCGTACGACACTCATTCTATCCGAAACCGTAACGCCGATCGAAAGCCCCGCTGCAAGCGCAGGCCGATCCTGATACACTGCCCGGCTATGGCGAAGCGGCAGCCCGATGAGGTGGTGCTTTACGCGGATGGCGCATGCAGCGGAAACCCCGGCCCGGGCGGCTGGGCATATATCCTGCGCCACGTGCCGACACAACAATGCTCCGAGGGCAGCGGCGGAAGCCGCCGGACCACCAACAATCGCATGGAGCTCCGCGCGGTGATCCAGGGGCTGCGGCGGTTGAAGCGCCCGTGCCGGGTGCGCGTCGTGAGCGACAGCAAGTACGTCGTGCAGGGAATGACGGAGTGGATGCCCGGCTGGAAGGCCCGCGGATGGAAACGGAGAGAGGGCAAGCGCCTCAAGCCGGTCAAGAACGCCGACCTGTGGCAGGATCTTGCCGCGTTGATGGAGCGGCACACCGTGACGTGCGAGCATGTGTACGGGCACGCCGGCCATCCCGAGAACGAGCGGTGCGATGAGTTGGCCGTAGCGGCGGCCCAGGCGGCCGTGGCAAACGGCGATCCGGAAGACATGGACCCCGGCGCGGACACCGAGGACAGCGAGGGGATGTTCTGATATAACGTTCGGAGACGGGGCCTCGGCCCCCGGTCGATGGAACGACGGAACCCCGGATCGGCGGATGACGGATCGCATGCTGACCTTTTCCCTGCAAAGCGGCTCGAACGGCAACTGTATCTATGTGGAGGTCGGTGATGTGCGGCTGCTTTTCGATGCCGGCATCAGCGGCCGGCAGGCGGAGTGGCGGATGGCGCGCTACGGCCGCGACATCCGCGACGTGACGGGGGTGATCCTCTCGCACAACCACGTCGATCATGTCCGCTCGGCCGGCATCTTCCAGCGCAAGTTCGCCCTTCCGATCTACGCCACGCCGCCGACGTGGCGCGCGGCCTGCGGGTTGACCGGAACCGTGCAGGAAGTGCGCTACTTTCAGGCCGGCGGGCGGATCGAGTTCGGCGACGTGGTGGTGCACACGATCCGCACGCCGCACGATGCCGTCGACGGATGCGCCTTCATCGTCGAACATGAGGGCAAACGGCTCGGCATCCTGACCGATCTGGGCCACCCGTTCGCGGCGCTGCGGAAACTCTTCGGCGAGCTGGACGCGGCGTACCTGGAATCGAACTTCGACCCGGAGATGCTCGCCAACGGTCCGTATCCGCCCGAGTTGCAGCGGCGCATCCGCGGGCCGGGGGGGCACCTCTCGAATCAGGAGGCGGGCGAACTGACGCGGGCGTGCCGCAGCCGCCGGTTGAAGTGGGTATTGCTCTCGCACCTCAGCGAGCATAACAACCACCCGGATCTTGCGCTGGAGACATACCAGGATCTTGTCGGGCGCCACTTTCCGGTCGGCGTCGCAAGCCGGTACGACGTAAGCGAACCCCATGTCGTCTGAAACGGCCGACACGCTTGCGCGGCAGTCTGCCGTTGCCACCGCACAGCGGGGCACCGGCCCCGGTCATGCCGGGCAGGGCGAAGCCGCCGCCTGCGTTGCGCCGCGAAACCGCCTTCTTCGTTGCGCGCCCCTCGCGAATGACGGACATCGCGACGACGAGCCGCCACGTACGATCCCGCCGCCGTTTGCCGCGTTGCGCCTTCTCTATCTGAGACGTATCGTCGGCACTGCGTTCGGCGCCGCCGGGATCGAGCGCGCGACGCACTGGGGTTCGTGGATCGCACGGAACCTGTTCGATCTGAACCCGCCGGCGCGGAAGCGGGTTGAGGCGAGCCTGCTCGCGGCCTATGGCCACACGCTCTCGGCGGCCCGGCAGGAGCAACTCGCCCGGGCCGTTTTCGACGGCCTTGCCAGGTTCTGGGTGGAGGCGATCTTCGCCCGCCGCCTGCTCAAACCCGGTTCGTGGCCCCGCTTCGTCCGCGTGGCCGAGGCCGGACGGTGGCGACAACTCGCGACCGGTCCACGGCCAGCGATTCTCGTTACGCCGTACTTCGGCAATGTGGCCGTCGGCGCGTACGTGCTGGGTCGGATCTTCAGGCCGGTTCACGTGTTGATCGACCGCATCGAACTACCGGTTCTCAGGTCGTGGCAGGACGCGCTGTACGCCGACCCGAGCGTTCGCCTGATCGCTCGCGAAGAGGCCGTCCGCGAACTCCCCCGCGTCCTCGATGCCGGGGGCAAGGTCATGATCCTCGGGGACCACACGCGGCGCACGGGTCGCGCCGTCGAGGTGCCCTTCCTCGGCCGCGTGCGGCGATGCTATCCCACGATCGGCATCCTGGCGGCAAGGCACAACGCCCGCGTCGTGGTTTTTTCCACGCGCCGTCTGTCTCCACCGGGTCCGGCGTTTCGGTTCGAAGTGCGTTGTCACGAAGTGATCGACCCGGCCGGGCCGGTCGGCGCTCTTGCGGAAGCGGCCGCGTCATCCGGGGGGCCGACATCCCGTTCGCCTGGCGGGCGAGACGCCCGCCTGCGGGTTGCCGATCCCGCCCGCGCGGTCATCGAACGCTGCATGGCCGCGCTCGAGCGGCTGATCCGCGAATCGCCGGAACAGTACGACTGGAGCCGCGTGCAGGGAGCGCCGGGGTACCCGTCACGATGACGCGTTCCGGCGTCGGTGAAGGATGATTCCGGGATCGCCGGTGGCGATGGATAAGAGACGACGGACGGTTTCTCAGAACCCGCGCGCCGCCAGCTCTTCCAGACGGCGGATCCGGTCTTCCAGCGGCGGGTGGGTTGAAAACAGCCGCATGACCGCCTGCCCGCTGAACGGCGAGACGATGAACATGCCTTCACGGGCCGGGTTCACGTCCATCGGGATCTGCCGGTTGTAGTGTTCCAGCCGGCGAAGGGCATTGGCCAATGCGAGCGGATCGCCGGCGAGTTGGGCGCCGTACGAGTCGGCGTTGTACTCGCGGGTTCGCGAGATCCACATCTGGATCAGCAGCGCTGCGATCGGGGCGAGGATAATCAACAGCAGTGCCGCGAGCGGGTTGCCCTCTTCCCGGTCGCTGCCGCGCCCGAAGCCGCCGAGGATCAGGCCCCATCGGGCCATGCTCGCAATGGCGGTGATCGCGCCGGCGAACGTTGCCGCGATCGTCGTAATGAGGATGTCGCGGTTGCGGACGTGCGCCAGCTCATGGCCGAGCACCCCGCGAAGCTCCCGCGCGGGCATCGTCGCCAGCAGTCCGTGCGTGACGCAGACCGCCGCGTGGGATGGATTGCGCCCGGTTGCAAAGGCGTTCGGCGCCTCGTGCGGGCTGACGTAGACCCGCGGCATGGGCAGGCCGGCGTTGTTGGCAAGTTCCCGGACGATTCCCACCAGTTCCGGCGCATCCTCTTCGCTCACCTCTTGCGCCCCCATGCTGGCCAGGGCGATCTTGTCGGAGAAGTAGTACGCGAAGAGGTTCGCGACACCGCCGAAGAGCAGCCCGTAGAGAATGCCCATCGGGCCGAACCAGGCGCGGCCGATGACGATCGCCAGGCCCATGATCAGGCCGAGCAGGAGAACAGTTTTGACGTTGTTGGCAAAGCGTCCCATTGGTTTCACCTCAGGATCGGGCGGCCTGCCGCCGACAAGCCGTCCTCGTGCTGTTATACGCAGCAAGAATCGTGCCGGATCGTCGGCGGCGTAACGCATTCCCCCCGGGGCGGTTACGCACGCACGCCAGGGCGTTCCCCTGCCGACTTGCCACTGGTACTGCCAACTCGGCAGGCGCGCGGCTCAGTCGCCGCCGCGAAGGTCGTCCTGATCCAGTACCTGGAACTTCTGACTGATCAGCGTCTGAAGAGCCATGTCCAGGTCGTCCACCTGGAGTGCCACAGCCGGCCGACCGTTCGGGCGCGTCAGGAGCGGGTATGTGTACTGGATACTCACCTCGGCGCCGACCAGGGCGGCGCAGATGGCCATCAAACCGCGCTTGCCCGGGGGAAGATTCACCACCAGGATGTCCGACTCGCTTACCGCAAAGCCGTTTTTCCTAAGGAGTTGTGCAGCTTCGTCCGGTTCGTCGACCAGGAGCCTGACCACGGCACAGTCTACGGAATACACCACCGAGAGCCCCAGGATGCGGACCTCGGTCTGGTCAAAGAGCTTCGCCATCGCCAGGAGCTGTCCGAGGCGATTCTCGAGAAAGACGGACAGTTGACGGGCGAAGGGAAAACCCGATGCCTCTTCCGTTTCGAGTGGTTCGGGGGTCATGGCCATACAACGAGTTTATCCTGGCGGCCGTAAATGCCAATCCGGAATCGCGTTGCTGCCACCTTGACAGGCCGGCGGACCGAAGCGGTCCGGCGCATGGAAGCCTATAACCGATTGTCAGAACGAGAGTTGCGCTCATAATGCGCGGCGGTGACGGGACTGGCATCGGTATTGCAAAATGCGGCTTGCAGCGGCCTCTCGCTTCTGGCGAGCGGAGGCACCTCAATCGGAGTACAACAATGTCAAAGATTATCGGAATCGACCTCGGGACGACGAACTCGGTGGTGGCCGTGATGGAGGGCAATCAGCCTAAGGTGCTGACGAACGCCCAGGGGTCGCGGCTCACGCCTTCGGTCGTCGGCTTTACGGATAAGGGCGAGCGCCTGGTGGGGCAGATCGCCAAGCACCAGCAGGTTACCAATCCGCAGAACACGATCTACTCCATCAAGCGTTTCATGGGCCGGCGCCACAGCGAGGTGCAGGCGGAAGAGAAGATGGTGCCGTACAAGATCGTCGGCGGCCCCGACGAGCTGGTGAAGGTCGAGGTCCGCGGCAAGCAGTACACCCCGCCGGAGATCTCCGCGATGATCCTGCAGGATCTCAAGAAGACGGCGGAGGATTACCTCGGCGAGAAGGTGGAGCGGGCCGTCATCACGGTGCCGGCGTATTTCAACGACTCGCAGCGACAGGCGACCAAGGACGCCGGCGTCATTGCGGGGCTGAAGGTCGAGCGGATCATCAACGAGCCGACGGCGGCGGCGCTGGCGTACGGGCTGGAGAAGAAGAAGAACGAGCGCGTGGCCATCTTCGACCTGGGCGGGGGGACGTTCGATATCTCGATCCTCGACATCGGGGACAACGTTTTCGAGGTGCTCAGCACGAACGGCGACACGCACTTGGGCGGCGACGACTACGATGAGGTTCTCATCAATTACGTTGCCGAGGAGTTCCGCAAGAAGGAGGGCATCGATCTGCGCAAGGATCCGATGGCCCTGCAGCGGCTCAAGGAGGCGTGCGAGAAGGCCAAGTGCGAGCTTTCGACCGTGCAGGAGACGACGATCAATCTGCCGTTCATCACGGCGGACCAGACGGGTCCCAAGCACCTGCAGCAGACGATCACCCGCGCGAAGTTCGAGCAGCTTACGCAGCACCTGACGGAGCGCTGCCGCGGGCCGGTCATGCGGGCGCTGGAGGACGCCAAGCTCACGCCGAAGGACATCGACGAGGTGGTGCTGGTCGGCGGTTCGACGCGGACGCCGGCCGTGCAGGCCCTCGTGAAGGAGATCTTCGGCAAGGAGCCGAACAAGAGCATCAACCCGGACGAGGTCGTCGCGATCGGCGCGGCGATCCAGGGCGCCGTTCTGGCCGGCGAGAAGGAGGACATCGTCCTGCTCGACGTGACGCCGCTTTCGCTGGGCGTCGAGACGCTCGGCGGCGTCATGACGCGGCTCATCGAGCGGAACACGACGATCCCGACGAGCAAGACGGAGGTCTTCAGCACGGCCGCGGACAATCAGACGGAGGTGACGATCCACGTTCTGCAGGGCGAGCGGGAGATGGCGGCGGACAACCGCACGCTGGGGCGGTTCAACCTGACGGGGATTCCGCCGGCCCCGCGCGGCGTGCCGCAGATCGAGGTGACGTTCGACATCGACGCGAACGGCAT
>CAZZFA010000069.1:0-31282 GCA_964653435.1 uncultured Planctomycetales bacterium | reverse complement strand
TCTCTGCGCCAACCCGCCGGATTCTTCGTCGCTGCGCTCCTCAGAATGACGGGTGGCGCCACCGCCGCAGTGCGATCCGCAGCCCGTGAAACGGCCAAACTCCAGATGCGCGCAAGGCGCACCGCGCGCAAGATGCACCGCGCACAAGGCGCCCGCTCGCAAGGCGCACAAAAGGCGCGACGCAAGACTCTAACATATCCGACGTGACGGACGACCAGTGGAAACGGATCGCGCCGTCGATCCCGCCGCCCGAGCCGCGTGGACGCAATGAGGTCCTGCCGCGAGTTCCTCCGGGAGTGTACGCAGGCACGACGCGGAAACGGAACCGGGCCGATCACGCGTCTTCCACGCTCTGCACGCAGGAGTCCATCACCAGGCGAACATCCCCGGGCGACTCGTTCACGAACTCCACGCGGAAGTGGCTCAACCCCGCACTGCGCATCGCGGGCAGCCGTCGCGCCATGGACTGCGCCGCCGCGCGGAAGATCGTATTGCGGCCGCCGACGTCCGTGAGCACGGGATGATCGGCCCCGAGCCGGTCGCGCAGGGCCAGGTGATGCCGTTCGCACGGTCGGCCGCAGTCGGAGCAATCCTTGCCGCGGGACAGGCGGGCCGCGAAGAGACAATGCTCCGTGTGGAACATGGGGACGTGCTGATAAATGACCACCTCGAACCACCGGGCGGGCACATGCGAGAGCACGGCCTGAAGTTGTCGCCAGTCGAGGTCACAGCCCGGCACGATCCGGCGGAGGCCGCGCCCGCGCAGCATGAACGCCGTGATCTCGTTGGCCACATTGAACGATGAATCCGCGATCAACGGCAACCCCGGGGCGTGTTCGCGAAGAATCTCGACGGCACCGAGATTGCGTACGAGCACGGCATCGGGACGATGCTCCGCGACGCGCCGCACCAGATCGCCCTCGGCCGGCTTGAGAACCCGCGGCACGGCGAGCCCGACGGCTATGCCCGCCGAACGCAGGCGCGCGATAGCATCCTTGTACCCGCGCGGATCGGCAAACTCGCAGTAGACCATCGCCGGCAGGCGCCGAGCCGCGGCCGCCCATTCGAGCACCGCGCCCAGTTGCCCGCTGTTGCGAACGAGCACGTACAGCCGGGCAGGGCCGCGCGGCCGGGCATCTCCGGGAATGCAGGACGGGCTTTCCCCCCCGACGGCCGTATCCGCGACCTCGGAGGCGGAAACGCCGCCTTCGATTTCGCGGCGTATGGCATCGAGGGCATCCGGATCGAGGACGGGATGCCGGGCCGCGCGGAATCGCAACTCCTGCAGCGCCTGCACCGCCCGGCGGCGGAGGTCGTTCAGCACGCTTTTCGGCGCCATGACCGGCACGGTGACCGCAGCGCCGGCCGGGCCGTGCAACTCCACCGACCGCAACTCGAACGGCGTATCGCCGAGGCGACCGAGTTGCTCGCGCAATGTCGCCGTCGTGAGCGGATGCTTGCGCGCCTCCTGAAGCGGCCGGTCGGAACACACGCGGGCCTCGTGCCCCGCATCATCGACCAGCGTGATTTCGAGCGGCAACCCGGCACCGGCCCGAATGCGTGCGGCGAGCGGCACGCGCCGTATGACCCGATCGCGGCGGAAGCTCCGTTCCAGCCGACGGCGGACGACGGGGTCGTCGGTTTTCCATACCGTGCTGCCGATCGAGACGGCGGCGAGATTGAGGTCGTCGCGGCCGAATGTCAGCTCCAAGCAGCTTCCCCCATGACCGTCGGCGGCACGGGGGAGCGCTTCGCCCGTCCGACAAGGCGTGCGGAATGAACGCGCCGCACCGGCCGCCCGCCGGCCCCGCGTGCCTTTGCCGCGAGGCCGGCCCGGCGTTTCGGCGTGGCGAAGCGGCTCGACCGAATAGACGCGGCCCCCCTGCTCGTCGCGGTCGGGGCGTCCTTCGTCGAAGACCACGCCGTCGCCGGGCTTGAGGGGCGTCGCGGCCGCCTCCCCCGGCATCGCCGGCCGGTCGATACGGACGACGATCCCGCGCGGCGTCCTGCCGACCACGGTGCCCACCCGCAGGCCACGGCTCTTCGGAGACCGGCCGTCAATCAGCCGCTGATGCGAGGCGCCGTCGAGGAAGCCGCGTGTGCACCCCCGCGAGAAGCTCTGCGTGAGGTCGAGCCCCTGGCGGGGCGAGAGCGCGAACGGCTCTCCGGCGAGAGCGGCGTCGATCGCGGATCGATAGACCTGCGTCGTCGCGGCCACGTAGCGGGCGCTCTTGAGTCGCCCCTCGATTTTGAAGGCGGCCACGCCGAGTCGTATCAGCGCGCCGATGCAATCGTAGGCGGCGAGGTCGTTCGGACTGAGGGGGTAGGCCGGGGCGTGCGGAGCGGGCGTGCCATCCACGACGAGCCGATACGGCAGGCGGCAGGCCTGCGCGCACTCGCCGCGGTTCGCACTGCGGCCGAAGAGCGATTCGCTGGCCAGACACTGGCCGCTGTACGAAACGCACAAGGCGCCATGGACGAAGACCTCCAGCTCGACACGGGTCCGACGGGCAATCTCTCCGATCTCTCTCACCGACAATTCCCTCGCAAGAATGACGCGACGCACGCCCAGAGATCCCAGATACTCGATGCCCCGGGGCTCGGTCTGCGTCATCTGCGTCGAGGCGTGGATCGGCAGCGTCGGCGCGATCCGGCCGATCAGCCGCACCAACGCCAGGTCCTGCACGATCACCGCGTCGGCGCCGGCTTCGGCGATGCGGACGACGTACTCCGCGGCTCGCTCCAACTCATCGGAGAAGATCACCGTGTTGAAGGCGACGTAGCCCTTCACGTTGCGGTCGTGAAGATACCCGACGACCTCGGGCAGGGCCGCGAGCGTGAAGTTCGTGGCGCGCCGCCGCGCGTTGAACTCCTCAAGGCCGAAGTAGACGGCATCAGCGCCGTTGGCGACGGCCGCGCGCAGGGCATCCCAGTCCCCCGCCGGGGCCAGCAGCTCGGGCATGTTTCGGGCAACGGTAGCCACGATGTTTCGCCGCCCGACGGGAACAGGACCCGGTGCAGAACCCTACACCTGAACGAAGCGGTCCTTCCGGGCCCCGCAGATCGGGCAGGACTCGGGCGGCCGGCCCGGTTCGATATGCCCGCACACGGGGCAAAGGTAGAACGTCGTCTCGGCGAGATCCTTACCCTGCTGCGCCGCCTCAAGCGCCATCTTGTACAGCCTGGCGTGCACGGCCTCCGCCTTGACCGCGAACGCGAACATCCGCCTGGCACGGTGATTGTCCGCCTCCGCCTGCTGAAGCATGGGCGGGTACATCCGGGTGTACTCGTACGTCTCGCCCTCAACGGCCGCCTGCAGATTCTCGACCGTGGATTTGATCCCGCCCATGGCCGCCAGATGCGCGTGGGCGTGGATCGTCTCCGCCTCCGCGGCCGTGCGGAACAAACGGGCGATGTTCGGCAACCCGTCCTGTTCCGCCTGTTTCGCGAACGCAAGGTACTTGCGGTTGGCCTGGCTCTCGCCCGCAAAGGCCTCCTTGAGATTCTGTTCCGTCGTCGCCATGTTCATGCTCCTGGTTCCGGATGCCACACGTCCTGCCATCCCGCCCGATACGGATGCCATCATAGAGAGCCCGCGGTATCGTGCCAAGAGATTTCCGCAACGCACTTCGTCAAACCACGGTGCCGCGTCGCACGGATTACGCCTTATGTTTCGCGCTTTGGCGCACCGCCATTATGGCTTCGCCACGGGGATTGGGCCGACGTGTTCGCGACGTCGGTCGGCTGCGGCCCGGAGACGCCACGCCGGATTGCGATCGGGCCGGCTGTTCCGGTACATTGCCCCCCGGGTCAGGCAGACGCGGAGTCTCGCGTCAAGGCCAAAGCAAGTTGTGCCCGCCGCCGCGGGCCGATGGGCGAAACACAAGGAGAAACGTCGATGCGACCCTGTCTCTGGTTTATCGCCACGCTGTCTGCCGGGCTGTGGCCGGCCGTCGCGGGGGCCGAAGACGCACCGAAGCTGGAGCTCTGGGCGGTGGACCCGCTCGTGAAAGTCTTCCCCGACTCGGCGCCGGTCGCCGGCGCGGCGGCGGCGGAGGCGGCCCGGGGCGAGCACGCGTCGTTGCAGGTCGTGGTACGTTGCCCCGTCCATCTGAAGGACCTCCGGGCGGAAGTCGGCCCGTTGAAACTCGAAAGCGATCCGGCCAGGACGCTCTCGCCGCAGTCCGTCCGCTTCGTCGGGTACGTGCCGGTTGATGTCGGCGTGTCGCGGCCGCCGAAGGACCGGCTGCGCATCCCGCCGGCGTACTTCCCGGATCCGCTCCTGGAGGCGGCGTCCGTCAATGTGACGCCCGGATCGGCTCAGCCCATCTGGATCACGATCAAGGTCCCGCTCGATGCCGCCGCGGGCGCTTATCGCGGCGAGATCCGCGTTTCGGCCGTCGCCGACGGCAAGTCCCTCGGCGCCAACCTGCCGCTGACAGTCCGCGTGTATCCCGTCGCGGTGGCCAGGTCGCGTCTGTGGGTGACCAACTGGTTCCAGATCAGCAGCTTCCCGGGCAAAAGCGACCTCAAAGCGGACTCCGACGCATACTGGGACATGCTTCGCCGTTATGCACGCAACATGGCCGACCATCTACAGAACGTCGTCATGATCTCGCCGCTGAGTCTGGCGGACTACAAGGCCCGGCCGGACGGCAGGCTCGACATCGACTTCTCCCGCTTTGACAGGTGGGTGGACATCTTCACGCAGGAGGGCGTCATCGGCCGGATCGAGGGCGGCCACATCGGCGGGCGGGCCGCCGGGTGGGAGTCGCAATTCGTCGTGAACATCCGCCGTATCCGCGACGGCAAGATCGAGGCGGCCTCGGTGGCCCCGGACAGCCCGGAAGCCGACGCCTTCTTCTCGCAGGCAATGCCCGCACTGGTGAAGCATCTCAAGGCCAGGGGCTGGCTGGACCGCTACGTGCAGCACCTGGCCGACGAACCGATCCCGACGAATGTCGGCACGTACCGGGTGATGGCGGACATGATCCGCCGCCACGCGCCCGAGCTGCGGATCATCGAGGCCTGTCATGCGAAGGATCTCGTGGGTGCGGTCCAGGTCTGGGTGCCGCAGCTCAACTTCTTCCACGAGGACTACGCCCACTATCATCAGCGGCAGCAGGCCGGCGATGAGCTGTGGTTCTACACCTGCCTGGGCCCGCAGGGCGAATACGCCAACCGGTTCATCGAACAGCCGCTCATCAAGACGCGACTGCTGCACTGGATCAACTTCAAATACGGTGCGACGGGCTATCTGCACTGGGGCTACAACCACTGGGGAAATCACGACCCCTATCGGCAACTTGCGATTCCCTGGGACGGCGGCGCGCAGCACCTGCCGGCGGGCGACGCATGGATCGTCTACCCGGGCAAGGAAGGCCCTCTTGATTCGATCCGATTCGAGGCGATGCGCGACGGCATCGTCGATTACGAGCTGCTCAGCCGCCTCGCGGAACGCGACCAGGCCGCGGCGAAACGGCTGGCCGACCGGCATGTGACGCAGTTCGATCGATACGATTGTGATGTGCCGACGTTTCGCGCCACGCGGCACGAACTGCTTGAGTTGCTGAGCAAGCCGTGAGAGCAGACCGTGCCGGCTTCGGCTCGCTCCGCAGACACGCCTGCCGGCGGCGACCACCTCGACGCGGATCGGCGGCCCGCTCGCCACGGTCGGTCGATGGTGCATACCGGCCGACAGGGCAAAGCGGACGCACGGCAAAGGTGTGCCTGGCGCGAGGAAGGAGGCAGTGGCAATGAGACGCCGCTTGACGGCCGTGGCAATGACAACGGGGTGGGCGATCGCGACATTTGCCCCGCTCGCAGCCGCCGCGCCGTGGGTCGTCTACGAGGGCCGCGAAGGGCCGGGAAGAGGCAAGCGCATCGTGCTGATCTCCGGCGATGAGGAGTACCGTTCGGAAGAGGCGCTCCCGCAGCTCGGCCGGATCCTGGCCAGGCGCCACGGCTTCACATGTACGGTACTCTTCGCGGTGGATCCCGTCGACGGCACCATCGATCCCCGCGTGCGAGACAACATTCCCGGTCTCGAGGCACTCGCGTCGGCCGACCTGATGGTCATCGCCACGCGTTTCCGCGATCTGCCCGATGAGCAGATGAAGCACATCGACGCGTACGTCGCCTCGGGCAGACCGATCCTCGGGCTGCGCACCGCGACGCATGCGTTTTCGATCGCCAGGGGCAAGACCTATGAGCGGTACAGTTACGACAGCCGGCAGGAAGGCTGGGTGGGCGGTTTCGGCCGCCGAATCCTGGGCGAGACCTGGATCAATCACCACGGGCGGCACGGCGCGCAAAGCACGCGCGGCGTCATCGCCCCGGGGATGAAAGATCATCCGATCGTGCGGGGCTGCGAGGACATCTGGGGACCCACCGATGTCTACGAGGTGCGGCTGCCGCTGCCGGGCGACAGCAAGCCGCTGGTCCTGGGTCAGGTTCTGGAGGGTATGAAGCCGACCGACAGGCCCGTGACAGGGAAACCGAACGACCCGATGATGCCCATTGCCTGGATCAGAACCTATCAGGGCACACAGGGCCGCACCGGTCGAGTGTTCACGACCACGATGGGCGCCGCCACGGATCTGGAAAGCGAAGGACTGCGGCGATTACTCGTCAACGCCGCCTACTGGTGCCTCGGCATGGAGAAGGCGATCCCGCCTCGCGCCAACGTGGATATCGTCGGTCGGTACGACCCGTCGCCCTTCGGCTTCGAAGGCCACCGCAAGGGTGCCAAACCATCGGACTACAGCATGGAGTAGCGCGCCGCCGCCGCGCGGACAAGCCGCTTCGGCGATTCCCGCTGCACCCCCTCGGCAGGCTGACGGCTGAGGCAAATCTTTACAACAGCGGCGAGACGGCGGCTCGCTCGGACCGGAGCGCCAGGATGTCCGTGCAGCTTGTCCCCGCACGGCCTGCGCCGCCACGCAGGACGGCACGTCCGCCGACCACCCGCCCCGCGGGCCGTGTCCGATCACCCGTTGTCCGCATCCGGGCCGCCTGCCGCTCTCCTGGCGTCGTGTTCGTGCGACCGTGCACGCATGTCCGGCCGGGCGCGAGGAATCCAGATTTCGAACAGCGACCCCCGGCCGGGCTCCGACCTCACGGACATCGCGCCGCCGTGATTTCGCACGATGCTGTGAGCCGCCGCGAGACTCAATCCGTACCCCCCCGCTTTCGTCGTGAAGAACGGCTCGAAGACTCGCCCGGCAACATCGGGTGTCATTCCGCAGCCGGTGTCCTCCACCGAAAAGCACACGTACTCGCCCGGGCCGACGGCCGCGCGCGTATTCGCCGGCGGCGCTGCAAGCGTGACGTTCCCGGCCGTAATGCTCAGACGGCCCCCCGCCGGCATGGCTTCGACGGCGTTCCGGCAGACGGCGACGAAGACCTGCTCCATCTGCACCCGGTCGACCTCGACTTCCCAGAGGTGAGGCGGAACACGGCAGTCCATGACCACCGAGCCGTTCAGAAGCGAGGCGATCCGCGGCTTCGCCAGCGCGATGAGTTCGGCCGCGCCGGTGACCCGCTTGAGAAACGGGCCGACGCCTACGATCGCAAGAAGCTCATGCGCGAGCCGGCCGGCAGTCGCCGCCGCATTCTCGATTCGCGCCAGGTCGGCGCGATCCGGGTGCCCGGGATCGCACCGGCCCTTCAGGTGAGAAGACAACCCCAGCACGATCGCCATCAGATTATTGAAGCCGTGCGCAATGCCGCCGGTGAGCGTTCGGATGGCCTCCGTCTGTTTCGCCTCGAAATGCCGCTCCAGCGACCGCAGATGCTCGGTGATATCCGTAAGGTTGAGGATGATGCCGTCGTACGTATCGTCGGCTCCGCAAACGGGCGAGCAGTGAAGGAAAACCCCCCGCGCACACAACGAGGAATGAAAGGTGATCGGTGCCGCATGCGGATCGTCACGAAACGTGCGGATCGCGCCTTCAACGACGCCGCGGAGGCACGCCGCACGCAGATTCAGGATGCTCCGCTCCAGCAGTTCTCCGCACGAGGTCTCGAGCAGGTCGCAGGCAACCTTGTTCGCATAGCGCACGATGTCCCGGGCATCGGCGAAGACCACGCCTACATGCATGTGCTCCAGGATTGTCCGCCCCGGATCCGCGCCGCCGGGGCCGGCACTCTCGCAATTCACGGATGCTCGCTCCCCTGGCTTCGACGACCGCGTGCAGATGCCCGGGTGCCCGGCAGCGGCCTCTGGACGATCCCCCCGCCAGCGAATATCGCTCATCGTCTTCACGCAACCTGCCCTCCTGCGGCCCGCTCAACAGCGCCGACCGCTCTCAACTCTCACAAACGATGCCACCCGCCGACATTAACAGTTCGCCCGAACCGCCGATTTCTTTCTCGGGCCTGCTGCCTGCGGACATGGGGCCCCCCTGACGAATCGCCAGCGCTGACAGCGAACACTGAAGCTGCGTAACTTACAGTGACGAAACACGGCATGCCGGCCATGCCAAACGAAGCGCCGTATCCGAAAATGGCTTGATCGGTATAAACGGTTCGGATAGCATTAAACATGGTAGTGAGCGACCCCGTATGGCCGTGGCAAGGCGGTCGCGACCATCACGAGGGTGCGGCTCCGAAGGCGACGCAACGAGCCGGGGCGGCCCTGTCGGCAAGGCTACGCGGCCCGGGCAAAGGCTTCGTGTGACGCATCGGTTGCCCGCGCAGCCGATTCCGTCCGCGGCGAGATCACGGTGAAGCCTTGGACGTCATTACAACAACAACTCTGCTGGACGGCCTGCACCAGACGACCAACGCGCGGGCGTGGCGGCGTTTCGAAGAGCGATTCCAGCCGATGATACTGGCGTTCGCGCGAAAACTCGGCCTCAACGAGACAGATGCGCAAGACGCCGCCCAGGAAACAATGATGGCCTTCGTCGAGGCGTACCGCCAGGGCCGGTACGATCGAACCAAGGGGCGGCTTCGAAGCTGGCTCTTCGGAATCGCGCGGCGGACGGTGGCGGATATCCTCCGCCGCCGCCCGAGGGAGGTGGCCGTCTCCGACGCCACAGACGCCGAAGCCTTCATCAAGACCGTGGAGGAGCCCGACACGGCAGCTCGTATATGGGAACACGAGTGGCGCTGCGCGGTGCTTCAGGCCTGCGTAGCCGAGGTGGCGCAAGACGTAGCGCCGGAGACCCTGGCCGCGTTCGATCTGTACGTACTGCGGCAGTGGCCGGCGGAACGGGTGGCGGTACAACTGGGCATGACGACGAACGCCGTCTATCTCGCCAAGAACCACGTCCTGACCCGTATCCGACAAATCCGCGAACAGATCGAGGCGGCCTTCTGAGGAATCGGCGATATGGCGGCCCATCCGTCGATTGACCGCCTGGAACTCCTCGCGCAGGGCGTGCTCACGG
This sequence comes from uncultured Planctomycetales bacterium, assembly GCA_964653435.1. Lineage (GTDB taxonomy): Bacteria > Planctomycetota > Phycisphaerae > UBA1845 > PWPN01 > CAZMVY01. Next base: position 21,887 of record CAZZFA010000069.1, on the reverse strand, counting down.
AGGCGGAGGCGATCCCGATCCGTGAGCACCTGATCTCGTGCGGCGAATGCCGGGCCCGTTATGAGGAGTCGGCCGCGAACCAGGCCGTCGAGGCCGAACTGCGAGACGCGATGGAGCCCGCGCGGGCCGCCGACGACGATCGCGTCGAACCCCCCCTTTCCCTGCCGGGCTACGAGATCGTCCGCGAGATTCACCGGGGCGGACAGGGCGTCGTCTACCAGGCGGTGCAACACGGCACGCGGCGGACGGTGGCGATCAAGGTCATGCGCGAAGGCCCGCTGGCCACCCGGCGCGACAAGGCCCGCTTCGACCGCGAAGTCGAGGTGCTCAGCCAGCTCAATCATCCCAACATCGTCACAATCCACGAAAGCGGCAAGGCGGGCGGGGTCTTCCATTATGTAATGGACTACATCGAGGGCGAGTCGCTGGCCGAATGGATGACCCGCGGCAGCCGCTCGATCGAGGAGACCCTGCGGCTTTTCGCGAAGATCTGCGACGCAGTGAACGCCGCCCACCTGCGGGGCGTCATCCACCGCGACCTCAAACCGAGCAACATACGCATCGACGGCGCGGGGGAGCCGCACATCCTGGACTTCGGCCTCGCCAAGGTCACATCCGAGCAGGCTCAGGCGGAGGGCGTGACGCTTACGGGACAATTTCTCGGCAGCCTGCCCTGGGCTTCGCCGGAGCAGGCAGAGGGCGCGCCGGACCGGATCGACGTGCGAACCGACGTGTACGCGCTCGGCGTGATCCTCTACCAGATGCTCACGGGGCGATTCCCCTACACCGTCGTCGGCACGATGCAGGAGGTGCTCAACAACATCCTCAAGGCCGAGCCGGCCAGGCCGAGCGCCTTGCGCAGGGAGATCGACGACGAAGTCGAGACGATCGTCCTGAAATGCCTCAACAAGGAGCGTGAACGCCGCTATCAGATTGCCGGAGAACTCGCACGCGACATCCGGCATTACCTCGAAGGCCAGCCGATCGAGGCGAAGCGCGACAGCGCCCTGTACGTCCTGAAGAAGACGCTGCAGCGGTACCGTGCTCAGGCGGCCGTGGCGGCGGGGTTCGTGCTCCTGCTGGTTGTGAGCCTCCTGGTAACCTCGAGCCTCTATGTCCGGGCGAAGCAGGCCCGTCAGGCCGAGGCCCTCCAGCGAGCACGGGCCGACGAGAAGGCCCGTGTCGCCGAGGCCGAGCGCGACCGCGCCGAGACGGCCAAGCGGGAGGCGTACGAGCGCGCGGAGCAATTGCGCCGAGCGGTCTACCGCAACCACATCGCCCTCGCGCAGAACGCATGCGACACCGGCCAGGTTCTGCGGGCGATCGATCTTCTTCGGGCATGCCCGGCGGACCTGCGTCGCTGGGAATGGTATCGGCTGATGTGGGCCTCCTCGCGGCGGGTCCTGACCCTGCGGGGCCATCGGGGCCCCGTCATGTGCGTCGCCTACAGTCCCGACGGCAGGCAGCTCGTCACCGGCGGCGGTTTGGACGGCACCATCCGGTTCTGGAACGCCGCCACGGGAGAAGAAACGAAGAGCATCCAGGCGCACGAAGTCTCCGTCATGTCCGTAGCCCTCACCCCGGATGGGCGCTACGTCGCATCGGCCGGCGGACGCGATTACAGCGTGAGGCTCTGGGACGCAAGAACCGGGACCGAGAAGCTGACTCTGGGCGGGCACACCGGCGCCGTCTTCACTGTGGCGATCAGCCCGGATGGAGGGCGACTGGCTTCCGGCGCCGGCGACAAGACCATCCGGATCCGGGATACGCTCACCGGAGCGAACAGTCTCACGCTCCACGGCCACTACGCGCCGGTGCGTTGCGTCGCGTTCAGTCCGGACGGTAAGCGCCTCGTGTCGGGCGGCAACGACGGCACCGCCCGGATATGGGATGTCGCCTCCGGGGCGCCGCTGCTGAGTCTCGACGTGGGCAAAGGCCCCGTCTTTGCCGTCCGCTTCACCCCGGACGGAAAACGAGTCATATGCGGCGGAGGAACGGATCGCCTGACGCTCTGGGATGCCGAGACGGGCGCGAGACTGCCCGGTCCCGGTTCGACAACCGGCACGCTCCACGTCGTCACCTTCTCTCCGAACGGGAAGCTTATCGCGCTCGGATCCCAGGACGGTTCCGTTGTGATCCTTGACGCGGCCACGGGGATCGAACGGATGACGCTCCGTGCCCACACCCGGCCCGTGCTCTCCATCGCCTTCAGTCCGGACAATGAGCGAATTGCCACCGCCAGCGGGGACGGCACGCTGCGGATGTGGAACGTCGCCGCCGGCACGGACACGCAGACGCTGCTGAAGCCGGCGAGCGGCATCGCTTCCCTGTGCTTCAGCCCGGACGGCAAGCGCATCGCCGCCGGCGGGACGGACAGGAACGTGACGATCTGGGATGCGGAGAAGCACGTCGTCGCCATGACGCTCCAAGGCGACACCGGCCCGATCACCTCCGTCGCATTCAGTCCCGATGGAAAGTGGATCGCCTCGGGGAGTCAGCCCTTCGCCGCCGGACCCGTGCCGAACGCCGATGCACGAGTGCAGGAGGAACAGCTCACGACACGCGCATCGGAGGCGCCGATGCTTCGGATCTGGGACGCCGTCACCGGAACCGCGATCGCCTCGCTTCGCGGCCACACCGCGACGGTCACCGGCGTGGCCTTCACCCCGGACGGTGCGCGAATCGTCTCGTCCAGCGTCGACGCCACGCTGCGGGTCTGGGACGCGGGCACGAGGGCCGCACGACTGATCCTTCGCGGGCACGAAGGCACCGTGGCCGCGCTGGCGGTCAGCCCGGATGGGAAGCGGATCGCGTCGGGCGGACAGGACAAGACGGTACGACTATGGGACTCCGCAACGGGAAGCGAAATCTCGACCCTTCGCGGGCATACGCTCGGCGTGCTGGCCGTAGCGTTCAGCCCGGACGGCCGCCGGGTCGCTTCCGGCAGCCGGGACGGCACCCTTCGCATCTGGGATGCCGACACCGGCGCGACAACCGCCGTCCTCACGGGGCACAAGCGAAACGTCACCTCCGTCGTCTTCAGCCCCGACGGCTCGCGGGTCCTCTCCGGCAGTGACGACTACACGGTGAAGGTCTGGGATCCATCCGCCGGCGTCGAGGTGCTCACGCTCAACGGTCACGAACACAGCGTCCAGTGCGTGGCCTTCTGTGCGGACGGCAGACGGGTCGCCTCCGGGGATAGCGGCAGTCGGATCATCATCTGGGATGCTGCCCGACCCGATGAAGTGGCCAGTCGCCCGGCCCCCGACTCCGCCCCGGCCGACGAGAGTGCCTCACCGCTCTCTCGGCCGTGACCACATCCCGCCCGACCGCGGCCTTTCCACCGAAAACCACCTTCCCGAAGCAGGAACGCATCATCGGTGCGGCACGTCGCCGCAGCGGAACGAAAGAGAACAAAAACGCAGGAAACCATGAAACGGACGACGACCACCGCCGGCCGGCGCGACGACCGAAAACGGCGAACGGCGCCCGTCCGTGTCGCCGGCCCCTGCCATGCGCGGGCCGGTTGCGTGCGCCACTGCGTGTCGATTCATTCAACGGCGCACGCCGTCTCGCCAACACCGGTACGTTTATGCTAAGATAAACTCCTGTGTCGCGCGTCGGGACTGCCGCCGTGCCCGCCGGGCCGCAAGCGCTCCTCGAATCGCGCGTCGGCGTCTTGCATCGTTTGGAGTGCGGTCTCTCCGAGGCCGCTATCCGTCTGCGGTCTCTCCGGGGCCGCCCACGGGTCTGGGTGAATGGTGCGAAGCATTCGTTGCGGTCGTGACCGGGCAGGTGCGTGTCTCGTCGGCGTCATCGCGTGGGCGTGCGCCGTGGCCGGCAGCACCGCCTCCGTCGAGGCCGCCCAGGAAATCCGCTTCAAGGTAATCGACGGCAAACTGTGCGCGAAATGCACGCTGAGCTGCCGCGCCAAGTCGATACCGGCCAATGTGGTGATCAACCTCGGCCTGCCGGTGCCGCTGCTGGTACACGAGCGGACGGCCCGACTGATGGAAGTCGGACCCGACGCGGCCGTGGACCTCAAGTTCGACGACGTGGTGATGCCGAATCTGATCGGGCGGCCATCGAAGCTCCCTTCGCTGGATAAGCTGACCAGCGAGTACTCGACGGAGCTGGAGGAGATCCCGGCGGTCGCCATCCTGGGCGCGAAGGCGTTCGCGGACTACTCCGTGCAACTGGAGGTCGGCGAGGGCATTCTGCGCCTGCTGCCTGCGGCACAACGCCATCCGCCGGCGGCGAGCCGGCCCATGGACGATACAACGGCCGACGGTTCTTCCGCGACGGTCTGCTCGGTTCCCTTCGAAGATCGCGGATACGGCTACCTGATGGCCGGCCGGGCGCCGGACGACTTCGCGATTCGCGTGTTGTTCTCCACGTCGGGGTACGACACGATTATCGATTCGAACACGGCCGACCTGGCCGGCGCCCCGGGAGGCGATCTGGACGACCTGCACCTGGGGACGCTGAACCTGGCCCAGTACGTGGCGCTGCGGCCGGAAGACCTGTCCGGCACGCCGCAGCCGCACCCCGACGTGATCCTGGGAACGAACCTTCTGTCGTATTTCCGCGTGACGATCGACTGGGTGAACCGCGAGATCCGCTTTGAACAGACGCGCACGCCACGGTTTCCGACGGAGGAACGGGAGTTCTTCATCGCGAGAGCGAAAGGGGACGCCGATGCGATCGAGTCGTTCCTGAAGGCGAACCCGTCCTCGCGGCTGGCCACCGAGGCGAGCGCGAAACTGCTCGCCCTGCGGCTGGATGAGTACCCGCCGGACCCCGACGCGATCGGCCGTGCCCAGCGCTGGTGCGCGGAGGCAGCCCCGAAGGATCGGCGATCCGGGCTGATGGTGGAGATGGCCGACGATCTCCTCTCCGGCAAGCGCGACGACCGGTACGCCCTCGCGGCAAGCGCCCTGAAGATCGGCCTCGAATACGCGCCTTCGGCGCTCAACGGCCGGACGGTCCATGACCTCCGCGCCCGACTCGGGCTGATCGCCCTGCGAACCAACGACCCGAAGCAGGCACGGCGGGATTTGCTGTCTGCGGCGTTCGGCATCCCGCGAGACCCCTTCGTGAACCTGTGGCTGGGCGAACTCTATGAGCAGTCGGGGCAGTTGATGCGGGCCTGGTCGCGATACGCGCAGTCAGCCATCAGCGAGAATCCCCCCCCCGAGGCCATGACCGGCCTCGACCGCCTGAACCGGGACCCGGCGTTTCGTGCCTCGTTCACCATGGCCGACGCGGAACAGCTCCTGGAGGGACGCATTGCGGAGTTTCATCCGGCCGGGCGGTATGGGGAGGAGGTGCCGGCGACACTGCCGACGCGGCCGACCGCCACGACGACGCCCGCGGCGCGGGGCCGAACCGTGCGACTCGTGGAGCTCTTCTCCTGCGTGGACCACCCCCAGACGCGGGCGCCGGAGATGGCGTTCGCGGGCCTGCGGGAGTACTTCGAACCCCCGAACCCCGACGGGATCGCCCCCGTACCAGCCTCGGGCGGGACGCCGACGACACGGTCGACCGCAAGCGAAACGCCGACGTCAGCGACGACGGTAGCCCTGATCGAATACCATCTCGCCGCACCGGAGACGGACCCGCTCATCTGCGGGGCGAGCGTCTCCCGCGCGGCGTTTTATGGGATCCGCGAGGCGCCGGTCGCCTGCTTCGACGGCGGCCGACCGAACACCGACGGGGGAACCGACAAGGACGTGGAGAAGCTGTTCTCCGCGTACAAGGCGGCCTGTCTCTCGCCCGAGGGCCGCGACGGAACGTGGCGAATCAGCGGCCACGCCGCTCTCCTGGGCGACGAGATCCGCGGCGCGATTCAGGTCCGCGGCGGCGCCGGCGGTGAAGAGCTGCGTGTTCATGCGATACTGTGCGAGAAGATTCTGATGGCTCCGGGAGCGAACGGCCTTCTGCTGCACCGGATGGTCGCCCGCGCCGCCCTTTCGCCGGACGGCGGCTTTCCCGTCGCCCCGGGCGAGGGCGAGCGAGCCTTTGATATCCGTGCAAACGTGAAGCAGGTCGGCGAAGCCCTCGAGCGGATGATCGCCGGGCTGGAGAAGGAGCGGAACGTCAAGTTTCTCATGCGGCCTACGTATGTCGATGGCGCCGCGTCCGTGGTGGTGGCTTTTCTGCAGGATACGCAGAGCAAAGAGGTCCTTGCGGCGAGCGCCTTCGACATCGTGCCGGGCGCCAGGGGCAAGCGATGAGCGGAATCGCGGACAATCCGCGCGGATATCCGGGCAGCCGCGCCGGCGGGCTCAGGCAGGAGTTCGAGCTTCTGCTGCGGACGGCGCGCCAACGCCTGCGGCGCGCCAGGTTGCGTGCGCAGACCCGCATCGCCGTCGATTGCGCGATCTGGACCGTTACCATCCTGGCCGGCGCGTACTGCCTGCTGCGGCTGGGATGCCTGGCGGCCGGACGCGCGGTGCCCATCGGGTGGGCCGGATACGGCTGGCTGGTTCTGGCGGGTGCGATTGCCGCAGCGGCGGCAGCGATGCTGGCGGCACTGCGTGATGTGCCCTCCCTCCGCGAGGCGGCGGAACGGCTCGACCTGAGCGCGCAGGACCACAACCGGATCGCCATCGGGCTGGCGCTGGCCGACAGCGGAACGCAGGCGGCCTTTGCCCGCGCGGCGATCGAGGACGGCCTGAGCTATCTGCGTCGCCTGAAGGAGGCGATTCCGTACCTGGACGCCGCACGGCCGATGCCGCGCGGCAGCCTGTATCGGGCGATTGCCTTCTGCGGACTGACCGCTCTCACCGCGCTTGTGGGGAACGCACCGACAGACATCGCAATTGCCAAGGCAGGCGCTCCGGCAGCGGCCCGGGCGTCGGCGGAAGGCCGGCCTGCGGGCGAACCCGCCAACGGGCGCCGCAACCCGGCGACGCCGGCCGCCGCGCAGTCGCAACCGGCCGTAACCAGCGGCAATCGGAAAAGCGTGGCGACGTCGCCCGCCGGGCGGCCGCCGGCCGGCCTGCGGAATGAGGCCGGGACCGGCCGCACGGGCGGCGAGGTCGGTGCCGAAGCAAGCCCGTCGGACCGATCGGCGAGCGCCCGCGGGGACTCGACCGACACGTCAGCGACCGCCCCCGTTCCGAAGCGCAAGGACGCCAGGACATCCACGCCCAAGCCCTCGAAGGAATCAAAGGTGTTGGCCGGCCAGAAGCCCGAAAAGGGCGAGGAGAGTTCATCGATCGGTCAGGGGGCCTCCGGGGGCGGAGCAATGTCGGCGGTGCAGAATGCGTGGTCGCAGCGCGATCAGGCGAAAGAGGGCGACCGCCAGGAAAATGAATCGGAGGAGAAGGTGGAGGAGGAGAAGGAATCGAGCACGCAGCGCGGCGGCATCCAACCGTCGCTGAAGGATCGGACGGACTCGCCGCAGCGCGAACTCGGGATCCCGGACGCGCAGGAAGGCCCCCCCGGCACCGGGCGAGGCGGACCGACGCCGCCGAAGAAGTCTCGCGGCACGGCCTCGCTGGTGCTGGGCGTTCCCGTGCCCGACTTCGTCAAAGGGCGAGTGGGACCGGGCACCACAAAGATCACCCATGAGCGGGTCGAGCCCTCGCCGATGCCGGGCGATGCATCCGTGGCCGCCCCGGCCGCGCGCCGCTCGCAGGATGAAACCCCCTGCCGGCGGTTCGAGGTGCCGTCGGCCTTTGCCGCGGTGGTTCGGAACTATCTCGTAGCGCTGCATTCGGCGGACCAGAGAGTCTCGACGGAAGACCGGCGGCCGGCGGCCCCCGGGCAAACGACCGACGCAGGCCGGGCGCCTGCGGTACAGGAGTAATCCACGACCATGAACAGACCGGTATCCGAGCATCCCCTGACGACGGAAGACGCCGCCCGGCAGGCGGCCCGTTTCCGCGAAGTGTTCGACCGCCTCAAGAAGGAGGTTCACAAGGTCTTCGTCGGCCACGACGACCTCGTGGAGAACGTGCTGGCCGTCCTCCTGTCGGACGGGCACGTGCTGCTGGAAGGCGTGCCGGGCCTCGGCAAGACGCTGCTAGCGCGGACGCTGGCGGCGGCGCTTCAGATCGAGTTTTCCCGGATTCAGTTCACACCGGACCTGATGCCGGCGGACATCGTCGGCACGATGGTGCTGCACGAGAAGGAAGGCGGCGGCCACGAACTGCGGTTCCAGCAGGGGCCGCTCGTGGCGAACTTCATCCTCGCCGACGAGATCAACCGCGCGACGCCCAAGACGCAATCCGCCTTGCTCGAGGCCATGCAGGAGCGGCAGATCTCCGTGTCGCGGCGCACCATGCGGCTGCCGGAGCCGTTCATCGTCGTGGCCACGCAGAACCCGATCGAGCAGGAAGGCACCTACCCCCTGCCCGAGGCGCAGCTTGACCGGTTCATGGTGAAGCTGCTCGTCGGCTATCCGCAGGAACGCGAATACCACGACATCCTCCAGCGCACCACGGAACTGGAACAGCCGAAGGTCGAACCGGTTTCCACGGGCGAGGAAATCCTGGCCATGCGGCGGATCGTACGCAGCGTGGCCGTCACGGACCAGGTCCGCAGCTACGCCATCCGGCTCGTCATGGCCACGCAGCCCGGTTCGCCGCACGCCCCGGCAGCCGTAAACAACGCCGTCGCTCTCGGATCGAGCCCCCGCGGGGCGCAGGGCCTGCTTCTGATGGGCAAAGTCCGGGCGCTGATCGGCGGGCGCTTCGCCGTCTCGTGCCAGGACATCCGCGATGTGGCGTTGCCGGTGCTGCGCCACCGCATCCTGTTGAGCTTCGAGGGACAGTCGGAGCGCGTCCGGCCGGACGACCTCATCACCGCGGTCATCGGCTCGGTATCGGAGTTGTCGAACTGACGTATGGCCGCGCTCTTTACCCAGGACTTTGTGCATTCGATTTCGCGGCTGCGAATCCTCGCGCGGCAGGTTCCCGCGGGTGGGCGCCACGCGGAGCATCGCTCACGCGACCTCGGCAGCGGCATGGAGTTCCGCGATTTCCGCGCGTATGTGCCGGGCGACGACATGCGCCGGGTCGACTGGAATCTCTTTCAGCGAAGCGCGCGGCTGTTCCTGCGGCTGTTCGAGGAGCCGGAGGACCTGCCGGTCTACATCCTGCTCGATGCAAGCGACTCGATGTTCTTCGAGATGCCGCCCCGGGCCGACACCGCACGCCAGATGGCAGCCGTGATGGCCGCCGTAAGCCTCAACCAGTTTGACCGGACCGCGATCTACCCCTTCGGCGCGGACCTCGTCCCGCCGCTGGCGACGATCTCGGGCAAGCAGGGCCTGCACCGCGTGCTAACCTATCTGGAACGATTGCAGCCGGCCGGGCGCACGGACATGATGCGATCGCTGCGCCGATTCGCCCACATGAAGCTTCGCGGCGGATTGGCGGTGGTGATCTCCGACTTTTTCGATCCACGCGGCGTCCGCGCGGTCATCGATGCGATGCGGCCGCTGCGGCATCGCCTCCTGCTCGTGCAGGTGACGCGGGCGTCGGACGCCTCGCCGATGCTGGACGGAGAGCTGCGGCTGGTGGACTGCGAGTCCGGTTCGGGCGTCGAGGTGACCGTTACGCCCGCCAGCCTGGAGCGGTATCGTCGGGCATACGACGCGTTCTGCGATGAGTTGTTGCGGTTCGTGGCACGCCGTCGGGCGGCCCATCTGCGACTGGACGCGGACCGGCCGGTGCTGGCGCAGTTGGGCGGGTTGTTTGTGGACGGGGTGTTCGTGACGTGAGTCCGGCCGCGGCGGAGTTGGCGATGAACGAAACCGGTTTCGGCCACAGCGAGGGATCCCGGCGACCATGACGTTTGCGGGGCTTTCAGTCTGGGCCGTGGGGGCAATGGTGCTGGCGTCGGCCGGCGTGCTCGCCGTGCTCCACCTGTTGCGGGTCCGCCCGCGGGAGGTGCGGGTCGTCACCACCCTCTTCTGGGCCCACGTCGTGGAACGTACCCGCGCCCGGACACTCTGGGAACGGTTTCGCCACCCGTGGACCTACGGACTTCTTCTGCTCATCTGCGCCCTGTTGTCCTTTGCCCTGGGGCAGCCCCGGCGAACGGCCGAGCCGCCCGACCGGATCTGGGAAACAATCATTGTGGACGCGGGTGCGCCGATGGGCGCAGCCTTCGGCGAGGCTCGCACATCGTGTTTTGACGCCGCGAGGGACGCGGCACGCCGCGCGATCGACCGATTGTCGGGCAACGATCGGCTCGCGGTCATCGTAGCCGATCCCTGGCCGCGGCTGGTGCATCGGTTCGACGATCCCCGCCCGCTGGCGGCGCGAAGGCTCGACGAGGCAGCCGTTGCCCAGGCCCCCGCCGCCCTCGGCGACGCCGTAAAACTCGCGCAGTCGCTTCTGAACGGACGCGGCCACGCCCGGATCGTGTTGATCACCAACCGCCCGGAGATGCCGGATCGGCCATCGGAGCCGAACGAACCGGCCGAGGTGCAGTTCGTTCGCGTCGGGGCGCCCACGGACAACGCCGCCATTCTCTCGGCAGTCTTTGAGCCCGCCCCGGACAACCCGCTCCGCGGACGTTTCACCGTCCGGGTGGGCTACTGGGGCGATCGGCCGCGCGAGGTGCGTCTGCGAATTCAACGGGCCGGCGGCGCTCCGCTGCTGGACGAAACGTATACGATCGCACCGGCCTCCACACGCGACTTCACCGTCGCCAACCTTCCCGCCGACGGGGATGCCCTGCAGGTACGGCTGGAACCTCCGGATGCGCTGGCAGCGGACAATCGGGCGGCGTTTCGCCTGCCCTTGCGCACACCCATCCGAGTCGGGTTTGTCGGCGCGGTACCCGAGACGCTGCGGCTGGCACTCGAAAGCGATCCCGCCGTTCATCCCGCGAAAGACGGCGGGCCGCGCGACATCGACGTCGTCGCAGGCACGGCGCAATACGACCGGACGCGGCCCTGCATCCTCGTGATCGGTTCCGGCACGCCGGCGCCGGCAGGCCGGCCGGTCCGGGCGGCAGGCGACTCGCTGTTCGTCCGCGATCTCGATTGGGAAGGCGCCGCATGCGGAACCGGCATGGCCGTCGGCGAGGACGCCAACGGCGCGACACCGCTTCTGGCCGCGGACAATGCCGTCCTGGCGGCGTTCGCCTCCGGGACCGACCGGCCGCGATTGCTCATCGGATCAGCCCTGCTGGCAGAAGACGCCGGCGCGAATCGCCGCCCCGCCTTTGCGATCTTTCTGGCCCGGGCGACGCGGCGTCTGGCGGGCTGGAGCGATGATCCGGTCGTGCTCCCGCCGGAGCGGCCGATTGAGGATCCGCTCTGGACCGCGCGGGCGGGGATCGGAGGGAATGTCGTGGTGATGCCCGCCGGGCGCGATGCGGCGCTACTTGCGGTGAAGGGGGCGGATTCGCCCGTGCCGCAGCAGGCCGGCCCCGCCGGGCGGACGGCCTTCCCCGAACCGTTTGAACTCCTGTTGTATGCGGCGACGGTCTGTTTCCTGCTCGAGGCCGCGCTGCACGCCAGAGGGAGGATTTCGTAGAGCATGGTCTTCGTTCGGCCCGGTTTCCTGTGGCTCCTGATCCTGGCGCTGCCGCTGGTGGCCCTGCATTTCAACCGGCGGTCGGGGCTTCGGCCTGCCCGCGTCGCGATCGTGACGGCGCTGCGAACGCTGGCGTTCGTCCTGCTTGTGTTCGCCATGGCGCGTCCGGTCATCGAAAGTCACGATCCCGGCCGGACGGTCGTGGCGGTCGTGGATCTCTCCGGCAGCATGACGGAGGCCGACCTGGAGACGATGCGCGCGTCGCTTCAGACGCTCGCGGCCCGACGTCAATCGCACGAAACGCTCAGACTCGTGGCCTTCGGCCCGACGGCTCGCGAGGTCGCTCTCACGGAGCAGGTGCTCGCCCCGGGAGGCCTTGCCTCGTTGCGCCGTGCCCTTGTCGCGGACGGAACCTCGGCGCCGCCGGCACCCTTGCCCGGCTCTGCGATCGCCGACGCACTCGAGCTGGCGGGCGCGCTGATCCCGCATGACGGCCGTGGCCACGTCGTCGTCTACACCGACGGTCTGCAGACCGGCGGAGACGCGGAGGCGGCCGCTCGTCGGCTGGCGGAACGCGGCATCGGCGTGACGGCCGAACCGGTCGGCACGGCGCGGCGCGATGAGGTAATCCTCCGCTCGGTCTCAATGCCGCCTGCCGCGGGAATCGGCGCCGTCGTGGAGTTGCGTGCCGAAATCGAGGCATCCCGGGCGGCGGACGGCCGGCTGGTCGTCCGCTCGATCTCCGACGACCCGTCGGCCGAGGGGAACACGGGGACGCCCGCCGGGCCGCCGCCCGAAGAAATCGTGACGCCGGTAACGCTTCGGCCGGGGCGTCAGACGGTCGCATGTCTCTGCCCGCTCCACAAGCAAGGTCTTGCCCGCTACGGCGTTCGCGTGGAGAGCGCCGTCGATACGTTGCCGGACAACAACACACTGTCGGCGGCCATCCGGGTGGAGCCGCCGCAGAACGTCCTGGTGCTCGAAGACAACCCGGCAGCGCCGGCCGCGACCGCACTGGCAGCACTGCTCGGCGAGGCGGCGACGGTGCAATCCGCAGACCTCGCGGACTTCGCGGAGGCCGGGCGCGCCGCGGCGGCGCTCTCCGCAGCCGATGTGCTCGTCGTGGCCGACATGCCCGCGGAGAACATCAGCCTGCAGACGCAGCAGCAAATCCGGGACGCCGTAACCGGCGGGATGGGAATCATCGTGGCCGGCGGGCGCCGTGCGTTCGGGCCGGGCGGCTACGCGAACACGCCGCTGGCCGACGTCCTGCCGGTGAAGTTCCCGCAGAAGGTCGAACGCCGCGACCCCAGCGCCACGCTCGTGGTGATTATCGACACGTCGGGAAGCATGGGCGGCCCGCGGATAAACCTCGCCAAGGAGGTCGCCCGCCTGGCCATCGCCCGCCTCAAGCCGCACGATAAGGTCGGCATCGTCGAGTTTTACGGGTCGAAGCGATGGGCGGCACCGATCCAGCCTGCCTCGAACGCCATCGACCTGCAACGGGCGCTGAATCGGCTCAGCGCCAGCGGCGGCACGGTGATCCTGCCGGCGATCGAGGAGGCATACTACGCCCTGCTGAACGTGCGGACCCGCACGAAACACGTGCTCGTCCTTACCGACGGCGGCGTGGAACCCGGCGCGTTCGAGCCATTGATCCGCAAGATGGCGGATGCCGGGATCACGGTGTCCACCGTGCTTGTCGGACCGGGGACGGAATCAGCCTTCCTGGCGAGCCTGGCCCAGTGGGGACGTGGGCGGTTCTATTCCGCTCCCGACCGATTCAATCTGCCCGAGATCATCGTCAAGCAGAACGAGAGTTCGCTCCTGACGCCCTTTGTCGAGCAACCGGTCGCCATCCGAAGCCGGACGGAAGACGTCATCACGAACGGGATCGACTTCGCGGCGGCTCCGCCGCTCCGCGGATACGTCGAAACCGAGATACGCCCGACGGCCGACCTCCTGCTGGTGTCCGACCTCGGCCATCCGATCCTGGCGGTCTGGCGCTACGGCCTGGGCAGGACGGCCGCGTTTACGCCGGAAATCAGCGGCGACTGGTCGCGGGACCTGGCACGCTGGGCCCCGTACGCGAAGCTCTTCTCGAATCTCGTTCGCTCGCTGAGCGGACCGCGCGCCGAGCAGGCGCTTCGCCTCCAACCGATCCTGCGGCCCGGGGCCGTGGAGATCCGGATCGACAACCGAATCGCCAGCGCCGGCGAGGCGGCGGCGGCACTGGAGCTGACCGTGACCGGTCCCGGCGGAGGCACAAAGCGACTGGCGGCCGACCCGATCCGGCCGGATCAGTGGAACGTTCGCATCGCGGACCTGCCGCCGGGAACGTACCGGCTCGATGCCCGCACGTCGAGCGGTCGGCTCCGCGGGGCGGCCGCTCTGGTTGTGCCGCCGATCCGGGAGGTTCCCGCGCTGGAACCGGACCGCCCGATGCTGGACGAACTCAACGCCATGCAGCGGGACGCAGAGCAGGCCGCGGCAAGGATCACCGCCGCATCCATGCGGCCGCGGGAGTTGTGGCCGCTGCTGACGGCCGCAGCCCTGGTGATCTTCCTTCTGAATGTCCTGATTCGCCGGCTGCCCACGATGCCCTATCGCTTCGTGGTGCCTGCGAAAACGGCGGGGGCGATCGTCCTGCTGTCTGTGTCGATCCGCGCGATCCTGCCGGCCCCGCCGGCCAAAGCGGACGCGACGGCCGCCTCCCCGGCGACGACGCCGGCTGTCACGACGCAAACGGCCGGCACACAACGATCGCCGGCGCCTCCGCCTCCCCCCCCGGATGCGATCCGCGCGATCCACGAAGCCCTCACCGACGGCGATGCCGCGCGCCGGGAGGAGAAGTTCGGCGAAGCCTGCCGGCTCACGCTGCTGCGCGACGGGTTCCTCGATTCGCTCGCTGCGTATCTGGAATCGCGAAGCACGGACAATCCGATGGCCGCCCGTTTGCTCGCCGACGTGGCCCGGGAGCAGGGCGATCTCGCGCTGGCACGACGGACCCTGATGGACCTGGCCGCGGCCGGGCAGGCCGACATCGAGATCTGGGGCGAACTCGCCCGGATCGAGGAAGAACTCGGCAATGATCCGGCGGCGCTGGCGGCTCTGGATCGGGCCCTTGCGACGCACCCGGAGCCGGACCAGCTCTTCGCGCTCCGCGTCCGCCAGGCCCTGATCCTTTTCGACGGCCCGGACCCGGCCGCGGGCACACGGGCGATCCGGGCGCTCGTGGAGTCGCGTCCGAATGATCCCGCCGTCGCCAACTATTGTGCCCATCTGGCCTCTTTCGCCGGCGAAAACGCTTTGGCGCTCGATCTCCTGAAGCCCACGGGGAGCGCGAAGGAGCAGTTTCACGGGCACCTGTTCCGGGGTCTGTTCCTGTTGCGCCTGAATCGGCCCGACGAGGCGGAAAAGGAGTTCGAGCAGGCCTACGCGAAGGCGTCGCTGGATCGCGACCGGCGTTTCGCCCTGGAGCGCGTGATCACCTCGGCCCGGCGTGCGGGCCACCTGACATCGCTGGCCGATGCCTGGCTGGCGGATCCCCGGCTGCCCGCCGACCGGCTGGGCGCGCTGGTGGCGATTCTCCGCGAGCTGGGTCGCGCCGAGGACGCCTTGCAGTTGCTCCGCCGCCCGGCGCAGACGCCCGAGCAGCGTCGGCTGATCGAATCGGCGGAGTTTCAACGCGAGCTGATCGCCGTGGCCGTCGAGGCCGGACGGGCAGGCGAAGCGGAGGCCGCCTACCGCGCGATGCTGAACGAGGCGCCGGACCGGATCGAGTGGCGGATCGGCCTGGCCCGCCTCAAGCTGCTTGAAGGAAAGCGTGAGGAAGCCAGCGCATTGTTTCAGGATGCCGCCGCGCAATCCGAGGATCCCGGCTACCTGATGCTCATAGCGGATGGGGCCCGCCAGCTCGCGCTGGATGAAGCCGCCCTGGCCGCCGCACACAAGGCCCGCGCCAAGGGCGGAATCGCGCACGTGCGGGCCGTTCTCTTTGAGGCCGACCTCAATCGACAACGCGGCAGGACCGACCGCGCCCTTGCCCTGCTGAAGCAACTGAATCCCGCGACCGTGCAGGACCCGAAGGCACTCAACCTCGTGGCGGAGGCGTTCGAGCGCTACGGCGACAAGGCCGAGGCGCTGCGGCTGTTCAAGCAGCTCTACGCCGGCGAGCGGGGCGAGGACACGCTCCTGCGCATCGCGTGGCTGCTCGAAGAAGACCAGCGGTTCGACGAGGCATACGCGCTCTGGAAGGACATGTGGCAGACCACCTCCGTCCCCGCACGGCAACGACAGTCGCAGGACCGGATGCTCGATCTGGCCGCGCGGACGGGGAAACTCGCCGACCTGGCCATCGAACTGGAGGAACGCATCGCCGAGGGCAAGGCGGACGACCGGACGCTCTCGCTGCTCGTCCACATCTACACCAGGGCCAACGATCCCGTCTCCGCCGCGGAGATCCTTCAGGACTTCGCCCGTCGCAGCGGCAACCGCGTCGAAGCCCTCAAACGACTTGCCCGCGTGTACCTCGACTGCGAGCAGTTCGGCCGCTGCAACGCCATCCTTCGCCAGCTCGCCGCGATCGACCCGGCCAACCGGGTCGACTACTGGCAACAGATCGCCATGATGGCGCTGGAGCGAAGACAGCCGCAGCAGGCGAAGGCGGCGCTGGCGACGCTGTCGGTCCTGGCCGCCGGGGACGAAATGGTGGACGAGTTCTGCGCCGGGGTTCTCGACATGACCGGCCTGCACGAAGAGGCGGCCGCGGCGTACGGTCGGGCCCTTGCCCGACACCCGGACCGCATCGAGGTCCTCCTGCTGTGGGGCCGCGCGATGCGGGACGCCGGCCGTGCGGACCGGGCGGTCGCGCGGTTTCAGAACCTCATCGAGGATGCGGCCGAGGACGACCTGTTCACCGTGGCGGTCGACGGCCTGTTGAACCTCAGCGCACGACCGGCAGCCATGCGCTCCGCGCTGCGCCGGGTCTACGCCCGCATCGCGGCCAAGCCGGACAAGGTGTTCCTCTACCAGCTCGGCGCCGATCTGCTCGAGTCGCTCGGCCGGGCGGAACCCATGCGCGACCTGATGGAACAGGCCGTCGTGGTAGCCGGTGAGCGGCGCGGCCCCCTGCTGCGCGAGCTCATGGATGGCGCGAAGGCCGACGGGCTCAACGACCGCGTCATTCAGTACGGGCAATCCCTGCTGGGCCTGGGTGAGGAGCAGCCCCCGCAGGTCTTCCTCGATCTGGGCGAGGCGATGTTCAAGGAGCACGACCTCGCCCTGGCCGAGCGGGTCTTCGAACGCGCCGCCGCGGAAAGCGACTACTCCGCGATACGCCAGCGGGTGGCGACATACTACGAAGAAGCGAACATGCCCGCCGTCGCCGATCGTATCATCCGGGAACTACTGGGCACGGAGCCGGACAACGTCCCCTTGCTCATCCGCTCCGGCGCGCTGTGCGAGCAACTCGGCGAATTCGCCCGCGCGTTCGACCAGTACGACCGGGCGGCCGACCTGATGCTTCGTCGCCTGGCCGGCTCGGTCCGAGCGGACGAGTCCGGCCGCGTGAGAGGTCGCGAACGTCCGTCGCGACGGACCGACCGCGCCGGCCGCGCGATGAATCTCGATGAGATGGCCCGATTCTTCCGCAGTGCGGCGAACGGGTTGCGCAGCGCGGCCCGCACGCCGGCCCTTTGCGATCGCCTCCTGACGACGCTGTCCGCACGGATCGAGCAGGAACTCAAGGCGCTCGCCGCCGACAAGTCGCTCATGCCCACGATCGAGGGCAATCCCCGTCTGGACAATCTCGCCTGGTTCCTGCGGGAGGTGGCCTTCTCGTTCCACGTTCCCGACGCCGCCGACCGGATCGACCGCAGGCTCCTCGACCTCTACCCGAAGGACGCCGGACTTCGCACCACCGTCGTGCGCGAACGCATCGACTGGGGCCTCTACGCCCGCGCGGCGGCGATGGCGGCGGACGCACCGCCCGACTGGTCCCCGCCGACCGCGATTACGATCGATACGCTGCTCTCGGACAAGGCCGCCCTGGAGAACGCCGTCGCGAAGGGCACGATCACGCTGAGCCTGGCCTCGCAACTCATACCCGGGTTGCTCATGACCGGCCGCGATGAAGACGCCCGACGCGTACTGCGTGCGACGCCCGCCAGCTACGCCCCGAATACGGAGGCGGACCTGTCCGCGGCAGCGCCGTCCGTAGCCTATGCCCGGGGCGAGGAGCGAAGCTCGCTGGTCTTCGTCGAAGCGGCATCCACGATGGCCGCCCTCTCGATCGGGCTGGAGGAGCACGAAACGCTCCGCGCCTGGACGAACGCATGGATCGACGCCTGCTCGAAGATGCGCACCGGCAGCGCAATCGTCACGAGCCTGAAACGCTGCATGTCCGTCGTGTGGAACGCGCTCACCCCGGAGGAGCGGACCGCCTTCGCGGACCGGCTCGGCCGCCTGGCCGATGCCGCGGAAGGCGAGAAACGCCTGCACCTGAACCTGCTGCGGCTGCAACTGGCCGATCGGCTGGCCATCCCCTTCGACGGCCTGGATCGTATCCTGCAGGAGGCGCCTCAGGACAAGACTCTCGACGCCGACGACCTCGCGGAGCTGTTGCAGCGAGCGCCCGCCGACGCCCGGCCGGACCTGCTCAAGAGAATCGTGGACGCCCGCGAACCCGCCCGAAAGCGGGCGGTGCTCTTCGGAATCGCCGCCAACCTGAAGGTTCCCGCCGACGAGGCCCTGATGCAGAGCTTCGAGACGCTGCTGAAGGCGGCACCGCGGCAACGTCGCGATCTCGATGAGGACTCCTCGTTTGCCGGCGGATGGGTCCGCAGCCGAACACAACCGGAACTCGCCCGCAGACTCGCGGAGGTGCTCCTGAGCGAATCGCCGAACGACCCGGCCGTCATGGTGGCGACGGCCGCCGCGCGCGACAGCGTCGGGCTTCACGACGAGGCGATGCCGCTCGCGAAGGAGGCCATCGAGGCCCTGCTCGATGTGAAGAAGCCGACGTCCGAACATGCGCGACTGGTCGCCGAAGCCGCGCGCATCATGCGGCCCGACGAGATCCGCGCAACGATCGCGGACCTGGATGAGCGTCAGCAGATCGAAGGCCCGTCGGCAATGCGGTTCCTGGTCAAGGCCGTTCTCTTCGACGCAACGGGCGATAAGGCCGAAGCCATCGCCGCCTATCGGTCCGCCTTCGAAATGCAACCCGGCGAACGCGTCTTCGTCTCGAAGCTGATTTCCGCCCTCAAGCAGAGCGGGCGGTCCGTCGAGCTGTCCCGGCTCCTCGCGAGGCACCTGAGAAAAAGCACCATCATGGAGACGTACGAGTGGTACACGCTCGTCACGCTCTACGGCGAGCTGTTCGATCCGCTGAAGGCCATGCAGGCGGCGCAGAGGCTCGAAACCGTGCAGGGCCCCATCGAGGTCATGCGGATCGCCCGCAGCATGGGACGGACGGAGGGCATCCTCCCCGCGTTCCGCCGGCTCTACACCAGGAATCGCGACTCCGGGCGGTTCTATTCGCCGGCTTGGCCGGCCCCGCCCTCGCCGGGCGGCATGATCGGCTACTTCGCGAAGCAGCAGGGCCGCGGATGGGGCCGCGCGTTCTCGGCTCTGGCCGATCTGCCCTTCGCGCAGGAGGAGTTCACAGCGCTGCTTCTCGCCGCCCCGCCGCAACAGGGCGACGTGCTCGCCCTGATCGAGGGCCTGCTCCGCGCGACCCGGTTGAACAACACCCGTGCGGCGCTGATCGATTCGCTCGCGGACGCCTGGCAGCGCCGGGCCCTCACCGACAAGGACCGCCGGATGATCGTCGCGCTGGCCAGAGAGGATCCCGCGAATATCACCGACGCGCTCATGCCCGCCCTGGACGATATCGTACTCCACACCCCGCCGGGCGATGCGCCCACGCTGAGCACGCTGGCCGCCACGTATCGGGCACGCGGCAATCCGGACCCGGCGCGCCGGATCCTTCGCTGGCTGGTCATCTCCGACATGCGAAGCGGACGCGCCGGAGGCAGCGATCGATTCGGCCGCATGGAAGACTATCTCGCCCTCCTGCCGGATAACGAACGCGCCGCCGCACGGCGGAAGCTGCTGGCCGCTCTGGAGCCGACCCCACTCGACGAGCCGACCGACGCCTTCGATTCCGAATGGTTGACGTGCTGGGCGGCGGCGGGCGAACCCGCCGAATTGAACCGTCGGATCGAAATGATCCGCAAGCGAATCGAGTCGACCGAGGCGGAGGCCACCCCCCGCCTGCTCGCGGCCACCCTCGCACGCTTCGACGCCGAGGCCGGACGATTCGAGGCCTTCAAGAGCATGGTCGCCTGCGCGTGCCGCGGCCTGCGGGAGGAAAGCGGAAACGTCCAGACGTTCGACTGCCGCGTGTTGCTGCCGGCGGCAAACCGGATGAAAGACCCCGCGCGATACGTCGACGCGGTCGTTGCCGCACTGGAAGCGCCGCAAACCGAGGGCTCCCTTTCGCAGGCGGGCGCCACACGCCTGCTCTGTCTGATCGGCGACTGGTGCGTCGAGAACGGCCTGCGCGAGAAGGCCGAGGCGATCCTGCAGCGTGCCCGCGAACAGGCCGGCCCGCCGGGTGAACACTGGCTGTGGATTGCCGACCTCGCCCGGTTGTCCGGGGCGCCCGCCGTCGCCATCGACGTCGAGACGAAACTGCTGGAGGCCGACCTCCTCCCGGTCGTGCGCGTCCCCGCACTGCTGGATGAGGTCGAAGCCGCTCGCAGCCGCGAGGCGGCGGACGAACTGGCCATCCGCGTGGCGACGTACAGCGATCACCCGGCGGTGTTGAAACGCGCTATTCGCCGGTCCCGCGCAGCCGGCGATCTCGCCGCGGCGAACCAGTACGAAGGACGCCTGCAGAAGGTTTCGGCCGCAGCCGCAAAGACTTCGCCGGTGACATCAACGTCGAGCCCGGCAACGCGCCCATAACTCCGCCGGCCGGGCTTTCGCCGCGGTCTGTGCTGCAAGTCGGCCCCGGGGAAAACCCGCACGGTCATGGGTCGTCCCGGCATATCGCGACAAATCAATCCACGCTGCACACCCTCGCTCCCGCCGCCAGGGATTCCGCCCGAGCCGACCCGCCCAATCGCTAAAACGGGGACAAGGCGTTTTCGGAACGGAATCCGGTGTGCTATAATGCTGGGTTCAGGGAGCTGGGTCGTTCAAAGGATATCAGAGGGTATCAAAGGCCGCTACGACCGTATAGGTCAGGAGAAAGACATGATGAGCCGGCGTTTTTGTGTCGGACTGGTGGGTGCGTTCGTGGGTATGTCCGCGTCTCTGGCATGGGCCGGGGCGCCGGATCAGGCCGCCAAATCGTTCGCCGACGGCAACGCGCTCCTGGCGAAGGCGGACTTCGATGGGGCATTGAAGGCGTACGCGGCTGCGGCCAAGGCCGACCCGGACAAGCAGGAGTACCGGCAGCAATACGCCATCGTCCGCCGCGTCGTGCAGATGCGCGAGGCCATCGCCCGCGAAAAGAACCCGCAGAAGTGGGAGCAGATGGCGCGAGCCCTCCGCGGCTTTTACGTCAGCAGCGGCATTTACTCGGAGGCCCTCGCGATCGACAAACAGCTTCATGCGAAGCTCAACACGCCCGCCACCGCCGTCATGCTCGCCGAGACCCAGTTGGCGCTGTCAATGAACGCGGACGCCGAAAAGGTCCTCAGCGGCATCGACGAAAAGAGCGCCACGCCCGAGTCGCGTGTCATGCTCGGCATCGCCCTGGCCCGCCAGAAGAAGATCGATGAGGCCAAGGCTGCCGCCGCCAAGTGCAAACCGACCACCGAAGCCGGCCCCGGCTTCCTGTACGACCTCGCCTGCCTGAAGGCCCTGACCGGGGATGCCGCCGGCGCAGTGGAGACGCTCACGAAGGCATTTGAGCAGACGCCGCCCAGCCGCCTCGAGCGGATGAAATCGCACGCGAAGGAGGATAAGGACCTCGCCAGCGTGGCGGGTACCGACGCATTCGCCAAAGCCCTCAAGACCCAGTCCAAGGTGAAGGAATCGAGTTGCAGCGGCGGAAGCGATTGCGGTTCGTGCCCGAGCAGGGGCAGTTGCGGCAGCGCGAAGGGCGGCTCGAGTTGCACGAAGAATTAGAAGGCCGCGCGCCCGGAAAAGGAAGTGATCCGATTCGTCGGTTGCCGCTTGTCCATCGTCGGTTGCCGCTTGTCCGTCGTCGGTTGCCGGGGTGGCAGAACGCTACATACGAACTCCGACAGGGAACGGAACGCGAAGCGCAAGCGAGCGCCTCGTCTGAACGCGAAGCGCAAGCGAGCGCCCTGTCTGAACGCGAAGCGCAAGCGAGCGCCTCGTCTGAACGCGAAGCGCAAGCGAGCGCCC
>CAZZFA010000068.1:0-31639 GCA_964653435.1 uncultured Planctomycetales bacterium | reverse complement strand
ACGCCCGCGCTGGGGGGCTTTGCGCGTGTTGACGCCGGGAACCCAGGGCTTACGCCCTGGGCTACTCTCGGTCGCCCCTACGGGGCTGGAAACGAACGAAACTCTCGAACCGAAAGTGGCACTAGTGCCGTTTTCGGTGAGACAGTTATGCCTTTTGGGGGGCGGGCATCTTGCCCGCCTCCTGGCGGGCGGGACGCCCGCCCCCCATTTCCGCCGCCGGCACATAAGTCGCCGACTGAAAACGGCACTAGGAAGCCTGCCTGGCGTTTGAATTGGCGGACTGTGGATTGGCGGTTGAGCGACAGAAGGCTCTTCCGGTCGCGTACCGCGGGGTAGAACTGGATTGTGGCTACCGTATTGATCTCCTGGTTGTGAAGAAAGTGATAGTCGAGCTGAAGGCTGTAGACAGTTTGGAGCCGATCCACGATGCCCGGGTGCTGTCGTATCTGAAACTGTCAGGGTGCAGGGTTGGCCTGCTGATCAACTTCAACGTCAAGATGCTGAAGGACGGCATCAAACGACTGGTCCGCTGAGTATCCGTGTTTCTTCTCTGTGTGCTCTGTGCTGGTGAATCGATGGCGATCAGAAACGACGACTGGCTTCGTGCGGGACGGCGTCTTGCCTCGTGGCGACGGCCGCTGCTGCTTTCCCACGTCCGGCCGGACGGCGACGCGATCGGCGCGCTGCTGGCGCTGGGCCGTATCTGCCGCGGATTCGGCGCCGAGCCGATCCCCGTCGTGTACGAGGAGCCGCCGGCGAAATACCGCGCTCTGATCGGCGCCGACGGGTTCGTCCGCTGGCCGGACGCCGTCCGGGCGGGCGAGGCGGACGGCATCGTCGTCCTCGACACGTGCAGTTGGCAGCAGCTCGAACCGGCGAGCGCGTTTCTGAGCGGCTCCGCGCTGCCGCGGATCATCGTGGATCATCACAAGACCCGCGACGTGATCGACGGCGGCGCGCCGGCCGCGTCGGCCCCGTGCGAGTACCTGATCGACGAGTCGGCCGCCGCATGCTGCCTGCTCGTGCACGAGTGGGCGCGGGCGATGTCGTGGCCGGTCGGAGCCGACGAGGCCGCGCCGATCTTCGTCGGCATCGCGACGGACACCGGCTGGTTCCGCTTCTCCAACACGGACGCCCGGACGATGACGGCGGCCGGCGACCTGATCGCGCGCGGCGCCCGCCCCGACCGGTGGTACGCGGCGATCTACGACACGGCCACCGCCGCGCGGCTGCGGCTCGAGGGAATGATGCTCTCGCGCATCGAGATCAGCGAGGACGGCCGGTGCGTCTGGTCGGTCCTGACCGGGGAGATGTTCGCCGCCACCGGGGCGGCGCGATCCGACACCGAGGATCTCATTCAAACGTTGCAGCGTCTGAACGGGGTGGCGGTCTCCGTGCTGTTCACAGAGGAACCCGACGGCCGCATCCGTGTGAGCCTGCGAAGCAAGGCGCCGGACGTGTGCGGACGCGACGTGGATGTGGCGGCTGTGGCGGCCGCGTTCGGCGGCGGCGGCCATGCGAGGGCAGCCGGTCTTCGCCTGCCCGGGCCGCTGGCCGAGGCGCAGCGACAGGTTCTCGCCGCGCTCCGGAAGGCCCTGAAGCCGTGACCCGCCTCGCGGGGTTTTCACGACGAAGCAGGTCGTCGTCCGTTGCGGAGGGCCGGCGCCTTGCCCGTACGCCATGCCCGTGCGCGATTCGACGGCCGACTGAGGATTCCGCTTCGCTTGACCGCGCCGCCCTCGACAGGCAGACTGCCCCTCATGTTGCTTGTGCCGCTGCTGCTGCTTGCCACGACCTCCGCGCCGCAAACGGATGCCGCGACCGCGTATGTTCCCGCGGATGCGATGGTCGTGGTGGCGGGTTATCCCCCGCCCGATCGGCCGGGCGCCGCCGTGCCGGCGTCGCAGCCGGATTCCCCGCTCTTCATCGAACAACTCCTGACGATCGCCGCGCAGCTCCGCATCCTGCCGCCGCAAGCCCGCGTCGCCGGCGACGTCGCCGCCTGCATGCCGTTGCTCGCACGCTACCCCTACGCATTCGCCCTTATGGATATCACCGCGCGTCCGCTGCCCGCGGGCGGCCATCGGCTCGCGGGCATGCAGGCCGCGATCGTCTTCGAGACCGGCGGCGACAATCGGTTGCTCGTCCAGCGGATTCGCCAGCTCCTGGCAACCTATACGAACGCCCAGCTCAGCCGTCTCGAGACCCTCGCGTCGGACGGCGGCACACGCTACCGCCTTGTGGATTCCCGGCTGCCGGACTGGTGCGTGATCGAGTGGGGCGCGATGGGGCGGCAGTTTGTCGTATCGATCGGCCGGGCCGCCTTCGAGCGGATTCTGGCCGTTCACAACGGCGCGAGCATGCCGCTGGCGAACGATCCCTGGTACCGCGGCGCGTGCGACCTGGCCCGCATCCACCGCGCCTATATCGAATGCTTCCTTGACGCCGCCCGCCTCCGGTCGAGGCTGGACGAGGCCGTGGCCGGACGGCCCCGGGAAGTCATGCAGGCCATCGGCGCCGACAAGCTCGACCGCTCGCTGTTCACCGTCAGCGCCGACGGCCGCGCGGTGCGGGCGCATGCGATCCTCCGCATCGAGGGCTTTGATCACGATGTCGTCCTGAGCGAGGTGCCGTCAGCGGATGACCCCGCCGCCGTCGTCGTCCCGCCGGAGGCCCGGCGATTCGGCTACCTTCGCCAACCCCTGGCGGTCTGGGTGCGCGGGGTGCGCGACGCCTGGCTCGCCTCGCAGGGTCCTGCGACCAGCGAGGTACTTCGCAACGGATGGGGCCGGATCGAGTCCGAGTACGGCTTCCGCGCCGAGCGGGATCTGCTGGCGCACCTGGGAAGCCGCCTGATCGTTCACGACTACCCGGCGCATCCGCTGCGCATCCCGCTGCTATGGACGTTTCTGATCGAAACCGACGACGCGGAGGCCGACATCCGGAGGGCGATCGACGGCATGATGACCGCCGCGCAGGCGGCGCTGGAGGCCAAGGCTGCCCGCGAGACCGGAACGGGCCTCGCGCCGCAGCTTCGGCGAACGGCCGACGGCATCTGGTATGTTCAACTCGGGCTGGCGGGCCCGGCGCTCGCCGTGACGCGGGGATGGATCGTCGTGAGCTTTTCCCCGGAGGCCGTGCGCGAGAACCTGCCCCGGGCGCGCGCCGGCGGAGCGGCCGCGACATCGCGCGGAGTTGACACCGGCGGACCGGGCCGGTAAATACGGCGCAGGAGCATTCAGCAGGCGATAGCGAGAGCGGTATGCCGATTCAGAACTGGTCCGACGACATCGTGGTGGTGGAGCTGGCGGACGACCCGCAGTGCACGGATGACCTCAACGCGCTCCTCGAGTCGCTCCAGACGCGGCCGGCGGTGGACGTCGTGCTGCACTTCGGCGGAGTGACGTTCCTGAACTCCTCAAACATCGCCAAGCTGCTCAAGTTGCGCAAGCTGCTCGTCGTGAACCACCACCGCAAGCTCAAGCTCTGCGGAATCAGCACGCACGTGTGGGGCGTATTCCTCGTGACCGGCCTCGACAAGCTCTTCGATTTTGCCGACGACGTCGCCAGCGGCCTCGCCTCGCTGCAGATGAACAAATCCTGATGAGCTGTCGCGGCGTCATCCTTGATCTGGACGGAACCCTCGCCGATACGCTCCGGGACATCACCGACGCGGTGAACACCGTGCTCGCGGAGATGGGCCTTCCCGCCGTGCCGGCGGAATCCGTCCGACAGTGCGTCGGCGAAGGACTGCCCACGCTCTGCCGGCGGATACTCGGCGACCGCCATCCCGACCGGGCGGAGCAGATGGTTCCGCTCGTGGCCGAGCAGTACCGTCTGCACGACCTCGACCATACCACGCTCTACCCCGGCGTGAGCGACCTGCTCGATGCGCTCGCCGCCCGCCGCATCCCGATGGCGGTGCTCTCCAACAAGCCGCAGGAGGCCACGCGCCGGATGGTCGCCGCCCTGTGTGATCGCTGGCGATTCGTCGCCGTCGAGGGCTTCCGCGACGAGGAGCACCGCAAGCCCGATCCACGGGTCGCGCGGGAAATCGTCGCCAAGATGCACGCCGCGCCGCACGAGGTGTGGATGCTGGGCGACTCCCAGACGGATATCGCCACGGCCCGGGCGGCCGGCCTCGTGGCCGTGGCCGCCACGTGGGGCTTCCGCGACCGCGACGTCCTGGCGGCCCTTCGCCCCGATCACCTCATCGACCGGCCGACGGACCTGATCGGCCTGCTGTGAGTCCGGCCGCCATACCGCGCGCACGACCCACCAGACAGGCGCCGACGTTGCGGGTAGAATCGATGGGAACCTGCGGCACCCACAGGAGAGTCATGACACGGATTCATCCGCCTGCTCAAGCAATCGTCCGCAAGCACCTGGAGGCCGCGCTCGCCGAGGACGGCTTCGAGCAGGACATCACGAGCCGGGCGACGATCCCCCCGGGCAGCGGCCGCGACGGCGGGCGTTTCGAGCTTCGCACCCGGGAGGCGGGCACCTTTGCCGGCACGGCGATTCTGGACGCCGTCGCAGAGCGTTTCTCTGACGAGCTCACGGTCGCATGCGCCATCGACGACGGCGAGACGTTCCCGCGCGGCCGGCTTCTCGCCACGTTGGCCGGCGACGCCCGGACCATCCTCGGCCTGGAGCGTACTCTTCTGAACTTCCTCCAGCGCCTCTGCGGGGTGGCCACCCTGACCGCCCGCTACGTCGCCGCCGTCGGGGACACCGGCGTTCGGATCTTCGATACCCGCAAGACCATTCCCGGCTGGCGGGCACTCGACAAATACGCCGTCCGTTGCGGCGGGGGCTGGAATCACCGCATGGGTCTCCACGACGCCGTACTCATCAAGGACAACCATCTCGCCGGCGTCGGCCCGGAGGCCCTCGCCTGTATGATTGCCGAGGCCCGTGCCCGTCTCGCGGCCGGCGGCCATAACCCCGCCTTCGTCGAAGTCGAGGTGGACGACCTTGAGCAGTTTCGCGCGGTGCTGAGGGCGGAGGGCGTGGACGTGATCCTTCTGGACAACTTCTCGCTCGAGCAGATGCGCGAGGCCGCCGCGTTGCGGGACGCCGCCGGTCTGCGCGGCCGCGTCGAGCTGGAGGTCTCGGGCGGCGTGACGCTCGAGAC
Source organism: uncultured Planctomycetales bacterium (assembly GCA_964653435.1). Taxonomy (GTDB): domain Bacteria; phylum Planctomycetota; class Phycisphaerae; order UBA1845; family PWPN01; genus CAZMVY01. Next base: position 26,502 of record CAZZFA010000068.1, on the reverse strand, counting down.
CGTTCCCGCTATTGCGACGACCGGCATCGATCGGATCGCGGTCGGGGCGCTGACCCATTCCGCCCCCGCGATCGACATCGGTCTGGATCGGGTGCCATGACGCCGGAGCCGGCCAACCATTCGCCGTCGTGTCCCCTGGCCAACGGGCTTTCACGGAGCGTTCGCGACCGCCTGGGTCCCGTACTCATTGTGTCGCGATTGCAACGGCCGGTGGCAGGCCGCCTCTGGGCGTTGGGCATCGCCCTGGCCTGCGGTACGATACTGGGACTCGCCGCCACGCTTCACCCGGACCCCCGCGGCTATGGAACGCACGCGCAGCTCGGACTCGGTACGTGCGGGTTCCTGCTTCAGACGGGTTATCCGTGCCCCACGTGCGGCATGACTACGGCGTGCGCGGACCTTGTGCATGGTCACCTCTGGCGATCGTTCGTGGATCAACCCGCGGGCTTCGTGCTCTCGCTCGCGACGGTGGTGGTCGGCGTAGTGGCTCTGGCGGCCGTCCTGAGCGGCCGGGTGGTGTGGATCAACTGGTACCGCGTCTCTCCTGTTCGCGTGGTCTGGGCGTTTATGGTACTCTTTGTCGCGAGCTGGGGGTTCAAGATTGTCGTTGGCCTCGCGACCGGCACGCTGCCGGTTCGGTGATGCGCGGGAGTGTCGTCATGCGTTCTGCACGTGGTGTGTTTCTGGTCTCGGGCCTTGCGGTTCTGTCGGCGGCTTCGGCGGGCTGCAACCTGCTCGTGCCGCTGGCCATCGCGGGCCGGCCGCCGACCGAGAAGGTGCCCGCGGAGTTCAGCAAACTGGAAGGCAGCAAGGCGATGGTTCTCGTGTGGGCGGAGCCGGATGTCCTGTTCGACTATCCCAACGTCCGCCTGGAGCTGGGCGCGTACGTGGCCGAGCATCTCAAGGCCCACGTCAAGGATGTCCAGTTCATTCCCGCACGGCAGGTGGAGGAGTACATCGAGCGACAGGGGGGCATGACCCAGGACCCGGAAGCGGCCGGGCGGTATTTCCACGTTGACAAGGTGATCCATCTCACGTTGCTCGAGTTCTCCATGCGCGATCGGGAAATGGCCCACTTCTGTCGCGGGCGCGTCCGCGCGTCCGTGGCGGTCTATGACCTCAAGGACAAGAGCGGCACCACCCAGCGGTATGCCCTTTCGGATGTGAATGTGATCTATCCTGAGAAGCAGGCGGTGGGGTTCGACGGCACGGCCCCTCAGGTGATCCGGCAGAAGACGTACGAGGCCTTCGCCGAGGTCGTCGGGCGGAAGTTCTACGCGTACGACAAAGAGGTCTGACATGCCGCTGCGAATCAAGCGACCGGACGACGGCACAATACGGCCACGCGACGCGCGCCGGCGGCCCGCGCTGCGGCTCGTCGCGCCCCGTGCGCTTCAGACCGGCGCCCGGGTGGCGGCCGCCTTCGCTCTGGCCGCCCTGGCCGGCTGCGGCCCGCAGTTCGGCGCCTTCCTGTACTTCTTCGGCCAGCCGCCCAAGCAGACCGTTCAGGCGAAGTTCAAGCTGACCACCGGCCCCCTGCTGATCCTGTTCGACGACTCGCCCGCGGTCGACCTGCCGCCCGAGATGCGCACCCTCGTGGTCCGGGCCATCACCGACGAGTTCAAACGCACAGGCATCAATGAGCGGGTAGTACCGCTCACGCGACTCAACGAGCTGCGCCAGACGCACCGCGACCTCGACAAACGCGGCATGCGCGAGGTGGGGCGCCTCGCCCAGGCCGACCAAGTGCTCTGGCTGTACCCTCGCGAGTTCTCGATGGCCGGCGCCCCCGAACAGGCGCTCGATCCCGCCCGGTTGACCGTGGTGATCAAGGTGATCGACGCAAAGGCCACGGAACGTACCAAGGTCCGCCTCTGGCCCGTATCCGAGGACGGTGAGCTCGTGAGCGTCAGCGTGCCGCCGCACGAAGTCCGTGCCGCCGAGAGCCCTGATGCGCTGCTGCGGACGATGGCCCAGCGACTCGCCGTCGAGATCGGCCACCTGTTCCACGATTACGAAGAACCCCGCCCCGAGGACAAGTAGTGCCGTTTTCGGTAAGACAGTTTCGCGTGCGGCGTCGCGACGGCTCCGTCGCCCCTGCGGGCCCGGGAGCAAACGACGCCCTCCGACCGAAAGCGGGGTGGGAAGGGAACGAAACTCTTCGAACCGAAGGCGCAGCGGGATGCGAACGACAATAGCGTTGCTTTCGCTCGGCGATGCAAGCCCTGTTCCGGTCGGTCGCAGAGGCGAACCGCTCGCCGCCGGGCCGGTGCCGTGTCGGCGGCGGGTTTGTGGGGCGCACTGTCGGACCGGTTGCGAGGTTTGCGCCGGGGCGTCCAGTCTGGCCAACGGAACCGTGGATGAACACTGAACGAATGAACCCCACGGAACCGGATTCATCCAGCCTCCGCCGGGCAGTGGGCCTGCTCCTGCCCGTCCGCGGCGGATTCGTCGGCGAGCCGGCGGACGCGCGGCGGGCGGTGCACTGGTTCGTGCCGATCGGGCTGGGTGTGGGCGCCGTCTACGCGGTGGTTTTCGCGGGCGTCTGGAGCGCGTACGGCGAATACTTCGGCCTTCGGCTGCTGCCTGCGGCCGTTCTCCTCGCGGCGGACGCCTCCTTCTTTGGTCATCGACTGATCCGCGGCGCCTGCGAGACGGCGGACGCGATCTTCCCGGGCGCGGCGCCGTCTTCGCACGCCATTCGACCCGCGGTGTTCGTGCTGGTGCTGTGGCTGTTGGTGAAGTTCGCCTTGCTGCTGGCCCTGCCCAAGGGCCAGTACTGGCTGCCGGGCGATTGGCGCCGCCACTGGATGTTCCTTTACCCGCAACCCGTGCTGCGGCCGCTGATTCTCATGGCGGTGTGGGGGCGGTGGGCGGTCCTGCTGGCGTTGAGCCTCGGGCGAGCCAGGACGGGCGAGGATCGCGTCCTGCTTGGGATGATGGCCGGTGCCAGAATCGGCGTCGTGCTGGCCTGGCTGCTGCCCTGCGTCGTTCTTACGGTCGTCTACTGCAGTGTCCTGCGGAACGTCGCGGCCGGTCTGCTTGTTTCCGGGATAACGCTGGCCGGTACGTATGCCGTGGCGGTGCTGTTCAGTTGGCGGCTCGGCGGCCAGACGAGGGCCTCCGTTTACGCCGCCGGTGCGGCGGGCGAGCTGGTTTTCCTTTTCGCGTACGTGCCTTTTGGAAGCCGTATCCTCGGTTACTGACGGAAGTTATCACTGTCGGCAGCTCCGGGGTACATCGGCAAAAGCCATTCAGCAATACCGAGGCCCGGACCGATAAAGCCATTCGTCGCATCATCTTCTTCTGGTGGCGACGGCGCGGACCCGGAGGGTCCGGCCCGCACAAGGTAGGATGCCGACCGTGCGCCTCGAATACCGGCATACACCGTGGTTGTCCGCCGCGCTGGCTCTGGGAGCTGTCATCGGGCCGGCGCAACTCGCCGTTTCGCAGAGCGCTGTTCCGACGGCCGTCCAGGCCAAACGCTTCGCGCTCCGCGTACGGCTGGCCGATGATTCGCCCGAGCCGACGGACCTTACGCTCTGGTACACGCGCGATCGGGGTGAGACATGGCGTCGCGGGCCGAAGGCCGCGATTGGTCAGGACCACATCGTGTTCGAGGCCCCGGGCGAGGGTCTCTACGGTTTCTACATCGTGGCGGGCGGCGAGAAGGCGGCATCTTCGTCCGCGCCGAAGGCGGGCACGACGCCGCAGCGCTGGGTCTATGTGGATTACACGCCGCCTCTGGCTCAGTGGAAGGACATCGCCGTATCTGCCGACGCGAACGGCGCCCGCCGGGTCGCGATGCGGTGGGCCGCGCACGACGCGAATCTCGACACGCGGCCGATCGCCCTGGCGTATCAACGGGCGGGCGAGGCGTATTGGACGACGATTGATGCGGCTCTGCCCAACACGGGGGCATATGACTGGACGCCGCCCGGCGATCTGGCGGGGCGCGTCACGTTCCGGCTGCTCGTCCGCGATCTCGGCGGGCATGTCGTCGAGCGTCTGCTCGGGCCGATTTCGCTGGATGTACCACAACCGGCCGCGGCCCAGGCACCCGCCACCCGGCCGACGACGCAGGCGGCCGTGCAGGCCAGTCCCGCCGCGACGCGCCCCGCCTGGCCCGCGGGGCCCGTGGGGGCGGCGCAGCGTGAGCAGGCCCGCAGGCTGTATGACCAGGGCACATGGCATCGGGTACGCGGCCAGTACGCCGAGGCGCAGGAGCGATACCGCGAGGCGCTCGAAATCGATCCGACACTTCTGGCGGCCCGCGCCGACCTGGCGGGGGTCTTGTATGCCCGCGGGCAGTATGGCGATGCGATCCGGGAGTACAGCCGGGTCTTGCAGGAGGACCCCGCCCGTCCGAGTGCGCTGCGGGGCCTGGCGCTGGCGTATGTGGCCCGGCGCGAGTATGCTCCGGCGCGGGAGATGCTGGAGCGGCTGCTGCTCCACGACGAGAAGGACGCGGAGGCATGGCTCGACCTCGGTGATGTCGCGGAATGGACGGGCGATCGCCGTTCCGCGCGGGCCCACTGGTCCAAAGCGGCGACAGTGAACCCCGCGGCGGAGGATGTGATTCTCAAGGCGCGTAACCGCCTGTCGCTGTTCCCGCCGACGGGCTCGGGCACGAAACGGACGGACGGAAAGTAAGCGATGGCGGCAACTCCTCGAAAACCTGCGACGGGCAAGGCGGGTGCTTCATCGGCGCCGGTGTCCTCGCCGATCTACGTGATCTTCGGACCGGAGGGCTTCCTCAAGGGGCAGGCGATGCGACGTCTGCTCGGCGAGCTGCTCGCGCCCGAGGAGCGGGCGACGTGCCTTTCCGAATACGAAGGGGCGATCGCCGAGCTGGCAACGGTGCTGGACGACCTGCGGACGTTGCCGTTTCTCGGGCCGCGCCGGGTGGTGATCGTGCGCGAGGCGGACTCGTTCATCACGGCCCACCGCGCGAGCCTGGAGGAGTACCTCGCCGCGCCGAGTTCGACCGGTACGCTGATCCTCGAGTGCCGCTCGTTTTCGGCGGGCACGCGGCTTTACAAGAATCTTGAGGCGCGGGGCGGCTGCATCAAATGCGAGGGCATCCGGTCCTACGCGCTGCCGGCGTGGCTGATCGAACGGGCGCAGAAGGAGTATGGCAAGCGACTCGACCCGGACGCGGCCCGCAGCCTCGTGGATCATGTCGGCGAGAACATGGGGATGCTCGACGGCGAGTTGGGCAAACTGGCCGTCTACGCCGGCAAACGCACGAACATCACGCCGGAGGATGTCGAGAAGCTTGTCGGGCACGATCGGGAGCAGAAGGTATTCGGGATTCTGGGGGCGATGGCCGTCGGGGATCGTGCCGGCGCGATCCGGCTGTGGGAGGAAGTCTGGCAGACCGACCGTGCGGCGGAGGCTCGCGCGATCGGCGGAATCGCGTACGTTGTGCGGCAGCTCCTGGACGCGCACCGCCAGATCCAGGGCGGCGCGTCCGCCTTCGCGCTGGCCAAGCAGCTTTTCCTGAGCGAGGACCGACTCAAGGCGCAGCTTCGCGTGTTCACGCCCGAACGCCTGCGCCGCCAGATCTGTGATCTGAGCGAGGCCGATCTGGCGGGCAAGACGGGCGTACGGAGCGTGCGGACGTCGATCGAGCGGTTCATTCTCGAGCACAGCGCGCCGCGGAGTCGATAGGCGACGGACGCAACGGAGTGCGTGTCATGGCACGGATGCGAGTGTTTCCCGGGATGGTTGGCTTTGCGCTGGGGTTCGTCGGGCTGACCGGCGGTTGCCAGTGGGCGATGCCGACGCTGAATCCGGCGATTCACCAGACGCCGGTTCAGCCCTCCGCCACCCCCGCCGGGAAGGCGCAGGCCGAACCGCCCGCCACGGAGCCTGCGAAGCCGGACCCGGCCGCCGAGCCGCCGATCTCCGGGCAGGTGGCGGCCGTTCAGCGGGAGGTTGAGGAGTTCGTCAACCGCTTCCCGGACACGGAACTCGCCAGGAAAGTGTCGGCTTCAGCCGAGCCGGCCGGCCCCGCGCCGGCCGAGGCGGCGAGCCCGACCGGTTCGCGTGAATCTCCGTCCGTGGTTCGGGTTTCGGCACCGGAAAGACCCGAAGCGGCCGCGCGGCAGGCCAGCGCCATGCCACCGCCAGCACCGCCGGTCGTCGAGGGACCCGCCGCGCCGTCCGGCACGGTCTCGCGTGTCGTTCCGCCCGCGCCCTTGCCGGTCGAGCCGTCAGTCATTCGGGCGAATGCCCCGGTATCTTCCGACCGCGTGACGAAACCGGGCGCGGGTGCTCCGGCGCCGGCCCCGAAGATCGAGGCGATTGAGATCGCGCCGATTCCCGCGGCGGCGGCGCCCGAGCCGGTCGCGGCCAGGGCCGAGCCTAACCGCGCCGCCTCCGCCACGCCGGCGCCCAGGGTTCGTGACATCGACGCGACGATCGCGGAACTGCAACGGAACGTGGACGAACGGCCGAACGACTTTGCCTCGCTGTTCCGCCTGCGAATGCTGCAATTGGCGGACGGGCTCGATGACAAGGCCACCTCGCCGGTGGCGGGGCTCGACCCGGAGACGGGAGAACTCTTCGCGGAGCTGACACGCACGCTCGTGGCCGTTCGCGACGCCGTCCGCGACCCGATCAACCGCAGCAGCCGGGCGATCGAGCAGACGCGACAGCTCGCCCAGCGGCTTCGGCGTCAGGCGGCGGTCGCGATCGACAAGCTCGCGCTGGTCTCGCGGGTAAACAGTTACGGCGATTACGACGAAATCGCGCCGGCGGAGTTTCCCGCGGGACAGAGCGCCCATGTGATTCTGTACGCGGAAATCTCGAACTTCCGCAGCGAGAAGGGCGAGGGCGACCGCTATCGCACCCTGCTCGGCGAGACGGTCGAAGTCTTCGACGCAAAGGGGCAGAGCGTGTTCAAGCAGACTCACGACAGGATCCCGGATACCTGCCGGCGGGTTCGCAACGACTTCTTCCTCGCCCTGGAGCTGGACCTTCCCGAGACGCTCGCGCCGGGCACGTACACGCTCAAGGCGACGATCGAAGACAAGCTGAGCGCCACGGCGGACCAGGCCCAGATTCCGTTTACGATTGCGGCCCCGAAGGCGCCGTAGTTTTTCGCCCGCCGCGCAGGCACGGGAAACCGACGGCGTTTCTGCCGGGCGTGCCGGATGCCGGCGTCCGGGATACAATGACACATGCACAGGGAATGACGGACGAAGTCCGATGAGACTCGTTGCCCGCCCAAGCCGACTCCACGGCACGGCCGCCATGCCGGGATCGAAGAGCCACACGATCCGCGCGGTGGCCTTGGCCTCGCTGGCCTCCGGTGAAAGCCGCATTCGCGAGCCGCTCGATTCGCTCGATGCACAATCCGCCGTGAAGGCGTACCGCGCCCTCGGCGCCGGGATCGACACAGACGATCCGAAGCTGTGGATCGTCCGGGGTTTCGGCGGCCGGCCCCGCGTGCCGGAGGATGTCATTGACGTCGGCAACAGCGGCACGACGCTGCGGATCGCGATCGGCTCGGCGGCCCTTCTGGACTGCGGCGCCGGGGAGGCCGTGTTCACCGGCGATCACCAGATTCGCCGCCGCCCCGTCGGGCCGTTGCTCGATTCACTCCGCGACCTGGGGGCCTCCGCGACGGCGGTGCGGCGCAACGGCTGCGTGCCGGCGGTGGTGGGCGGTCGGATTCGCGGCGGCGCCACCTCGATCGACGCCACGAACAGCCAGTATCTCAGCAGCCTGCTCATCAACTGCCCGCTCGGCGACGGGGTGAGCGAGGTCCGCGTGACGAAGCTCGGCGAGCGGCCGTACGTCGAGATGACGCTGGACTGGCTCGCGCGGCAGCCGGTCCGCCTGGAAAACGACGGCTTCGAGCGCTTCGTCATTCCCGGGGGGCAGGCGTACCGCGCGTTCGACCGCGTCGTGCCGGCCGACTGGTCCTCGGCGACGTTCTTCCTCGTGGCCGGGGCGATCTGCGACGGCGAGGTCACGCTGACCGGCCTCGACCCGCAGGACACGCAGGGCGACAAGGCCGTCGTCGAATACCTGCGGGCGATGGGCGCGAAGATCGAGACATCCGGGGAAGGCATCCGCGTGCGGCGCGGCGACCTGAAGGGGATCGAGATCGACCTGAATGCGACTCCTGACGCGCTGCCCGCGCTGGCCGTCGCCGCGTGCTTCGCGGAAGGCACGACCCGCCTGCGCAACGTGGAGGAGGCCCGCCGCAAGGAGACCGATCGCATTCGTGTCATGGCGGCGGAGTTGCGGAAGCTCGGCGGCGAGTTGGAAGAGCTGCCCGACGGCCTGGTGATCCACGGCCGAGCGCTTCATGGCGGCGAGGTCGAGGGCCACGACGACCACCGCGTGGTGATGGCCCTCGCGCTCGCGGGCGTGGCCGGCAGCGCACCGGTAACCGTCAGCAGCGCGGAAGCGGCGGCGGTTACGTTCCCGACCTTCGTCGAGCTCATGCGTTCGCTCGGCGCGGACGTGGCCGTCGCGTGAGGCCCGTGCTCACGTCGCGCGCTCCGCCCGCTTGAGATGAATCAGGAACGACAGCCGGCTGTAGAAGTCGAAGCGAGGGGCGTCGTCATCGACATCGGTCTGCACGGCGATCCACGCGGGGCCAAGATTCACCTCGGCGGCCCGGCGCGATCGACCGGCGAAGCCGCCCGCGTGGTGGAACTGCTTGAAGCCGTCATCAAGGATGCTCTGGGGAGCGAGTTTCCGGATCGCCTGGATTGTGACCTGCATGCTCTCGCCGTCCGTCAGACCGCGCTTCGTGCCGAGGAACTCAAACGAGAACCGATCGCAGTCGATGCGAACCGGGGGGCTTCCGTCGAAGAAGTATATATCGAGCTTGTCGGTCAGGCTCTCGTGTGGGGACTCCGTGATCTTCGGCGTGGCGCGCCACATATGCCCCGGGCGCGGCGTGAACGTCTCCCGCTCGCGCATCCGGGTCCGGCAGCGGCCGTGGACCAGCAGGAAGAGGTTGTCCCACTTGGACAAGGCGAGCTCCGCATCGGTGATGACAAAGCGGACGTGGTCCCGGTGAAACTCCAGCGTCCGCGCGCGCAACGGCTCGGCCAGGCCCTTCATTTCCTCGTGATCCAGCGCGTAGGCTTCGCAACCGTAACCCGCAAGCGCGGCGACGGCCTGCTCGGCGGCGTTTGCTTCGACCGGGCGGCCGAGGATGACCGGCCGCGGTCGGTTGAGCGCCAGGCGAATCGAGTAGGCATCGGTTGCGAGCAGTTCGGCGAGGCGTTGAATTGCCGCCGGCGGCAGCGGCGCGGGTGAATTCACGAGCACGACCAGGTGTGGCATGGCTCGGCCTCCGTTACGCCATTCTACTGCGGCGAATGCACGGACGGATACGGCGACCGGGGCAGGGCGGCCCGAAGGCGGTGCTCAGTCGCGGATGTCGTTGTCGCCGTCGAGAAGGTCGGGGACGCCCTCGTCGTCCTGGTCGGCGGCGTAGCCGGCGGCCTTGTCCTGCGCAGCCTGCGCGCGGATCTGCTCCCACTCGTCGAGCGTCATAAGGACTTCGCGGGCCTGGCTGCCCTTGTAGACGCCGACGATGCCGGCCTCGGCCATCTGGTCGATCAGGCGGCTGGCGCGGCTGTAGCCGATGGTGAGGCGCCGCTGGAGGAGGCTCACACTGCCGCGTTTCGTCTCGAGGATGATCCGGACGGCGTCGTCGAAGAGCGGGTCGCGTTCGCCGCTGGCGAGCGAGTCGTCGGTCTTCAGGCGGACCAGCTCGGGGTGGAACTCGGGTTCGGCCTTCTGTTTGAGGAACTCGATGACGTTTCGCAGCTCGGTGTCGTCGAGGTAGGTGCCCTGGGCGCGGATGAGTTTCGCCGAGCCCGGGGGGAGGAAGAGGGCATCGCCCTGCCCCATGAGGACCTCGGCGCCGTTCTGATCGAGCACGATGCGCGAATCCATGCGGGAGGCGACGCGGAACGCCATCCGGCAGGGCAGATTGCTCTTGATCAGGCCGGTGACGATCTTCGCCTCGGGCCGCTGCGTGGCGACGATGATATGGATGCCGACCGCGCGGCTCTTCTGGGCGAGGCGCGAGAGGTGGTGCTCGACTTCCTTGGCGGAGGTCATCATCAGGTCCGCCAGCTCGTCGATGATGATCACGATGTGCGGCAGGTGCGTCGGGATCTTCGCCTTCTCCTCGTCGTTGCTCGGCATGAACTTCGCGTAGATCTCCTCCTTGCTCAGCTTGTTGAACGCGGCGAGGTTCCGCACGCCCGCCTCGGCGAGCAGTTCGTAGCGCTCGTCCATCTTCGTCGCGGCCCAGTCGAGGATCTTCTCGGCGCGCGCCATGTCGGTGACGATCGGGCACATCAGGTGCGGAACGTCCTTGAAGTTGCTCATCTCGACCATTTTCGGATCGACCAGAATGAGCTTGACCATGTCCGGCCGCTGCGTCATGAGCAGCGACATGATGATCGTGTTGATGCAGACGCTCTTGCCGGAGCCGGTGGTCCCCGCGATCAGCATGTGCGGCATGCTCGCCAGGTCGCTGATGAGCGGGTTGCCGCTCGCGTCCTTGCCCAGAAACAGGGGCAGGGCCATGTTCTTCGTGCGGTTGCCCCCGAGCGTAATGAGCTCCTTGAGCCGGACGACCTCCTTGTCGATGTTGGGCACCTCGATGCCGATCGTGTTCTTTCCGGGAATCGGGGCGACGACGCGGACGGCCGGCGCCTTGAGCGCCCGGGCGATGTCGTTGGCCAGCGCGCAGATCTGGCTCACCTTGATCCCCGGCGCGAGCTGGAGCTCGAACATCGTGATGACCGGCCCCGTGTCGATCTCCACGACGCCCGCCTGGATGCGGAACTCCTCCAGAGTGCGCTCGAGGATCTTCGCCTTCTCCCGGACAACCGTCTCCTGCTGCGCGGTGAAGAGGTACTCCGGATCGGCCAGCAGCGAAAGCGGCGGAAGCTGCCATTCGCCGAGTTCCTTCGGGTACGCCGCCGAGGCCGCCGCCTGCTCGGCGTCCGGGGCCTGAGCGGCGAGCATCGCCGGCCGCAGGTTCACCACCCGCAGCGGCGCCGGCGGAGACGGTTCCCGGTCCTCGCTCGCCGCAGCGGCGTCGCGCTCCGCCTCGGGCAGCTCTGCCGGGGGCTCCGGCGGCGTTTCGACGGCCTCATCGTCGGCGGTTTCAACCGCGACGGCCGTTGCCGCGGCCGTCTCGCACGTGTTGGGATCCTCGTCCTCGTGCGCCTCCGCGGCCTTTGCACGGCTCGGAGAATCCGGCCGGCCCGGGTTGATGCGAAGGTCCTGCGCCGCCGTCCCGGCACGCGACGCCGGTGCGGTGGCCAGTGCCGGCCGTGCCGTCGGGATGAGCTGGAACGGCAGCTTGTCGCGGGCGACCGTGATCATCTGGGCCGAGGCCCGGCCCATCTGCCGGATGGCCTGCGGCGCGCGCAGGACGAGCCCCTCCGCCGTAAACGCCACCCCCACAAAGAGACAGTACGCGAGGATCAGCACCGTGCCGGTCGTGGAGAAGTTCTGGTTCAGCCAATGGCCCGCCGCGATTCCGAGTATCCCGCCCCGCTCCTCCGGCAACGCCGCCGACGCCGTCCCGCCCACAAGGTATACGGAGACGGCCGTTACCGTCGTCAGGAGCGATACCCCCAGGACGCGCTGCCAGAAACACGGGATGCTGCCGCGCCATGTGAGCAGGATTGCCCCGAGCGTCAGGCCCATTGCGAGGGGGTAGGTTCCGTCGCCAAAGAAGTAGAAGAATCGATGCGCGACAAACGCCCCGGCCCGCCCGCAGGCATTCAGGGAAGGTTCCGGGTGGGGCCAGGCATTCGGGCTGGGCCAGTCCATCGGATCGAAGGAGAAGACGGCCGCCCACAGGAAGGCACATCCGATAACGGAGAAAAGAACAACGCAGCCGCGATAGATTGAGCGTCGCTGCTCCTTGCTGGTCATGGCGTGGCGAATCCTCCGTGAGTCGCAGGCCGTATGGTACAGGATCCGGTCGTACGCGTCGAGGAGACGACTCTCGCTCGCCTCGCGAGCGCCGCCGGCGCATACCATAACCAGCCCTACTCATCGGCGGATTCTGCACTTGGGCTGTAGTGCGAAACGGTTCGCAGGCGCCGGGAACGCCGACCGCCGTCTGCCGGAGGGTTGCGGCGGCGCGGGCGCGATAACCGCACGGCTGCGGCGACGGCGGCCACCGCGCCGGGCGATCGTACGGGCGCATTCCGAGTGCCGGGTCCGGCGGGCCAGACACCGGGTCTCGATATCGGTTACCGTCGGCTAGCGCCCGGCGATCGTACGAATCGAGCGGGCCGGGGCCCGTTCGGTCGCACGGCCTGCGGATGTCCGTCCACCGGCTTTTTGCGGACCTGCCATGCGTCGTCGTCCCGGGATCGCCGGTGCGAAAGGCCGGTGTTCGAACAATTATTCCTTGACAGGTCGGCGTCTTCAGCCGATTTGCACACAACCAGCGTTGACGAGTGAACTTGGGGACCGCTAGAATGGCTTGGTTTACGGGTTGCCTGTCGTCTGTCAAGGTTCGGCTCGATGCGGCGCAGGGTTCTTGCCGTCTGTTAGGGGAGCGTTCGGTGCCGTTTGAGGTGCCCGGTTTCACGGTTCTGGAACGGCTGGGCACGGGTGCGCGCTCGACGATCTGGCTTGTCAGCGATGTGCGGACCGGCGATGTGTACGCGCTCAAGCGGGTGAAGCGCCGGGTGACGGACGACAACCGCTACCTCGAGCAGACGCAGAACGAGTTCGCCATCAGCGTCCGTTTCAACCATCCGAATCTGCGCAAGAGTTTCGAGCTTCGGCGGGTCCGGCGGTTGTTTCAGGTGCGCGAGCTTCAGGTTCTGATGGAGTATGTGCCGGGCAAGACGCTGGAGCAGCTCGGTCCCAAGGGCATTCATGGCACGATCAGCATCTTCCTGAAGGTGGCCGAGGGCCTCGATGCGTTGCACCAGCTCGGCTACGTTCACGCCGACATGAAGCCGAACAACATCCTGGTCGGCCAGAACGGCGAGGTGAAGATCATCGACTTCGGCCAGAGCTGCCCGATCGGCCACATCAAGGAGCGCATCCAGGGCACGCCCGACTACATCGCGCCGGAGCAGGTTCGGCGCCTTCCGCTGGACCAGCGGACCGACGTATTCAATCTCGGGGCGACGCTGTACTGGATCCTGACGAACAAGCCGTATCCGACGATCCTGCCGAGCAAGAAGCGTCCGACGGGGATCGATCTGCTCGGTCCGCGCGAGGCGCCGCCGCCGCACGAGGTGAACGAGAACGTGCCGGTCGCGCTTTCGCGGCTGGTGATGGACTGCTGTCAGAACAACGTGAAGGACCGCCCGAGCGACATGCGGGAGGTGATTCGCCGCCTCGAGGTCGTGCAGCATGTCATGGAGCGCAGCAACGGGACGGTCTCCGGCGGGCCGCCGCGAGGAAAGAAGAGAGGTGGGACGGCGGCCGCCGTGCCTCCGACAGATTCCGCCGCATGAGCCAGGCATCTCTCGCCATCGATCTGTTCCGCGAGGCCGCCGAGCTGAATCGCCGGGATTCCTTGCGGCACGGTTCGCTTCTGGAGCTGCCGAACTACGGCCAGGTAATCATGACCGGCGACCTGCACGGGCACCGGCGCAACTTCCAGAAGCTCACCGCCTATTGCCGGCTCGAGAAGACGCCCGTTCGCCACGTGCTCCTGCACGAGCTGATTCACGAGGAACCGATCACGTTTCTCGCGCATGACCACTCCGTGGAGCTGCTGATCGACGCGGCCCGCTGGAAGACGTTTTTCCCCGATCAGGTGCATTTTCTGCAGAGCAATCACGAGCTGGCGCAGTTGAACGGTCACGACATCACCAAGGGCGGTCGGAGCGTGGCCGAGGACTTCGATGCGGGCGTGGAGGACCTGTTCGGCCCGGACGAGGCGGAGGACGTGCGGAAGGCGATCGATGAGTTCCTTGCTTCGTTTCCTGTTGCGGCACGGTCCCCGAACCGGATCTTCTTCTCCCACTCGCTGCCCGGCCGCGAGGACCTCGGGCAGTTTGATCCGCAGTGCGTCTACAAGCCGCCGGAGGAACTCGATCTGTCCGAGGGCGGAGACGTCTACCGCATGGTCTGGGGACGCCGCCACGACGCCGCGCTGCTGGAGACCCTGGCCCGGGCGTGGGACGTCGACCTGTTCGTCGTCGGCCATCAGCCGCAGGAATGGGGCCACGAGGTCATGTTCGGGCGGCTTCTGATCCTGGCCAGCGACCACAACCACGGCGTATTCCTGCCCATCGACCTGCGGAAGAAATACACCATGGACGATCTGGTGGCCCGCATCCGGAAGTATGCGAGCGTGGACTGAACCGGGGCGCCGCGGGGCGTCACCGTCCGCGGAAGAAGATGTAGCCGAGCACGAGGGCGGACGCGAGCCCGAACATATCGGCGATCAGGCACGCGGGCAGCGCGTGCCGGACGCGCTTGATCCCGACGGAACCGAAGTAGATCGTGAGCACGTAGAAGGTCGTCTCCGTGCTGCCCTGCATGATGCTCGCGGTCATGCCGAGGAAGCTGTCCGGGCCGTGCTGCTTGAAGATGTCGCCCAGGACGCCCCGCGCACCGCTGCCGCTGAGCGGCTTGATGAGGGCCAGCGGCAGCAGCTCCAGCGAGTCCGTGTAGGCCCCCAGCCCCACCTGCCCCATGCCCCAGGCCAGCGCGTGCTTGATGTCGTCGAACGCCCCGCTCGCGCGAAACACGCCGACCACGAACAGTATCGCGACAAGGTACGGAATGATCATGACCGCCGTGTTGAACCCTTCCTTGGCGCCGGTCACGAAGGATTCGTACAGCGGCACGCCCTTGCGATAGCCGTACAGAACGATCAGCAGGACCCCCAGCGGGATCATCCACTGGGTGACCAGATCGAACGCGGGGTTGAGCGAATCCAGGATGGACGTCATGGCGGCCTCTTGGCTTTCTCGTTCGCGTATCGGGTCAATCCTTCCCGGCGGGGCTCTTCGGCGCTTCGAGCGGATACCGCCGCTGCAGCAGGCGGACCGCGATCACCGCGGAGATGGCGTTCATCGTCGTGGCCATGAGCATCTGCACGATCGGCGCCGCCGGGGCCGCACTGTGCGCGGAAAGGCGCAGCGCGATGATTCCCGTCGGGATGAGGCAGATGCTGCTGGCGTTGACGGCGAGGAACATCGCCATCGCGTTCGTCGCCGTGTCCGGCAGCGGGTTGAGCGTCTGGAGTTCCTTCATCGCCTTGAGGCCGAACGGCGTGGCCGCGTTGTCCAACCCGAGGATGTTCGCGGCAAAGCTCATGAGGATCGCGCCGGCGGCGGGGTGCCCGTCGGGGATGTCGGGGAACAGCCACCGGATGAGCGGGCGCAAGGCGTTGGCGAGCGCCTGGACGAGCCCGGCGTCCTGTGCGATCCGTATCACCCCGAGGAACAACGCGAAGCCGGCGATCATGCCGAGGCAGAGATCCACCGCCGCGCGGGCGGCGTCGAAGCTCGCCTGCGTCAACTGCCTGCCGGCGTCGCGGAGCGCGGCGACCCGCACCGAGCCCGTCGCCGTCGCCCGCGCCCCGTTCTCGGCCGGTTGCGATCCGGCGGCCGCGGGCGCCGCCTCGGGCCACACGGTGTGATACACACCTTTGCCGAGCGCCACCGCCACGCCGATGACGAACAACCAGAACCAGATCTTGTTGAGCATGTTCGAGTCACCTCTCCGCGGTCAGCGGGGCGTGACGTCCCGGCCGCGGACGACGATCTCCTCGACGGCGGCCGGCTCGCCGGCGACCACCGCCGCCTTGCCCCCGGCCAGGTCGATTTCCGCGAACTCGGCCCCCGGTTTGAGCCGGATGGCGGTATCGCCGATCTGCACGCGGCTGCCGCGGCAGACGGCGATGCGGGACACGGTGCCCGCCGCCTCGAACCGAATCAGGCACAACTCGGCGTCCGTGCGCGGAAGATTGCCCGGGGCCGCCCGATCAGACGCCGACGTCGTCGCGCTGCGCGTGGCCGCGACGGGATCGAGCCGGATTGCCCCGAGCCGCGCGGCCGCGCCTTTCGGCGCGGGCGACCGGCCGAGCGGGTTCTCCACGTCCCGGGCAACGATGAGGTCCCGCCGGCCGTCGGCAAGTTCGATCTCGACGACGACGTCCGAGTCGGGACACACCTCGCTTGCGGGCGTCCCGAGCTCGAGACGGCGGATGGCCGCGATGCCCGATGCGCGCTCGTACGGCTCAATCACCGCAACGAACGTCGAGGCGAGCGGCGCCTGCGCGGCCTGCCGGCGAACCATTACGCGCGGGATCCACGCCTCCTCGTCCCCGCTGATGCTGCGGGTAGAGATCCACCCCTCGCAAGTAAGCGCCTGGGCATCGTGCGTGAGGTCGGTGTAACGAAGGTGCGGCGCCGATGCGGTCCGTAGAAGGTGGAAGCGGTCTTCGATCTTCCAGTCGACGCTCCATCCCGGCGCGGGATGTGGATCGCGGCGGAAGTTGCGCATCTGCGTGCCGCCGCCGAAGTCGCCACATGGTTGCAGCGACAGGCCCCGCGTCGTGATCCCGCCGAAGTGGCTGTGCATGAACTTCGCGTGATCGGTGCCGCCGGCCACGCGGAACACGTCGAGCAGATAGAAGTCGCGGTCCGACGTGTCGATCAGCGTCACCGTACGTTCGTACTGTGTGCCGTTGATCAGCGCCGGGCCGGAGGCGCGAATCGCGTGAAAGCGCTCCCCGTCGGCCCAGAGGGTGCATCGGCCGTCGACGCGCTGCTGGTCCTTGCCGTCGACCACGACCGTGTTGTGCGCGGCCGTCATCGTATACCACACGGCCCGCGGCGAGCCCCACCCGCCGTACTGCACGGGCGGATAGCCGAAGTCGGGCATCAGGTCGAGCCCCCTGGCGAAGAGGCCGAGGTTCATCCCGTCGGCGTGACTGTGCCCCCCGCCCGCGTCGTAATCGAGCCATGCGGCGCGGGCGGCATCGTCGGGCCCGGACCGCAGGATGCCCAGGTGCCAGTGAGACTTGTTCACGCTGTGGAGCCGGATCGTCGGTCCTTCGCGTGCGATGACCTCGTGGACGGCCTTCTGCATCGCCTCGGGGGCGGAGGCGAACAGGTCGTACGGGAGCCCGTCGGTGGAGCCTCCGTTGGCGTCGAAGAGGACCTGGACGAACGCCGCATCCCGCGTGGCCTCATACAGGCGCCACAGGAAGCTGAACATCGACGGGTTGACATCGAGCTGCTTCGAGAGAGTCACGCCCACGTAGTGCGGCACCGGGGCCGCGAACGATCCACAGTCGCCGGAGAGCGGATAGTAGGTCTGCATGCACCACGTATCGATGTGGAACCGGTACATGTCATACACTTTCGGGTGGCGCCTCAGCAGATTCCCAAGGAAGGCCGGGTCCAGCCGCGCGTACTGCTCGAGCAGGACCGCCACGCTCTGGATCGTGTAGGCGGTGTAGCCGGCAAGTCCCTTCTCGCCGGTCACGCCGTCCACGGCGGTGGCCCGCGTGAGCATCGCATCGAGAATCGCGTCGACACGCTCGCGGCTTCCCGGGCCGCCGAGCACGCTTTCGATCACGGCCGCGGCCACCTCCGTCCGCGGATAGTTCGAGGTGATCTTCGGGCGCTGCGCGAGCGCGTCGCGCAGGATGCGATCCTCGATGTTCCGCTGGATATCGGCGAACGTGCTCTTCGCGGTGCCGAGCTTGAACTGCTCGGCCTTGCGGGCGAGGAAGGCGACCAGGCGCCGGTCGTTCCGGAGGGCGTCGAACACCCGGTCGTAGGCGAGGACCAGCTCGCGCGTCTCCTCGCAGGCGTCGTGCCACACGGAGACGTATCCGGCGGCGTGCGACGGCCGGTCGTAGATCACGCCCTGCCGGAGGAAGTCGAACGTCGGGTAGAGGTCGGCAACGCGATCAAGCAACACGCCGGCCTTGTGCGCATAGGCCGGATCGCCGGTGACCACATAGGCCGCCGAAAGGGCCTGGATTCCTCCCAGGACCGCCTGTTTCCACTGCCCGTAGATCAGGTACGCCCCGATGAACCGCCAGGTGTGCTGTCCGTCGGAGAAGCCTTCGCCGTCGTCCACGCCGAACGTGCGGAGCGGGTCGTTGGCGCCGGGGTGCTCGACGTTGAACAGCAGCGAACGGTCCGCCCGTTTCGGGTCGAAGATGCCGTGCTCATCCAGGCCCGACCGGTAGAACTTCGCGAAGTCGTTCTTGGGGAAGTATTCCTTGCAGTGCGGGCAGCGGACCTTCCACGGGCGGCCGAGGGCGTCGATCTGCCAGTTGTACATCGGCACGCCCTTCTTACAGGCGGGGCACCAGCCGCTCGACCAGACCATCCATGATCGCTTGATCGTGTTGCCGAACATCAGGCCCCAGAGCTGGTCGTCCGACATGGCCATCCAGGGCCTGGCGGCCGCGATGAGCCGGCGGCGCGCGTCGGCGGCCGGGCGATACCGCGCGATGTTCTCCCGCGCCCGAGCGATCAGCTCCGGCGGGTAGAAGAAGCCGGCGGTCTTGACTTCCGACGGACGCGACTCGGCGCCGGGTACGGCGGCTGCCCGAACGAGGATGACCAGTGCCAGGAGAGGACTCAGTCGGCGGTGCGACGCGAGCGCTGCGAAACGCATGCGAATACCGGGCCTCCGTGGTGCGGGGTGTCCGGACGCAGAATATGCGGGCGTGACCGATCGTGCAACGCCGGCACGCGGGCGGCGCGCGGAAGCCTTGCCGCGACGGATTCCATACGCCGCCGCCGTGCCAGTACCAGGCGGCCCGCGCCAACGAGGGCCAAACACGACGGTTCCGGCGTGACGATGAACGTTGCGACCAACCGGGGACCGTCCTGGGAATGGGGTCATCCTGTCCTGGAATGGGGTCAGCCGTGTAGGCTCCGCCGTGCGGGCGGAATCCCGCGGCGGCTGCGACGTCGCGTCTGCGTTGCGTCCGCGGAGCGGACCCTGCCGAACTTCGTCGCGACCGGCCCTTTTGCTGCGTGCATCGCAGCGCCCAGAGGTTGAGGGGGTTGGCCCCTTCTCGCCGCATTCCTGTCCGGTGCTGGGGTTGAGTCCGTTCGCCCGGGGCGCTATGCTGCCCGCACGAACGCAAACCGGGTCCGCCCGTCGGACCGTACTTCTCATGATCGGAGGCAGGCAATGACGGAACATGACCGTACGAACAGGATCGCCCGTCGTGAGTTTCTCGCCGGTGCCGCGGCGGCGGCAACGGCCTTCACCGTGGTCAAGCCGTCGTCGGTCCGCGGGACCGAGGCGAACTCGACCGTCGAGATCGGGTTGCTCGGCTGCGGCGGGCGCGGGAACTGGATCGTCGATCTTTTCTCGAAACATGGAAAGTACAAGCTTGTCGCCTGCGCCGACTACTATCCGGACCACGTGGACAAGACCGGCGAGAAGTGGAAGATCCCGCCTTCCCGGCGCTACACGACGCTGTCGGCGTACAAGAAACTCGTGGAGGATACGCTCGACGCCGTCGTGATCGAGACGCCCCCCTACTTTCACCCGATTCACTGCGCGGCCGCCGTCGAGGCCGGCAAACACGTCTACGTCGCCAAGCCGATCGCCGTGGATGTGCCGGGCTGTCTGTCGATCGGTGAGTCGGGCCGGAAGGCGACCGCGAAGAAGCTCGTCTTTCTCGTGGACTTCCAGACCCGCGCGAACGAGTACTATCGCGAGGCGGTGAAGCGCGTCCACCGCGGCGACATCGGCAAGCTTGTGACCGGCTGGGCGATGTACCCGTGGGGCGTGGGGCACTTCCCCGGCCCCGAGACGCCGGAGGACCGCCTTCGCCGCTGGTATTGCATCCGCGAGCTGTCGGGGGATTTCATCGTCGAGCAGAACATCCACACGCTCGATGTGGCGACCTGGATTCTCAACGCCGACCCGATCAAGGCGGTCGGCGGCGGCGGCAGCCGCGGCCTGCGGGCATACGGCAATATCTACGATTACTTCAACGTGAATCTCTGGTTCCCGAACGACTTCATCCTGAGCTATGTCGGCAACCAGTGCTCGCCGGGCGCGCCGACGGAAATCGCCTGCCGCATCTACGGATCGATCGGCATGATCGACACCGACTACTACACCCACGTGAAGATCGACGGCATGCCCGCGTGCCGGTACGAGGGCGGGAGCTGGAAGCACGGCGCCCTCTACGAAACGGGCACGGTCGTGAACATCAAGGAGTTCTACGAGTTCATCACGAAGGGCGACTACTCCAACAGCACCGTGGCGCCGTCCGTGCGGAGCAACCTGACGTGTATCCTGGCCCGGACGGCGGCATACCGGAACGAACCGGTGACGTGGAAGGAGATGCTCGCCGCGAACGAGAAGTGGGAGCCGGACCTCAAGGGGCTGAAGGCCTGAGATCGCGCCGTAGTTGTCCGCACCAGGGGCGGGCGCACCGCCGCTTGCCAGGCGGAGCCTGCGCAACACGCGCCGGCCGCGTGACGGAGGTGTCCTCCGATCCGGTGGCGGCGCGCGGAAACGTGGAGGAACGCGTGAGAACCGGGATGCATCGCACGTTGCTTGGAGTCGTCGCCCGGGTTGTCCTGCTGTATGCCGGGGCACCCGCTCACGCCGAGCGACTGGATCTGTTGGGCAACGGGGATTTCGAGGGCACGATCCGCGCAGATGGCACGCCCGCCGGCTGGACCACGTATGTCCCGGTCGGCACGGCGACCTTTCGCGTCGAGAACGAATCGGCGCACGCGGGCGGGCATTGCCTGCTGCTCGAGACGTCGACCGACATGAAGGCCACTCTGGTCAGCGATCCGCTTGCGGTGGCGCCCGGTGAAAAGCTGACGCTCTCCGTGTGGTGCCGCGTGGAGGTGTTGAGCAGCCACTCCTCCGGGACGCTTGCGCTGACCGCGGGGTTCCTCGACGGCCGCAAGCGCTACTTCCGCTGGGTCAGGGGACAGCCGGCCCCGCCGCCGGCGAACCAATGGACGTTGCTGAAGCTCGATGCCGAGGTGCCCGAGGACGCCGCATACGTCACCTTTCAACTCGGACACGCGATGGTGACCGGCCGGACCCGATGGGACGACGCAAGGTTGCTGGTCGATTCGCCGGTGGCGCTGCGGTTTGCGATGGAGAGCGGGCCGTGCGAGCCGGGGCGGCAGGAGTTGCCGCTGGTGCTGATCAACCGCGAGCCGTCTCGTGCGGGCCGCGCGGTCGAAGTGTGGAGTGCGGTCTCTCCGAGGCCGCGCGATCTCGGAGAGACCGCACTCCAAATGCAGCCGGGCGGACGGCGGCTTACACACAAGCTCAGCAGGCAGCCGGAGGAGAGGATCGCCGTGCCGTTCGATCTGCAGCGCCGGGGCAAACAGACGCTGGCAGTCGTCGTGAAGGCCGGCAGTGAAGTCCTGGCGACGGCCGAACGGTCGGTTACCGTTCCGCCGCTGCTGGTCGCCGAGCCGCTGCTGCCGACGCACTGGTGCATCGAGGACGGCGCGCCGAAGATCGAGGGGCGCGTGTGGGTGCACGAGGAGGCGGCTCGCCGCCGGCGAATGCAGCTTGCCTGCGTATTGAGGAACGGCCCGCAGGTGCTCGCCGAGACGAAGCTTGCCGAGCTTCCGCAGAATCCGGTCACCTACCGGTTCGCGCTCGGGAGCGCACCGCTTGGAGACTACGTCGTCCGGATCGCGTTGCACGACGGGGACAAGGAAGCTGCCAGGGCCGAGCAGGATTGGCATGTGATCCACCGATCGCAGGCGGAGGTTCGCGTCGGGCCGGACGGCTATCTGCGGGTCGAGGGCAAACCGTTTTACCCGATCGGGATCTTCAACGGCTCGCGCTTTTCGGAGCAGGCGGCGGCCGGGTTCAACGTCACCCACGGATACAACGCGATGGCGATGGGACCGGCCGGTGCGCCGAATCACCAACGCGTCAAGGACTTTCTCGACGCCTCCCACCGGGCCGGGATGAAGACGCTGATGCTGGTGAGTCACGGGCTGGGCACGGGCCGCAGCCTGGACGACGAGGTCGTGCGTCGCGTCCGCATGTTCCGCAACCACCCGGGCCTGCTCGCGTGGGATGAGGAGGAGGGTGTCGCCCGCGGCGAGGCGCCGCCGTCGTACCTGCGGGACCTGCGGGCCATGCTGCAGCGCGAGGCGCCCGAGCACCCGCTCATGATCGGCGACTCGTACGATGTAATCCACAAGGTCGATCGCACCCGGCTCTTCCCGGAGCAGCACATGGACCTGGGCATGTGGTGGTGGTATCCCTTCCCGCTGACGTCGCAGCCTGGGCGGGCATCTGGGTCGCCTGGCGGGCGGGAGGCCCGCCCCCCGTCGCAGCCCGGCGACGCGCTGCAGGGCGAAGAAATCACCGTGGGGACTGAGCTGGTTGCGCCGACGTTCCTGACCATGGCCACGACGAAGAAGCCGATCTGGCTCGGCGTCCAGGCCTACCGCAAGCCCGAGCGGCGCGACGGCCGGTTCCCCACGCCGACCGAGTACCGCGCGCAGGCCTACATCAGTGTCATCCACGGGGCGAAGGGGCTGATGTACTACGTGGGCTCGGGCTCCGGCGGCAACGGGATCTTCAACAAGCCGGACGAGGGCCACTGGGCGGAACTCAAGAGGCTCGTCACCGAGCTTCGCGAGATGGCGCCGGTGTTCATGTCGCCGGACGCGCCCGCACAGGTGAAGGTCAGCCCGACCGCGGCCATCAGCACGCGCCTGAAGGAAACGCCCGCCGGCCTCGTGCTGCTGGCGGCGAACCGGAGCGATCAACCCGTCGATGTGACGTTCGCGATCGAGGGTGTGCCGGCCGGGGCGCGCGACGTTGTTGTCCGGTACGAGAACCGCGCCGTGCGGGCCGACGGCGGCCGGTTTGCGGATCGCTTCGGCGGATACGCCGTACACGTGTACGAGTTGCCGCGGGATTGACCGACGCCGAATCTCCCGCCGGGACCGGCAGCGCCGTAGCGCGGGCGTCTCGCCCGCCTTCGGATTGTTTGCGGGCCGCGCGGATTTCGGGGGATAACAGTGTAGGGCCCGCTGTGCCGACGGAAGGCAAACGGTAGGGTCGCCGACGTACGAATCCCGCCCGCACAGCGGACCCTGCACTGTTATCGCCTGGATTCTTGTCGGCCGGCGCCGCATTCCGGGCCAGGGGCGGTACGTCATTCTGAGGGAGCGGAGCGACCGAAGAATCTGGCCTGAGCTTTGCAGGGGGCTTAGCTCGTGCAAGGACCCGCGCCAATCGGACGCCGGATTCTTCGGCCCCTCAACGGGCCTCAGAATGACGCGATGTACGCTACGCGCGTCCGGCGCCGCCGTGTTGGGCTGCGGCAGAAGCCCGCGCTGCGTGACTCAGGCGGGCGAGCACCAGCGCTGCAGCTCGTCGAGCGTCGTGAGGAAGCGGGCGGTCGGTTGCTGTTCGGACCAGTCGATCTCCCCGAACTTGATGCTTCCGCCCGCCAGGCCCGCCAGCAGCGAACGATGGCCGCGATCGCGCACGACCTCGATGCAACCCGCCCCCGGCCAGAACGGGCGCGCCTCGGAGAACGCAAACGAGTCCATCCGCTCGCTCTCGAACGCCCAGCTACCCGACCCTTTGCCCCGGATCGTCGCGTTGATAATGAGGAACCAGCGGTCGCCGCGGAGGGACAGGTTGGCCGACTCCAGGCTCCCCTGCGGATGGCCGCCCCAGAGGCGGGGCTCGTAGCCGGTGGCCGGCCCCACAAGGACCGGTCCGTGGTCGCGCCATCGCTTGAGGTCCTCAGTGCTGGACATCGCGATGCAGGAGGCCCCTTCGCGGGTGTTGGCCGTGTAGATCATCCAGACCCGGCCGGCATGGCGGAACAGGTGCGGATCCCGGCAACTGCAGATCTCGTCGGGCCACCAGGCGGCCCACGCCGCGCCCTTGCACGGCGAGATCGGATTGCTCTCCCATCGGCGCCACTCGAACAGGTCCCTGCTGAAGGCCAGCCCGATGTCCTGCGAGAGGTGGCGGTTGAGCCCCGTGTAGGCCATGATGAACTCATCACCATCCGGCAGGATGAACGGGGCCCAGACGTGGGCCTCCTCCCACGTGCCCGGCCGCACGAGCATGACGGGATCGTGCACCTCCCAGTGCACGAAGTCCGCCGTTGATGCATGGCCGAAGTAGATCTCGTGGCCCGGAAAGAAGGGCGTCCCTTCCTGCAGGCGCCTCTCGATGTAGAAGAAGTGGTCGCGGCCGTTGTGCCGGACCGTAGTGAAGTCCGCCGGGCTGCCGCCCACCGGCCGGAAGCCGGTCTTGAGAATATCGATCGGCGGATGCCGGTAATAGTCGAACCGCATCCGCTTGAGCGTCTTCTCGAACTCGATGTTGTTCGTACCGGCCGATGTCGCGCGGCCGGCGGGCACCTCCCCGCGGGCGAGTCTCGGTATCGCGAGTCCTGCGGTCGTCGCGGCCCCGAAGATCTGGAGGAAGCTGCGTCGAGTGACGTCGCCCTGCCCAGTGCCCTGCGTCTTCTCGGTCATCACCGTCTCCTCGCCGTGCGCCATGGGTTCCTGCAACAGCGTATCACACCCGCCCGGCCGTCGCGGGCTTCGCCTTCAGGATGCCCGCAAGCGTTTTGCGGAGCCACTCCTCGCTCTTGGGGAAGTCCGCGCATGTCCGGATCTCGGCCAGCATGGGATCGTCCGGGCGGATGTCGGCGGTCTGCAGGATCGCGTAGTCCTGGAGCGGATCAGAAACAGGGGACAGTCACCTATTATCCGTCGTGGAAATAGATCACTGTCCCCGGTTTCCATGTAATCGTACGCGAACTCGAGCTTCCTGGAAACGTCGTCCACCGGCGTCACGGGCTCGACCCGGATCAGCCGGTTCTCGGCGTCTCAGGCGTACGTCCAGGCGCCGTCCGGCGTGGCGCAGCTCGAGGTCGGCTTGCCGTCCTGGATCAGGTTGCCGTCCGGGTCGTAGCAGAGGTCCTCCGTCGGATTGCTCAGGGCCGTGTACCGGTTGAGGGCGTTGGCCGTGTAGCCGATCCGGGTGCCGTCCCGCGTGTACGTCGTGCGGTTGCCGATGTCGTCACACATTCAGCGCTCAGCGTTTCGCCGTCGTTAATGAGTGACGTCCCCTTTTCCTTCTCCTTTTTTTCCCGCAGTATTATCCCTCGCACTCGAGCAGGGCTCGCAAGCATTCCTTCACATATGACGGGGCCCCGATAATTTCGATGCTGTGATGCCCCTCGTGAAAGAAGACCACAGCGCCTTCGGCGAACGTGCTAGCCAACGCCGCTTCATCCGCAAGGCCGGGATTCTCCAGCGAGGCTCTTATGAGGTCCGGATCTGCGCAGCCAACAAGCGCGTAGGCTTCTGCCGCACGCCCAGAAATCAGTTGCTCCGCGCGGTCCAGATCGAACGCGAGTATCGACTGCTTGCCATCATATTGGCGAAGGGGAACGATTCTGGTGGAGCCGACAGGGCGCACCAACCGTTCGGCCAGTACGAGGAGCTGTCGCATCTTGATAGTGGGATTGGGTTCGTAGCAAAGGTATGCCACAGTTGGGGAGAACCGACGTCGTGCCGCATGCTGGCAGGGATGCTCGAATATCAGACGCACGGTAGACGCTCCTTAGTCCGGCCCGACGGGTTCGTCGCCAAGGGGACACCCTGCGCATCATAGGGGCTGTAGCCCCAGCATGTCCCTGCACTTCCGAAGGCAGTTCGGAATAGCACCGTCCCACTCTGCGCACTTCGCGTGATGTGGCAGGTCGTAACGGATCCACTTCCGAATGCGAACAAGCCTGCAGCCTACGGCACCGCCCCTGTACACTCTCAGTGCGTTCGCGTCCGCCATGATAACCTTGCAGGTTGCACCGGACGGCGCTGCGAACGAAAGAGCGGTGCAACCTATCACCACAACGTCGTGCGCCGGCCCATAGTCCAGGACCGGAACACGCCGGCAGGTACCGCAGCAAAGTAGCCAGGGCGTTTGCGATGGCGGCGTGTAACCCCCGCAGAGCCCTGCCGCCTCGGCTCCCGGATTCCCGTAGTTCTCGCAGGCGTAGTGACAGCCACGCAGGAGGTGATCGCAATCCGCTATGCTCCCGCCGTCCTCCCGGCATTTGTTGTAGGCGTTGCCGCAGCACTGGCGACATGTCGGCGTGGAGAGACCAACGAGCCCAGTCGGATCGTACAATGCGACCGGCTCGTTAAGGACGAACGCATAGAGGTTGAGGCCTCCGTCTTCCCCGATCGGATCCCTGCTCAGCCACCTCCCCAGCCGCGGGCTGTAGTAGCGGTAGCCGTAGTAGTACAACTCGTGGCCGGTGCCCGGCTCTGTGTCGCACCACTTCGTGCTGAAGCGCAACGGGTTGGCGGCGGCGTAAGCGCCCTCCGCGACCAACGTGTTGCCGTACGGGTCGTATTCGTAGCGGGCGGGGATGCCCTGATCGCTCGCGCGGATGACCTGCCCGACGTTGCCGTTGCCGTCAAAGAAGAACCAGTACGACGGGCTGCCTTCCGCCGCCGTCTCCTCGACCGCCAGCAG
>CAZZFA010000067.1:0-31713 GCA_964653435.1 uncultured Planctomycetales bacterium | reverse complement strand
CCGACGGTATGCCGCGCAGACAAGGCCGTCTTCAGCAGTCCTTGCCGGGCCACGTGACCATCGGCTGGTTCAGCCGACCGGCCTTTGGCCGCCGCCTTCGGCCGGTGGAGGCACCGGCTCCCTCCTCTTCCACGCTTGCCGCCCAGCGGGCTTGAGCCGGGCCTGGTGAATGCCCGCCGCCCACCGTCTGCAACTACGGCCATGCACCATACGCCCGCCCGCGCCGAACGGCTTGATTCCTCCTGCGTCCGGGCGTACGATACGCGGTTTGTTTTCCGGCGAGGATGCTCAGTGGAACAGGCAATCGGCAAGGCGGCCGTACTCATCGAGGCATTGCCCTACATCGAGCAGTACTACGGTCGTGTCGTCGTGGTCAAGCTCGGCGGATCCGTCATGGACAACCCGGAGACGGAGCGGGAAATCCTCCGCGACATCACCTTCATGAACTACGTCGGCATGCAGCCGATCATCGTTCACGGCGGGGGCAAGGAGATCACGGCGGCGATGGATGAGGCGGGTCTCGAGCCGCAATGGGTGCAGGGGTTGCGTTACACGGACGAGCGGACACTGGTTATCGCGGAGAACGTTCTCTGCGGACGGATCAACCGGCGGATCGTGGAGACGCTCGAATCGCTCGGTGTCGCGGCGATCGGGCTCAACAGCCTGGCGACGTGCGTGCTCTTTGCCGAGCGGAAATACCTTGCCGGCGAAGGCGACCGGCGGATCGATATCGGTTTCGTCGGGCGGGTGACCGGCGTGAACGCGAAGGTGCTCGATCTGCTGTGCAAGGCCGACACGGTGCCGGTGATCGCGCCGATCGCGATCGACCCGGCGGGCGGGTCGCTGAACTGCAACGCGGACACGGCCGCGGGCGAGGTGGCGGCGGCGGTGAAGGCGGAGAAGCTCGTGATGGTCTCCGACACGCACGGCATCCGCACCGACCCGAACGATGAGAACTCGTTCCGCTCCTCGCTGAACCGGGCGGAGATCAACGACCTGATGGCCCGGCGGATCATCGACAAAGGCATGATCCCCAAGGTGGAGGCGTGCCTCCGTGCGATCGACGCCGGCGTGAACAAGGCGCACATCATCGACGGGCGCCTGGAGCACTCGCTGCTGCTGGAGATCTTCACCGACAAGGGTGTCGGCACGCAGATCCTCCCGTAACCTCCACCGAACGAACGAGGCAGGCACAACGTGACACAGGAACAGGTATTCGAGGAGTATTCGCAGTTCGTGATGAACAACTACAAGCGGACGAAGCTTGTAGTGGCCAGCGCCCGCGGCAGCACGTTCTGGGACCTGGACGGGCGGAAGTACATCGACTTCTTCCCCGGCTGGGGTTGCAGCCTCCTGGGCCACTGCCACCCGAGGATCGTCGAGGCGATTCGCGAGCAGGCGGGGCGCCTCATCCAGGTGGACAACACGTTCTACACGGTGGAGCAGGGCCGCCTCGCCCGCATGCTTTCCGAACGGAGCTTCGGGGGAAAGGCCTTCTTCTGCAACAGCGGCGCCGAGGCCAACGAGGCGGCCATCAAGCTCACCCGCAAGCACGCCGGACCGGGGCGCTACAAGATCATCACGATGGAGAAGAGCTTTCACGGCCGCACGTACGGCGGGATGAGCGCGACGGCACAGTCCAAGACGCGGGCCGGCTTCGAACCGCTCGTGCCGGGCTTCGTTCACGTGCCGTTCAACGACGTGGACGCCGTCGCCGCCGCGATCGACGACGAGACCGCGGGCGTGATGCTCGAACCGATCCAGGGCGAGGGCGGGGTGAACATCCCCGCCGACGACTACGTTGCGAAGATCCGCGACCTCTGCGACGACCACAACCTCCTGCTGATCCTCGACGAGGTGCAGACGGGCATGGGGCGCACGGGCAGGTGGTTCGGCTACCAGCACACGGGCGTCGAGCCGGACATCATGACCCTGGCCAAGGCGACGGCCGGCGGCGCACCGCTCGGCGTAACGATCGCGCAGCCGGAGGTGGCCGAGGCCTTCACCCCCGGTTCGCATGCGAGCACGTTCGGGGCGAACTCGCTCGTCGTCAGCGCGGGGATCGCGACGATCGAAATCATCGAGCAGGAAGGGCTGCTTGAACGGGCCGTCCGGGTCGGACAGACCCTCGCGGACCGCATCACGGAGATGAAATCGCGATTCGCCTTCATCGAGGGCGTGCGGCATCGCGGCGTGATGATCGGCGTGCAGTTGTCGGTGCCCGGCGCCGAGATCGTCTCGGCGGCGCTGGAGCTCGGCCTGCGGATCAACTGCACGCAGGATACCGTCCTGCGGATGCTGCCGGCGATGACGATCACGGATGAGGAGATGGAGGAGGGGTTGGGGATCCTGGCCGAGGCGTTCGCCCGGGCGGAAGCCAAACTGGTGTCAGCATGAACACAAGGAAACCGCAACCCGCGACGGCAAGACCCGTGAACCCCAAGCGCCGGCCGGTCGCCCCCCGACCCGCCGCGCCGGCACGCGACGCTTCCCGGCCGGGGGAGCCCGCTTCCCGGAAGCCGGGAATCCCGCCGGAGCTGCGCGGCCTGCGTCACTTTCTGGCGATCAGCGACGTGGAGCCGGTCGTCCTGAAACGGTTGCTGACCTTCGCCATCGAGCGGAAAAAGACCTTCCGGCAGGGCAGGCTCCGGCCCGCGTTGAAGGGCAAGACGCTCGGAATGATTTTTCAGAAGGCGTCGCTGCGGACGCGGCTGAGCTTCGAGGTCGCGATGTGGCAGCTCGGCGGCTACGCGATCAACATGGAGGACCATCAGGTGGGCATGGGCCGTCGCGAGGCCGTCGAGGACGTCGCCCGCGTCGTTTCCTCCATGTGCGATGGGATCATGGCCCGCGTCTTCGCGCATTCCTACATTGAGTCTCTCGCGAAGTTCTCGCGCGTGCCGGTGATCAACGGTCTTTCGGACGAATCGCACCCCTGCCAGGCCGGCGCGGACCTCATGACGCTCATCGAGCATTTCGGCGAGATCGCCGGACGCCGGTTGGCCTTCGTCGGCGACGGGTTCAACGTGGCCAAGTCGCTCGCCTGGAGCTGCGCAAAGCTCGGGATGCCGTTCGTGCAGGCGGCGCCGAAGCGGTATCAGCTCCCGAAGGCGTTTCTGGATGCGATCCGGCGCGCCGTGCCCGACGCCCAGCTCGCCGTCACCACGGATCCCCGGGACGCGGTGCGCGGGGCCGACGTGGTCGTCACGGACACGTGGACGTCGATGGGCCAGGAGGCCGAAAAGCAGCAGCGACTGAAGGATTTTGCCGGTTATCAGGTCAACGCGAAGCTGCTGAAGGCCGCCGGGCCCGAGGCGGTGGTGCTCCACTGCCTGCCGGCGTATCGGAACGTCGAGATCACCGACGAAGTCATGGACGGCCCGCAATCGCTGATCTTTCAGGAAGCGGAGAACCGGCTCCACTTCCAGCGCGCGCTGCTGGAAGTGATCTTGTAGGCGGGCTCGGACGCCCGGGCCTGTCGGTTGTCCGGCGGCGCGGAGGATGGGACATGAATCGTCGCGAGTTTCTGAAGGCCGGGGCGGCCGGTACGATCGTATCGGCCTTCGGCGGGTACTTCGTCCACGGGGCGGAGCAGAAAACGCTTCGCGTGGGGGTCATCGGCACGGGCTGGTACGGCAAGTCCGACGTCTGCCGCCTGATTCAGGTGGCCCCGGTCGAAGTCGTCTCGATCTGCGACGTGGACAAGAGGATGCTGGAGGGCGCGGCCGAACTGATCGCCGCGCGCCAGGCCTCGAAGAGGAAGCCCCGTACCTATGGCGACTACCGCGAGATGCTCAAGGAGAAGGACCTCGACATCGTGCTCATCGGCACGCCCGACCACTGGCATGCCCTGCCGATGATCGCCGCCGTCGAGGCCGGCGCGGACGTTTATGTGCAGAAGCCGATCAGCGTCGATGTAGCCGAGGGACAGGCCATGCTCGCCGCCGCCCGCCGGCACAAGCGGGTCGTTCAGGTCGGCACACAGCGGCGGAGCACGCCGCACCTGATCGACGCCAGGAAGAACATCGTGGAGGCCGGCCTTCTCGGCACCGTGGCCCACGTCGAGATGTGCTGCTACTACCACGCGGGCCGCGAGGCCGCGCCGAAGACCGTCCCCGTCCCGGATTACCTCGACTATGAGATGTGGACCGGCCCGGCACCGATGCGCCCGTACGAGGGACTTCCGCACAAGGGCTGGTGGCGAAAGCACATGGAATACGGCAACGGCATTCTCGGCGACATGGGCATCCACATGTTCGACACCGTCCGTTGGATGCTTGGCCTCGGCTGGCCGAAACGCATCGCCTCCGCCGGGGGGATCCGGATCCGCACGGGCGGCAGCGCGAACATCAGCGATACGCAGATCGCCACCTTCGAATACGACAACCTTACCGCCGTCTGGACCCATCGAACCTGGGGCAACGCCCCCGACCCGGCGTACCCATGGTCCCTGACGCTTTACGGGGACAAGGGTACGCTGAAGGCCGGCCTGATGAGCTACGACTTCTACCCCGCCGGCAAGAACGAGCCGGCGATTCACAAGGATGTCGTCTACGAGCGCGAACAGTTCCCCGAGGACCTGACCGAGAAGGACATGGAGCTGTTCGCCGCCCCGGCGACCCGCCGGCACATGCGGGACTTCCTCGCCGCCATCGCCTCGCGCGGCAGACCGGTCGCTGACATCGAGGAGGGCTACATCTCCAGCGCCTCGTGCATCCTGGCAAACGTGGCAATGAAACTCGGCCGGACGCTCGCGTGGGACCCGGCCCAGGGGCGCGTCGTGGGCGACGAGGAGGCCAACCGCCTGCTCCGGCGGCCGTACCGCTCACCCTGGGTCCATCCGGCCCAGACGTCGCCGTAATCGCCGCAGAGGCCGCCGCGAAAGGAGCCGTCATGAAAACCGTGAATCCGCGAGCCCTCGCAGGAATCATGGCGTTGTCGGCGGGCATCCTGCCCGGCGGCTGCCCCCGGCCGCTCCCGGATACCCTGCTGGCGAGTCAGGTCCTCGATGTTCCCGGCGCGGGGGGATACGCCGCGATATCCTTTCACGGCGAAGCGGGCGGGACGATCCGCGTCACGCTGCTCAGCAGAGAATCGTGCCTGTCTCCCTACGCAACCTTGCAAAACCCGGACGGCTCAAGCGGCGGGTATGTGCCGGGCCTCGACACGGCCCTCTGCGGCGGGAATACCGGCCAGACGACGCTTCCGCTGACCGGCACGTACTCGCTCTCCGTTTTCAGCGGCGCCAACGCCGGCGGCCGCGTCGCCGTCATGATCGAGGCCCTGCCCGACTGATTGCCCGCTCGCGTCCTTCCGGCCGGCGCCCGGCGGCTTGCCGGAGTCACGGCCGACATCGTGCGTGGGGCACATGGTTGTGTCGCCCGCTCTGTAGTCGGGGTTCCTGCCAGCCGCTTGACGCTCGCCGTTCAAGACTGTATGGACTGGATGGGCAACGGCCGGAACGTCCGCCCCCGGAAAGGGTGAGACACCCGAACACAAGATGGTGCCATGCCGATGAGACGCCCCGACGGCCGGCGAGCAGACCAGCTCCGCCCCGTGGAGATCACCCGCGGATACACGAGGGTTGCGCCCGGCTCCGTGCTCATCTGCACGGGTGAAACCCGTGTCCTGTGCACCGCCTGTTTTGAGGAAGGCGTGCCCGACTGGCTCGCCGGCAAGGGTCTCGGGTGGGTGACGGCCGAATACGACATGCTGCCCGCCTCGACCGGGCAGCGCCGTGCCCGCAACCGCGGCAAAGTCGATGGCCGGACGCAGGAAATCCAACGGCTTATCGGGCGTTGCATGCGGGCCGTGGTGGACCGTGCGGTGCTGGGTGAGAACTGCATCTGGCTTGACTGCGATGTGATTCAGGCGGACGGTGGGACGCGCACGGCTGCCATCACGGGTGCGTATGTGGCTTTATGCGACGCGGTGGAATGGGCCCGGCGAGAGGGGCGGCTGACCGCCTCGCCGGTGCGGGAGGCCATCGCGGCCGTCAGCGTCGGCATCGTGGACGGCCGGCCGCTGCTTGATCTGTCGTATGCGGAGGACGTCAGGGCCGACGTGGATCTGAATGTGGCAATGACCGCCGCCGGCCGGTTCGCGGAGGTCCAGGGCACCGGCGAAAACGCCACGTTCTCTGCCGCGGACCTCAATCGGATGCTTACCCTTGCCGCTCGAGGCATCCGACAACTGATGGCTGAGCAGGCTCGGGTGCTGCAACGCGCCCGAAGACGAAAATGACGTACGCGCGCCCCATGCGACGAACCGACGAAACAACGGAGCAACGACGGTCGCTGCCCGCCGACCGGGGCAACGCCCGCCCTTGCCGGGCGAATCGGTCCGTCGATCGGTTCCTCGGTGTTATCCTGGCGTGCCTTGGCGGGATCGCGGGATGTCAGATGACCGGAGGGACGCTGCTGCCCGGCCAGGACGATCTGACCGGCGAGCGGTGGACGATCCGATGCTTTCAATCGTCCGGCCCCGACCACGAGCGGATCGTCAACAACCTCGCCGAGCAGCTCCGGAAGATCCAGGGCATCAACGCGAGTGCCGTCCGCGTCAAACATGAGGCGGGCGTGAGCATCCTCTACTATGGCACCTACCGCAAGCAGTTCGACCCCAGGACCAACACCACGAAGTTCCCGCCGAAACTGACGCAGGACATCGTCCTCATCCGCTCGCTCACGATGGGTTCGCAGACGCCGTTCCTCATGGCTCAGTGCGAACTGGTGGACCGGAAACCCGTCGGCCCGCCGGAGTGGGACCTGCAGAAGGCACCGGGGGACCTTTCGCTCCAGATCGCCGTCTTCTACAACGAAGGCGACTTCCAGGAGCGCGAACTGGCGGCCGTGCAGTATGTCGAGGCCCTGCGCAAGGAAGGCTTCGAGGCCTGGTACCACCATTACGACAACGGGCGCAGCATCGTGTGCGTGGGCCACTTCCCGGCGTCCGCCGTCACCCTCCGCATGGACGGCACGCAGGAATTCAGCCCCGAGGTGGAGGCCCTGATGCGGCGAAACGAGGACTTCCGCCGTATGTACGTCAACGGCCAGGCGATGAAGGTCCGCGATCCGTCGGGCCAGTTCCGGCCGATGCCATCCGTGCTCGTGCGGACCCGCGCCCCCGGCTCCGAAGCCGACGCGGCAGGAGGGCTCTCCGCGCCCGATTTCTCACCCGAACTTCCCCGCCGCCAGCCATGACACGGGCCGCCGGACGATCCATCCTGATCGCCACAACGAACCGCGGCAAGCTGCGTGAGATCGCCGCCGTCATGGAGGGCCTCCCCGTGGAGTGGATCGCGCTCGGCGACCTGCCGCCGATGCCCGAGTGTGCCGAGGACGCCGACACCTTTGAAGGCAACGCGGAGAAGAAGGCGCATCATTACGCCCGGCTCGGCGGTCTCTGGACGCTCGCGGACGATTCCGGGCTTGAGGTGGACGCCTTGGGCGGGCGGCCGGGCGTGAAATCCGCGCGCTTCGCCGGCGAGCCGAAATCCGATGCCCGGAACAACGCCCGGCTTATTCAACTCCTGGCAGGGGTGCCGGCGGAGCGGCGAACGGCACGGTTTCGCTGTGTTCTTGCGCTGGTCGGCGACGGCCGCCTGCTGGCCCGCACCGCCGGGACCGTCGAGGGAGTCATCGTGGATGAGCCGCGAGGCACGAACGGATTCGGCTACGATCCCCATTTTCTGATCCCGTCGCTGGGCCGGACGATGGCGGAGCTTTCGCCGGATTCCAAGAACCGCATCAGCCATCGCGGGCAGGCCCTTCGCGCCATGCGGGATGCCCTCCTGCGTCTACTTGCCTGACTCACGTGGTTTGCCGTAGTATGGGGCGACTCCGTGGGACCCGCGGCGCGGGGAGCCGGGAGTCTGGTTTGTTTTCTGAGGAGGACTGCCCCGATGATACGTCGCAGGCTCCGAGCGTCCGCCGCCTTGGCTGCCCTGGCCCTCGCGGCAGGGGCCGGATGCAGCAGCTTGAACCCCGGGCTTGCCACCGCCATAGGCGGCAGCGCGATCCCCCTGACGACGCCTCCGTCGGGGGTGATCCTCATCGTCTTCATGAACCTTACAAACGTGCCGGCTCGCGCCAGCCTCGTCGTCACGAACACCAACGGCGGCCAGTTCCAGCTCGGACTCACCGCCCTGGGCTTCGACGCGACCAACGATCTCGACTACGCTATCGCCGCGCAGGACTGCGACGTGGGCAACGGCGGGACCATCCGGTCGATCGGGCTCACGGACGTCACGTACGCCAGCGCTACCGGCCCGGTAGTGGTGCCATTCGATCGACCCGCACTGACATCCGGTTTGGATCTCAACTGCGGCAACGTGCTGGCCGTGACATTCCAGGGAACGCCTCCTAACGTGTTCGTAAACCTGACGGTGTACTGAACCATGATGCGTAATCGGATGCTTGTCTTCACGCCGCGACGGCTGGCCCTGGCCCTGTTCGGCCTGCTTCCTCTGGCGACCGGGTGTCTGAACCCGAACCTCGTCAACCAGGCCGTGGGCTCGTTCTACCCGACCGCACCGGGGAACACCCCGTTCCTCATGGTTCAGGTCGTCAACCAGAGCCAGGCCCGGCTCGATGTCCCCATCGTCTATGACAACGGCGTCACCACGCCGACCTTCTACATCCGGAGTCTCAACCCACTCAGCCACGATACAGGGGTCGTGCTGCCCTGGCCGGTGTTGCGGCTTGCCATCGGAGACCTTACCAATCCGCTCGCGCCCACGATCAGCGCCACGTATCCCAGCGGGGCCGTGCAGGCCGTCCCGTTCGGCCACCTCGCCCTGCAGGCCGGCGTGGACTACCAGCGCGGCGACACGATCATCTTCGTCGTCACCGGCAACGCCCAGAGCCCCGCGTACCTGAACGTCTCGATCGGCCGCATCGACGGTGCCGCCGACGCCGGGGCCACGCAACGGGCCGACCCCTTCGGCATAACCGAGCTTCTGCTTCTGCAAAACGGCTTCATTACGGCCATCCCGCTCGGCGGGTGAACACGGCCTTTTCTCCTGGGGGAAACACGAGATGTCCGCACGACGATACCTGATTGTGCTGCTGATCGCGGGCGCCGGCCTTGTGCCGATCCTCACCGGCGCCAGTTGCCCGCCGCCGTCAAACATCCTCTTCTTCCCGACGCAGACGAACACGCAGGGAACCCGAACACTGACCGACTGCAACCCGGGCTTCGTGTGCGTCTCGATCGTGAATCAGGCGTGCGTCCCGTGCGAGGTCGCGCTCTACACCCAGAACGGGTACGACTTCTGTGTCGTGGTCAACGGCGTGTGCACATACCAGTATCCCGACCCGCCGCAGCCATCGTGTTGTCCGGTGGGGCTGTCGAACCCGAACGGATGCGTGTGCCAGCGGGCGGGAGCCAACATCGGCGAGATGCTGCTCACCCGGCCGGAGATCTTCCAGGCCCGGAATATTCACCCCATCCAGGGGTTGCAGACGCAGGTACTTCAGCCCGGTGCCGCCGTGCTCGAACGCATTCAGTGCGGCGACGTAAAGACGCTCGGCGTGGCCGTGGGCACAGTGGGCAACGCCCTGACGACGCCCCAGTTCCAGGAAGGCCCCAAGTACCGCGAGCGGCTGGCAGCGCCGGCCGTCCGCCTGCCCGGCGAGGTCCGGTGCGGCGGGACGATCGAGTTCCTCGTGTACGACATCAGCCGCTGTGCCGACCCTGTGCTGTCGCAGTTTGCGATCTCGACATCCGTCTCGCAGTAGCGAAGCGACGAAGGGGGCAGGGGCTGCTGCTTACCCCCCGCACGTCTGCGTCGTCCTTTACACCCCCGATCGGTCGAAGGCGCGACCTCGCCGACGATCGGTCTGTCGGCCAACCCCAATCCCAAACCCCCGACCGCGGCCCGTCTTGTGCGTCGCGGCCGGGTTTGCGATGCACCGGTGTCGTTGGCATACCCGTCGCCGGCGTCCCGAGCCGGCATTCCGCGAACGATTTCCGATCCCCTTCACTCGTAGATTAAGTCGCACCCCCGGACAGCCGAAAAAAACGCTGCCGGCTGACGGATGGAGACGGCGGCGACCGTCTGCCTCCGGTCTGCCGTGGGCACGTTCCTCCGGAGCCCCCGTCCGTGGTCGAAGAGACCACCCAGATCGGTGTTGTGTGCGACGATCCTCCGCCGCGCGAGGTTTTGTGCCCGGCGTGCCGTCGGGCCGGGGCCCGCTTCGAGCACTTTGACGAACAGCTTCGGCTCGCCAGCCAGGTCCAGCGCGACCTCCTGCCCAACCCGATGCCCGTTTCGCCGACCGCACGCTTTCATGCGCTCTTCCTGCCGGCCGACCACGTCAGCGGCGACATCTATGATGTCGTCCGGCTCGACGAATCGCACATGGCCGTGTCCCTGGCGGATGCAACCGGCCACGGGATGCCGGCCGCCCTGCTGACGGTCCTTATCAAGCGATCCTTCCGCGGCAAGACGATCGAGAACGGCGCGTACCGGATCATGGAGCCCGGCGAAGTCCTGGCCAACATGAACCGCGACCTTCTGGAGATGAACCTCTCACACTGCCAGTTCGTCACCGCCCTGCACGCGATCTACGACGAGGAAGCCCGCCGGCTGCGATGGGCCCGCGGGGGGCTGCCGCATCCGGTGCTCGCGCGGTCCGGTGCGGAGCCGGTCTTCATCCGCACCTCGGGGATCCTGCTCGGTGCCGTGGAGAGCCCGTGCTTCGACATCGTTGAGACGTCATTACGGCCCGGCGATGCGGTGTACTTCTATACGGACGGGCTTGAGGCTCTGCTGTGTCGCCGCCGCGCCGGCGAGAACCCGTTCGATATCTCCGTCTCGCCGTGGTTCC
Source organism: uncultured Planctomycetales bacterium (assembly GCA_964653435.1). Classification (GTDB taxonomy): domain Bacteria; phylum Planctomycetota; class Phycisphaerae; order UBA1845; family PWPN01; genus CAZMVY01. The sequence goes on along the minus strand of CAZZFA010000067.1, from coordinate 20,881 downwards.
GGTCGCTTTCGGACCGCCGTCCGGCCGACGCCCTGGGCGAAATCGCCGAACTTCGCCGCGACACCCCGCCGGATACATGGCCCTTCGACGACATCAGCATCGTCTGCGTCGAGTGTACGGCGTAGCTTGCTCAGGACGCTCGGCCGCGTGCCGATCAACCCCCGGGCGGTATGGCCGACCTGTCCTCGGCACACGGGCGCGAGCTGCACGCTGTTGTCGCCCGAACGCGGTCGTCGGCCGCAACCTGACACGGGGCATCCGCCGCCCCGGCGGTGCCCCGCCCGCATTGCCCGGGATCAGATCGCCCCTGGTCCCTACTTCGGCGGGATCGCCAACGCCTCGCCGTCCGCTACCGTCGCCGGCTTGAGGTTCACGAACGCCCGCACCACGAACACAACCAGTGCGATCACGCCCGCGATGATGATCAGGTCGGGCACGATCCGCCATTGCCCGATGAACTTGACCCACGGCTCCTCGTAGAACGCCGGGCTGCGGGCGTACCACGTGCCGTAAAGATAGGCCGCCCGGGTCTGCATCAGCCCGACCGGCAGCAGCGTGAGCAGCGTCATCGCCAGCAGCCCGCCGTTCGTCGCCACAAACGCGATCTTCAACAGAGTGTTCGACCACTTCTCCGGCCGGACCAATCCGCGCAGGGCGAAGAGCATCAGCCCGATCGCCAGCATCCCGTACGTTCCGAACAGCGCCCCGTGGCCGTGATTCATCGTCAGATACGTCGAGTGTTCGTAGTAGTTGATCACCGGCGTGGTGATGATGAACCCGAACACGCCCGCACCGAGGAAGGCCCAGATCGACGAGGCACCGAGGAACATGAGCGGCCACTTGTACGGATAGGCCTCGCGCACGGCCGGCGAGTCCTTCGCTTCCAGCGCCACCTTCACCAGCAGCAGCACGATCGGCACCGGCTCCATCGTCGAGATCACGCCGCCCAGCGCGATCCACAGGTCCGGGTCGCCGAACCAGTAGTAATGATGGCCGACGCCGATCACGCCGGTGAACATCGCCAGGCACGCCGTCAGGTAGGCCGCCCGCAGCGCCTTCTTCTTCGGCGCCAGCCCCAGAGCCGTCACCACGTATGCGATGGCGGCCGCGGCGAAGAACTCGAATATCCCCTCCACCCACGTATGCACCACCCACCACCGCCAGAAATCCGCAATCGTGATGTTCGTCCGCGGGCCGTAGAACAGCCCGAACGCGAAAAACGCCACGACCGCAATCGCCGAGTAGCTGTAGAACGGCACGGTCCCCCACAGATCACGCCCGGCCCGCAGGTGCGGCAGGACCCCCCGGACCACCAGCGCCAGCCAGATGACCAGCCCGACAAATAGCAGGATCTGCCACAACCTTCCCAACTCCAGGAACTCCCAGCCCTGATGACCGATCCAGAACCAGAACCGGCCGCCAAGCCCCTTGGCGCCCACGGCCGTCCCGATGAAGTCGCCCGCCGCGACGACGAGCACAGCGACGAACAGGATATCTACGAGCAGGCCCTGCTTGCGCGGCTCGCGCCCGCCGGCCACCGGTCCGAGGTACAGCGCCGAGCCGACCCACGCCACGGCGATCCAGAGGATCGCCGCCTGCAGGTGCCACGTCTTGACCCAGTTGTACACGAATGTCCTGGGTATCCAGTCCAGCCCGTAGAACGAGTTCGGGTGGACCGTGTAATGCGCCATCAGCCCGCCCATGTTCAGTTGCAGGAACAGCAGGCCGACCACAACCAGGAAGAACTTGGCCGTCTTTCGCTGGCTCGGTGAGATCGGCATCCGCGCGATTCGCTCGCCCACCGTGTGGTCCGGTTCGATGCCCTCGAGATCCTTGTGGAAGTCGAAGCGGAAGAACGTCAGCAAAGCCACGCCCAGGCACACCATGACGCCGAACAGGGCGCCGATGGACCATCCGACGGCGGCCGGCGCGATATCATTGCCCACGCTGCGGTCCGGCGGCCAGTTGTTCGTGTAACTCAACTCCTTCCCCGGACGGGGCGTGCCGGCACACCAGGCCGTCCAGAAAAAGAAATCGGCCAGATTGCGCCGGTCCGTCGGATCGGCAATGACCCGCGGGACGATGTTCGCGTCCGGCATGCCCTCGGAGAATACCCTGTCGTAGTGCTCGCGGATTTTCCGCAGCGCCGCCGTCTGCGCGCGCGTGAGAACGAGGCGATCGGCGACGGGGTCGTAGCGATTCTGTTTCAGTTCCTGAATGACCTGGAAGTCGAGCTCGCGCTGCTGCGGGCCGGAGAGGTCTGCATACTCGGCCTTCCCCAACGCCTGCGCGTGGGCGTCGCGCATGTACCGGCCCATGCGGTGCAACGTGTCGGCAGTGAACTCGGTGCCGCGATAGGTGCCGTGGCCCCACACGGAGCCGAGGTCCATGAGCCCGTACTTCTGCCACACGGCCTGACCCGCCAGGATGTTCTCCTTGTCGAAGAGGACTTCGCCGCTGCCCTCGGCCACCACCTGACCGGGGTACGGCGGCGCCGCCTCATACGTATAGAGGCCGCCGATGAGCGTGATGACGATGGCGGCGAGAATGCTGCCGACGAACAGGGTTTTGAGGACTGGGGAGATCATCGCATGACTCCAGGTGTTGCCGCGAACCTTGCACGCCGTGAGACGCCAAGTCCACGGCGGGGTCGCCTCACCTATTCTCGAAAGATCATGACGCCTACGCCTTGACGATAGTCAACCGGCGGAAGCTTGTCTTGAATATGGTTGTAACTCGTTGTTCCATAGCGTGTTAGGATACCGAAAAACATCAAGGTGGTTTCTTCATGGGGCAAGTTGTGTCGGAATGGCGATGGCCCTGGGGAAACGTCGGCTCGGTGTCCTCGCGTGCCACGCATTCTTCGGGCTGCCGCGTGGGAAATGGTTCCGGGCACCTCCACATAGCGATGAGTTTGGGGTGCGTCCGGCGGCGTCTTGCGGGGGCATTTCGGGAACGCCGCGGGCTTGGCGCCCAGACGTCGCAGGTTCCCGAAGCCGCTCCGCCGCCCTGTTGCATGGACAGTCAGGCGCCCGTATACTGCCTTCGCCCAAGGTGCGAGGTGTGCACGCGCGTTCGGTCGGCTGAAACGAACGCCGGACGTCGCGGAGCATCGCGGGGCGGAGCGGCGCATCGCCGCTCGAGCCGGCCCTGCGGGACGCGCTATCAGTTGAAAGGCGATTGCCGGCGGCGCGTCGGTGGCGTCCGACCAGCCGGGTGGAGGCTTGTTTCCATGACGACACGTCCATCGAAGTGGCTCACGATCGCCGCGGCCCTGGCGACGGGCGGGACCATGTACGCCATCACGCAGGGCGGGTGTGCCCGATTCGGCGGCAACTATGCCCTGACGGCCTTCGACGCGTGCTGGCTGCTCGATTGCCAGAACGGGGCGTTCGGCGGGGCCGTGCCCCTCTGCGATCCGACGAACCCGGCCAACAATCTGCTCATGGACTGCCCGACGTACGGTACGACCACGGGCACGACCACCGGGACCGGGACGGGAACCGGCACGGGCACGGGGACGGGGACAGGCACCGGCACCGGCACCGGAGGTACGACGGGGCAGAGCGGCACCGGTACGAGTACCGGGGGCCTTGCCTCGGGCACCTTTGGCGGGTAGCCCGGGATCTCACGGCGGGGCGCAGCGCCCGGTGCGAGCGCGGGCGTGCGCCGGAGCGATTCTCAAGGCGAGGAGCAAACAGGCTGACGAACCTGAGGGAACGATCATGAAGCGACCAATCTGGTTTCGAGCACTCGTTCTGATCGCGGCGTCCGCCGGGGGCGGCAGCCTTCTGCAGGTCGGCTGTGCCAGGACCATCGCAGCAAACGTCAATCCGTGCGGCACGATCCTCTCCCCGCAGATCTGCAACGCGTTCGGGTGGGACGCCATGTTCGTCAGCGCAGACGATTGGGACCGCGATCCAACGTGCACAATTCCTTACTTCTGCGGCCCGTGGCCGCCGACGACCTCACCGGGCGCCGGCACCAGCACGACCACAACGACCACGACGGGGACCACGACCGGCCTCTTCGGGGGCACCGGTACCAGCAACCTCATCGGCGGGTTCTAGTGGTGTTTTCGGCAAGACAGTCTCGCGTGCGGTAAGCACCGCCGCGGAGGCTCGGTCGCCCAGACGGGGTCTTGCGTCTGGTGACGCCTGGAACTCCGGGCTCACGCCCCAGGCTGCTCTCGGCTCCCCCCGGGGGGCAGGAGACCAGCGACACCCTCGAACCGAAAGCGGCATCGGCGGTTCGAGACGACCGAAGAAATGTGTGCGTTCCGCAGACGGGGCGAACGCCTCGTGGGTGCACCACTCGCGGCGGGAACACCTGGTGAACGGATAATCATTGCCTCTCCGCGGGAGGCTGCCTCTGCGCCTGGACTTCGTATAGAATATCCGCATGACCTCGATTCCGAACGTCCCCGGGGGCACGGCAGCACACCCGCCCGACGGCGCGCCCTGGGGGCAAGACCGCGGCCGATCCGGCCCTCTCGTCGTCCTGCTGCCCATCGTTCTGGGCCTGCTGGTCATCCTGGCGTTCCTGCCCGCTCCATACAACGATTTCATCAATCGGGGTGATGAGGATGTGATCCTGTACAACATCCACGCTCGCGACTTCGGCCGCGCCAACCTCGCGTGGATGTTCACCACATTCCGCACGGGCCGTTACCAGCCGCTGAACTGGCTTGCCCTGGCGATCATGCGGCGACTGACCCCGCCGGAGCCTTTCGTCTTCCACCTCACCGGCCTGGCGATTCATATCGTCAACGTGGTGCTCGTCTACGCGATTGCGCGCAAGCTCCTGGCCCGGACGATCCGCCGCGCGCGCCCCGCGGGCATAGAGATCGCGCTCGGCGCGACGGCCGCCGCCGCCTTCTTCGGCGTACATCCGCTTCGGGTGGCATCCGTCGCGTGGGCCGCAGCGCAAGGGGACCTGCTCTCGGCGATGTTCTACCTGGCCGCCGTGCTGGCGTATCTGCACGCCCATGACGCGCGGCAGGCCGGGTCGAGCCCCAGGCCGTGGCTGGTCCTTTCGCTGCTCGGGATGGCCCTCTCGGTGCTGGCCGGGAACAACGTGGCCACCTCGGTGGCCATCGTGCTTCTTCTGGACATCTACCCGCTGCGGCGGCTGGGCGGTGGACCGGGGAGATGGTTCGGCCCCGCCGTACGGCCGGTCTGGCGCGAAAAGGCCCCGTTCCTGGCGATTGCGGTCGCGACGGCGGTGCTCGCATGGTTCGCTCACGCGCATATGGACATCCTGCAGGGGATGCCGGATCGCACCTTCGCGCAACGGCTGTCCGAGTCTCTCTTCGGCCTGTCCCTCGGCATGTGGAAAACGTTCTGGCCGAGGCATCTCTCGCCCGTGTACGCGTTCTCGGCCCGATCCGCGGCCGTGGCGATCAGCGTACTGGCGGCGATCGGGCTCCTGGCCTGGTTGCTCCGACGGCGCTGGGCGGCTCCCCTGGCGGGGTGGCTGTGCTACGCGTTTCTTCTGCTTCCGCTGCTCGGTGTGTTCGCGAACAGCGAACAAACGGAGGTGGACCGCCTCAGCTACCTGGCGTGCCTCGGATGGGCGATGGTGTTCGGCGGGGCCCTGGCGTGGTTCTTCCAGCCCTCCGCCGACGGACGACGAAGCTGGGCCGCCGCTACCGTGGCTGCGGCCGTCGCCGTGGCGGTCGTCGGAGGCCTGTCGTTTCGCACGCAGCGCCAGTGCGACGTGTGGAACACCTCCGCCAGCCTCTGGGAGTATGCGGCGGCACACGAGCCGGGCTCCGCGATGGCGCGGATGTATCTCGGCGAGTATCTACTGAATCGCGGGGACTCGCGCGCGGCGGCGCACGAACTCAGCGAAGCGGCCCGTCTGTGTCCGGGCAACGGGCGAATCCAGTGCGATCTGGGAATCGCGCTGTACGAAACGGACGACCTGGCAGAAGCGAGCGCGGCCTTTCACCGGGCAATCGCGCTGGAGCCGGGCAACGACGCGGCCTACCGGGGGCTGGCCTGGGTTCTCGCAGAGCAGAACGAGCTCGACGCGGCGATGGAGCAGCTCCGTACAGCGCAGCGGCTCAATCCGGACGAGTTCCGCGTGTACATCGAAATCGGCCGGGTGCTCCAGAGACAGGGGCGGCCCGACGCAGCCGCCGCCGTCTACGAGGAGGGAATCCGCCGTTGGCCCGACGTGGAGGTTTTCTACACCCTCCGAGGCACATCGCTGATCGACGCCGGACAATACGCGGAGGGGCGCAAGACGCTCGAAATGGGGCTCAAAGTCACCGACGCTCCCGCCGAACTGGCCAACAATCTCGCCTGGCTGCTCGCCACGTGCCGGGATGAGACCCAGCGAGACGGCGCGGCGGCCGTCCGGTTCGCCGAGCTTGCCGACCGCGCCACGCTCGCCGAGGACCCCGCCGTCACCGACACGCTCGCGGCGGCGTACGCGGAGGCCGGCCGTTTTGACGACGCCATCCGCACGCAGAAACGCGCGATCGAGCTGGCCCGATTCATCCGCCCGCATGTCATCCCCGAGTTCCAGGAGCGGCTGGCGCTCTTCGAGAAGCATCAGCCCTACCGCGAGAAGCCCTCGACGCGGGCCGCCGCCTCGATGCCGGCGGCGTCGCAGCGCGGCGCCTCGCGCTGACGGCGGGAATCGCAAGGACGCATCAGATGTGGATTTCGACCACGTCCTTGTCGCGCAGGACGTGATCGTGGTTCACCTGCTGGCCCGGAAACACGTTATCGCCCCACAGGCGGGCGAACTTGAACTTCGCCGCCAGATCCTTGTGAATATGCTCGGCGAGGTCGTGAACCGTGCTGCCCGCCGGAATGATGAACGGAGCGCTCCGGTCCGGCGGCTTGCCGGGCGGCTTGGCATACACCCGGACCACGTGCAGGAGCCCGAAGAGCCTCTTCACCAGGAGATCCAGGTTCTCGCCCGTCAGCGCCGAGACCGGGATGATCTCCAGCTCCGCATCGATCAGCTCGCGCAGCGCGTCGTGATTCGCCTTCGCCCCGTCGCGGTCGCACTGGTTCGCCACGATGAGCCCGCGCCGCGGCTCCGGCTCGTCCTCGCCGACAGGCGGAGGCTCCGCCCGCGATACCAGCCGCAGCCGACGCTCGCGCAGCACGCTCAGGACGGCGTCGATGTCCTCGAGTACCGATTCGGCCGCCAGGTTCCCGACCACGGCCACGATATCCGCATTGCGGACGGCGCCGATCATCCCGCCGGGCACATGTTCCGGCGTAAGCGGAGGCATATCGACGAGCTGGATCGGACAGTCCTCGTAATAGGCCATACCCGGCACCGGCGCATGCGTGGAGAACGGAAACTCGGCGACCTTTACCGGGGCGTCAGTCAGCGCCTGCACGATGGCCGACTTGCCGACGTTCGGCAGCCCGAGCAGGACGACCTGCCCGGCGCCCTGCCGCGGGACGTGGAAGGGATCCTTTCCACCGCCCTTGCGGTGAGCGACGGACGCCTCGCGGGCCGCGCTGATCTTCCGCTTCAGCTCGGCCTGGATCTTCTCCGTCCCTTTGTGTTTGGGCAGGGTACGGAGCATCTCCTCCAGCGCGGCAAGCTTCTCATCCGGCGTCTGGGCCTCGCGGTACCGCTGCTCGGCCCGCTGGTAGTCGGGTGTCAGGTTGGCCGGCATGGGCAGGATTATACCGCAAGCCGGGTCGAATCCATCCGCCGCTTGCGGGGCAAATCCGTCGGACGGCGCGATCGGCAATGGCGGCGTTATCGCGCGAGAAACCGCTGATCGAAGAGTGAATCGACGCCGTAGTAGCCCGGGCCGGTGGGGAACGTCGTCGGGCGGAACTTCCGCTGGAGCCGCCATCGCCAGAAGCGGGCGGTGGCGGCCAGCACCGCGGCCCCGAGGATCGCGCCGTCGCACAGGCGCGCCAGATCAGCACGTTCGTATCGCCATGCCGTGGCGGCCAGCACGCCCGCGACCAGCAGGACCGTCAGCGAGATCTGAAACGCCCGCAGGCTCCAGAGAAGACGGCGTTGCATGGAAGTGTCTCCTTGAACAATCGGCGTGGCCTGGCAGAGGGTATTATCGTCCGAAACGGGGAACGGCTTCATGCTGTTTGCGCGGCCGTCGCGCGCGAAGAAGCGGGTCGAGAACCGATCCTGGCAGACGGGACCCCTGCGCCAACGGGGCCGCCGCTGCCGCCTCCGGGGGCAGCAAACCGTCCGGGGCCGGGGCAAAGGGCTGACAGCCGGAAGCTTACCGTTTATTGACGTCGGCCGGCATCGGTCGCAGGCTCCGACCAGACCGCCCAGTCTCGCTTGTACTCATCCAGATTGGCCCGCGTTACGATCCGGATTGGAATCATGTACTCGCGGCCGCCGAGGGTGCTGGATTCGGTTGCGGCCTGGCAGAATTGAAGGGCCTTGAACCCGGCGTCAGCGTAGCTGAATCCCACCACGACCGGGCAGATCCCCGACTCGATGAAGGGCCAGACCCACGGCTCGGCGCCGCAAGTAATCAACTCGCACCCCGGCGGCAGCGACGACGACGCCGGGCTTGTGACGGCGCGGGGCGAGAGTTCCATGATTGGCCAAGGCGCTATCGAAACCCACGCGGACAGGCGGGGATACCGGGCGGCAAAACTCGCCATCGCCCGCCGGGCCTCGACCGGATTCCCGCCGCACTCGATCTCCGCCCATCGCTCGATACCGATGGCCGGCTTTATGGCCTCCGTGAAGGCGATGTAACGATCCCGGAGGGCCCGGTCACCCGCGGCGTCGTAGAGAATGGCGATTGCACCCTGTCGGCGAAGATACTGTACGGTCGCGTCGGCCAAGGCGCTGCCGACGGCCCTCTCGTCATACCCGACGTCGCCGTCGATGTACGGATAGTCCGTCCGCCGGATCATCGTCACGATCCGGGCGCCGTTCTGACGCGCAAGATCAAAGACGGGCCCGAGCGCGGCCGGGTCGATCACCTGCACGCACAGCCCCCGCAGGGAAGGACCGATCAGAGAGCGTATCAGCGCGACCTGCTGTTCCGGCGAATCGACGGCGGGGGCGACGTATCGGACCTCGATGAGCCCCTGGTTCCGCTCGAACCGTTCGGCCCCCGCACGAAGGATGGGCCACAGCGGATCATGCTCGGCCGCCCCCACGAACGCGATGAAGCCGGCGCCCCTGGGAATCCGCCGATAACGCGTCGGCTCCTCCCGTTGGCACCCCCCGAACAGTACCGGGACCGCGAAGGCCGTGGCAAGGAGGAGGGCGGTCGAACGTCTGTCCGGATGTATGCGCATGCAGACATTCTACGCGGAGCGTGCGCCCGGTGAAGTCCCCGCCGGATTACACCGGCGGCGGTCGTGTGCCGATCCGAACACGATCGCGCAGGGCCGGGCGAGCCGGTTATCGCCACACAAGCGGCGCGCCGGACCGGGAAACCGACTCCGCAATCGCCGGCGCGACCGAATCGGCTCGACCCATATCCACCGGGCCGCGCGGGGCCGCGGGTTGGCCGTAATGCCGGCTGCGCGGCCAGCCGATATGTACGACAGAAAGCGTTGAAAAACAGACCCTGTTGGGGACGTAACCAATGTCGCGGGCACCTGGATACGGAAGGGAATACGAAGCCGGGATGGCCGCGTTCAGCGCCCACCGCTACGACGATGCGCTGGCGCATCTTGAGCCTCTTGCCGACGGCCACGAACCGCAGAACACCGTTGCACGATTCTATGTGAGTCTGGCCCACCTGCGTCTGGGCATGCAGCGGATGCACGAGCGGCGGTTTGCGGCGGCGGCGGAGCACTTCCGCCGGGCCGCCGGCGTCAATCCGGTTACCGGCGGCCTCTGCCGCTACCTCGCCACATGCTACATTGCGTTGCACCGCGACGACCTGGCCGCCGAGCAACTGGCCGAGGCCGCCGAGCTCGCGCCCGAGGACGTCGATACGCGAATCCGCCACGCCCTCGCCACCTGGAAGAGCGGACGGCCGGATCGTGCGCAGGAGATTCTCCGCGAGGGCCTCGCGATACGGCCCGACGAGCCCGAACTGCTGTACCAGCTCGGGGTCATGCTGGCCGGCGAGGACCGGTACGACGAGGCCATTGAACAGCTCGAACGATGCGTGCAACTCGCACCGGACCACGGCCGGGCCCACCTGCGGCTGGCCCAGTGCCTGGGCGTCGTACGGCGCACGGACGCCGCCATCCGGCATCTGCAGCACGCACAGCGGATCGACCCGAACGACGCGATGGTCGCCTTTCAGTTGAGCCTGCTCTACGGACAGGTGCAGGGGCAATCGCCGGCGCGGGCGCCGAGCTTCCGCATGCCGATCGTGCTGGATGTTCACGACCGCCGCGCGATCGACCGCCTCGCCGCAATCATCCAGGAGAACCCGGACTTCGTCGATGCGTTTCTCTCGCTGCCCGTCAGCGAGGCGGACAAGGACGTGTTCGGTGCCCTCCATCACGCCCTCGAACGGGCGATCGAGCAGTGTCCGGGCTATGCGGACCTGCGTCACCGCTACAGCCAGATCTTCCAGCGGCTCGGCCGACTGGAGGAGGCCGTCACCGAGGCGGAGCGGGCCCTGGCCATCAATCCGCGCTACGTGAACGCGCTCATCCAGTTGGCGCAGCTCTATCAGGCCACCGACCGGCAGGCGGCGGCCATCGAGCGATTGCAGCAGGCCATCGCGCTGGGCGCGGACTACCCGGACGTTCACTACCTGTTGGGACGGATGTATCAGGCCGCGGGGCGTATCGATGCGGCGCGATCGGCCTACGAACGCGCGCTGCAGCTCAACGACCGCTTCGAGGCGGCGCGTCAGGCGCTCGCCGCGCTGGCCGCGTGAATCAAGGGATCAGGGAAAGGCGATGTCGTATCTGCTTGAAGTGCTGGGGCGCGGCTGGCCGGCGAAGCTGTCCGACGCGTTCCGGGTTCAGTTGAACGGCCAGGGGCTGCCGGCCCTTTCGCAGCTCCTGCGCGAGGTCCGGCATAACGGCGAGCGGCATGATCTCCGGCTGAAGCTGGGAATCCGCCTGCTGGCCGACGGCGAGCCGGGGCGCGCCCGCGAGGCGCTCGAGGCGGCCGTACGTTTGGATGAAGCGGACCCCACCACGCGAATCGCGCTGGCCTGCGCCCTGGATGCCACGGGCCACCCGGACGAGGCCATCGAACAGTTGAATCAGGCCGCCGAGCTCGAGCCGGGCGACGCGGCGATCTGGTTCGCGTTGGGCTTCTGCCGGGAGCGACGGGAGCAGACCGACGAGGCGATCGCCTGTTACCGCAAGGCGCTCGAGGTGAATCCGCAACTCCGCGCGGCGCACGAGCGGATCGCGGCGATCGGTCTCCGGCGTGAGCAGATCGAGCCGGCGGTGGAGGCGTACGAGAGGATCGTCGAGATCGATCCCGGCCACATCGAATCGCGGCTTCTTCTGGCGAACCTGTATCTCCGGGCAGGGCGCGCGGAGCAGGCGGTCCGCGCCTTCGAAGATGCGCTGGTCCTCGAGCCGGACAACTGGCAGGCCCGCAACGAGGTCGTCGCCTCGCTGGAGAAGGCCGGCCTGTACGCGGAGGCGATCGAACAGCTCCATGCCGTCGCGGAGCGCGAGCCCGGTTTCGCCGACACCGAGCTGAAGCTGGGCGACCTGTACGCCAAGACCGGCGACAAACAGGCCTCGCTCAGGCACTACAAGCGGGCGCTCGACATCCATCCGGACTATCTCGAAGCGACGGTGAAGGTCGGCACGCACTACCTCCGCGCGGGGCGCTACCTCGACGCGGCCGCCTGGTTCAACCGGGCCGTCGAGATCAACGACCGGCTGCTGATCGGCTACGTCGGGCTGGGCATCGCCCAGTACGAGGCGGGACACGGCGAGGATGCGCTCGCCACGCTCGACCTGGCCGCCAGCATCGAACCGAACTCCACGCTGCTGTTCTCCGAAATGGCGCGCCTCCAGCTCAAGGCGGCCGTCCAACAGGAATACGACCGCACCTTTCAGATCGCCGCCGATCCCGACGACGACGACGAAGGCTCCGCCTCGCCCTCCGTCGGCGATCTGATCCAGCGCCAGATCGAACGCCACGAGCAGGCGGTCCGCGAGCACCCCAACCATGCGGACCTTCACTATCGGCTCGGACTCCTGCTGCGGCATCAGGGCAGAATCGACGAAGCCGTCCGCGAGTTCCGCGAGGCGGTGGCGATCAACCCCGTCTACGTCAAGGCGCTGATCAAGCTCGGTCTCGCCCTGCGCGAACTCGATCAGACCGACGAGGCCATCCGGGTCCTCCGCCGGGCGCTCGAACTCAAGCCGGACTACGTGGACCTCCATTACCGCCTCGGATGCCTCTTCGCCGAACGCAACCACTTCGAGCTGGCCGTGGAGCACTTCGGACGCTGCGTGGAGAAGAACCCGGTCAATCCGGAGTTCCGCGCGAATCTCGCGCTCGCGCTGCAGGGCATGGGCCTGCTCGACAAGGCCGCCGCCACATGGCGCGGACTGTGCGAGCTCGCCATCGAGGCCGAGCCGTCCGCGGCCGGCCGGGCCCCGTAACAAGCCCACGGCCGTTCCAACCCGCCATGACACTCCGCATCCGCGTGCGGCTCCAGGAGGGGACCGCACGCGCGAACCTTGCCCGACACGAATCGACGGAAGCCCGAGCCGGCTCGCGTACTCCGACGCGGAGAATGTCTCGCCCCGCCGGTTGTACCCGGGCGCCACCGGCCCGTGCGAGGCCTCGCGCAGTCTCACGCCTCGTTGCCCGATCGTCCTCGTCTGGTACACTGATGCGCAACGGCGGTGCGGCGCGAGACCCGATTCGGATCGGGTCGTCGCACCGTGGAGAACCTGTCGGAAGGAACGCCATGAACGGCTCGCTTCTCGTCGCGACCATGCTGCTCGGGATCGCCGCCGGCGGCGCGGACAATGCGTCGTCCTCGGATCGCGTAAACGTCGTATTCATCATGACCGACGACCAGGGCGCGTGGTCGCTCCACTGCTACGGCAACCCGGAGGCCAGGACGCCCGCGCTGGACCGTCTCGCCTCGGAGGGCGTGCGCCTGAGCAACGCCTTCGCCGCCATCCCCGTGTGCTCGCCGAGCCGCGCAACGTTCTTCACCGGGCGGATCCCCTCGCAACACGGCATCCACGACTGGATCAAGCACGAGAACGCCGGCGACCGCGAGCGGTACTGCATCCCGAACGAGACGCTCATCAGCGACATCCTCGCCCGCCACGGCTACACCTGCGGCCTCGTCGGCAAGTGGCACCTCGGCGACAGCCTGCACCCGCACGCGTCGTACTTCTACTGGTTCGTGATCCCGCAGGGCGCAAGCCCCTACCAGGACGCGGAGGTCGTCTGGCAGGGCAAGCTCACCCGGACGAAGGGCTACCTGACCGACCGCATCACCGACCACGCGATCGACTTCATCGAGGCCAACCGCGAAAGGCCGTTCTTCCTTACCGTCACCTACAACGCGCCGCACACGCCGTACAAGGGCCACCCGGACGAACTCGTGGCGCTCTACCGCGACTGCCCCTTCGCCTCGATCCCGAAGCTCCCGCCGCATCCCTGGGCCTCCGCCGACTCGCCGAACATCGGCAACCGCAACTCGCTCGAGCAGTACTTCGCGGCGTGCGCGGGCATCGACCGCGGCGTCGGCCGGATCGTCGAGCGGATCGACCGGCTCGGCCTCGGCGAGCGGACGCTCATCATCTTCACGAGCGACCAGGGCTTCTGTGTCGGCCACCACGGCCTCTGGGGCAAGGGCAACGCCTCCAACCCGCGGAACATCTACGACACGTCGCTGCAGGTGCCGATGATCTTCCGCCAGCCGGGACGCCTGCCCAGGGGCAAGGTCTTTGACGGCCTCTTTGCCGCCTACGACCTGGTGCCCACGCTTCTCGACTATCTCAAGCTGCCGCCGTCGCCGGGAAGGAACCTCCCCGGACGCTCGATGGCCGCCGCGCTGCAAAACCCGGAATCGAACGAGGGCGACGAGGCCATCTACGCCGAGTACGGCCGGGCACGGATGATCCGCACACGCGACTGGAAACTCATCCACCGTGCCGACGGCGGCCCCGACGAGTTGTACGACCTTCGCAAGGACCCGGACGAGGCGAAGAACCTCGCCGACGTTCCCGAATATCGCCGACAGAAGATCGCGCTTCGCACGCAGCTTATGCACTGGTTCGACCGCTACGCGGAGGCCGGAGCCGACCCGGTCGGCAACGAGTATTTGCGCCCGGCGGACCGATGACGCGTACGGCCGGCCCGTCGCGGGCATTGCAGTCACGGAGCCCCATGCATGATCGAATCGCGACACCGGTGGATGAGCCTGGCGGGGTGTCTGACGCTGGTCGCGTGCCTTTCGTCCGGCAACGCGATCGCCCAGGAGAACGCGTCGCTCAGCGATCTCAACGAGCGGATCGTCCGGGGGGAAATGCCGCTCATCGATCTCGGCGGCGGCGTGGTCGGCCACAACCTGACGGAGGACTTTGATTACTTCTCAAACTCCTGGGCGATGATCGGCCTCAAGGATTACGTGCACGCCACCCGGATCACGCCCCGATGCGAGCTGGTTCTGGCGGACGGGCTGCTCTGCCGTCCGCTCGTCGGAAAACCGCTGCGGCCGCTGAACCACCGCATCGTCAAGATCCTTCTCGAGGATTATCTTCCGATCGTCGGATACGGCTTCCTCGCGAACGACCGCATCCGCTACACGGTCAACATGCTCGCCTGCCCGATGGACCCGGCGGACAAGGCGGCTTTCCACTGGCCCGCGCAGGACAACTATCTCAACCTCGTGCGCGTCCAGATGACCAATCTTCGCGCGGTTCCCAGCGACGCGGATTTCGCCTTCGAGTGGCAGCCCCGACGCGGCCGGGCCGCCTGCACGCTCGCGGACGCCGGAGCCGCCGCCCGGGCGATTGTGGCGGACGATCGCCTCCTTGCCGTCGCTCAACTGTCTCCGGGGGTCGCCCCGAGCGCCGAGCAGGGTGTTACACGGTTTCATGCCAGCCTTGCACCGAAGGAAACCGCGCGAATCGTCCTGTGCGCGCCCTTCGAAGCCATCCCGGCAGGCGACGCAAACGCCGCGAAACGACTGGCCGCGATCGACTTTGAAACGTCTCTCACCGCCACGAGCCGGTTCTGGAAGGACTGGCTTGCCCGTGGCACCCGGTTCACCATCTGGGCAAGGATCTCGTTCCCGATCACGCCAGGCTCGGTGCTGAGCGCGTACAACACCTCGCTCATCTATCAGTTCATCGGTCGAGACAAAGGTGAGGTCCACGCCGGGGAAGGCTTCTACGACGAACAGTATCTCCGCGACGGGACGTACCAGGCAATTTCGCTGGCGCATGCCGGTTACACGGATGCCTGTCGCCAGAGCCTCGAACACTTCCTCCGCTTTCAGCGAGACGACGGCCGCTTCGAGAGCCAGAAAGGCCAGCTCGACGCGAACGGCTATGCCATCTGGGGCTTTGTCGAGTATTACCGTCTGAGCGGCGATTTGGACTGGCTCCGGCGCGTCTATCCGCAGATCCGCAAGTCGGTTCAATGGATCATGCAGGCCCGTCGTCAGGAGAAGGACCCGAACTCGCCGTTTTTCGGTGTGTTGCCGGCCGCCGTGGCGGACGGAGAGTATCTCTGGGACGGCAAGCACCACATCGTCGGGTACGACTGGCAGAACCTCCGCGGCGTGCAGGCGGCGGCCGAGGCGGCCCGGGTGCTGGGCTTCGATGAGGACGCAACGGCGTTCGCCAGGGAGTTCGAGGCGTACCGCGCGTGCATCCTGCGGGCGATCGAACGGACCGGGCTGCCGTACATCCCGCCAAGCTACGAAAAGGACGGCACCCACTGGGGCAATCTGGAAGCGATATTTCCGAGCCTGCTTCTCGACCCCCACGACCCGCGCCTGACCGCCACGCTGAATCTCGTCCGCAACGAGTTCGGCCGCGCACCGGCCAACCCGGGCGGCTTCATCGAGGGAACGATCCAGTGGAACCCCCCCGAGAGCAAGGCGATCCACCCCTACCTGTCCCAGTTCGTGACGAACTCCCACATCATCCGCGGCGACTACCCGGAGGCGATTGACGGTTTCTACTCCTTCCTCCTCCATACGACATCCACCAACGGCTTTCCCGAAGGTGTCTTCTACAAGCGCCGCGAGGCGTGGAACAACACCGTGCCGCATCTGTGGGCGGCGGCCCTCTACGTGACGACGCTGCGGAACATGCTCGTCCGTGAACAGGGCGACGACCTGCACCTGCTCTCATGCGTGCCGTCGGACTGGCTCGATGTCGGCAACCGGATCGAGATCGCCGCCGCACCGACCCGTTTCGGCAAGGTGAGTCTCATCGCCACGGCATGGCAGGACACCGTCGAATTGCAGCTCACGCCGCCGGACCGGAAGCGGCCCGCCAGGACCGTGGTCCACCTGCCGCCGGTATTCGTCATCACCGAGGCGACGGCCGGCGCCGCACCGCTCGCGCTGCGCGACGACCGTACGCTCGCGCTGACGGCGGAAGAACTGCGCGAGACCCGCACGATCACGCTTCGCGTACGACGGGTCCTGAATGTGAAACCGATGACGCTCGCCTCGCGCGTGGCGCGATACCGCGAGACCGAGGCCGGCAACACCATCCGCGATGTCCCGGGCCTGGCTGCCACGCCCGCCGCCGAGGAGATCGTCCCGGCGGACTGCGTGAAGCTGGACCTCTCGCACGTCGCCACGACCGACCCGTTTACCGCACCGTTCCGCGCGACCGATCCGGCCAGGCCCCTGTTCACCGGGCTGCCGGTCGGAGACCAGACCCTCTGCGGTGTGCCGCTGCGGATCCTCGACCCGGCAAAGAATGACGGGAAGGCCCTGGTCGTGCTCAACGGCAGCGGGGCGTGCAAGGACCTGCCGCGCGAAGCGGAGGTTCCGGTCGGCGTCCAGGGGCGCTACCTCTGCGTGCTGGGCAACGTGACCGGCTGGGCGCCCGGCGACGCGGGAACCGGACCGTGGGACGCGGTGGCCGAATACGAAATCCGCTACGCGGACGGCCGGACGCAGACGGTGCCGCTCATCCCGGGCCGGACCGCCGACGACTGGGCCTCGCCGCCGACGGCTACCGACGTGGAGGTGGCGTTGCGCGGCGAGCCGTGGCATCTGAACCTGATGACCATCATCCTGGAGTCCAAGCCGGTCCGGTCCGTCGTGATCCGCGACCTGGGCACACCCGCTGCCCCGCTCGTCGCGGCGATGACCGTGGTGAAGTGACAAAGCCGGGGCCGATCCGCGTCACGGCGAAGGCCGCCTCGCCCCGACCTTGCTTGCCGTGCCCGCAAGAAAGGCCCGCGCCCGACAGCCGGAGCCCTTCGTCCGGCCGGTCCGCGGACGAATCGGCATGGAGCGTGCCCGGCGAGCCGATCTGGCCCCGTCGGGCGTGCAAGAGCTACGATCTCCGGTGCGGGCGGCCCTGAGCAGGCTCGCGCGAATCGTCAAAGGGATGGCTGCCGAAATGTCGCCGAACGCACCCCGTAACGCCGACAACGAGCCGCGGCCCGCGCCCGGCCGCCGGCGTCCGCGCTATCGCGGCACCCATCCGCGGCGACTGGAGGAGCGATACAAGGAGCTTCGCCCCGACGCGTATCCCGGCATACAGGCCCGCGTCCGCGCCAGGGGCGGTACGCCCGCGGGCACGCATGTCCCCGTGCTCGTAAACGAGGTCCTCGAATGTCTCGATCCAAAGCCCGGGGAGATCGTCGCCGACTGCACGATCGGCTACGGAGGCCATGCCGCGGAGTTCCTCGGACGCATCCGTCCCGGCGGTTGCCTCATCGGCTTCGACCTGGACGCCGGGCAGCTTGAGCGAACCCGGGCGCGGCTGGACGGCGTCGAAGACGCCCGCATCCGCCTGTACCACAGCAACTTCGCCGGCATCGCCAGGGTCCTCCGCGCGGAAGGTCTCGACGGATACGACATTCTCTTCGCCGACCTGGGCGTATCGAGCATGCAGGTGGATGACCCGGCCCGCGGCTTCAGCTATCGGCACGACGGCCCGCTCGACATGCGGATGGATGAACGCACCCGCAAGACGGCCGCCGACCGGCTTGCTTCGATGACCGCCGAGGAACTGTCGGCCGCCCTCCGCGATCTGGCCGACGAGCCGGATCATGAGCCGATCGCCGAAGCCGTCGTCCGGCACCGAGCGCAACGCCCCATCGAACGGACCCTGCAACTGGTGGACCTGATTCTCGAGGCAAAGGGCACGTCGCGGCGCGAATGGCGCCGGCGGGCCCGCCGGGGCGAATTGCATCCGGCCGCGCGAACGTTTCTGGCCCTGCGAATCCTCGTCAACGACGAGTTGGCCGGCCTCGCCCAGCTTCTCCGCGATGCCCCCTGGTGTCTGCGTCCCGGCGGGCGGATCGGAATCATCACGTTTCACAGCGGCGAGGACCGGCTTGTGAAAAAGGCCTTCCGGCAGGGCCTGCGAAGCGGCGACTATGCGGCGATCGCGGAAGAGGTCGTCCGCCCGACGCGCCAGGAGCGGCGCGACAACCCCCGCAGCACTTCGGCGAAGCTGCGATGGGCGCGGAAACCGCCCGCGTGACAGGACGCTGCCGCCCGAGAGCCGAGCCGGCGTCGTTCCCGGTTGGCGACGCACGTGCCGGCGGCTCTCCCCGCCACGTCCGGGACGGTCAGGCGCCGGGGAATCTCCCGCGGCCCCCGCGCCGGCGGCCGCTTTCGGGGCGCCTTGTAGCGCAAACGGTTTTGCGTTAGGTTTCTCTGATTGCGCTGGGAACACAAGGCGGATGCCCATGCGACAACGAGAAGGCAGGTTGATGTATCGTCGCGGCTGGAACGACTGCGGGCCGCTGGCAGTGATTGCCGCTCTCGCGCTGGCGGGCTGCCAGAGCGGGACGGTTTCCGGCTCCAACCCGGGCCGGATTACGCCCCGGCCGGTGCCCTACATATCGGACGTGCCCGTCCCCACGGGTTTCCGGCTCGTGGACAAGATGACCGACGATTACGTCAGCGGCGGGATGCGCGTCGTCCGGCATGAATACGAGGGCCGGGCCGACCGCGCGGCGTTGCGGAACTTCTACGAAGAACAGATGCCCACCTATCGCTGGACCCGAATCAGCGATCAGAACATCAAGGGCGAGATCACCCTGCGGTTCGAGAAGGGCAACGAATCCTGCACCGTCATCATCCGCCCGGCGAACAGCGACTGGTTCGACCTGACCACCATTCGAGTGACCATTGTACCGTTCGACCGCTCCGGCCGTGAGCCGCCGGCACGCGCGCCCGGCCGATGATCCGGCCGACACGCGGGACAGGAACGCCGATCTAACGGAACGCTTCATCAGACATGAAAACGAAACGACGCCAGGAACTCCGCACGAACGAACTCATTCTGCAACTGATCAAGGCCCGCGACTACGCCGCGCGCAACTGGAACTGGATCGCGGGAACGGCCCTGGTGGTGGTGCTCGTGATCGCAATCATCGCCTACTGGCAGTACAACCGGGGTGTGCGGCGCATCGAGGGGCTCAACGCCCTCGCCACCGTGCGTGAGGACGCGAACTTGCCTCCCACGGAGCGGATCGACAGGCTCGAGCAGATCGCGAAGCAGTACCCCGATCCCCAGGTCGTGCTGGCGTCTCTGGAGGCCGTCGGCGACTACGTCATGCACCGGCTCCTCGTCGACTGGACCCGCGAGACCCCCTCGCAGCGGGAGAAACTCCTCGGCGCGGCCGAAGGGGCCTTCCGGCGGATCCTTGCGGAGTTTCCCGACCGGCATGAGGCCGTCGTCCGTGCGCACCTGGGCCTGGCCGCCATTGCCGAGGACCGGGGCGACCGCCAGGAGGCCGCCCGCCAATACAAGGCGATCCTCGACGATCCGAAGCTGGCGGCGATCACGATGTATAAGGGCATCGCGTCCGCGCGGGAGGCGACGCTCGACGAAAGGATGAAGCCGGTCGAGATCCTGCCCTCAACCCGGCCGGCGGCGACGCAGTCGGCGACAATGCCGACGACCACCCGGGCCGCGACGATGCCGACGACCATGCGGGCGCCGACGCGTCCGGCAGGATCGCCCTCGACCGCGCCGGTCATACGTTGACGTTCCCGGACGGGGATGAATCCGCCGTACCTTGTGGGGCTTCTCGGGCGTGGAGAAATCCGCCGTACCTTGACGCCCCGGGACGGGAACAAACCGGCCACACCTGGATACCCCCGGACAGCGATGAATTGGCCGTACCTTGACACCCCAGGCGCGGCTCAATCTAATGTGAAACATGCGGCGTGAGGTCGTGCCCGGGCGCTTGCGTCGGAACGGGACCGCGATGCCGCGGTATACGAGCGGGGCGTAGCTCAGCCTGGCCCAGAGCGCTTGACTGGGGGTCAAGAGGTCGCTGGTTCAAATCCAGTCGCCCCGATTCAGTAAACCCAATAAAATAAAGGACTTACGTCAGAGCTTGGCGCGAGTCCTTTTTTACGCTATCGCGCGCCGCCGTTGCGCCAATGGAATGTCACCGCTTCGCCACCGGTGGAAAGGGCATCCGGAGCGCTTGACCGCGTGGCAGAAAGCCGCAGGTACGCCTTTCAGCGAAGCGTCCTGTGAAGGAGCCCGGCATCAAGCTGGTCAACCGGTACGCCGAAACCGTGGCCAAGATCCAAGGATCTTCATGCCGAGCTCCGAACGCTGAGAGAAGAGTGCGTTGAGATCGAAGAGGCCCTGCTCGCTCGCGCGGACAAGGAGAAGCTGGAGGTTATCATTGGGAGCGACCACGATGTGACGATCTCGCAGCGGACGCAAACCACGCTTCCGAGCAAGACGTACAAGCCCGAGGAATACGGGAGTTAGAGTCTTGCGTCGCAGCTTCTGCGCGCCTTGCGCGCATGGATCGCGCTGCG
>CAZZFA010000066.1:0-31879 GCA_964653435.1 uncultured Planctomycetales bacterium | reverse complement strand
TCCGCGCGGCCTCGCCGGCGCGCTGGGCGAGATTGCGGACCTCTTCGGCCACGACCGCGAAGCCCTTGCCGGCATCGCCCGCGCGGGCGGCCTCGACCGCCGCGTTGAGTGCCAGCAGGTTCGTCTGGAAGGCGATCTCGTCGATCGTCTTGACGATCTTGGCCGTTTCGTCGGAGGACTTCTTGATCTCTTCGATGGCGGCGGTCAGGCGGCCCATCGATTCCTGGCCGCGGGCGACGAGCTGGCCCGCCTCGGCCATCAGGCTGTTGGCCTGCTGGGCGTTGCCGGCGTTCTGCTTGGTCATCGAGGACATCTCCTCGAGCGAACTGGAGGTTTCCTCGATGGCGGCTGCCTGCTCGCTTGCCCCCTGGGCCAGCGACTGGCTCGCGGCGGAGACCTGCTCGGCGGCGGCGGCCGTCTGCTCGGCCCCGGCGCCCAGGGCCTCCGCGATTCGCGAAAGCACCTTGTTGATGCTTCGGGTGATGATGAGACCCAGGAGAATCGCCGCTACGACGCCGACGATTACGGTGACCACAGACACGACTTTCAGCACTGCGGCCCGGCTCATCGCCTGCTTCGAGTCGTGATCCGCGGTTTCCCGGTTGAGCTGTACGATCTGATCGAGAAGCCGGTTCGCTTCGGCGCCGGCCGTCTGGCAATTGCCCAGCAGTTGCTCCTGCGCCTTGGCCGTGAGCGCCTCCGAATCGGTAGCCTGTTTGATCATCCGGTCGATCTGACCGGAGACGGCCTCAACAGCGCCGGCCAGGTCCGGGACGATCGCGGTGGCCTTGGCGGTGTCGCCCTGCTTTACCAGTTCCTTGGCCTGATGGACGAGGGCATGCAGCTTGTTATGCGACTCGGTGACCTCACGCAGGGCGGCACGCAGCTCGGGGTTTTCGGTCGCGAACGTGGCCATCCATTTGCCGAACGCGCACTGGGTTGGGTCGTCGCCGCCCTCGAACGGGGCCTTGGTGAGGACCATCGCGAGCGTAGCGGCTCTCAGCTTGTAGTGATCGCCGCGGCATTTCTCCAGGGTTGCCCGGAGCTTGGTCGGGTTTTCAATGCCGATCTTGTCATCTTCCTTGCAGAGACGGATGAATTCGTTGTTGGCGGCGCGCCAGGTTTCCCAGGCGGAAGCCATCTTCTTCCAGAGGGCGTCCTCTTCGGCATCGTGCGGGAGCGCCTCGTATTCCTTCCACGCCGCTTCGTAGGCCTCGCGGACCTTAGACAGGGCGTCGTAGTTTGCGCGGCGGGCCGAGTCGTCCAGGGCGGGATTCAACAGCGCGTTCTGGATCGCGCGGACGGCCGTCGAGCCTTCCTTGATCGTCAGCACGTTTTCCACGCTGGGAAGATGTTTGCCGCTGACACCGGCGAGGGCTTCTCCGGTGCTCCTGACTCCGTAGAAACCCGTGACACCCACGACTACCGTGATGCCGCCGATCAGGAGAAAGGAGAGGGTCAGTTTTCTGCCAATAGTCCATCCGGTTTTCATGAACGTATCCTTTCTTTTTTTGCAGATGCCTCGATCAAACAGAGGATCGCCGTGTACTTACGCTGATTCGTCCGCGGCCGCGTCGGACGCGGCGGCGATCGCGCCGATGTCGTCACCCGTCAGGACCCGGCTGATGTCCAGCAGGATCGTGACGCGGTTGTTCGCCTTGCCCATGCCGAGGATGAAGTCCGTATCCACCGAGACGCCGAACGAAGGCGGCGGCTCGATGTCCTCGGAGGCGATGTCGAGCACCTCCGAGACCTTGTCCACCATGATGCCCATCTCGACACGGCCGACGTCCACGACGATGATGCACGTCTCGTCGGTCGCCTCGGCGGCGGGCATGTCGAACTTGCGCCGGAGATCGACGACGGGGATCACCTTGCCGCGGAGGTTGATCACGCCGCGGACGAACTCCGGCGTGCGAGGCACGGCGGTGATGTCCATCATGCCGATGATCTCGCGGACCTTGAGGATCTCCAGGCCGTACTCCTCCCCGGCAAGGCCGAACGTCAGGTACTTGCCGCCGAGGTCGCGGCCCTGCACCTTTGCGGAGGCCGCCATTTCCGCTGTCTTGCTCATACAGGCACTCCTGTCTCCGCACGGGATGGATGCGGAATGATGAATGATGGATACGAGGGTCGCGGCGTATGGCGCCGGGTTTTATCATCCATCATTCTGCACTCATCCCTGCTCGGGGGCGTCGCCGCGGGCGACGCGGATCACACCGCCGACGTCCAGGATCAGACCGACCCGCCCGTCTCCGAGGATGGCCGCGCCGGACACGCCGACCACCTCGCCGAGGGCCCGCCCCAGCGACTTGATCACGACCTGCTGCTGGCCGAGCAGCGCATCGGCCAGCAGCGCGCAGCGCTGTCCCTCGTGTTCGACGACGACGAGCAGCGCGGCGGTCGGGTCCTCGCACGCGCCGCGGACGCCCAGAAGCCGATACAGGCGGTACACCGGCACAAGCTGCCCGCGGAGCAGGACCATCTCGCCCTGTCCCTTCACCGTGGAGAGGGCCTCCGCCTCCGGGCGGAAGGCCTGTTCGATGTTCACCGTCGGCAAGACGTAGGTCTCGTTGCCGACCTTGAGCAGCATGCCGTCGATGATCGCCAGCGTGAGCGGCAGGCGGATCGTAAACGTGGAGCCTTTGCCCCTGGTGGAGCTGATCTCGACGCGGCCGCGCATCGCCTCGATGTTCTTCTTGACCACGTCCATGCCCACGCCGCGGCCGGAGACGTCGGTCACCTTCTCCGCAGTCGAGAATCCCGGCGCGAAGAGCAGCTCGAACACCTCGCTTTGCGACAGCTCGCGGCCGGGCTCGACAATGCCGCGTTCCACGGCCTTGGCGAGAACGCGGTCGGGGTCGATGCCCCGGCCGTCGTCCTGGACCTCGATGACGACCTTGCCGGCGGCGTGGCTGGCGCGCAGGACGACGACGCCCTCGGCGGGCTTGCCCTGTTGTTGTCGCTCGTCGGGCGTCTCGATGCCGTGATCGACGGCGTTGCGCATCATGTGGACGAGCGGATCGGCGATCGCGTCGACCATGTTGCGGTCGATTTCGGTCTCCTCGCCCTCCGCGACGAAGCGGACCTGTTTGCCGGACTTGCGCGCGAGGTCGCGGACGAGACGGGCCATCTTCTGGAAGGTGCCCTTGAGCGGGACCATCCGCATCGAGAGGGTGAGGTCCTGCAGCTCGCGGGTGATCTTGTCGG
This sequence comes from uncultured Planctomycetales bacterium, assembly GCA_964653435.1. Classification (GTDB taxonomy): domain Bacteria; phylum Planctomycetota; class Phycisphaerae; order UBA1845; family PWPN01; genus CAZMVY01. Next base: position 28,669 of record CAZZFA010000066.1, on the reverse strand, counting down.
ATTGGGCGACCTTGCGGGCGAGGGCGTGGCTGGAGGTGTTTCGCACGAGGGGGTCCTGGCTGACCATCGACTGGGCGATGACCAGTTCGCCGACCATGTCGATGAGTTTGTCGAGCCGCGCCATGCTCACCCGCAGGGTGGCATCGGCTTCGGCGGCGCCGCCCGCCTGCTGTTGGGTGCGCAGCGCGTCCGCGACGCTTTTCGCGTCCGTGACGCCCGCGCTGACCAGCCTCGCGCCGATCGGGCCGGGCTTGTTCTTCCCGGCGACCTGTTCGACCTGCCGGCGATCGGCCTGCCCGCGGGCCACGAGAATATCGCCGACCCGCAGGGGAGCCGGCCCGGCGGGCGCGGGTTCCTCCGGCGCGTCGAGCCGGTCGAGCAGGGCGTCCACGCCTTCCGGCTCCGCCTCCACAAGGCCGTCGAGGCGCGAGCGCACCTGCTCCACCAGCTTCTTGAGCACGTCGGTGGCCTCGAGCGCCAGGTCCGCATAGCCGCCGGCCAGGCGGATTTCGCCCTTGCGGGCGCGGTCCAGAAGCGTCTCGGCCTTGTGGGCGACGGCATTGATCCGCGTCAACCCGAGAAAGCCGCTGGTCCCCTTGATCGTATGGAACGCCCGGAAGATCGCGTTGACACCCTCGGCGTTTTCCGGGTTGGTCTCGAGGTCCAGCAGGGCGCCTTCGGCGTTCTCGAGGTGCTCCCGCGACTCCGTGACGAACTCCGCCAGCAGCGACGGGTCGGAGCCGAGCGACTCGGACTCGCCGGCGCCCGCGTCCGCGGTTGTCGGCGCGGGCGGGTCGAGACGTGCGGCGGGTTCGCCGCCGACGTCCGGGGCCGGCGTCGCGGGGGCCTGCGCCGGACTGGCCGTTGTCTCGGAAGGCTCCGCCGACGAACCGGCAAGCGTCTCGGCCGGCCGCATGGCGGAATCGCAGAGGCCCTGCAACTGGGCCACCTTCTGTTCCAGTTCGCGCAGGACCGCCAGGGGGTCGGCGCATTCGGCCAGGATGACTTGCTCGACGCACCGGGCGGCCTCTGCGACGAGCCGGTCGGCCGCGTCGGGCAGGTCCTTCGCGCTGAGGAGGTCGTGCAGGCCCTGGTGAATCCGCGCAAGCCCCTGAAGGTCGGTCGGCTCGGCTCCCACCACGGCGGCTGCCAGATCGTCAAGCGTCATAGGTCCACTCACGTCGTTGCGGCGGCGCCGGCCGCCGATCCGATGGTCTGTTCGATCTTCGCCCGAAGCGCATCGACGGTGAACGGTTTGACGACGTAGTTGTTCACGCCGGCCTTGATAGCCTCGATCACACGCGACTTCTCCGCTTCGGTGGTCACCATGATGATCGGAAGGGTCTTGTCCGACTGGCGGACGTTGCGGACCAGCGTGATGCCGTCCATGTTGGGCATGTTCCAGTCCACCAGCATCAGGTCCGGGCGGCCCTTGGCGATCAGCGCCATGGCCTCCACGCCGTCGGAGGCCTCCTGGACATCCGTCTGCCCGATCTGGGCGAGGATGTTCTTCTGGATGTTCCGGATCGTGCGGGAATCATCGACCAGGAGTATCTTCATGAGCCGCGGTCCTCCTCTCGTCGTTTCATGCAACGGACACGGCCGCCGGCGGCGCGCTCGCGCCGGCCGCGGCCTTCGTGACCAGCATGGCCACTTCCACCTCAAAGACGCCGCAGGGGGTCTCGCACGGGATGGCCAGGCGCGGGCAGGCCCGCAGGCCGGAGACCGTGTGCCCCTGCCCGATGACCACGCTGGGCAGCGAGATCGAGATGTTCATGCCCTCGAAGTCCTTCTTGGCGTTTCCGGCGACCATATTGGCCAGCTCGCCGATGGCATCCGAAAAGTCCGGGTGTTTCTCGTCGATGGGGACGCCGGCGAAGGCCGAGGCGACCTGGCAGGCGACCGCCGTTGGAAAGCTCAGCACCACGCATCCGCTCGCATCGCCGGAGAACCCGATTACGCCGGAAACGTCCGCGCGTGTGCCCGGGTCCATGACCGCGTGCGGTTTCTGCACCTTCACGTCCATGTGAACCATCGTTTTAAAGACCGCCGAGATTGCCAGGATGAACGGGTTGATGAAGCGAACGTCCACGTCGGGCACTCCCTGTGTCGGCTCGGAGCCGCGCGAAAGGTGTACCGTGCAGCGACCGAAGGGTCGGCCTCCACAGGCCGGGTACAAACTGCGGCCCTTCGCCCGCTTCGGTGTGCTACGGTATCGGTCGAGGCCGATGGTGACTGAACTTTGGTCTCGCAAGCGAGGGATCCTGGTGAACGCCCGGTGTCGCGAGGACTGCCGACCCCATTCATCCGAATCGGGCGCAAGATGGGGAAGCGTGTGAAGCAAAGCAAATCGCTTTACAGCGAGTTCGCGTCTTGTGAGTTGTAACCTGCCAGTGGAGAATCGCAGCACGAAGGCCCTCACACAACAAGGGGGTCGGGTGGCGGTCGCGCGTGTTGCGGGGAAGGGGTTCCCGAATGTGGCATCAACCCCATGCGGTGCCGATCGTCAGGAGCAGGGGGAAGAGGATGTTGATCTTGCGGTGGCGGATGTCGGTGAAGCCGGCGCGTTGGAAGTAGTCGTGCATCTGTGACCAGGTGGCATGCTGCACGCCCTTCTCCACATGGTCGATGATCACGTCGTACGTGACCCAGCCGATGATGTTGTCGCGGAACCCGTCGATGACCATGAGGCGTCCGCCCGGCCGGAGTACGCGGCGCATTTCGCGGATGCAGCGGGGCTGGTCGGGGTAGTGATGGAACGAGTTGCTGCACGTGACCACGTCGAAGGAGGCGTCGGCGAACGGCAGGTGCTCGCTGTCGGCGCACGTGAAGCGGGCGCGGTCGTCTGCGGCGGCGGCGCGGGCCTTTCGCGAGGCCGCGACGGCCATGGAGTGGGCGTAGTCGAGGCCGACGACGCGGACCTTCAGCGGCGAGGCGATCAGCATGGCGGCCAGCGTGCCGGTGCCGCAGCCGATGTCGAGCAGGTCCATCGGCTCGCCGTCCGGCCCGCGCCACCGCACGATCTCCTCGAGAAAGGCCAGATACGACGGGCGGAAGAGAAAATGGTTGAGCAGAGAGCGATCGTAGCTCCCGGCCCAGAGCTCAAACTGGGAGCGTGCGACCCGTTTCATTTCGCGGGGGCGAACCATCGATCATCCGCCGGCGTTCCGTTCGCGGTTGCCGGACAACAGGGGCCGCAAGACAGCCCGATCCGCACGTGCCCGAGGGATACGCGCCCCCGGCGGGGTCTGGCTTACTCCATGTCGGCGGGAGATTCAAGTGCTCGATGCGGCGCAGCGGTCCGACCGGAACGCCGGCTTCTTCGAGACAGCCGAAAGCCGGCCGGCCTGATAGTCGCTTCGCCTTGTCGAGCGGCCGGAGCCGAGTCGAGACGGTGTACGGTCGGCCGGCTACTTGAGCGCCTCGGCCCCGCCGACGATGTCGAGGAGTTCGAGCGTGATCTGCGTCTGCCGGGCGCGGTTGTACGCCTGGGTAAGCTGCTTGAGCATCTCGCCCGCCGAATCCGTGGCGGCCTTCATCGCGACCATCCGCGCGACCTGCTCGCTGACGGCGGCATCGGTGAAGCACTGGAAGAGGCGGGTCTTGACCGTCAGCGGCAGAAGCTCCGCGAGGAGTTCGCCCGCCGGCGGCGAGAAATCGTACTGGACCGTTGCTTGCGTGGGCGGTTTGCCCTGCGGCTGCTCTCCTGTGGCGGCCTTCGGCGGCTGCAGCGGGAGGAGCTGAAGCGTTTCGGGGTACTGCCTCGCCGTGGATTCAAATCGCATGTAGATCACGTGAACGCTGTCGATCTGGCGGTCGGCGTAACGCCGAATGAAGTCCTCTGCGATCGGCTCGACCTCGGCGAACTGAGGCTTGTCTTCGAAATGCGTGTAGCCGGCCGCTACGGGCCGGCGCATGAACCGGAAGTAGCCGATCCCTTTCTTTCCGGCCACGTGCAGTTCCACGACATGTGGGGCTTGACCCGTCGCCTCGCCGGATTGCTCCCGAAGCCGAAGGAAGCCGGCGGCAGCGCGGAGCAGGCCGGCGTTGTATCCTCCACACAGTCCACGGTTGCTGGTGAGTACCAGGAGGATACTCCGGCCGGTTCCCGAGTTCACCTGGAGCAGCGGGTGCTCGATCTGCTCCTGGGTCGCGGCGAGGTCGCGAACGAGTTCCGTAAGCTTGTTCGTGTACGGCCTGGTGGCGACGGCCCGATTGAAGGCACGCTGAAACCGGGCGGTTGCTATGAGCTGCATCGTCCGGGTGATCTTGCGGATGTTCTGGACCGCCTTGCGGCGCTTGGTGATGCCTCGTGCCTTGGCCACGTCGGGGCTCTCCTGTAACAGGGCCGTTCCGACCGAACTGAGGGCGTATCATATGCCCGCAAGCCCCCTTCGCCAAGGGTGGTTTTCGGAATGTTGTCGGGAAAAGCCCGGCCTTCCGGGGCCGGCGGGCCGTCGCGCCGGCGCCTTGCCTGGCCGGGGCATCGTACGTTCCTTCAGTGTTCGCAACGGCTTGACGAGGTGTGCAAACCCCTGATATACTCGAATCGGCGTTGATGCGCCATCGCGCATCAACTTTTGTCCGATATGAAGTTTGCCGCTTCCGGGCGCGCACCGAGTCGATGCGTGGGGCCTTGGCGGCGGCGAGAAAGGAGATTCTTGAACAGGCTGATCCCACGACAGGCGTGGGGAGCTTCATGAATGTGCTGTGTGTATAGTCGGACGGTTGGATCGCGGATTCGGGTGCTCGGGCTGCAGAGGATTGCAGAGGAATAGTCAAAGACGCTGTGGAAGAATGAGTTAAGCGTGTCAATCGTCGGCGGGCGGTGACCGGTTTCCGGTGGCCCCCGGTCGAGGGAGTGACAAACGCCCGGTATTACGACGCCAAGTCATCACCACAGAAGACTCTGATCACGCCGGCACCCCGCCTCCGCGGACGCCGTGCGCGCGGTACGGTTCGTTCCCCGCATCTCTTCCGTGAGATCGGTTCGGTAAGCGCAAGCAACACGCTGGTCCGTGCGCCGGCGCGGCGCTGTGGGTTTGTCCAGGTGCCTGCGCCGCGAGCGGCCGGTGAATTGCGCGAAGTGGCGCTAATGATACTCTTCACAAAAACGTCCGGAAAGGTGTTCCATGGGACTGCTGGGTTGGTTGGCGGTCTCGTCGAGCTCGACGATCGCGCTGGTGATCGTCGCATTGTTGGTCGGCGCAGGGATTGCGTACGGGATCTCGATCGGGTGGGCGAAGTCCCGGAGTCGGATTGCGCGGGGCCGGGCCGAACAACTTCTCAACGAGGCCAGAGAAAAAGCGGAAAGCATTGTCGAACGGGCACATATTGAAGCGAAGGAGGAAGCACTCCGGCTGCGGGAGGAGATTGAACAGGAGGTCGCCGGCACGCGTGCCGAGCTCAAGGAGGCCGAACGCCGCCTGGCCAAGCGGGAAGACAACCTCGAAAAGAAACTCGATGCCCTCAATACACAGGAGCGCTCGCTGCAGGCGCAGGAGCGCCAGCTTCAGGATCGCGACAAGGCCCTGACCCTCAAGGAGAAGGAGCTCGCCGAGATCGTCAGCCAGCAGCGCGATCAACTGCTCAAGATCAGCGGGATGAGCCAGGAAGAGGCGCGCGAGCTTCTCCTCTCGCGCCTCAAGCACGACGTCGAACGCGAGTCCGCCGCCATCGTGGAGAACGCCATTACCGCCGCCAAAGAGACGGCGGAGGAGAAATCCCGCGAGATCATCCTCACCGCGATTCAGCGCTACGCCGCCGAGCACACGAGCGACCACACCGTCAGTGCCGTGGATATCCCCTCCGACGACATGAAAGGGCGCGTAATCGGGCGCGAGGGCCGCAACATCCGCGCCTTCGAGAAGGCCACCGGCGTGGACGTCATCGTGGACGATACCCCCGGCGTCGTGGTGGTCAGCGCGTTCGATCCGATCCGGCGCGAGGTCGCCCGGATCTCGCTCGAGCGTCTCATTCAGGACGGCCGTATTCACCCCGCCCGCATCGAGGAAATCGTCGATCAGGTCCGCAAGGAGGTCGAGAAGCAGGTCCAGGAACTCGGCAAGAAGGCTTCGATGGAGGCCAACGTCGGCGGCCTGCACCGCAAGCAGATCGACCTGCTCGGCCGGCTCAACTTCCGGACCAGCTACGGTCAGAATGTCCTGCGCCACAGTATCGAGGTCGCCTATCTGTGCCAGGTCATGGCGGATGAACTCGGGCTCGACGGGGCGCTGGCCCGGCGGTGCGGTCTCCTGCACGACATCGGCAAGGCGGTCGATCATGAAGTGGAGGGCGGCCACCCGCAGATCGGCGCCGACATCTGCAAGCGGTTCAACGAGCGGCCCGAAGTAATCAACGCGATTGCCGGTCACCACGGCGACGTGCCGGCGACCAGCCCGTATACGCCGCTGGTGGCGGCGGCCGACGCGATCAGCGCCTCGCGGCCCGGCAGCCGACGGGAGTCGCTCGAGCGATACATCAAGCGTCTCGAGGCCCTCGAGGGCATCGCGAACCAGTTCCCCGGCGTCAAGCAGTCGTATGCGATTCAGGCCGGCCGCGAAGTCCGCGTCATCGTCGATGCCAACCGCATCGACGACAAGATGGCCGTGAAGACCGCCCGTGATATCGCCCAGCGGATCGAGAAGGAGATGACCTATCCCGGGGAGATCAAGGTTACTCTCCTGCGGGAGGTTCGTGCCGTCGAGTACGCGCGGTGAGCCGGCGAGACGTGGGATAGAGTCTTCCGTCGCAGCTCCTGCGCGCCTTGCGGGCATGTATCGCGCTGCGGCGGTAGCGCCACCCGTCATTCTGAGGAGCGCAGCGACGAAGAATCTGGCTGATTGGCGCAGAGGAGCCGGATGCTTCGCTTCGCTCCGCATGACGGGGGCTGGCGCGGCCGTGTTCGGTTGCGGCCGAAGGCCGCCTTGGCGAGAAAGCGGCAACATGCCCGGCAGGGCAGCGGGGCCTTTGCCGCTTTTTCGTTCTCTCGTCGTGCATTCTGCCCGGCATCGCGCCGTGAGGTGCGGCAGGGGAGAGGGCTGAATACTCGTGAGAATCCTGCTGACCAATGACGACGGCATCCTTGCTCCGGGCCTGGCGGCTATGCGCCGCGCGCTGCTTACGCTCGGCGAGGTCAGCGTAGTCGCCCCCGCTTCGCCCCAGTCGGCGGCGGCTCACGGCATCACGGTGGGCGGGCCGATACCCGTGCGCGAGCTCCACGTGGCCGACCGTTTCACCGGCTTCGCCGTCGAGGGCCGGCCCGCCGACTGCGTGAAGCTTGCCATAACCACCCTGCTTGGGAATCGTCCTGACCTGGTCGTCTCCGGCATCAACGACGGCGCGAACGTCAGCATCAATGTCCTGTACTCCGGCACGGTCGCCGCGGCCGCGGAGGGAGCGCTGCTGGGGATTCCTGCCGTGGCCGTCTCCCTGGAGCGAGGCCAGGAAATGGACTTCGATCGCGCCGCCGGAATCGCCAGGGAGGTGATCGAACGGCTTCTCGACTCGGTGGCGTCGTTACGCCCGGGCGAGGGGCAGATAGTGCCGCTGGTCAACATGAACATCCCCGCGCTGTGCCCCGGCGTTCCCAGAGGCGTTCGCGTCGTCCGTCAGAGCACCCAGTTGATGCAGGATCGCTACGTCAGCCACGCAGGCCCCGATGGCCGCCGCTACTTCTGGCTCGAAGGCGAGTTCGATGCGGCCACGCATCAGCCCGCGACGGACCTGGAGGCCCTTCGGGAGGGCTATGTCACGCTGACCCCGTTGCAGTTTGACCTGACCCACGAAGATCAACTCCGCTGGCTGAGCGAGCAGCGCTGGCCGTAACCGCCGCCTGCCAGTGCGGAAGGGATGTGCCGCTGCCCCCGCAAGACCGGTCGGCAGAGTCCGCGAACCGGACTTTTCTCATAGTACTTCGCTGGGATCGTCGTGGCTCGCAGCAGGGAGCGCCGCTTGCGGAATCGGGAACTCGCCGGTGACGGATATCCGCCACAATGTATAACCCTGTCTTATAGCAGAGGTTATGTCGGTAGCATCTGCTGCGGTTCGTGCGCGGACCTGCACGGGTGGGGGGCACGCTATTTGCGCGCCGATTCGATTTTGAAAGCGGGCGATACTGGGCGACCGAAGGCCGCGCCACGGGCTGGAAACCAACGAAACTCTCGAAGCGAAAGCCGGGTTAGCTGCTTAGCCCGGCGGACTGGAGCAGCTCCTTGAGCCGCTGCGTCTGGTGCACCGCGGGGCCGCGGCCCTCCGTGGCGAAGGAGCGTTCGTCAAGCTGGACTTCTCCGCCGCTGGGGACGTAGCTCTGTCGAAGTTCCGAGAGCAGGGCGATCAGCGTGTTGGCCTGCTGGGGCGAGAGGCCGCCGTTGCGGCCTGTCGGGGCATCCAGCGCGACCTCGATGAACCCCGAGGCGGTGGTATCCAACTGCTGCATCCAAGGTTGGCCGGCGATCAGTTCGCCGCGATTCGTGACGCGGAAGTGCGGCTCGGGGGCGGCACCGTGCCGGTAGCCGTCCGCCCGGATGATCACACCCCGCCATCGGACCGGCGGGGCCGCCTCGTCGGGGCAGACCGTCTGCTTGACTTCAAGGGCCCGGAGCTGAATGGCGTAGCGGTTATCGGGCGGAGGGGCCCCCGGCTCGATCCAGTGCAGGAACAACGCGCCGGCCGTCATCGCGCCGACCAGACAGCCCAACGTCTTCGCCATCCGTGACTGTGTCTTCATCGCTTTTCGACCGAATACTTGGTCGATCTTCTCGGACCTTCCGGGTCGCCGCGCAGAATGTTTCTACATCAGCTATCGGTCAATTGCAACGGGGAGTTTCTGGAAAATCCGCCCTTTTTTGACACTCTCCCACAAAGTAGCAGGGCTTCCGGTTGGCGATGGTTGTGCGCCCGTTGCCGGCTCCGTCAGGCCGAGGCCGCTCTACAGCCGCAGGATCGCCGGCTGAACGCGGACGCCGGCCGGGATGCGAAGCGTCTGCTCGCCGGAGCGGAACTCAGCGGTCAGGCCGACGCGGCCCTGGGGCTGATCGGCCGGGACGCGGAGGATCCACTCCTGCGGCTTGTTCGATTCCGCCGCCTGCCATTCGGCCGGCCACTGCCAGGTCGGCCCTTGCCACGAGGCCGGGGCCTCGACGTGAATGCGGATCTCCTCGCCCGGGCGGGCGACAGGCGGTTCCAGCGTGATCCTGACGGGAAGCGGCTCGCGCGAGGGCGTCATGCCTCGCGGACCGGCCAGATAAACGGGCATGCCGGCCGGAAGTGTCGCGGTCAGGCGGCCGTCGCGGGTGATTGGAAGCGGTTGGCCCATAGCGTCGTAGACATGCGTCGCCGGCGGTTCGGTGCGAATGACTGCGGCCCGGTCTTCGTCTGACGACCACAACGCGATTACGTCCTCCTGCGAAGGCCGGCCGTTCGACCGGAAGCGGAAGGCGAGCAGGTCGTCGCCGAGGTCGACTGAGCCGACCGCCTCATGCCAGGCGAGCCGATGGCCGATCGTGGCGAGCGCGCGGTAGCCCGCCTTGGGGCGCAGGTCGGCGCGGATCAGGCCGAAACGGTGCTCGTTGTAGAAGGGGTTGTTGCCGTCGTCGCGGAAGTCGTACCAGGAGACGCTGCCGACGACGCCGGAGGCGAGAGCAGAAAGGTATGTTCGGGCGACGAGGCCGGCCTGTTGGCGCTCGGACGTGTCGCCGAGCGAGGTGGGCCAGCCCATCTCGGTGATCCAGACGGGGCGGCCGCCCACGGACTGCTGCGTCCGCCGGAGTTCGTCGATGAAGGCCCGCTCGTTGAGCGAACCGCGGTAGGGGTGGATGGTGAGGATGTCGAAGGGGGCGTTGGCATCAACGACCTTCTTGATGAACGCGGCGTCGATGCCGGCGGTGGAGCAGCCGAGGACCTTCGCGTCGGGGTCCTCCTGCCTGATGGCGGCGTAGGCCTGCTTGAGCGCCTCGATGTAGAGTTCCTTGGGGCCGGACCAGAAGAAGATGTTGGGCTCGTTCCAGATCTCCCAGTGCTTGATGCGGTCCTTGTAGTGACGGACGACCTGGGCGGTCCAGCGGGCATATTCCTTTACGCCGGCCTCGGTGTACATGAGTTTGTCGCTGCCGGGATAGTTGGGCCAGTAGCACAGCAGGCCGTAGACCTGGATGCCGTGGTCGTTGGCGACTTTCACGAGGTCGTCGTAGAAGCGCCATTCGTACCGGCCCTTCTCGGGTTCGGTGAGGTGCCAGTCGATCTCCTCGCGCGTCCACTTCACGCCGGCGCGCTGGGCCAGGTCCGCCAGCTCCGTCATTGCCTTGTGCGACTGCGGGTTGCCGTGCTGGCGGTAGAGATACATGCCGACGCCGATCGGATTGACGGGGGGCGTCGCGGGGATGTCGGGGACGCCGACGACGGTGACGGACGCTTCGGGTGTGTGGACGCCGGGGCCGATGAACCGGAACGCGGCTTCGAGGAACTCGCGGTTCTTCAGCGACGCCGTGACGGCCTCGAGCGTCGGGGCGCCGCCGGCGGCGAGGTGCACGGGCATGGTCTTGAGCGAGACGCGGCCGTTGAGATCGCGGATCTCCGCGATCAGCTTGCCGTTGAGGGGCCGGTCGCTCAGGTTTCGGAGGACGACCTGGAACTGCGCCGTGCCGTCGGCGGCGCGGCCGTCGGGGATGAGGACGACTGTGTTCTCGGGGGCGTACGCTGTCTCGGCCTCCATCGCGATGAGCTTGATCTCGCCGCGAGGCTGCGCGCCTCTTCGCACGAGGCCGATGTGCGTTACTCGAAGAGGCAGGCGGCGGATGCCGTCGTTCTCGCCGCCGAAGTGGCGCCAGTCGGCGAGGTTCTCCACGGATACGTCGAAGGTCTGTTCCCCTTTGCGGCTGAGCGTGCCGAGAACCCTCTCGAACGACTGGAAGTGCGAGCCGAGCGTGATCGTCAGCTCGTTGCCGGAGCCGTCGGAGAGAACGCGGACACGGAGTCGCTTCGGGTCGCCGAAGAGGGTGAAGTCGTTGCCGATGCCGACACCCGCGCCCGAGTCGGGCAGGTCATAGGTCCACGTGCCATCGTGGAACCGGCAGCCCACGCGGCCGTGCGAGTACCAGCCTTCGCCGGCAGCGAACGAGGTTGCGAGATACGTGCTGCGACGCAGGCCGTGCGAGGCGGCCTCGGCGTCCTGGGGGACGGGCGTCTTGCCCGTCTCCTGGCGGGCGGGGAGCCCGCTCCCCGTGGCCGGAAGGAACTCGACGTCGTCGATGAAGCAGGACCCGTGGCGGGCGTCGCCGCTGTTCTCGATGAGGACGCCGAAGGACGTGATCGGCCAGCGGACCTTGCCGTCCTTCGCGCCGCCCCAGGAGTGGACCCAGTGCGACAAGTCCACCTCGATCTGCTGCCAGCCGGGGTAGGTGTAGTCCACGAACTTCTGGAAGGTCTGGCCGGTGTGGTCGGCGGCGCGGAAGGTAATGCGGTTCGTGCCGGGCTTCTTGAGCCAGAGGCGGACGCGGCGGGCGTCGTTGTCCGGCGGCAGCGGCATCATGGCGGCGACGTAATTGCCGCCTTTGTCGAAGGAGAATTGCACCTCGGCACAGCCGGGCTTGTCGTGGCCCTCGGCAGTGTTCCACTTCAGCTCACCAGTGGCGCCGGGGAACTCGCGGCCGTTGGAAAACGTCCAGCCGGCGAGGGGGTCAGATGCGTCGGCGGCGAAGGCCCACGCTCCCAGCCATCCGGCCAAGACCCCGACTCGCGAGAAGGTTCCAAGAGTGAGCATCCGGTGTCTCCTGTGCAACGTGCCCATCCGCTGCAGCCCACGAAACAGGCGCCGCCGGGTGGTATGATAATCTTTGTCATGGAACGTCCCAATCCGCACCGATGCGTTGTGTGGGCCTGATCGGCTGCGCCAGGCATTGGCGGGTCGTGAGGATGCGGCGGAACTCGCGGTTCGCGGCGGAGTCGTTCGGAGCCGCTTCCGCCCGTCCGTGGCCGGTGACGGGCGGGAATGGTAGAATGGGAATGAGGTGTTCGATGACGTACAGAGGTATAGTCAAGGGTGGCGTCGTGATCCTCGACGAGGGTGCACGCCTGGCCGAGGGCACGCAGGTTCAAGTGGAACCGATCGAGCCTCGCAAGGCGACCCTGGGCGACCGACTGATGAAACATGCCGGTCGGGTAAAGGGTCTGCCCGCGGACATGGCCGAAAACCATGACCGCTACATCCACGGGCGGTCTCGCCAATGAGCACCCGCTTCGCCGACACGTTCTACTACCCGGCTCTTCTGAATGATCGGGATCGCAAACACCGGCGGGCCGTCGAGCTTACCGAGGGCTACGACGGCACCCTGGTGACGACGACCGCCGTGCTTACCGAGTTAGGCGATGGACTTGCCGACACAGCCGGACGCAACGATTTCGCGGAGTTCGTGTCGGACCTTCGGGGCGATCCGAACATCATCATCGTGCCGGCGGACCTCTCGCTGTTCGAACGCGGTTTGGCGCTGTACGTCAGCCGCCCGGACAAGGATTGGTCCATGACGGACTGCATCTCATTTGTCGTGATGCAGGATCGCGGCATCACCGAGGCGCTCACCGGCGACCACCATTTCGAGCAGGCGGGCTTTGTTGCCCTTCTTCAGTAACGTCCTCTGCTTCGTGGTGTGCGTCGTCGCGCCTGGCACTGCTCGCTCTTACGCGGGTTCGAGCTTCTTTACGAGTATCTGCGGCTCGCGGATCGGGTGGCCGGGGGGCAGCTCAGCCGTCGCCTGGTCCCACTTCAGGGCCTCCGGGCCCAGGTTCATCGTCGTCCGGGCCTTCTCGGCGCAGTGCGGGAGGAACGGAGCCATAAGCGTTACAAGGGCCCGCAACGTTCGCAGGCAGACGTGGATCGTCGTGCCGCAGGCGGCCATGTCGGTCTTGCGCTGCGACCAGGGCTGCCGTCCGTCGAAGTAGACATTGCCGGCGCGGGCGAGGGCCATTACCTCGCTGAGGGCGGCCTTGAAGTGGAAACCTTCGAGTTCGGTCGTGACCTTCGCGGCCGTTTCCTGAATCCGCGCGAGCTGGGCCTTCTCAGGTTCGCCGGGATTGCCGGCCGGCGGGACCTTGCCCTCGAAGTATCGGAATGCAAACGTCAGCGTCCGGTTGAACAGGTTCCCGAGCACCGAGAGCAGTTCGTCGTTGTTCTTCGAGATGAACTCGCTCATTTCGAAGGCGCCGCGCTGGTTCTCCGGGGCGATGGCGGTCAGGTAGTAGCGGAGCGGGTCCGGGTCGTAGCGCTTGAGGAACTCCTCGATCCAGAGGGGCGAGTCCTCGCCCATGCGGCTCTTGGAGAGCTTGAGCATCTGGCCGTCGGGGCCGCGCTCGTTGAGAAAGGCATTGACCACGACCGTGCTGGGGAGCTGGAAGCTGCCCTCGGCCATGAGCATGGCCGGCCACGTGAGGGCGTGAAAGATCGTGTTGTCCTCGCCGATGAAGTGGATGATCTTGCACGCGGGGTCCTTCCACCAGTGCTCGTACGCCCGCCAGTCGCCCTCGGTCAACTCGCAATGCTTCGCGGTGAACGAGACGTAGCCGATGGGTGCATCGAACCAGACGTAGAGGACCTTGCCGCGGGCATCGGGGTCGTCGGGCAGCGGGACCGGCACGCCCCAGTCGAGGTCGCGGGTCATGGCCCGTTCGGGCAGGCTGCCCTTGATCTGGCCGAGGGCGAAGTTCAGCGTGGCCTCGCGCCAGGGCGGCTCGTCGCCGGCGGGCGAGCGTTTCGACTCGAGCCACGTCTTGAGCCGCTCCTCGAACTCGCCGAGCCGGAGGTACCAGTGTGTCGTCTCGCGGACCTCGGGCGTCGTGCCGGTGATCGTGCTCCTGGGGTCGATGAGGGCCAGGGGGTCCATGCTCCGGCCGCAGTTCTCGCACTGGTCGCCGTAGGCGCCGGGATGCCGACAGTCCGGGTAAGGGCAGGTTCCCTGGACGTAGCGGTCGGGCAGAAACTTGCCGGCCTGGGCGTCGTAGAGCTGCCGCGTCGTCTTTTTGGTGAAGTAACCCTTGCGGTGGATCTCGAGGAAGAAACCCTGGCTGATACGGTTGTGCAGATCGACACAATCGCTCTGGTGCGTGCCGCCATAGATGTCGAAGCGGATGCCGAGGCCGTCGAAGTCCGCCTTCTGCCGGGCGTTGTAGCGGGTGCAGACTTCCTGCGGGGTGGAGTTTTCCTTCGCAGCGGTGATGGCGATGGCGACGCCGTTGTCATCGGAACCGCAGATGAAGCGGACGTCGTCGCCGCGCTGCCGAAGGTAGCGGACGTAGATATCGGCGGGCAGGTATGCCCCGGCGATGTGGCCCACGTGGAGCCGGCCGTTGGAATAAGGCAACGCCGCCGTAACCAGGAATCGACGAACAGCCATGCGCACCTCTTGATGCAATCGCCTGTATACCGCCCTGCCCCGGCGACACGCCGCCGGCGCGGCCGTGCCCCGCCGCGAGGACGGCGGGGATGTTTGCGACACGGCCACGGCACGGGGGGATTCTACCGCCGTCCGGGCGAACCGGCGACCCCGTCATTTCCAAACGGGCGTGAGCGGAATCTGCTTCGGTCAAGCCCTTGACGTAAAGCCGTCGGTAGGGTTGAATCTGCTTGCCGCGTTATGGGCGGCACATCCCAGACGGAGAGCATTCGCAGGAGGCGAGCCTATGTTGCGAACGAGGATACTCAGGACGGGGCTTTCGGCTCTGATGATTGTGGCGGCGGGGTGCGCGATCGACCCGCTGGAGAACAAGCCCAAACCGCTGCCCCGCGGGCCGCGGGTGGACCTCGAATATCCGCGCGACATTCAGGGCGGCCCGGGCGTGCCGATCAGCGACCGTACCGAACTGGACCTGGTCGAGCCGCTGCTGGAACACCGCGTGATGTACGCGCGGTACCTGAAGGTGCTTGCCCAGTATTACTACGACCACGGCTATCTGAACAAGCAGCGGTGGGCGGAGACGGAGCTTCAGGACCTCCGCGCGGTGCCGACGTACAGCTACGGCGCCGACGTGGGCCAGCTCAAGGTCCGCGACATCCAGGTGGCGGGCCAGCAGGAGGTCGATCTTGTCGAGCAGCTCTCGATGCACCGCAAGATGTACAACCGGCTGCTCAACGTTCTCGTGCGCCATTACGCGGAGAAGGAGGACCGCGAGAAGCTCGCCTGCGCGGAGCGGGAGCGGGAAGAGCTCTCGTTCGTCAAGCCGTATCAGTACCTGATGTCGGCGACGATCCCGATCAAGGGCCTCCGGCCGCAGCAGTCGATCGCCGAGGCGGACGTGCTGTTCGACGAAGGGCTGAAGCTGATGCGCAAGGGCGGCTACCGGTGGCGGCCCGGGATGTACAACCGCCGGGTCATGAAGCAGGCGCTCAACAAGTTCCACACGCTCATCGTGGAGTATCCCACGAGCGACAAGATCGCCGAGGCCGCGTTCTACGCCGGCTACATCCACAAGGAATACTTCTACGATCCGGCGGCGAGGGTTGACGACAACGAGATTGCGCTGGAGTACTTCGAGCGGGCATACACCTGGAAGCCGGACATCCAGCTCCAGGCGCGGTTCGAGGCGGCCACCGTGTGGGACTTCCGCCTGCACGATCGGGAGCGGGCCCTGCGGCTATACCAGGAGGTCATCGACAAGGAGAACTTCATCAAGAGCAACGTCGACTTCGCTCACGCACGGATCCGTCAGTTGCTCAAGGAGAAGCACGAGACGACGCCGGGCGAGCCCGCGGCGGTGGTCAAGGCCCCCGGCGTCGAGCCTGAGCCGCCGTCTGCCGTGGAGAAACCACCGGCCACGCGCCCGCTTGCCCCCTGAATTCGTTTCCGCGGGGCGGGGCGAGCCGCGGGCCATGGAAAGCGATGCTGCCGGAGTCCCCCCTTGGGTAAGGGGGCCGGATGGTGATATTCTGATGTAAACGGTCCCTCCATGAAACTCGCGATCTGTAACGAGGTCTGGCGCAACGAAGCAATCGAGACAGTTTTCCAGAAGGCCGCGACGATCGGCTACGACGGCGTGGAGATCGCGCCGTTCACGCTCGCCGAGAGCGTCGAGACGATCTCCGCCGAGCGCCGAAAGGAAATGGCGCGGGCGGCAGCGGATGCCGGCGTGCAGATCGTGGGGCTGCATTGGCTCTTCGTTTCCCCGAAGGGGCTTCATCTCACGACGCCGGACGACGCCGTCCGCGCCCGCACGAGGGACTACCTCAAGGCCCTCATCGACTTCTGCGCCGACCTCGGCGGGGGCGTGATGACCCTCGGCTCACCACAACAGCGGAGCATCGTGCCGCCGAACACCCGCGCCGACGCATTGAAACGGGCCCGCGAGGTCCTTGCCTCCGTCGCCGACACGGCCGCCGCCCGCAACGTGACGGTCTGCTTCGAGGCCCTCAGCCCGAAGGAGACGAACTTCATTAACACGATCGAACAGGCCGCGGCCCTGGTGGACGGGATCGGGCATCCGAACATCCAGATCATGCTGGACGTGAAGGCGATGGCGTCCATGCCGGACGGCGTTGAGGCGACCGTCCGCAAGTACGGCGCGCGCGCGAAGCACTTCCACGCGAACGAGCCGAACGGCAAGGGCCCCGGGATGGCCTCGCCCAGTCTGGATTTCTACACCGTGCTGGCGGCGCTCTTCGAGACGGGCTACGAGGGCTGGGTCTCCGTGGAACCGTTCGACTACACTCCCGATCCGGACACGGTCGCCCAGGCGGCCTGCCGTACCCTCCGCGAGGCCGCGACGCCTCCGCCGGCGCTCTGATGCGCGGCGAACGCGGCCGGGTCGGCCTTTATCGGGTCGCAAGCTCCGGGTGTCCGCGGAGTTCGCCGTACCGTCGCCGGTCTGATAACCGCTCCGGGGAGCGGTCACCGCGTGTTTTTCTTTGACGGCGGTCGTTTCCTATCTTACGGTTTCTCTGACTGCCCACATGGTGCAGGACTGTTTCGTGCAATGCGCGGAGCGGTGCCGTCGCCTCCCGCCGGCACAACGCCCGGCCGGCCCGCCGCCACGGATCGTGGAATCGAGTGCGGGAACCGGTTGCCGGGCTGTGGCGCCTGCGGGATGCGGAAACCGGAGTGGAAAGAGCGCGTCCGGCGGAGGGTGGCTGCGATTCTGCGGACTTCGGCAGGTGCGGCTGCCGGCGGCCGGATGGGGACGACGGCGACGGACCGTCGAGACGGCTCGCGCGGATTGCTCGGAATCGGGGCCTCAGCCTGGTTGCCTCCTACGGGCTGAGGCCCTTCCTTTTTCGGCGAATCGGGTTCCGGGGCGAACGCCGGCGCGGCGCCACTTCCCGCCCCGGACGAACCGCGATACACTCGTGCGCGTGGGGATGATTGCCGTCGCGCGGTGGTCGTCGCCCGGCCGGCGGGCGGGTGCCCGTCAGCCCATCGCTTCATCGGTTGTCCGGCAGGCGTCAGGGCCGGACCGACATGGTTCCGGAGGACCGCCGTGGCCAAACACCCGCGCCCGCTCCATTTTCGTCGCGCCCGCGATGTTTTCAGTTACCTGCGGGTCCACCCGGATCTGAGTCCGAAGGAGTTCTCCCGCGTGATGGTGAAGCTCACGTGCGGCTTCGCCCCCGACGTCATCGCCGAGACCCTGGCGGAGTGCTTTGACGATCTCGCCGGCCCCTACGGGGCGCAGTTTCTCATGCTCATCGACCAGCTCCGGATGCCGTCACTTGCGCAGGCGTTACACGAATGGCTTCTGTCGGAACCGGACCTGCCGATCGAACTGCGCCTGCAGGCGATCACGGTCCTGCAGAGATCGGGAGAGGACACCACGGATCTCATCGGCATGGAGGAGTCGGAAGCCATGGCGGCGCATCGTGAGACGGCGGTCGAGGACCTGCTGGGCGTTCTTGCCTCGGAGCCGGCGGCGATGCCCTCGCTCCTGGAAGGTCTCTCGCAGGTCGCTCCGGACCGGCGCGCGGAACTCATCGACGAGTTCACGGTACACGCAGAACATCCGGCGATGGCCGACCTGGCGAAGTACCTCGCGATGTCCTACGACCCCGTCTTCGCCGCGGGGGCCCTGAAGATTCTCGGGGACATCGACTCGGAACGGGCGCGTTCGGCCATCCGGCAGGTGGCCTTGGCGCACCCGCTGCCCGTGCTGCGGATGCGGGCGCGGCAGATGATCGGGACGCCCGGCGAGGCGCCGGCCGGTCCGGAATCGCTCGACGGCTTCGTCACGATGATCGACGGGCGGGGCAGCGGCGGCATCGTGCTGACGGCGAAGCGAAACCGCAGGCACGTCGTGGCCTGGTTCCTGTGCAACGCGGAAGTCGGGGTGAAGGACCTCGTCGGCCACGTCGGTCTGACGGCACGCGACCGCGACGCCGTACTCCGGGAGACGCTCGATCTTGCGGAGGGGCTCGATGTGGTCGGGGGTGCGACGGCGATGGCGGAGGAACTGCTTGCCGACGCGTTGACCCGGTGCGGCCCCCGGACGCCGCTCGAATTGTCCTACTGGCTGGACCAGACGATCGGCCTGAACCTTCTCCCGAGGGCGTTCGAGCCGACGCTGGAGCAATGGTCGCTCGCCGAGGTGCCCGCCGCGGAATACGAGGACGGCGTGTGGGAGATCCTCTGGCGTCTGGGGTGCTGGTTCGAGGAGGCCGACCTCGTCTACGACCACGCGGAGGCCCTGCTGGAGCAGCAGATTCCGTTCGATCGCCTCGGCCCGGATCATCCGGCGTGCCGCGAGGTCATCTCCGCCCTCATCCGGCCGAGGCTGGCGTGCTACCGCCGAATGCTCTGGTGGATGGCCGCCCTCTGGCGGGAAGAGGCCGTCCGCGCCGCCGCCGCCCGGCATGAATCCTCGGATCGCGAGTTCTTTCACGTCCGCGTTGCCATGACGATCGCGCGGGACCTGGAAGACCCGTCCCGTCTCGATGACGGACATGCCTTCCTCAACTGCCTCGCTCGTTTCAGTCTCTTCAAGGCGGTGCGGAACCTCGTGGCCGGAGTCGACCTGCGCGATCCGGATATCCGCCGCGCCGCGGAGGCCGCGGACGGGCTCCGGGATTGATCGGCGGCTCGCGATGATGCTTGAAGGCTGCGGATGTGGTATGATGAGAAGTTCGATGACGGGATCGGATTCACAGGTTGCCCCCGCACAGGACGAGGCCGGCGCGGCCGAGGCGGGGTCGTGGTGGCTTCCGCTGGCCCGGTACGGCCTGCGCGAGGTGGCCTGGATTACATTCGCTGCGGCGGTGCTGGCCCTCCTCGCGGCGACGTGGTGGTGGCCGGGGCTGATCCCGGTCGGCGCGGTCTGGCTGGGGCTGCTCCTGTTCTTCCGCGATCCGCCCCGCGAGATTCCCCGGGACGACCGGGCGTGGCTGGCGCCGGCGGACGGGACGGTGACGGAGATCACGCCGATCGAGCAGGATGAGCGCCTCGGCGGTCCGGCCGTGCGCCTGGGTATCTTCCTGAGCATCTTCGACGTGCACGTGAATCGCAGCCCCTGCGCGGGTGTCGTCCGGAGCGTGGAATACAGACGCGGCGACTTTCACGATGCCCGAAGCCCGCTGGCTTCCGGGCAGAACGAGTCGAACACGCTCGTGCTGGACGCCGGGGCGGACCTGGGCCCGGTTGTGGTCAAACAGATCGCGGGGCGGATTGCCCGGCGGATCGTCTGTGCGGCGACCGTGGGCGACCGGCTCGCCGCCGGACAGCGGTTCGGCATGATCAAGTTCGGTTCGCGAACGGAGCTCGTGCTCGCGCGGCCTGCGGAGCTGGAGATCTGCGTACGGATCGGCGATGCGGTGAAGGCGGGCGTGACGATCCTGGCGCGCCGCCGAGGGAGTGCGTGAGATGTCGGCGATGCTCAAGCCGCTTGCGGCAGGCCCCGAGCCGCTCCGCCCGAAACGGCGGCGACTCAAGAACGTCCCCGTGTTGCCGACGCTGCTGACGCTGGGAAACCTGCTCTGCGGCTTTTCGGCGATCTACTTCTGTATGCGGACGGTGTACGGCGTCGGGGCGGGCATCGATCCGGCGGACGCCATCACCCCGCGGAATCCGCACATCGAGCGGATGCTGCCGACGTTCCTCGCCATGGGGGGCTGGTGCATCTTCCTCGGCATGGTCTTCGACGCATTCGACGGGTTCGTCGCGCGAATCAGCCACAAGGCGAGCCGGTTCGGCATCGAGTTGGATTCGCTTGCGGACGTGGTTACATTCGGTGTGGCCCCGGCGATCCTGGTGATCGCGGTGCTCACGCAGGCCAAACACAACTGGCAGCTCGCGCCGCTCACCGAGGACCGGCTTGGCCGCGGCCGGTGGATGCTGCTGGCCGTCTACGTGGCTTGTGCCGCCATCCGGCTGGCGCGGTTCAACGTGGAGACCAGCATGGAGGAGGCGGCTCATCGTGGGTTCAAGGGGTTGCCCAGCCCGGCGGCGGCGGGCGTCATCGCCTCGCTGGTGATCCTGCACGAAGATCTCGTATTCAGCCGCAAGTTGTTCGGAGTGTCGATCGGTCCTTGGCTGGCCGACGGAATCGTGACGACCATGCCTTTTGTAGTTCTGGTGGCCGCGTTGCTGATGGTCAGCCGGTTCGATTACAGGCATGTGATCAATGTATACCTTCTGGGCCGACGGCCGATGAGTTATGTCATGGCCGCGCTGGCGTTGTTGATCGTGCTCGTGCTGCAGGCGCAGCTTACGATCGCCGTGGGAATGTGCCTGTACGCCATGAGCGGTCCCATCAGACGGCTTGTGCATCTGCGCCGAAAGCCTGCGCCGACACAACACTCCGGAACGGATGTGCGACGCGACCACGCGGGGATCGGAAAGACGGGATGAGGCGAGCACGGAGTGCGGATCGCCGGGGCGGGCTATCGTCACGTTGCCGGCGGCGAGCAGGATGGAATCCGATGACCAGAGCCGAACCGTCGAAGCGGCCGCCGCGCCGGTACCCGTTTGTCATTCGCGATTCGACGTTCGTCATTCGTTCGACATTCGGGCTTCGACATTCGTCATTCTCCGGGGCCGGCGACCACGGACAACCGAGCCCGGCCTCCTGATCCCTGACCAGCGATGACCACGACAATGCGCGTTCGTTTCGCACCCTCTCCTACCGGCTATCTGCACGTTGGCGGCGCCCGAACGGCGCTGTTCAACTTTCTCCTGGCGCGCCAGTCGGGCGGGACGTTCATCCTGCGGATCGAGGACACCGACACCGACCGCAACGTCCCCGGCGCCGACCGGAAGCTCATGGACGACCTGCGTTGGCTGGGCCTGCAATGGGACGAGGGCGCCGAGGTCGGCGGGCCGTATGGGCCGTACTACCAGACGCAGCGGCTCGAGATCTACCGCGAGCACATCCAGCGGCTGCTCGACGCCCAAATGGCGTATTACGCCTTCGAGACGCCGGCGGAACTCGAGGCGATGCGGGAGCAGGCCGTCGCCGCCGGGCGGGCCTTTCACTACCCGCGCCCGACGCGGCTGCCGACCGCGGCCGACGCGGAGCGGGCCCGCGCGGAGGGCCGGCCGGTGGTGGTGCGGTTCAAGATGCCGGCCGAGGCGATCACCGTGCACGACATCATCATGGGTGACGTGACGATCGGCGCGGAGGAGCTGGACGACTTCATCATCCTCAAGGCCGACGGGATGCCGACGTACCACCTGGCGAACGTCGTCGACGATTCGCTCATGAAGGTCACGCACATCCTCCGCGGCCAGGAGTTCCTCGCGCAGACGCCGCGGCACATCGCGCTGCAGCGCGCCTTCGGCTACCCGACGCCGGCCTACGCCCATCTGCCGCTGATCATGGACATGAAGGGCCGCAAGCTCAGCAAGCGCGACGGCGACGTCGAGGTCCACTCCTTCCGCCGGCACGGCTACCTGCCCGAGGCCCTCGTGAACTTCATCGCCCTGCTCGGCTGGTCGCCCGGCGAGGACCGCGAGAAGCTCACGCTTGAGGAAATGGTCCGCCTTTTCTCCCTCGAGCGGATCAGCCGGACGAACGCGCGGTTCGACCGCGAGAAGCTGCTCGCCTTCAACACGGACGCGATCGCGGCGGCGACGCCGGAGCGGCTGATGGTCGCCTTCAAGGACTACATCGCGCTCAACGACACGCCGTTCGCGGGCCTGAACGACGCGCAGCTCGCGGAGCTTCTCCGCGTGAACAAGGGCTTCCGCACGTTCGCCGACATCGAGGCCAAGTGCGGCTTCATCTACAGGCCGGACGAGCAGATTCACTACGACCCCGACGCGGTGAAGAAGGTGCTGCACAAGGGCGACAACGCCGGCGTGAAGATGCTGCAACTCCTCCTGCCGCGATTGGAGTCGCTGGAGCCGTGGACGGTCGAGTCGATCGATGCCCTGCTCAAGGCCGTATGCGAGGAACAGAACGCCGGCATGGGCAAGGTGGCCCAGCCCATCCGCGTAGCCGTCAGCGGCGGCCCGATCAGCCCGATGATCGGCGAGACGCTGGTGCTGCTGGGCAAGGCGAAGACGCTCGCGCGGATCCGGCGGTGCGTGATGCAAGTGCAAGCGGCATAGAGCGGGTGCCCCAGCCCCGAGGGGTAAGGCGCCCATCGACACGTCACCCCGCCCCGTTTGTCTGTGCGGACCGTGTGGGGTATGATCGGTCACGTCTTGCGCTTGGGCTATGATTGAGGGCAACGATGGCGACAGCGAGGAACGACCCCGCGGATTCGGGCACGTACCGCGACTTCATCCGTGACATCATCGACGAGGACAACCGCACGGGCCGGTTCGGGGGACGCGTACACACGCGGTTTCCGCCGGAGCCCAACGGCTACCTGCACATCGGCCACGCCAAGAGCATCAACCTGAACTACGGCATCGCGGCGGACTACGGCGGCAAGTTCAACCTGCGCTTCGACGACACGAACCCCGCCAAGGAGGAGCAGGAGTACGTCGACTCGATCATCGAGGACGTCCGCTGGCTCGGCGCCGACTGGCAGGACCGGCTCTTCTACGGCTCCGACTACTTCGAGCAGATGTACGAATGGGCGGAGGAACTCATCCGAAAGGGCAAGGCGTATGTCTGCGACTGCACGGCCGATCAGGTGGCGCAGAACCGCGGCACGCTCACCCGGCCGGGCGTCCCGTGCCCCCATCGCGACCGCGGCATCGACGAAAACCTCGACCTGTTCCGCCGGATGCGGGCGGGCGAGTTCCCCGACGGCTCGCGGACGCTTCGCGCGAAGATCGACATGGCCTCGCCGAACCTGAACCTGCGCGACCCGGTCATGTACCGCATCCTGCACGCGCCGCACCACCGCCAGGGCAACCGGTGGTGCATCTATCCGATGTACGACTGGGCGCACGGCTTCGAGGATTCCATCGAGGGCATCACGCACTCGATCTGCACGCTGGAGTTCGAGAATCACCGCCCGCTCTACGACTGGTTCATCGACGCGGTCAACGAGGGCCGCACGGACGACGGCAGCGGCCCCTGGGGCAGGAAGATCCACCACCCGCAGCAGATCGAGTTCGCCCGGCTGAACCTCACGTACACGGTGATGAGCAAGCGGCGGCTGCTCGATCTGGTCAAGAGCGGCTTCGTGAGGGGCTGGGACGATCCGCGGATGCCGACGGTCTGCGGCCTCCGCCGGCGCGGCTACACGCCGGAGGCGATCCGCGACTTCTGCCGGCGGATCGGCGTGAACAAGAACGACAGCGTCGTCGATATCCAACTGCTCGAGCACTGCCTCCGCGAAGACCTCAACCGGCGTGCCCCGCGGGTCATGGCCGTGCTGCGGCCGCTGCGCGTCGTCATCGACAACTACCCGGAGGGGCAGGTCGAGCTGCTCGACGCCGTCAACAATCCGGAGGACGCCAGCGCCGGCACGCGCAAGGTTCCATTCTCCCGCGTGCTCTACATCGAGCAGGATGATTTCCGCGAGGTGCCGCCGCCGAAGTATTACCGTCTTTCGCCCGGCCGCGAGGTCCGGCTGCGCTACGCGTACTTCATCACCTGTCAGGGCGTGGTCAAGGATCCGCAGACGGGCGAGGTGGTCGAACTGCACTGCACATACGATCCGGCCACGCGCGGCGGCGACGCACCCGACGGACGCAAGGTCAAGGCCACGCTTCACTGGGTCAGCGCCGAGCACGCGCTCCCGGCCGAGGTCCGGCTGTACGATCACCTGTTCCTCAAGCCCGACCCGGACGACGTGCCGGAGGACAAGGACTACAAGGCGAACCTCAACCCGAACTCGCTGGAGGTCGTCACGACGGCCCGCATCGAGCCGAGCGTCAAGGACGCAGCGCCGGGCACGCGCTACCAGTTCGAACGGCTCGGGTACTTCTGTGTCGATCCGGACAGCGACGAAGCGACGGAGCGACGAAGCGACGGAGGGCCGGGCCGCCGGCTGATCTTCAACCGCACCGTATCGCTGAAGGACACGTGGGCGAAGATCGAAAAGAGGCAGACGTAGGCAATTGTTCGGTGTGGGTTGTCCGGCGGCTTGGGAGCCGGTACGCCCGTCGCGGACGTTCGGTGCGCGGCCACACCGGCTTGCGGGTCTGGCGCGCCCGTGCGAGGCTTACCCGGTAATCCACACGATCAGCATCAGGTCGATCATCGCCGCGACGAGCAGGGCGAAGAGGAGCTGAAAGCCGGACGAGAACGCCTCGGGGCGGTTCGCGGGCTCGAACGGTGGCAGCGGAAAGTCCGCCCGCGCGTCGAACTCGACCGGGTCGAGCTGCTTCGCGCGGTATTGGGCCTCGGCGATGAGAAGATTTGCGTCGAACGGCGCGATCCCGATCTCTTCGGCATAGCGCAGCAGTGCCCGGCGACGGCTGTATCGCAGTACGCCCCCCTCCAGCTCGTGCACTACCATCTGGCGGAAGATCCGCCGGCGCTCGGCCTGCGTGAATTGCCGGTGATGACTCGCCGCTTCTTTCGCATGGGCCGCGTCAAACGCGCCGACCGGCCGCGTTCTTTCCCGCTCGTACATGACCGGATGCTCCTCCTCGCACCATATTCTAGCGTCCGCGACAGGAAAACAGGAACGCGAAAACCGAAAAGCAAAGAAAACGCCGGGCCGCCAGCCGACGTTCCTGCCGGATCACCGCCCGGTGGCCGCATCCGCGTCCGGAAATACCGGGCCCGATCGCCCGCGGCGGCCGCGTCAGACAGGTCGAACCACGGCCCGCGGTTACCGGACTCCCAAAGGTCTCCGGGCGCCGCTCAGAACTCCATCCGGCGAAACCGCCCGATGCCCGCGGCCATCGCCAGGGCCGCCGTCGCCAGGTTGAACACCACGACCAGCGACAGCATCGCGGCGACGACGTTCCAGTTCAACTGCCCCGGCGCCGCGCGTGCGTAGAACCCGGCCGCCGCCACCCCCGCCAGCGTGAGCACGACCAGGATCACCGAAACGATGAGGTTGATCGTCCCGCCGAAACCGCTGGCGATTCGTGCGGCGTTTCGCTGGGTGAAGATCGGCCAGCATGCCCCGAGGCCCACGGCCGTCCCGCAAAGCCCCACGCACACGGCAGCGACGATGACGAGCTGCGCGATCATCAGGTCCGCCCCGAGATCCAGCGAACGGACCGACAGGGCCATCACCAGCAGCCCCGCCGCCAGCGTGATCGTGAACGCATACGCGAACTTCGCCCAGACGATGCGGTCGCGCCGCAGAGGCAGCAGGCCGAGCAGCCAGAACTGCTGGCCCTCCAGCGAGACCAGCGGAAACACAAAGCGGCTGGTGAACGTCGCGAGGATCAGGCTCACCGCCGTAAGGTTCAGGAAGCTGATCAGCAGCACCCAGTCGCCGGAGCCGACCCCGCCGCCCAGCCGTCCCACGTTGCTCACATACAGGGCCAGCAGGCCGAGCAGAATGACCATCTGCGACCATTGCACCGGATCGCGCACGAAACAGCGGACATCCTTGCATGCGAGCAACCGCAGCGGCTTCGGCAGAAAGGCGAAGGGAACGCCGGCCAGCCGCGACACGATCGCTCCGCCGCTCGCGCCCAGCAGCGGTCCTCCGGATGCCGCCTGGGCCTTGGCAAAGGCAGGCGCCAGACGGCTGGATACCAACCCCACGGCCACCCAGCTCAGAAACAGGGCGTTCGCCCCCGTCACGAACAGGTAGAATCCCGCGTCGGCATACCGGCCCTCGGCCGCCGCCGCAATGCCCTCGGCCACCCACTGATTCGGCAGAAAGGCGTTCTGCAGCATGGCCATGTGGTCGAAGAATCGTTTGAGCCACCACACGCCGCCGGCCGTGGTTTCGCTGACGGCCCGCAAACCGTACAGCGTGCCTCCCAGAATCAGCGTTGCCCCGGCAAGGACCAGCACCGCCACGCGTGAGCGGGGAAAGTATCGCGCCGCCGCCCAGGCCGCGACGAGACCGACCGCCGCCGGAATCGGCACGAACAGCAGGAAGAAGCCCGTGAAGAACACGTAGAACGGCCACGGCGCCCGCGAGCTGTGCGCCATCGCCGCCATCAGCGGCAGCCCGAGCAGCAGGAGCGACCAGCTTGCGAAGAACAGGCTCTCGATGTAGCGAAGCACCACGATGTGGCGCGGGTGAATCGGCGCGGCCAGCAGGTACTCCGCCTCGCCGCGGCCGAACAACCCGCCATACGCGATGATCGCGTTGGAAAAGACCAGCATCACCGCGAGCGCGATGAAGAAAAACTGGAACACGAGAGGCACGGCCACGATGCCTTCCAGCACGCGCTGGTTGATGAACCCCAGCGTGCCGCGGAACAGCACGTACAGCCCGCCCCAGATGAGCAGGACAAAGACCAGCGTCGTGATGAGTTTGATGGGTGCGTCGCGCGCGGCCTGATCGAAGCGGTTCGCCAGCATCCGGAGCTTGAACCGCAGGAGCAACCCGAGCGTGCCGCAGGCCGGTGAAGTCGTCACGTGGTCATCCGTGAATCCGTTGATCCGTTCTTTCATCAGTCCGTCGGGAGCAGCGGGTTTCCAGATGCGGGTAGCGAGTCACGCGGAGGCCGCCCCCGTACCCCGGACTCCAGACCCGTCGCGCAGCGACGCAATCACCGCCGGCAGATCGATCGACGCCCGGCAGGCGGATCGGCAGCGGCCGCAGCCCGTGCACGACGCCGCCGGGTCGCGGCCCAGCATCGCATACTGCGCACGGGCCGTGCCGGGCTCGCGGTAATGATGCGCATACGAATAACACCGCAGCATGGCCGCCGGCCGGAGCCCGTTCGGGCAGGCACGGTCGCAGGCGCCGCAGTGGCGGCACGAGGCGCGTGTCGCCGCGAGCGCCGCCGCCTCGATCCGGTCGAGGTCGGCCTTCGCCAGCTTGAGCGTCGGCACCGCGAGGTTCTCTTCGAGAATCTCGCGCGTCGGCATGTGCGAGTTGAACGCGTCCACGTGGCCGCGCGTCAGCATGTACACGTACGCGCGCTGAAAGGGGGAGAGCTTCCGGCCTGTCAGCGTCGGATCGTACCACCTGTCGAACACCTTCGGGTTCTTTCCGATCGGCCCCGCTGTCTTCATGCTGATGACGCCGATGCCGGCGGTCCGCATCTTCTTGATGGCCGGGGCGAGTTCCTCGAGGCTCGTCGGGTGGACGGCGAGCTGAACCACGTCGTAGCGCCCGGTTTCGGCGGCGAGTTCGCACACCTCCTGCACGTTCGTGTGCGTCGCGAGCCCGAAGTAGCGGACCTTGCCCGCTTTGCGGGCCTTTGTGAACGCGTCGTAGAGCGAATCCATCTTGACGATCCAGTCGTGCGCGACGCCCTGGATCATGTAGCAGTCGATCGTCTCGACGCCGAGTTGCTTCAGCGACACCTCGAGCTGATCCGTGTACAGTTTCGCCGCCCGGGCATCCTCGCCGCGTTCCAGCACGTTCCGCGGAAAGCCCATGTCGACCGCCTTGCTGACGATCCAGACCTTGTCGCGGCATTTCTTCAGGATGCCGGCGAGGGCCGACTCGC
The DNA here is from genome assembly GCA_964653435.1 of uncultured Planctomycetales bacterium. Taxonomy (GTDB): domain Bacteria; phylum Planctomycetota; class Phycisphaerae; order UBA1845; family PWPN01; genus CAZMVY01. The sequence continues at coordinate 764 of CAZZFA010000066.1, read as the reverse complement.
TCTGGCCGTAGCCCCGGGCCGTGTCGATGTAGTTCACGCCGCGCTCGATCGCCGTCTCCAGCAACCGCAGGTCGCCTTTGCCCCCGCCGTACAGCCCGGCCGCCCCGAACACGCACCGGCTGACCATGAAGTTCGTCCGGCCCAGCTTTGCGTAGGCCATCGTCGGCTGCCTGTTGCGCCATTCGAGCGCCGGCTCGCTCGCCGGACGTGACGTCTGCCCCAGCGCCTCGAGCCCGCCCAGCACGGCGCCCCCCGCCGCCAGCGAAGCCGCGCGCCCCAGGAACACCCGCCGATTCATCTCATCCGACATCGTCATCATCTCCGAAAAAATACGCTTCGCCCGCCGCGATCAGAACCAGGAAGACTCGTCACGCATCGAGACCGGTGGGTCCAGTATTTCCCGCAGCACGATCATCTCGCGCAGCCGGGCGGGCGCAAGATTCAGGGGAATCGCTCGCGGCGCGGGCGCCGGCGGCGCCGGGACCGGGGAAACGGGCCTTTCCTTAGGAGTCGGCGCGACGGTTCCCTCCGGCCGTGCCACCGCCACCTCCGGCGCGATCGTTCGCACAGGCCCCGGCCCGACGCGCCGCGAAGGGAGCGGCGGAACCGGCCGTCGCGGACCCGGTTGCCGCGGAGGAACCGGCCGCGCCCGCTCGGGGGTCGTCACCGGGCCTTTCGGCCGCGGGATACCGATGGGCCGGTCGCCCGCTCGCATCGGCGGGCGGGGCACGCGCGGCATGGGGCGCGAGGCCGTTTCGCGCGGC
>CAZZFA010000065.1:0-32280 GCA_964653435.1 uncultured Planctomycetales bacterium | reverse complement strand
GCCAGATTCTTCGTCGCTGCGCTCCTCAGAATGACGGGTGGCGCCACCGCCGCAGTGCGATACATACGCGCAAGGCACGCCGCGCGCAAGATCCACCGCGCACAAGGCGCATTGCGCGCAAGGCGCGCCACGCGGAAGATGCACCGCGCACAAGGCGCATTGCACGCAAGATGCACCGCGCGCAAGATGCGCCGCGCACAAGGCGCGCCGCGCACAAGGCGCGCCGCTCGCAAGGCGCACAAAAGGCGCGACGCAAGACTCTACGCATTCAATCGCCGGGACCGGGCGCTCATCCCGCTCTTGCCTTCGCGATCTGCCGGGCCGGCCTGAGCCAGGCTTCCCACGCCTTCGCCATACACGCACCGCAAGTACGGCCATGCACCCACAGGGTACTTCCCCGCGCTGGCCGTCGCAGACGCGCCCCCGGCCGACTCCCCGGATGCAGCCGGGCAGGGCGCGCTATTGCGTGCCGTCTTGCCCCGTGCGGCGTGAGGCAGGCCGGGCACGCCATTGCGTGTCGGTTCGCTGCCCGGCGCGTGAGACAAGAGAATATCAAAGGCGCGCGGGCGCGCGCCCTGCCTGGCTGCGTGCCATTCTGTTCTTCTTGGTGCGAGAGCTCAGAAGGGCAAAGGTGGTTCCTTTGGGCAGGCTCGCAGGCCGCGCCGGTGCGGGCCGATTTGCCCCCGGCCCGACCGGGCGAAGGATTCAGGATGACGGAGGCGGTTGCCTGAGGGTTTGGCTGTGGCCGGATGCCGCCTCGGGTTGCAGCCCTGCCGGGCAGGGTATGCGCGGAGGGCGGTGTAGCGGGCTGAGCGGGCCGGAGGATCACCCTCTCCCTTTTGGTGACCCGGCGCGGCGGGCAGCGACCGCATTCGATGGGTGTTGACACATTCGCGATTTTCGTCTTTAATAGAAACGCCAACGCGGGGCCGTAGCTCAGTTGGGAGAGCGTCTGCATGGCATGCAGAAGGTCGTGAGTTCGAATCTCATCGGCTCCATTTGTCGTTAGTCACGCCCACTTCGCGAGTTGTGAAGACCTGCCGTACGGCGGGGCGGCCGTAATCCGAGGCCTCAGAGCGAGTAGCGCTACTCGCGCAGCCAGGAGAACGGCCGATGCCCCTCAAGAAGGTCCATCGTAGTGAAGAGTCGCGGCGGGTTATCTGTTTGCTTCTTTGCTGTTTGTGAGCGGCGGGCGTTTTGGGGGCGTCGGTGGGGAGTCTTGCCGACGGGCGGGCTCAGCCGCGGCAGTTTGCCGCCGGCGGCTGGTTCGGTCCGTTGAAGCAGCTTTGGAATATGGCGAAATCGCTCAGGTCCACGTCCGCGTCGTTGTCGAAGTCGGCCGGGGCGGCGCAAAGGGTCGTGGGTGAGCGATTCGGGCCGTTGAAACACGCCTGGAATCGGGCAAAGTCGTTGAGATCCACGTCGCCGTCGCCGTCCAGGTCCGTGACGGTGAGGCAAGAGGGTCTTACGGTCAGCACGGCTTCGTCCGACACGACGGTGCCGCAGCCGGCCGTGACGCGGCAGCGGTAACCGGCGGCATCCGCACCGGCGACATTCACGATAGTCAGCGTGGGCGTCATGACGCCCGAGTAGTGCCCGGTTTCACCGAGGTCGACGCCGTTTTTCTGCCAGTGATACAGGATCGTGCCGTCGCCGACGGCCGAAACGGCAAACGTGGCAGTGTTTCCTTCGCAGGCGGCCTGTCCGACGGGTTGTTCGGTGATGGCTGTAGCGGCTGGTACGACGAGGATCGCCGGGTCGGACACCGTCGCCGGGGGGCAGCTTCCCGTAACGAGGCAGTCGTAACTCCCCGCGTCGCCGGCCGTGACCGTGGCGATCGTGTACGTGGGTGAGGTGGCGCCGGAGATGTCGCTTCCGTCCTTGCGCCACTGATAGCCCAGGTTCGTGCCGGTGGCCGTCACGCTGAACTGCGCGGGAAGGCCCTCGCATACATTCTGACCGGCCGGCTGCATCGTGATCGCAGGGGCAGGGTCGATCGCTACGGTAACCTGGGAGCAGTTGGCGCTGCTCCAGCCGCCGGCTGTGTTCCTCGTTCGCGCGTAGTAGGTGGTCGGGGCCGTGGGGCAGACGCTCGGCGAGGCGCCGCCGGGCACGGGCGTCCCGCCGCAGGCGTCCGTGAACCAGTCGATGGTGTCTCCGCCGGAGCCGGGCGAGGCGGAGAGCGTCGAGCACTGGCCCGGGCAGACGGATGGAGGTTCGGCGTGGGCGTCGGTCGGCGCCGCGATGTCGGACGTCAGCGTGAACGGGCCGCTTCCGGTGACGCGCTTGACCAGGATGTAGGCGCGCCGTGTAGAAGCGGGCACGTAGTTGAGGGATTCATCCACGTTCGTGCCCGCGGCGGCGCTCGCTGCCAGAATCACCGGGTTTCCCTTGGCGTCGGGAATGCTGTCGTAGAGGTAGAGGTCGTAATCGCCGCCGGTCATGCCCGAAAGGGTCAGGCGGATCGGTACGCCGGATACGAGATCGACATATCGCCCCGCTGCGCGTCGGTCGGTCGGCGCCGAGCCGAGCGAATCGCTGAAGAAACCGGTGAAGGGGCGGGTCAGCGCATCGACGGCGGCGTCGGGATTGATCATGCCGAAGCCTTCGCGCGTGTCCTTGTTCATCCCCGTGACGGCGTTATTCGACGCGCGTTCCAGCGTGGGGTTGTTGGTGCCGCTCTCGCGGTTCTGGTTCGTTTCGGTGGCCGAGGCGCAGAGCAGCATCTTCACGAAGAGCGGGTCGGCGGCGGAGGCGAAGTTCCAGACATGGCCGGCACTTTGCCAGGCGTCGATCACCAGCGCGGCGCAGCCCGCTGCGAACGGCGACGCCATGGACGTGCCGGACATGTTCTGGTAGTCGTTGGCCACCTGATCGGCGAGGGCGCCCTCCGCGTCGCCGTCGTTCGAGTCGGGCGCCATGATCTGGCTGTACCGGCCCGTCAGCGACCCGCCCGGGGCGAGCAGATCGGGCTTGTAGTCCTCGGTCGAGCCGGGCACGTCCGTCCAGATCGACGTATAGTCGGTAAGCTGATCGGCGTCGTTGGCCGCCCCCACGGTGAGGACCTTTGCGGCGCGGCCGGGGTCGGTGATCTCTCCGCCCGGACCGTCGTTTCCCATTGAGACGCAGACGACGATCCCATTGGCGACGGCCGTGTTGGCCTTGGCACGCAGGGTGGTGTCCGTGGACCCGGGCGTTGTGAGCCCGAGACTCATGTTGATGACCTTGATGTTGTGTGCCACCCGCTGCGTTACCATCCCGTCGAGGGCCGCGCCGATGTATCCCGTGTTTCCGGAGCCGGCGTTGGTGAAGACCTTTCCGCCCGCCCAGCGGCACGCCGGCGCCACGCCGCGGAAGAGGCTGTAGCTGTCGCCCGCCCCGAAGTTCGACACGATCGCCGAAAGCGTGTTGGCCGTGGAGTACGCCTTGCCCCCGGCCTTTGAGCTGCTCGAGCAGTAGGACGAGTACAGGCGCATGTACCCGGGAAGCGGGTTGTTCACGTTCGAGAGGGTGGCCGTGATGGGCGATGCGGTGCTGACGGTCGGCGAGGCCAGCAGCGTGAACGCGAAGGAGCTGGCGTTGACTGTGGTCTGGCCGAGTTGTGCCGAGGCGTTGGCGCCGGTTGCCCAGACCATGTTTGCCGTCCAGGAGAATCGCGTGACGGCGGCCGGCACCTCGTGCACGGAGGGATAGAAGGAGCCGTCCGTCGAGGGGAAGGTGCCCTGGTCGGTCCAGTGGATCGTCGTGGGGTTGACGCCGGAGGCCGCCCCGGTGCCGAGGGCGATGCCGGCCACATGCGTTCCGTGCGACTGAATGCTCACCGGTGTCGGCGAGGCATCGGAAGTGTAGTCGTACCAGTATTCCATGCGGCCTGCCAGGTCTGTATGGCTGTCGTCCACGCCGGTGTCGATGATCGCAATGGTGATCGTCGGGTCGCCGTCGTAGCCGGCGTCCCACACGTATGGGCGGACGCGCCCCGTCCGGGTGGCCTTGTCGAGGTGCAGCTTCACCGGGAGCACCTCGGCTACGCCCACGAGCGTCTCTCCGGCCGATTGGATCACCTCGCGGAACCGGCTGAGCGGGAGCGTGCCGTTCCAGCCGTAGCTGACGCTCTGGTAGATGTGGGTCACCTCGCCGCCGGCGTTTACGAAGCGGGCGAGTTGATCCTGGGTGATCTGCGCGGAAAAGACGAACTCGACGGCGACGCGTTCGTCCGCTGCGAGCGGCCCGATGTTCGGGTCGGCGCGGTCCTTCTCGTAACGTGCGATCCGGGCATCCAGGGCGTCGTCGATGCGGTTTCCGTCGGCGTCGACGCCGACCGTCTGCGGGATCAGCGGCCGTACGGCGGGTTCGGGCGGGGTGACAATCTGATCGGCGGGCAACGGAGGGCTTGCGCGACCGGGCGTCGCCGGAGCGAACAGCGCGGCCGCGAGAAGCCACACGGCGATCCTTGCGGCCAGGCAGGGTGCGGCGATACGACCGGCCTTACAGGGCGTGCGCACGATTCGGCTCCTTACCCTGCCTGCGCGAGATATCGAAGTCCGCTGCTTCGTCTGCGGCATCCGCCGGGCAAGATCCGCCGGCGCGACAAGCCTCGCGCGACGACGGTCGGCGGAACCCGCACAACTCTTTCCCGAAAGCGGGCAGAGCGCCTTCGCTTCCGGCCGATATTCAGTGTAGATTCCTAACGCTTCACCGTCAAGCGGATTCGCTGCCCTTCGCCGTTGTTTATGGCTGCCCCGGAGGCTTGTTTGCGGACGTTGGCGGGGCGGCTGTGCGGCGACCGGCATCATGGCGGACGAGGCAGGCGTCCGCGGTCGCGTGCTCAGGGTGCTGTCAGGGCATCGATGTCGGCCTGCGTCAGGCGGTAAACGAAGATCGAGTACCCGATGCGGTCGTCGGGCGGGCGGCGGCGCAAGCCGTGCAGGAGACGGCTTCTGCGAAGGAGATCAAACGTGCGGGCTTCTTCTTCCTGCCACGGCATGCTTGCCGCAGCACCGCCGAGGCCGCGCCGGGCCCGCGAGCGACAGAGGGCGCGGTAGAATGCCAGGTTCTCGGGGTCCCTCCAGAAGGATTCTCGCAGCACCGGGTCATAGAGCCCGAACAGCGTCGTCACGCTGATGCAATACGTGCCCGGAGTCAGGTCCGCCAGCGCTTCCGGCGGCACGATGTCGCTCACAATCAACTGCGGCGAGAATCCATAACACCTGGGGTCGGTGCTTCCGAAGTAGGCGAGCTTGATCGTCTCCTGCGGCCTGGCCCGCGCATACTCGGAGAGCCGCTTGAGGTCCTGGCCCCAGTCGAGGTTGCTGTCGACCAGATACCGATGGCCGTTCCGCGGCCCGCCTACGAACTCGTTGAAGTAGCACAGGTAGTGCGGATGGATGCGCAGGTTTACACCGGCCTGCCACAGCACCAGCCCCAACAGCAGCCAGCGACCCCAGCGACGGTTGCTCCAACAGGCCGCCGCGCCGCCGAAAACGAAGAGCACGGGGTAGATCGGGATGATATGGCGATGGCCGATGTTGATCCTGGCGGTAATCGCCGTAACGCCATAGACCACAAGGAATGTGACCAGCCCGACCGCCAGGACGAGATCGCGCGGAATCGCTCCGCGATCGGGTTCGCCCGGGGTATCGGGGCTTCGGGCGTTTTCGTTCCGGGTGTCGGCCCGTTCTTGCGACAGTTGGCGCCGGCGGGGCCGGACGCAACTCGAGACGATGGCCGCCAGCCCGGCGACCACCAGAAGCATCTCGGGGATCGTGGTTTTGATCGCGAATGCGATGGGGAAATAGGATCGCCAGCCGAGCTCGCGGATCTCGCCCATCAGGTAGGCGGGCCGCCATTCGGTGGTCTTTCGCGTGTAGGCGAGTCCGTAGAGATACGCCTCCGGCAGGAGGCGGTACTTTCTCGCCGCCCGGATGAGGTCAGCGCTGATGTCGGTCATCGGGCGGTCGTCCTGCCAGTGCCGCAGGATCGTGTCCCAGGCCTCATCCATCGTGGTGGGCGGGGGCTTGCCGAGGCCGGGCACGACGACGAGCATCGCCCGGTCCCGGTCCGCGCCGCGAAACGGGCTGTACCGCAGGCCGAGACAGCACCAGATCGCCAGCCAGACGGCCGCGGCCAGGACCAGAGTGATCGGCGCCAGCATCCAGGGACGAAGTGGCCGGCCCGCCGGCCGCCGGAAAGTGGCGTGCGGAGCGTTATCCGAAGCCGCCGTCCGTTCGTCGGTTGTACCCGGACTCGGGCCCTGACGCAGGACGGCCGCCACGGCCATCGCGGCCAGGGCCGGCAGCACGAGCGGCCAGGAGTACTTCGTCAGACTCAGGGCGGACAGGGCCAGCGCGGCGGCCGTCAATCGCCCGGCGCTGATGCGCTGCATGAGGCGGGCGAACGTCCAGATCGTCAGCATCGCGAAGAGGGCCAGCGGCAGGTCCGTCGTGACCAGTCGTCCGTGCGCGAGCAACGTCGGGCTCAGCGCCGACATCGCCATCGCCAGAAGCCCCGCCGCGCGCCCGAACAGGGCACGGGCGATTCCCCCGATGGTCAGGCACAACGCCAGCAGGAGTGCGACCATCATGCCTCGCGCGATCTTCAGCAGACGCTCCCCGTCGTTCAGGGTGCAGAACCAGGTGCGGCCCACGCGCCATACGTCCGATTCGCGCCAGCCGGGGGTCTCGGGGCCGGGCCATTTCTGATCCACGAACAGCAGCGGCAGGGCCGCCCAGATCTTCTCGAGGGGAGGATGATCGGGATCCAGCCGGAAATCGCCCGTTTTCAGATAGCTCATCCCGGATGCGAGGTGGCACATCTCGTCGCACGTAAGGCTGTCGTTCCAGAACGAGGTGACGGCCAGGACGGCCGCGGCGGCGAGCATCGCCACGACGACGATTCGGGATCGCGAGTCGGAAGACATTTCTCGATGTCTGTCTGCGGCGGCCGCCGGGTCGTCATGCCTGCCGCGCGTGCCGGCCGTTCGCGGCGATTGTACCACACGTTCGTGTCGTTCGGCATCTTCGCGCGGCCGTCGCCCCGGCCGGCGCGGGCAGGCTACTTCAACTCCAGGAGCAGAAACTCGTCGTCTTCCGCCCAGTAGAAGATGCGGGCATACCCGGGGTCCGCGAGCATCGCATCCAGCACGCGGGGATACGCGATGCCCCAATCATATCGCCCCATCAGCACATGCGTGATGCCGCGGTCCGCCAGGCGCCGGCGGAGCTCGGCCTTGCTCGTCGCCGGTCGCAGCCAGTCGGCGATCTGCGACGCCTCGAAGAAACTGTCGGCGATGTACTCCCGCTCCAGGAAGAAGCCGAAGTTCCAGTTCAGCGAGAGCAGCTTCGCGTCTTCCGGCAGGCGTTCGTTGATGAACCGGTATACCGGGTGGAAGACCATCTGCCGCAGCGACTCGCCATGCGCCGCCAGAAGGCGGAGCCGTTCGGCGCCGGAGCGGAAGACATCCGCGTTGGTCAGCCCGGCCGCCGCGCCGCATCCGAGCAGGCAGCACCACAGGGCGCCCTGGCGCACGCGCGCCCGGCGGAGCCGTTCGAGGAGATCCGTGATCGTGACGGCGGCGGCGATGGCCAACAGCGGCAGTACGGGCAGCAGAAGCCGCATCTGCTGCGACGATACCGCCCAGATGACGAAAAACGCACCCGCCGCGCCCAGGCAGCGGCGAACGATCGCATTGCGCCGGCCGAACACCAGACTGAGCGGAATCAGGCCGATCCAGAGGACGCTGATGCGCCCGTCAAAGTGCGCGTATCCCTCGCCGCCGTGAACGATCACGCGAACCGGCAGCAGGAGATAATCGAGCCAGGTGCGTCCCATGCCGATCGAACGCTGCCACGCCGAGAACTGCGCGGACAACGAGGCGTTCCAGTCCTGGCCGTCGAACCAGCCGTACAGGAAGGGGTACACCGGGTTTCCCGTGTACCACGCGGACTTGATGAGCCAGGGCGCCCAGAGCAGCACAACAGGCAGGGCGAACCGGCTGAGGAACGCGCGGGCCTCGACCCGCCGTCGCTCGCGGCGGCCCGCCCGGCTGACGACGTACAGCAATCCGACGACGACCGCACCCGCGATTCCGTTGACTTTCACGCCGGCGAGCACCCCGCACGCGATGCCCGCCAGCAGGAGGGCGGTGGGGCGGTCGGGGCCGTCTTCGGTCGCCCGCAACATGAACAGAAAACCGGCGAGGAAGAAGAACGTGTATGCGAGATCGACATAGGCCCAGCCCGTTTCGACGAGCACCACGGGGTTGGCCAGAAAGAGAACCATTGCCAGCCACGCGGCGTGCGGCCGGTGAAACGCCGAGCAGCCGACGTGGATTGCGTACAGCGTCAGCACGCCGAAGCCGAAGTGCATCAGCGTGGCGAGGACGTAGTCCTTCAGCAGCATGGCCAGAGCGAAGAGCAATTCGACGTTGAGCGGCCAGTTCGAGTACACGCTGAAGGCCACGGGCCGGAAGCCTCCATGCGCCAGGTACAGCTTCGGCAACGTCAGGTGGTACACGGCGGCATCGGCGGCTACGCCGTAACCGGCGGCGATGACGAAACCGGGCAGCAGCAGCACGGCCGGCAGGATCGCATACGGAAGGCTGCGTGCGGAGAAAGCCGGCGCCATCGCCGCGCGCGGCGTCCATATCCGGGAGCACATGCCCACGGTGACGGCGGCGGTCAGCCCGATCGCGCACCAGACCGGCAGAGGACGCAATTGGCGTACGGCGGCAAGAATGAACAGCAGCGCGATCCAGAACGCGAATCCCAGGCACCAGCGTGCAAGGCCGCGGAGTCGGTCTGACAGCCCGCCCCGAAAGGCGGCCCCTTCCAGCGCGAAGCCCGGCAGCCAGCAGATCAGGCCGAGCAAGGCCAGCAGAACGGCGTACCTGACAAGATGGACGAAACACACCATGCGGGCGCCCGGTACCGGATGCCTTTGCGTCCGTCGGAAGCGTTATCCGCCCGGATACTGCCGCCGCCGGCCGAAGTCAACGTCCGGCTGAACGTACCGGAGCGAGCCGGCCGGACGGCCGCCGGTCGCGGTCACGCATAGCTGTGCAGCCCGACGATGAAGTAATTGACACCCACCCAGTTGAACATCATGACGGCGAAGCCGGCTACGGCCAGGACGGCCGTCCACAGGCCCTTGTCGCGGACGTTCAGCCGGATGTGCAGCAGTCCGACGAAGATGAGCCACGTGTTCAGCGCGAAAACTTCCTTCGGGTCCCATCCCCACGGCCGGCCCCAGGAAACGTCGGCCCAGGCCGCTCCGAGGATGATCCCTATCCACAGCGTCACGAACGCCAACTGAATGAGCAGCATTGTGGATCCGTCGAGCACGGCGGCCAGCGGTGCCCGCGATCCTTGCGCCGTCATTTCGTCCCGGCCGAAGATGATCCGAACGGTTCCGTGCAGCAGCCAGAGGGCGAATGCCGGTCCGGCCAGCACGGTGGCAACAAGCAGCAGGATGTAGAGCCCGCGTCCGATGGCCGCGCCGGCCGTGGCGGACGCGATGCCGCTCGCGGTCCGGACGATCTCAGGCCGGAGCAGAACCGCCAGCAGCACACACCCCAGCAGCGACAGGATACCCCCGGCAACGGTGACCGCCGACCGCCGCGGGGCTGCGACCGCGCCTGTGGCGCTCGGCGAGTCGCCGACCACGAGATCGTACGGTGCGATCGTTTCGCCGGCGGCTTCCGAGGGCAGCGCTGCGCGGTTCTTCGTGCCGCTGCCGGCGGTAATTGCGGCGGCCCCCGACCCGACCGGCGGCGGGGAACCGCCCAGCCGCGCGGCCGCCCGCAGGATCAGGTACAGCGTGGCCGTCACGAAGCTCACGCCGATCAGGACGTAGCTGATGAGGATCAGCGTCACGTGGATCTTGAGCCAGACCGTGTTGAGGATCGGCATCGGGTTGGAGATGTTCGGGCTCAGCAGCGCCGGCATATAGTACCCGCACATCAGCGCGAGCGCCCCGCAGAATGACGCCCCGAGCGCAAACAGGTTCCGCACCGGCCGCCGCCGCAGCCACACCTCGAGAATCAGCGCAATCGCCGCACCGGACCACGCCGCCGCCGTCACAGCCTCAAACATGTTGGCCGTCGGGATTCGCCGGGCCACATACCAGCGAACGCCGATCGAGACGGTTTGCAGTGCGAACGCGACGACGAAGGCGAGCATGCCGATCCGTCTGGCCGCGCGGCTGGACAGGAGGAACGCCGGAAGCAGGCTGAGAAAGGCGCCGAGGTACACGAACCACACGCCATTCAGCGCGTGGTGACGGAAGTACCAGTGCTCCATCGCCAGTCGCGACGGCGGCGGATACAGGTCCGGCTCCACCCGCGCCAGGGCCGGCGCGAGCGTATTCATCGCCTCGCTGGCCGCCCGGGCGTCATCGGCGGACCACGCCGTCTCGAGCTGCTTCCAGGCGGACGCAAGCAGGTTCCGGGTCGCCGGGTTCATGCCGGCGGGCGCCTCGGATGCCCCGGCGATCGCATCGATGCCCAGCCACGGTGAGTACGGCGTGCCGCCGGGTGGCGGTACGATCAGCAGGAATCCGCGGAGATTCCGCGGGTCGGCGTACGCCTGCGCCATGCGGATCAGCTCGGCGTCTCGCCCGGTGTTCATCGTGTCACTCTCGAGCGTCTCGATCGCCTGCTGCACGGCGGGCAGCAGGAGAAACCGCGGCGAAACCCGGCGCGTCTGCCGGATAAAGGATGCCTCGGCATCGCTCAGTTCGCTCTCGGCGGCCTTGATCAGAACCTCCCGGACGCGGGCCTTCTTCACAAGGATCAGGTTGCGGTTTGCGTAGGCCGCCGGACGGAACATCAGGTCCAGATAGGTGTAGACCGGGTCCTGGCCGTCAAACACGCTGTCACCGGTGATCTGCTGGATCGTCTCGCGGGCCAGCGTGTCGAACGGTTTGAAACGTCCGTCATGCTGGACGGCGATCAGCCGCATCCGCGAGAGGTCCACATCCTGTGCGAACTGCCGCGCGCACGCACGCGGGGCGGCGCCGGCGGCGACGATGACGGCGGCGATCCACGCGATAAGGCTCGCCGGCGAGGGTGCTGCCCGCCGTTTGTCCTGGATGCCCGATGGGCTGCCGCGTGTCGCTTCGCCGGGCGGACTCTCCGCTGGTCCGCCGGCCGTGGCCTCGCGCTCCGTCCGCCGCCGCACCAGAAACGGTCTGACGTAGAAACTGTAGATCATGCCGACGATGGACAGAAGCACGCCCGCAAGCATCACGGAGATGCCTTCGCGGTTTCCGACGCCCAGAACCGTGATCGCCTCGTTCTTCGGGTCCCATTCCGCCTGGTAGAACCACAGCCCGCCGTATTCCGCCGGCTGGTTCGATCGCACCTCGCGGATGGGCGACCAGCCGTCCTTCTCATAGAAGCGGATCCGGCTGATGAAGTCGCGCTCCCGCTGCCCCCCGGGGTGCGTCTCAAGCACGAAGCTCTCGAGTGCGACCGCGGCCGGCAGGTATCGACGCTCCCGCGAGTACATCAGTTCGATCGTGCGCCCGTCGGAGAGCGTGAGCGTCCGCGGCGAGTAGCTGCCGTACTGGAACCGCTCGGGGTAGGCGTAGGTTGAATCGGGGAAGGGGTACTGGTTGAACGGCAGCCAGAGGCGCTGCGGACGGACGCCGTCGTCCACCTCGATCGCCAGCAGCGACATGGTCGCGCCCACGCTCTGAAGCGGCTGGCGTTGACGGCGAGGCACGAGCGCCGGTCGCGTCACTTCTACCGCCTGCGCAATCAGCGCGTCCACCGTCAACGGCAGGGCGTCTTCGGCCGGCGATGCCGCCGCCCCGACGGGCATGGGCCGGCGCGTCTGCTCGCCGTCCGGGCTGTTCATGACGAGTTCGCACTCCTGTTCGGTAGGCCCGCCGATCAGCAGGACCCCCGCCGGCGCGGGGTCGATGAAGCGGATCTGCAGACCCGAATCGGCCGGGCCTGTCGCCGCGGCGTGTATCGCGTCGATATCGCGATTCTGCTCGGGGTGCCCGGCGAAGACGATCCGGCGGAACTTCTTCTCGCCCTGTTCCACGGAGACGACGACGACATCGTCAGTCCGGCCCTGCATCGTTTCGCTCATCAGGGGAAAGTTGAGCATGACGTCCGACGTGGCCACGGTCACCCGGTAGTCCGTTCCCGGCACCGGCTGCGGTCCCTTGTCCAGCAGGGATGCGAGAGGCAGTTCGATCGGCGCGTCCTTTCCCGCGACGCGAAACTCCAGCCGCGGGTTGTGTTTCGCGGCCAGGCGTTGGCGTTCTTCGACGGAGGCGGCCCACCGGAAATCCATGCGGAACCGCGACTCGTTGAACTCCATATGGTTTCGCGCGGGATCGAACGCGGCCAGCTCATAGCTGTGGCGCGACCGTCCGTCGGTCAGCGAGAAGCGTACGACCGGGTTCAGCGCGGTTCCGCCGGGCGCGAAGTGCGATTCGATCACTGCGTACGGGAGGTAGCCGACCGCGCGGAACTTCAGGCCCTTCATGGCGTCGTCGTCGCCGGAGGCCGTTCGGGGCACCGCCGCGTCGAGGCGGATCGGCCGGGCCGGCACCGGGCCGTCGTCGCCGGGCCACACATCGTCCGGGTCGGATACGTGCTCGTAATACCGTGGGAGCTTGCGGATCGGCATCTCCACCCAATCGCCGGCCGGGTCGAAGCGGGCGTACAGGGCGGCCGTACGCTCAAGGAAGAAGGCGTCCTGCGGCTCGTAGTCGAGATCGATCCGCAGATTCGCGTCGAGCAATCCCCGGCCGGAAGGCCCCGCCGACATCGCCATTCCTTCGATGTCTTCCGTGAGTGCCGGATATCCGGCGAGCAACACGCGGGTAAACCGCCTGGTCCCCGCCGCACGGCGGCTCTGCACGGCAAACCACACGGCCAGGGTCTGCCGGCCCCGATCGGGCCCGGACGGGATCTCATATCTCGGCACAATGCGGGAGACGGAGACCTGATATCGCTCGCCGCCCGCGGCTACGCTGACGGCCGCGCCGGGTCGTACCGCCATACGGGCGGGGCCGGGCATTCCCGGTATCGAGACGAGCGCCGCCCGCCGGAAGATCACCGCGTCGCCCTCGATCTTCCGGCCGAAGTAGATGAAGCATCCGACGACCAGTACCAGAATCCCGAAATGAACCACCCACTCGCCGAGCCGGATCAGATTCAGCGGGATTCGTTGAATCGTGGCCGTCACCATCGAGAGACAGAACAGACCGACCATCACGACGAAGATCGGCGAGGAGAACCATTCCATCTCACTCATCTCGAAGCGGAGGGCTTCCCAGCCGACCCAGTCGGCGAGCGCCCCCTGGCGGATGGGCGGCACGGCTGAACCGATCGAGCTGTAGAGGAAGATGAGTATGAGAAGGGTAATCGCAAACCAAGTGCTGCCCAGTACCGGTATCTTCAACGCGATTGCTCCTGGTTTGTGCAGGCCCCGCGCACCCGACCGGACGCGGCCGATCCGCCCTGATCGTGATGCGATTGCGCCCCCGGGGTTGATTATACGCCGCCCCCGGGCATGAAGGCTCTGAGAAACCGATCCGCACCCTCGTGGGGCATCCGTGTCGGCGATTGTGGCGTGCTGCCCGAACCTCACCGGTTCGCTGCGCCGTCACATGTCTTGAATCCATCCGGCCCGGGCACCCTGGCCTTGCGCTCTGAGGCGTTCCGTGTGGATCGTACCAGGATTATACGCCGTGCGCCCGCGAAAGGTGGAGCCGCCTCTGGCGGCAATGCGTGGCGACATGCTCGCGTTTTCCGACAGGCAACGCCCGCGGAGGATGCCGAACGGGGATGCGTTCGACGCGGTCGGCTTGCCGATCCCACGGTCGCTCCCGCAATTCCCGCGGCCACAGAAAGCGGCAGGGCGTGCCCGCACGAGCACGCCCTGACAACACATCGCCACTCGGAAGGACCCACGAGGGATCGCACCGACCCGATGAGCCGACGGATGCGGATCGGGCAGCGCTCCGACCGCCGGGCTTCTCGGCGAACGCGCGTCTTCAGGCGACAAACCGTGCCGGGGTGAGGAGCCGGCTCGTTTCACCGCCGTCCGTCGCGGCGATCTCCTTACGCCCGCCGCGGGAAGCGTTCCCGCCCGTCACAAGCCGTCACTGCTCGGGCGCGGGAGCGGGAGCCTCGGCGCTCTCGTCGCTCCTGGCCGGGGCCGGCGCGGCCTTGGCCTTTCGGGCGTTTGCCTTCGGCGCCGTACGGGCCGGAGGCGACGCCACCTTCGCCGCTCCGCCGAAATCCGCCGGCTTGACGAAGCTCATGTTCCGGTCCGTCGTCTCGTACGTGCCGGCCGTCCCCACCGTGGTGACTTTATCCGAGGAGACGAGGAAAATCTCCACGCGTCGATTCCTGGCCTTGTTCGCCTCCGTGTCGTTCGGGGCGATCGGCCTCCACTCGCCGTAGCCCATCACGCCCATCTTCGCCTCCGGCACCCCGTCGCCGGCCAGGGCACGCATCACCGAGATCGCGCGGTGCGCCGACAGGTGCCAGTTCGTCTTGTGCTCCCGGAGCGTTTCGGCCCGCTTGATCGGCGTGGTGCAGGTGTGGCCCACGACGATCACGTCGAACTTCTCCGCCGCCGGCGAGCGGACGATCTCCGCGAACTTCCGCAGCGGCTCCGCGACGCTCTCGCGCAGCACATCGCTGCCGAGCGGGAAGATCAGGTCCGCCTTCCACCGCACGGCGCCCTTCTCCGGAAGATACTCGACGAGATCGGGGTTCTCGGCGGCGAACTTCTTGAGCGCCTCATCCAGCGCCGGCGGAAGCACCTGGTTCACCACGACGGGCGTTTCGATCCCCTTGCCCGCCATCTTCTCCAGCGCCGCCATCGCCTTGCCCCACTTGTCGCGGAGGCTTTCGTTCTCCGCCGTCAGGCTGTCGATGGTCTGCTTGTTCGCCGCGAGCTGACCGTTCAGCGAGTCGATCTTCGTGTTGAGCTGCTGGTTCATCGACTCCGCGTCGTGCAGGTCGTCCTTCGCACGCGTGAGTTGCTCCTGCAGCACACGGTTCGCCCGCTGCTCCTGGAGGAACTGATCGTAGTAACAGCCCGCATTCATCGATGCGATCAATGCGGCGACACCAACGGCCCACAGGCCTATCCGAGTGGACATCTCGATCTCCTTAAACAGAACCGTTTCCCAGCGCCTTCTGATCTGACCCGGCCGCACGCCATCCCTTGCGCCAGGGGCGCGCCGCGGGCACTCGACGGACATCCCTGCCCCGAGATGTCACAAACGGGTTAAGGTAATCGGAGTATCGCCTCCGGCGTCCAATCACCTCGGGGTCGTCCTAGCCGGCGCTCTTGGCGGGCTTGGCCGCCTTCTCGCGCCGGGGGGCCGGCTGCCGTCCTATCAGCCAGCCGATCAACGCACACAACCCGCCGACGCCCACCATCACTGCCGTGGAGATCAGCAGGTTCCGATAGATCACATCCAGGTAGGCCGGCCACACGTCCAGCGTCATCGCTGCCGCCGCCGCGCCTACGATGGCCATTACTAGCATACCCGCAATGAGCAGACCGGAAAAGATCGGTGCGCTCGGATCCGCCGGAAACGCCCCGACGACCTGCACGACCCGCGGGGCCACGACCACCGGCTCCGCCGGTGCCTCCGGCGCCGGGGCCTCGCCCATGTCGGTCGTCGCCGTGGCCTCGGTGGTCTGCGTTACATCGTCGGTCAACTCGATGTCGCCGAGCACATCCGCGCCGAGCGACGTGTCGTCGCTTTCGCGGGTGAGGTCAAGCAGGCCGCTCCCGCCGCCGCTGCCCTCGAGCCCCAGGTGCTCGCCGCCCCCGGTGGCGATCGTCTTCGCCATCGGATCCGCGGCGATCTCCAGGTCCTCGTCGTCGAAGACGCTGATGCCCACGTTGGTGATAACCGTGTCATCCTTGCGCATGCCCTCGACGGCTTCCTTGTCCACCTCCTCCAGACTGAGCACGTCCGACCCGCCCAGACCGAGATCGGAATCGCCCAGCTTCACGCCACTGCCCGAGCCGGTGCCGGAACCCGTCTTGCCCGCCGGCTTCTCCGGCGCACCGGTGTCTTCGAGGTTGAAAATGGCCGAACCGATGCTGCTGCCGGCCGATGCCGGGGGGGGCGTGGCGCCGGGGGCGGAGTCCTCAGCGGGTTCCAGCAGCAGTTCGCCGCTGCCGCCGAGGGCGCCGGCCTTCTCCGCGACGATTGCGTCGACCTCCTCGACGCGGTAGTTCAGTTTGCCCGCATCGCGAAACTCGCGGAGCCTGCCCTGTCGCACCAGCAACTTGAGCCCGTCATCGTCCGTGTGCAGCTTCTGCCGGGCTTCCTCCGCGCTGTAGTATTGTTTTGCCATATCGACGCCTCACTTGCCGGACTGACCTTCCGGCTCAGATTGCCCGACCGGCTGTGTGTCGGCCGGGCCGTTCAGCAGGTCGCCCTTGCCAAGCCGTTGCCGTTGCGAAACCTGCTTCTCCACCAGGTCCGCCACGGCCGCCGGCGTGGGGTCGCCAACGTTGAACTCCTCAAGATAGCGGTCGAAAACCCACGAGCGGGCGGCCACCAGACGCAATTGTTTCGCTCCCTCGGTGCCTCCACTCAATTCATAACACCAGATCGTCCCCGTGTCGACATCCAGCATGAATATGCCGTACGAATTCCGTGTTACCTGACCGGCGAAGGCGTAGATGCCGCGCGCCCCCAATCGCCCGGCGCCGCCGGGCACCTGCGCCCGAACCACGCTACGGGACATGCTCGATTCATCCAGGCGCAGCACCATTGCCGTGGCGATCACCGCGAGCAGCATCGCGATGATCCACAACACGGTTTGCCGGGAGCCGACGTGCGATACCGCGACCGGCTCGGTTCGGTGCTGATCGCCTGACAAGCCTGTAACCTCGGTGTCTCCGGAGGCTTGGACCGGTGGGAACGGTGCATCCGTACACCGCGATCCACCACCAAGCGGGCATTATAGCCTATCTTATCAGGGATGCAACCCTCGATCTGAAAAGCGGTAAACGGGCTTCGTCACCGGGAATCAGCCCATGCAGGTCGGGGCCGGCGGCCGGTTCGGGCCGTTATAACATGACTGAAACCGGCCGAAATCCACCACGTCCACATCGCCGTCGCCGTCCAGGTCCCGGCTCGCGCAGTCCGGCGTCGCGGGCCTGTTCGCCCCGCTGACGCATGCGGTGAAGGACAGGAAGTCCGTCACATCTACGTCGCCGTCGTTGTCGAAGTCGGCCCGCGACTTGAGCGGCCCCAAGGCCCAGTCCGGCACCCGCAGGAATGGATCGCCCACGACTTCCCACATGAAGTCGTCGTACGGGTTGGCGAGGTAGAAGGATTCGCCCAGCGTCCAGCCCGCCATCAGCCCCGCGAGGAGCGTGTCGGGGTAGGGGGGAGAGGCGGTCTTGGGCTCGGCCGTCGCGCCGATGGCGGCGGCGTAGCCCGCGTCGATCGCATTCGGTACGAAGCGCCCCCCGTCGAGCGTGGTGCTGCGAACCGTCGTCGCTCCCCAACTGTCGTAGTCATACGCGAGGATCCGCGGCCCGACGGGCGAGCCTCGCAGACGGGCATCGTTCCAGTTCCTCACATCGTGCCAGCCGATCCGGAAGGCGTCCAGGGGCGTCTGCGCCGTATCCTCGTCAAACGCCCGCCAGGGGAGACTCGCGAACAGCGGGTTCTGCACCGCCTGCATGAGTATCGACCATGTGCCTTTCTGTGCGTCGGTGTAGTCGTAGTAGACGTAGTTCCCGAACATGGGCGTGCGCGATGCCCAGATCGCTTTGGCGCGAAGCGTGAGCGCCTTGGCCAGGTCCAGGCTGCCTGCGTCGATGCGTGCGACCATGTAGTGTCCCGCGGTCATCGTGGCCCGGCTGAGACGCTGCGCCGGCAGGACATCGCCCCAACGGTGGGGGTAGTCCGGGTTCACATTGAACACGGTGTCCGTGGCATCCTGCAGCGCGCAGGCCACCGAGTAGCCGCCGACCCCGTAGTCGCCTGTTCCGAAATGACCGGGGATCGCGTACCCGGCCACAATGCCCATGATGCGGGATCCGATGACCGGGTCTGCCAGGAAGCTTCGAACGGGCGCGAAGATCTCGGCTTCCGCTGTGGCCTTATCCGGCAGATTCTCGTTGGGTGACGTGTAGAGGCCGAGGAGTTGCTCGGAGGGGATGCCACGTTCCGCCGCGTACCACTGTGCCCAGGCGACGCTGTCGGGAACGTTCGCGTTATAGAGAACCAACCAACTGTCCGGCATCTCGGCCGTGCGTGACTCGGGAGGAACCTGGCCAAGAGCGATGCCGATTATCACTGCTGCCAGCGCCGGCGAACCTGCCATGTCCGTCTGCCGTCCGCGTTCGTGGGCGACGATCGTGCGCGCCCGAGCAAACGCTTCAAACCCCGGATTGCCGCTATATATGATCTGCCCGTGGGCCGTCTGCGCGCCTGCGAACTGCGCGGATCCCCCCGACGACACGCAGGGCCTTTACCTGCATCCTCGCTGATCGACTGAACCGATAACCGTACCCGTCATCGCGATACGGCTCGTCGCCCCGCACTTCCGACGCCCCCCAGGGCGCTGTGGTGAGCATGGGCCTCAAACAGCGATTCTACAAGCCCGCCGAGGCGCCCTCAAGCTGTCGCGCGGCTGCGGCTGCAGCCTTCCACACCGGTCCCTGCGCAGATCGCGCTGGATGTGGACCAGGATCGTCTCTATGCGCCGTTTGCCCCCAAGTCCCGACACCCGGGGGCGCGGCCCTGACAGACCAAGGCCGTAGTAGTGCTGGGCCGGCTTTCGTCCTCCTCGTGTTATCGTAATGCCTGTCGGAATCCGATAACATCCCATATTCACAAACCAGCCTCCGTCGCTGCGAGCAGCTACGGAGGCTGGTAGGATTCAACTCTTGCTCGACTGACAGTGCCCCGGCCTTATCGTCGCCGACGCACCCTGCCCATCGCGGCCGCTCCGACGGCGAGCAGCACGAGCGTGGCCGGTTCCGGAACCGCTCCGACGACGAACGAACTCGTTCCGCTGGCCGAATCGCTGGCGCTGAGGGTGAACTTGAACTGCGACGAGATGCTGCTCACTGTCCCGGGGATCAACACGGCATCCGCGGGCAGCGGCGGCTTCCGTTCCGTCATCGTCAGCGTGCCGCTCGGGACGGAGAACCCGGATACGAGATCCGCGAAAACCGTCGTGCCGTTGTACATCGCTTCGTACGTCTTGCCGCCGGCCTGCAGGCCCGTGATCGAAGCGCCGTTGGTGGTGCTGTCGGTCAGCGTTACGCCGGCCGTGGCGTAGGCCCAGTTGTTCACGAGCGGATCGAAGCTGACGACGGCGGAGTTGACGGTGAACGTCTGCGGAACGGTCTGGCGGTTCTTCACGCTGAACGTGAGATCAACCGATGGGTCGGCCTTGAGCGTCACCATCACATCCGAGATATCAAACAGCGGTGTCTCTCCCGCCATGACCGTGGTAGTGCCACCGGGCGCCCAGGTGTGCTCATCGCTGAAAGTCCAGTTCAGCGGGACCGGTATGCTCCACGATCCGGAACCCACGCCCTCAATCTCGCCCGTGATGCTGATGACGTAGCCGTTCTCCACCACGCCGCCGGCGAGGGCTCGCGAGCCCGGCAGCAGCAGGACTCCGATTGCGGCCAGTGCAACGACTGCCAGCGTGCCGACGCGCGCCGCCTTCGAATGCGAGTGTCCGGTGAACATAGTGCATTCTCCTCCTCGAATTGTGCTTTTCCGACCCTATGAGATTACTCGAAGCGCACGATTTTCCCTGCGACCGACGAAGTGCGCTTATCCTCTCACGACGCTCATTTTATCAGCCCGCCTCCGGGATGCAAGAGAAAAAACCCGAGAATCAGTAAAAACTTGTCGGCCCGCCGCCCGGGCAGGAAAACGGTCCGAAACGGGCTGAATAACGGCAGGCCGGAGATTCAGTCCATCGCCGGATTGTAAGCATTTGGATACAGAATGCGTTGCGCCTGTATTGTTCCGGGCGATTGCGCTATACCTGGGTTGTGCTTTCATCCAAGTGCCGTCACTACCGGTTGGTCCTTGTGGTCCTTGGGGCTGCCCCTTCTCCTGATGCACTGATGCGGGCCTCGTTGGGTCGGCACGGCAAAGAACGCGTCGGCTTGAGCGCAGAATTCAGCCAGCGAAACGGGCCGTCCCGAACCCGAGACGGCCCGCACGACTCGCGTTGAATTCGTCTTGATTTCTCCCTAGCGCCTTCGCCGACCGGCATACATCGCGCCGATTGCCAAGAGGCCGATCGTCATGGGCTCCGGCACCAGGATCGTGAAGCTGCTGGTGCCGCTGGCCTGATCGACCGGCGTGAGCGTGAACTTGAACTCCGAGCTGATGTTCGTGACGGTAGCCGGGATCATTTCCTGGACGATCGGCTCGGGCGGACTGGACGCGGTGCCGCCGGTACCCGTGACAAGCGGGCTGGCGATGTACGTCCTCCAGGGTGTCCCGTTGTTGTAGCTGGTCTGGTAGACCTTGCCACCGGCATACTGCCCGAGCAACGTCGCGGTGTCGTAGGGCTCACCGTCGGTAACGGTTACGCCGGCCGTGGCATAGGCCTGCGGATTCACCACGGTGATGGGAAGCATCGCCGAAGTTACGGTAAACGTTGCTCCGCTCGTTCCGGCCACGAGGCTGAAAGCCAGCTCCACCGAGAGCGCATCCGGCTCGTAACAGCGATCATTCAGGCTCAGGTTGAGCGTCTGAAGCTGCCCGAGGCCGTTAGCGAACGTGTACGGACTTGGCAGGCTCCAGTCGAACCACCCGCCCTCCGACAGGGTCTCGCCCGAAAAGTACGTTACATACTCATCGTGTGTGGCACCCTTGTCGGCGGCGACCTTGACAATCCACCCGGTGAGTATGCCGTCCGCCTTTGCGTTGACGACGGGGATCATCACTGCGACAGCCGCGAGGGCTACGACGCCCCACGTGGCGACACCGCCGTTCTTGCAACCTCCGCGGTGATGTAACATGTGCGTTCCTCCTCCTGGCGAGTTGTGCTTTTCCGTTCCTTGAGACGCTCCGTACATGGACCGTACTTCGTGCTCGAGCCTCGAGCACTCCCCCGATTCCAACGATATGTTATCGCGCCGCCGGCAACATTGCAAGAAAGAAAAGCGAAAAAACACTCTGCCCTCGCCGGAATCGACCAAGGGGCCGATTCGGAGGGAACAACCTCGGGCATGCAGGACTTTTCCGCCGAGGGGAACCACCCGGTATCCGGATGGTCCTGCATTGCAACATCCTACCTGCCAATGTGTTACGTTCCTATCGCCAGCGCAAATGCCCTATGCCCGCAGTCGCAGCCGGCAGAGACTGATTTTGGGTCTCGCGACGTCCGAATCAGGGAATCGACCTTGCCGGAACCCTGCCGGACGCAAAAACTGGCTCCAGGCATTGCGCGGGCGCAGCCTCCGGCGCGTTTCTGTCGCGCTGTGATTCGCAGGGGCCTGCGGCGAGCCGTACGTCAGGCGGCGAGCTGCGCGTCTGCCTCGCCGGTCGGCAGGGTTTGCCTCAGGAGAAGTTCATCGTCATGAGGAACTCGGCGTTCGTCTTGACCTTTTCGAGACGGCTTCGCAGGAGTTCGACGGCCTCGACCACGTTCATATCGCTCAGAACGCGACGTAGCCGGTAGACGAGTTCCAGCTCCTTCGGGTCCATGAGGAGCTCTTCCTTGCGTGTGCCGCTCGCGGCGATATCGATAGCCGGCCATGTGCGGCGATCGACAAGTCGGCGGTCAAGGTGCAGTTCGCTGTTGCCCGTGCCCTTGAACTCCTCGAAGATCACCTCGTCCATCTTGCTTCCGGTGTCGATCAGGGCCGTGCCGATGATCGTGAGCGAGCCGCCTTCCTCGATATTCCGCGCGGCACCGAAGAACCGCTTGGGTTTCTGGAGGGCGTTCGCGTCGACGCCGCCGGTCAGAATCTTGCCGGAGTGGGGAACTTCCGTGTTGTACGCCCGGGCCAGACGCGTGATGGAGTCGAGCAGAATGACGACGTCGCGGCCGTACTCGACCATTCGCTTGGCCTTTTCGATCACCATTTCCGCGACCTGCACGTGACGGCTGGCGGGTTCGTCGAAGGTCGAGCTGATGACTTCGGCCTTCGTATTCCGCTGCATCTCGGTTACTTCCTCCGGCCGCTCGTCGATCAGCAGGATGATGACATACGCGTCCGGCTCGTTGCGCGAGATCGCGTTCGCCATCTTCTGCAGCAGCACGGTTTTGCCCGTCCGCGGGGGCGCAACGATCAGCATGCGCTGGCCCTTGCCGATGGGCGTGACCAGATCGACGATCCGCATGTTGATCTCGTCGGGCGTCGTCTCGAGGATGAGGCGCTTGTTCGGGAACAGCGGGGTGAGATCCTCGAAGTTCGCCTTCTCGGTGACGCGCTCGGGGTCTTCCCAGTTGATGGCCTCGACGCGGAGCAGGGCGAAGTAGCGCTCGGACTCCTTGGGCGGGCGGATCTGCCCGGCGACCACGTGGCCGTTGCGGAGGCCGAACCGGCGTATCTGCGACGGACTCACGTAGATGTCGTCCGGGCACGGCAGGTAGTTGTACTCGGGACTGCGGAGAAAGCCGAACCCGTCCGGCAGGATCTCCAGGACGCCCTCGCCATACATCAGGCCGTTCTGGCGGATGCGCTCCTTGAGAATCTTGAAGATGAGCTCCTGCTTCTTGAGTCCGGTGTACTCCGTGAGACCTTCCTTCCTGGCGATCTCGTGGAGTTCCTGCACGTTCATCTTCTGAAGGTCGGTGATGTGCAGTTCGCCGCGCTTGATCTCTTCGTATTTCGCGTGCGTCTCCGCGTCGATCGCGCCGGTGTCGGCCATCGCGGGGGCCTCGTCGGGCTCGTCGTTGGCGATCGCGACGTCCGCGTCGTCCTCATCGACCGGAAGCCCGGTGATCTCCTCCGGCTCGGCGGCCTTCTTCCGCGAGCTGCTCGGTTTGCTGCGATTGTTCTGGCTCTTGGCCATTTGAAGAATACCTCCTGTTCAGTACATATCCGGGATACGGAAACGCGCGGCCACCCCGGCCTCTTGTACAACGGAATCCCTGGGTGAATGCGTGGGAAAAGACGCGTCCCGTTGGGCCTGTTACTGCGCCGTCCGGCCCGCCAGGCCTCCGGCGGACCTGCGATCCATCCGTTTCTTATACCTCCCGGCCTCCTGCCGGGTTCCCACGGCGTCACAGCCCCCCAAGCCCACGCCGCACTCTACTACTCACGCCCGCTGCGACCGTTGCACCGACCCGTCATCGAACACACACCAGCGCTCATAAAGGATTACGCTCAGAATCCGCTACGGGAATCCGACGGCGCTGGAAATGACGCCTCGCCGGTAGTGCGACCTGAGGGAAGGTTAGCACAACCGCCCCGGCCACTAAGGCTCTCCATACTATAGCAGAGGCCGTGCGATCTGTCACGTCCCCGGCAGCCACTTTTTTTCGGAAACCGGAGTACGTCATAACCCGCTTGCTGACAAGTGGTTATGTGTTCTTTTCGCGCCGTGGCTCACCGTTTATCTCAAAGGGGTCTCACCTCTTTGCACTCGATGCGGTTGCCCGCCGGATCAAGGGCGATGAGCCTTCGGTCGCCGATACCCATGCCCATGAAGATGCGGCAGGCGATGCCGATTCGGCTCATCCGTGCGGCCATTTCCGCGAGCGAATCGACCTGGATCAGCAGTCGGCGTCGCATCGGAGAGGGCAGGGCGTCGGCGAGCACGTGCACGGTGAGGCGCCGCCCGTGGGCGTGAAAGACGATCTGCGATCGTTCCGGCGGAGCGGGCAACTCGGTCAGACCGATGAGGTCGCGATAGAACCTGCGCACGCCGCTTCGGCTGTGCGGGGGCGCCTCCAGCCGTACGTCATCGACCGCGTGAATCTGCGGATTGCCCAACATGGCTCGCAAAAGCCCGGCCGGCCGAGGCGGCCACGGCGGCGAATCACATCGACCCCGGAGCCAGGCCCGCATGAACTCCTTCGCCGTGATGCCCTTCGGCCGCGTTATTTCTCGCCCGCGGCCCGTTCCAGATCCTCTCGAACCAGAGGCGGCAGGTACTGGTCCTGGAGTTCCGGCAACCGCGCCATCGCGTTCACGGTCTTGTCGTAGCGCGTGGCGGTATCCGCGGAGGCGTCCACGAACAGCACCCGCTGCCCGCGAAGCGAACAGAGCCCGCCCCCTTCGCCCCCCAAGGGCACACGGCGGATTTCGATCCCGAGTTGCTCCGCTGCGGCCAGCAGCGCGTCCAGCCTCGCCTGCACGTCCATCGGACTTCAGCTTCCTTCGCAGGGCCGCCGATAAAAACAGTGCCTTGCGCCGCGCGGAGCCGGCGGAGTCCGGGTTCGGCCTGTCCCCGGGTTCGCCGCGTCCCCGGCGCCCGGCAATGCTGTAACCTATGCCTTATCCCACGAAACCTACGCCGCCGAGGATTCCTCCGCCCAGTGTAGCGACCGACGCGGGCGCCCTGCAAGCGCATATCGATCAGTTGGAGCGACAGTTCCTCTCCCTGCGCGACCAGCTTCGCCACGCGCAGCGTCTGGCGAGCATCGGAACGATGTCGGCGATGATCGCGCATGAGTTCAACAATCTCTTCACGCCGGTGATGGCCTACGCCCGGCAGGCGCTCGACACGGGCGACGTGGAGCTGATGAAAAAGGCGCTCGAGAAAACGCTTGCACACATCCCGATCATCCGCGGCATGTGCGATCGCATCGTGGGGATGGTGAAGAACGGCGAAACGGGCCGGTCGCGCCACGGCCTGCGGAAGCTTGTCGAGGACGCTCTCGGCTGCCTCGGCCGCGACCTGGCCAAGGACAACATCGCCGTGAACATTCAGGTCGATCCGCACCTGGAGGTCGCCGTCAACGGCCATCAGATTCAGCAGGTGTTGCTCAACCTGATCCTCAACGCGCGCCAGGCGATGCTCGGACGTCGGGGCCGCCTCACGATCGACGCCGAGCCCGTCGAGGGCGGCCGGGTCGCCGTTCATGTCCGCGACAGCGGATGCGGCATCCGCGAGGAGGATCTTCCGCGGATTTTCGAGCCGTTCTTCTCCACAAAGCAGTACGCCGACAGGCCCGACAAGCGCGGTCTGGGCCTGGGCCTGACCATCTGCAGGGATATCGTCGAGGAGCACGGGGGGGAACTGACCGTCGAGAGCAAGCTCGGCGAGGGGACGACGTTCACACTCACGGTCCCCGCGGCCGAGTGAACCGCATTGTTGCGAAACGCACCGACGCCCGCCGTTGGCCACAGCCGCCGCGGGCGACGCGGGGCAGGTCATTGCGACTGCTTGCGGATGGTCATGTCGAAGTTCTGGACGAGGTTCCGGTACATCCGATGCACGATCATGCCGTAGGCGAGGACCGCCGCGATCGTGCCGACGAATGCGGAGAATCGCGCCTCGGCCAGCGTCGTGACGTTCGTGGCGTTCATGGTGAGCTCGGGATTGGTCGCCGTGGCGATCGCGATGACCATCGTGAACGGCGCCACGGCCGGGCCGATCGTGTCGGTCGCCTGACTGGTGAACAGGAAGCCGCACATTCCGACGCCGAACCCGACCACGACGAGGATGCCGACGCTCGTGATGACCGCCTGCACCGTCCGCTTGCTCTTGAGCGACGTCTGCAGGCCCAGCATGCACGCGAACGCCGAGTACACGAGCATCAGCGCGGGCAGTTCGAGCACCACCTCCGGATAGACCACCGGACGCCTTGCGCCGGTCCCGGTGGCAAGGTCGTAGAGCACGAACATCGCGACGCTGATCGACGGCACCACGATCAGCGGCACCGTGAAGCTCACGAGGCCGCGGAGCTTGCCGAAGATGATGTACTGGCTCGTCAGCGGCGTCGCGAGCAGCAGCTCCATCGTGTTCGCCTCGCGCTCGCGGGTGATCGCGGTCGCCGCCGTGTTCGTCGCGAGCAGCAGCATCGTCACGAACTCGATCAGCACGATGGCGCTGAGCCAGTCGCGAGCCTGGGCCGTGGTCAGGCCGCCCTGCGGGCCGCCGGAGGCGTAGGAGATCAACAGGATGATCGCCGCCGCGAGCCCGCCGACGACGAACCCGTATCGCATGATGCTCTGGCTGGCGGCGGAGGCCCGCGTCACCGCCTCGCGCCAGGCGACGGGGTTCTTCCACACGTTCCGCGGGCGGCGACGGCGTTCGCCGGCGGCGCCCCTTGTGAGCCGCAACCGCTCGAAGAGCCGGCTCAGGCGCGTGGATTCGCCCTCGCGGGCCCCGCGGCGGACGGCGAGCGTGCTCAGCGAGATGAGTGCCAGCGACAGGACGAGCGTGCCGACCATGTAGGCGCTGTACGGTCGCGATAGAGCCCGTCGCCAGAAGACGTTGTATCCGCCCAGGTCGGACGCCGTCGGGACGTTCACAATGTTCGTCGCCGCCATCAGCGCCAGGAACGGATGAAACGGCGTCAGCCGGCTCATGCCCAGCGGCTGCGTCGCCGTGGCCGGGGCCTCGGGAATCCACGTCCCGCGCCACAGGCCCAGCGCGAAGACCAGCATCAGGTACACCGCGATGGCCATGTAGAACGAGAAGATCGTGCGTCGCGTTCCGACCTTCCACATGCTTACGGCGATGGCGAGCGAGCCGGTCGCGACGGCCGTGCAGCCGGCGATGCCGAAACTCAGGAAGATCTCCTCGCCCGTGACGCCTCCGTAGAGCATCGTCACGCAGAAGATGGGCAGCCCGGCCAGCAGCAGCACCAGAACGAAGAACAGCCGGCTCATCAGCGAGCCGAAGACGATCTGGGCGTTGGTCAGGGGGGTGGTGAGGAGGATGTTGAACGTCTGGGAGTCCTTCTCCTGGGTGATGGCGCCGGCCGTGAACACCGGCGCGAGGAAGCACATGAGCGCGAGCTGGACGTAGGAGACGTAGGTGAAGGTCTGGCTGGCGCTCTTGGCCAGGGCGTTCAGCGATCCGCTCGACGACCAGTTGGCCCCGAGCTGCGAGACCAGGAGCACCAGGAGCAGCACGCCGAGGTAGGCGCTGCGAATCCAGAGGTGCCGGACGCGCCGGCTTCCGCCGGACACTACGCGCACGAGGATCGGGTTGCCCGGCAGCAGGCGCCAGAGGTACACGGCGATCTCGCTGGCAATCGTGTTCACGGTTTGGGCCCGGTCATCCGTCAGTCCGTTGATCTGTTATTCCGTTGCTCGGTTGTCCGGTTACTCCGTTTGTATCCTGCTCCGCCGGGTCGCCCTGGCCGGGACCCGGTCCGCGGGCTTACCCGGCTGCCGACTGCGCCGTTCGTGGGGGAGGCATGCCGCCGGCCGCCCGTCCGCGATCCGGAACCCGCATTCTGCAATGCGCCGTCATTCCTTCATCCCGCGCTTGGCGAGTTCTTCGGCGATCCGGGCCTGGGCGGCGCTGCGCTGTTCGGTCGTCGGGAGCGTCTCCAGGCGGTCCTGGAGTTCCCGCGTCAGGTCTCTGATCGGCTTGAGCAGGTCCTCGTATTCCCGCTCCAGTTGCCACATCCACGGCGTGTTCCAGAGGTTCATCCCGCGGTACGAGAGGTTGAGCCGGGTGCGATTCAGCAGGACCCGGGCCTTCCACTCGTCCGTCTGGATCTGTTTGGCGCGATCCTCCATCTCGCGCAGCATGGATTCGGCGCTCTTGCGCTGCGTCTCGTCGAGCTTGTAATACTGGATCGTGCCCTCCACATATTGCTGCCAGCGGCCGGTGGAGTCCCACTTCAGCGAGTTCTCGGCGCGGCGACGGGCTTCTTTGACCTCCCGCGACTCGTTGGGATCGGCCGGCGCCGTGGCCGCCTCGTCGCTATCAGGCTCGAAGGGGTTCTCCCGCTCGCCGACCTTGCCCTGTGCCCATCGCTCCATCTTTTTCTCGTACAGGTCGATCGCCAGGCTCGCCTTCATCATCTCGCCGGCGAAACGCATCTGCTTGTCCGGCGGGATCAGCGGGCGAAGGTCCTCGGCCGTGCGGTTCAGGAACTCGCGGATTGCCGGGAGCGTCGGCCGGCTCAACTCGGCCCATCGCTTGCCCGAGGCGGGCGTGAAGCGCCCCTGGTTCTCCATGAGCGTCTCGAAGGCGAACTCAAAGAACTGCTGCCCCTCCCGGCCGCTCTTGTGGGCCATCCGCATGAGGTTCCGGGCGATCTTCTCGGCGGCCTTCTTCTGGCCTTCTTCGTTCACGCCGTATTGGCTGCCCAGCATTTCCCTGGCGAAGAGTTTGCCCATCGCCCGGGCCATGCCGGGGGTGAGCCGCACGCCGACCTCGGTCGGGCGCATGTAGTCTTCCTCGTCCGGCTGGACGACCGACGGGGCGGGGGCCGCGGGCGCATCCTGTGCCCGGACGACCGGGAACCCGGCGAGGCTGAACGCGGCGGCGATCCAAAGCCAACGTGTCATAGAATACTCCACGGAAGGATGTCGGAACCCGGCGCGGCGGCACGCGGCGGTTTCGCAAGCCGCAATCGGCCGCTGTTTCGGCGGCCAATGGACCGTCCCAGGACGGCCTTCGGCCGCCAACCGGACACGGGCGAGCCGGCGCCCGTCATGCGGAGCGAAGCGAAGCATCCGGCTCCTCTGCGTCAATCCGCCGGATTCTTCGTCGCTGCGCTCCTCAGAATGACGGGTGGCCCTACCGCCGCAGCACGATCCATGCGCAAGGCACGCTGCGCGCAAGGCGCGCAAGAGCCGCGACGGAAGCCTCTACTGCACAACCCCCTTCGTCAGACGCATAAACGCCGTTTCCAGGTTCACTTCCTCTTCCTTGATCTCGCGGAGCTGGAAGTTGTTATCCAGCAGCGCGCGGGCGAGAAACGAGTAGTCGTGTGTTTCCTTCGCCAGCTCGACGGTGATCCGCCCGTTCTCGGGCACGGCGCTCTTGACGCCTTCGAGCCGCGACAGCAGCGAGGCGGCCAGCGACGTCTGCGACGCCACCACCACGTGGAGGCGAGTCCCGCCGCGCGCCTTGCGGGTGATCTCGCCCACGGGCCCGTGGAACAGCAGCTCGCCGCGCTCCAGGATGCCGACCGTGGTGCAGAGCTCCGCCAGCTCGGGCAGGATGTGCGAGCTGATGAGGATCGTCTTGCCCATCCGATGCAGTTCCTTGAGCAGTTCCCGGATCTCGATCCTCGCCCGCGGATCGAGGCCGCTCGCCGGCTCGTCCAGCAGCAGCACCTTCGGGTCGTGCAGCAGGACCCGCGCGATCGACAGCCGCTGCTTCATCCCGCGCGACAGGGAGTCCACCAGGGCATCCCGTTTGTACGTCAGGTCCGTCAGCTCGAGCACGTCGCCGACGATCCGCGTCCGGGCATCGCCCGTGATCCCATATGCCGACGCAAAGAACTCCAGGTATTCCTGGACCACCATGTCCTCGTACGCGCCGAAGAAGTCCGGCACATATCCGATCAGCGGGCGGATCTTCCGCGACTCGTACCCGACGACGTGACCGCAGACGCGGGCCTCGCCCCACGTGGGCTGCAGCAGCGTGGCCAGGATGCGGATGGTCGTCGTCTTGCCCGCCCCGTTCGGCCCGATGTAGCCGAAGCACTCGCCCTCCTCGATGGCGAGGTGCAGGTTGTTCAGCGCAACGAGGTCGCCGTACCGCTTTGTCAGGTTGATCGTTTCGATGATCACGCCTGCCGGCCCTCACTACCTCTACACACACCGGACGCCGCTTGTTTCATTTTACTGTCCGACGGCGGGCGATGCACGGTCCGGCGCATCCCCCTTTTCTGTATTCGATTTCGGAGTCGCCGCCCTGTTATTGTCGCGCCGGCTCGCCATATTCCCCGGCGGCGGGCCTCGACGCCCGGTGCGGCAGGCAGCCCGTCGCCGGTCAGGAACCGCCTTGCCACGCCTCATCCTTCAGTATGCGCCACGGCCACGGCAGACGGCGGGGATCGTCTTGACCAGGTACTTGATGTCCTCCAGGAGCGAGTATTGGGAGATGTACATCAGCTCGAGCCGGATGCGTTCATCCAGCGGCAGTTCGCCTCGGCCGGCCACCTGCATCGGTCCGGTGATCCCGGGCTTGACGGCCAGCCGTTTGCGGTGCCAGGGCCTGTAATGGGAGACGACGTCGATTGCCTCGGGCCGCGGGCCGACCATGCTCATCTCGCCCTTGAGAACGTTCACGAGCTGCGGCAGTTCGTCGATGCTCGTCCGTCGGAGCCACCGCCCCAGCCGCGTCACCCGCGGATCGTCCTTGAGCTTGTAGGCGGGCTCGCTCAGCTTGCTCAGGTCGATCAGCGCCGGCAACTGCTGCTCGGCGCCCTCCACCATCGAGCGGAACTTGTACATACGGAACGGCCGCCCGTTTTCGCCGGCCCGTTCCTGCACGAAGAATACGCTGCCGCGGCTGTCCAGCCAGATCAGGACGGGCACGATCAGAAACAGCGGCGAGCACAGGACGAGCAGGAACGCCGCCACGCCGATGTCGAAGAGCCGTTTCGCCACGCTCTGCGGCCCGCTGATGACCGGGTCGCGGAGCCCGATCAGCGGGATGTCGTCGATCTCGCTGATGGTTGCCCGGACCAGCACAGCCTCGAAAACGTCCGGCACGACCCGCAGCCGCACGGCGCGGTCGTGGCAGCGGTGGGCGATTTCCATCGTCCGCGCGTGTTGTTCGCCGGGCAGGGCGACGATGATCTCGTCGACGTCATACTCGTCGAGGACGCGTTCGAGAGCGTCCAGGCCGCCCAGCGTCTCGCCATCCCCGGAACCCGGAACCCGGAACCCGGAACCCGACGCATCTTGCTCCCGGATGAATCCCACGAGGTGCATCCCGAGGGCGTGATCGGTCTGAAACGCCCGGGCCAACCGCTCGGCCACAGGGCCGTCGCCGATGATGATCGCCCGCTTGACGAGATACCCGCGGCGGTGCAGGGCGCGTCGGCAGGATTCCTTGATCGCACGCGACGCCGCCAGCAGGGCGGTGCCCGCCGTCGCGTAGAAGATCATCCCGAGCCGCGGGAAGACGAAGAGCCGCGTGAAGTAGACGTAGGTGTTGAAGAATGCGATCGTGAGGATCAGCGCCGCCGTGAGGTTGACGATCTCGGGGAAGAGCCGTCGCTTGAAGCGGTACGTCTCGAGCGCGGAGGTGACGCCCAGCCAGATGACGGCGACGGCGGCGAACGTGTGGGCGATCACGCCGGCGGTCAACGGTTGGGTCGGCTCGCGGTATCCGCGGGCGGCAAGGGCTTCCTTGACGGTGTAGGCCAGGACGATGGCGAGGAGGTTCAGGCCCACGTCGAGGACGCGATGCAGAACCAACGAACCAACGCTTTCGCGCCGTATCGCCTTGGCCATTTGCCACGTCCGCGATCCGTACGTCGCCCCGCCGCGCCGGGGTTTGCCTGCCCGTGTCCGGCCTGACCGCAGGTCCGATACCGGGCGACCAGTGCTTCCGTAACAGTCTATCAAACCGTCTCGCCGGCAGGCAACGGCTGATGGGCGGATGGGCGCATGGCCGTAGTTGCAGACGGTGGGCGGCGGGCATTCACCAGGCCCGGCTCAAGCCCGCTGGACGGCAAGCGTGGAAGAGGAGGGAGCCGGTGCCTCCACCGGCTGAAGGTGGCGCCCAAAGGCCGCCCGGCTGAAGCGATGCTCCGTCGTCAACTTCCAGCCACGCAGCCGAGGGCGGCGGCCCAAGGCCGGCTGGCAGAAGCGATGCTCCGTCGTCAACTTCCAGGCATGGAGGCGAAGGCGGCGTCCAAAGGCCGGCCGGCTGAAAAGGACGTTGTGTGCGCGGCATACCGCTGGCTTTGTCCGACGCGGGTTTGCCACCCCCCTCAGCCTGGCAGCCCGTTGAAACAGTGTCGGCGCAGTCGCCGAGATCCCGTTTTCGGTTTCGCCACTGCGCAGCGGGATGGCTCGTCGCGATCAGCAGCGGCGCAGTCGCCGAAATCGCTTTCGGTTTCGCCAGTGCGTAGCGGGATGGTTCGTCGCGATCAGCAGCGGCGCAGTCGCCGGAATCGCGTTTGCGTTTGGCCGGTGCAGTCGGCGGCAACGGTTCGTGACTTTTGCATCGGACGGTCAGGCTTGCTCACACCTCTGGAAGCCACGGGATGACGGCCGTTGCGATTCGAACCGACGCCAACGCCTTGTCGCCGACGCCCTGTCGCCAACGTCTTATCGCCGACGCCTTGTTGCCAACGTCTTGTTGCCAACGTCTTGTCGCCGACGCCTTGTCGCCCACGCCTTGTCGCCAACGTGTTGTCGCCAACATCTTGTCCCGGAGGGACATTTGACAATAGCCCAG
>CAZZFA010000064.1:0-33143 GCA_964653435.1 uncultured Planctomycetales bacterium | reverse complement strand
ATAAATCGCTGGGCTATTGTCAAATGTCCCTCCGGGACAAGACGTTGGCGACAAGACGTTGGCGACAAGGCGTTGGCAACAAGACGTTAGCGACACGACGTTGGCGACAAGACGTTGACCACAAGACGTTAGCAAGAAGACGTTGGCGACAACACGTTGGCAACAAGACGTTGGCAACAAGGCGTTGGCGCCGATCCGAATCGCAACGGCCGTCATCCCGTGGCTTCCAGAGGTGTGAGCAAGCCTGACCGTCCGATGCAAAAGTCACGAACCGTTGCCGCCGACCGCACCGGCGAAACGCAAACGCGATTCCGGCGACTGCGCCGCTGCCGATCGCGACGAGCCATCCCGCTACGCACCGGCGAAACCGAAAACGCGATCTCGGCGACTGCCTCGACACTCTTTCAACCGGCTGCCAAGCCTGAAGGCGGTGGCAAACCCGCGCCCGCCGAAGCCGACGGTAGGCCGCCCGCACAAGGCCGCCTTCAGCCGGTGGAAATCGGAGGAGGAGGATGGGGCGATGGTGCAACGTGTGCCGCGCACACAAGGTCGGCTCCCGCCGGCCGGCGTTTGGCTGTCACCTTCGGCTGCATGGCTGGAAGTTGACGACGGAGCATCGCTTCCGCCGGCCGGCCGCCGCCTTCGGCCGGTGGAGGCACCGGCTCTATCCCCTTCCACGCTTGCCGTCCAGCGGGCTTAGGCCGGGCCTGGTGAATGCCCGCCGCCCACCGTCTGCAACTACGGCCATGCACCCAGGGCATCCCGCCCGCTTTCAGAACGCTTGCGGGGCGCGACGATTCCGGGGGGAAACAGTGCAGAAGCAACTGCGCCGTTGCGTCGCGCGTCGCACGCGAAACCGTCTTACCGAAAACGACGACGGCCGCCCGCACAGGAACAGCAACCGCGGCGCGGCAGCCGACGCTCCCCGCGCGAGGGCGCGGGCGTTTACCATCGCATCCCGCCGATCAGCATCTCCGCCGGCAGGACCGTCAGCACGCGCTCGCGGCCGAGCAGGTCCACCCGCATGAGAAACCGTGCGATCATCCGGGCTCGCGCGGGGCCGAGCTGCTTGAGCACCGGGGCGAGCATCTGCACGCCCGGCGCGGCCACCGGCCACGAAGAGGCCGCCGCCGCGCTCGCGTCGTCGTCGTCCTCTTCCGCGCCGAGCCCCTTCATGAACAGATCGAGAAACGTTCTGGGCTTGGGCAATACGCGGATGTCGTATTCGGCGAGGTTCGCCTCGTCGGCGGCGAACCGGATCGCGTCGTCCAGCCCGCCGATGCGGTCGATCAGTCCGTTGGCCAGGGCCATCTGCCCGGTGTACACGCGGCCGCCGGCCAGCTTCTCGATGTCGTCCTTGAGCCGCTTGCCGCGAGACTCCTTCACGTGGCCGGTGAAGACGTCATACACTTCCTTCATCCGCTGGACGATGATGGCCCGTTCCCGATCATCCCACTTGCGGTTGGTGTTGCCCAAGTCGGCATTCCGACCGCGCTTGATCTCGTGGAACGAGATGCCCGCCCAGTCCCAGAGGCCCTTGGTGACGATCTTTCCGCCCACCACGCCGATCGAACCGGTGATGGTGCCGGGATCGGCGAAGATCGTGTCGGCGGCGACGCTCACGTAGTAGCCCCCGCTCGCCGCCACATCGCCCATGGATACGACCAGCGGCTTGGCCTTCGCGCATTGTCGTGCCGCATGCCACATGACCTCGCTGGCCAGCGCCGAGCCGCCCGGCGAATCCACGCGGAGCACGACGGCCCTGATCTTCTCGTCCTTGCTCGCCTTGTCCAGGGCCGCGCGGATCGTCGTGCTGCCGGCCGTCCGGCTGCCCAGGAGCCCGTCCTCGCTCTTGCCGCTGACGATCATGCCGTCCACATACACAATGCCGATCGCGGGCTTCTCGCCTTCCTCCGCCCCGCGCATCATTTCGCCGAGGATCTTGAAGATCGCGAACGGGTTCGAGAAGTCGATCTCCGGCCCTTTCTTGCCGCCGTAGTTCTTCGTGAGCTTCGCGGACTTTCCGAACTTCCGCTCGATCTCGCGGAGAAAGTCGTCGCGATACTCGACCGCGTCCACAAGCTTCACCTGCAGCGCGCGCTCGGCGGAGTACGGCCCCTCATCAATGAGCGCCCGGACACGCTCCGGCGAAAGGTCGCGGTTCTTCGCCACGCCGTCCACCAACTGCGCAAAGAGATCGTCAAAGAGCCAGTTCATCTCTTCGCGCGCCGGCTCGGACGGTCCTTCGCGGGTCAGCGGTTCGGCGGCGGACTTGTACGCGCCGATGTGCTCGAAGTCGGCCTCAACGTGGATCTTGTCCAGCAACTTCTTGATGTATGCACTCTCGCCGTAGAGGCCCGCCAGATCGATCTCGCCCGTGGGCACGATCGACAGCCGCGTCGCCGCCGACGCCAGCATGTACAAGCCGGCCGTCAGGGACTCGACGTGACAGTACACGTCCTTGTCCGCCGCCCGCAACCCGAGCAGCGCCTGACGGAGTTCCTGCATCTGCGCCCAGCCCATCTCGGGCTGCTCGATGGTCAGGGCCACCGCCACCACGTCGGAATCCTCTCGCGCCTTCTTGAGGCGCTGGAGAAGATCCTTGAGCGCGCGCGGCCGCTCCTCATCGAGACTGAACGTGAAGAGGTCGGGCGGAGGCGACTCGGTGATCCATCCGCCCAGACGGAATTCGGCGATCTTCCGCTCGGCCCCGGCGGCATCCGTCGCCCCGGCGCTCGTCTTCTTCCGCTCGCCCGCCTTCGGGGATGCCGAATCCGCCTTCGCCCCCCGGACCGGCGTCGGCGCCAGCGCCAGCATGGCAACCAGCAACATCCCGCCCACTTCGTGCCTGATTCTCATGGTCAGCCTCTCCTCATCGGGTTCCGAACAGCCTGTCACCGGCGTCGCCGAGGCCGGGAACGATGTACCCGTCCCGGTCCAGCCTCTGGTCGATGGCCGCCGTGTAGATCGGCACGTCCGGGTGCTCCGCCACCACGCGGCGAATGCCCTCCGGCGAGGCCACAAGGCACAGAAGCTTGATCCGCGTCGCGCCCATCCGCTTGATGGCGGCGATCGCCACCGTGAGCGAACCCCCGGTCGCCAGCATCGGATCGACGATGATCACTTCCGTGTCGGCCACGTCCGGAGGCAGCTTATTATAATACACCACCGGTTCGAGCGAGGTTTCGTCCCGATAGATTCCCAGGTGGCCCACACGGGCGCTGGGGATAAGCGAGAGGACCCCGTCGGCCATCCCGAGGCCCGCGCGGAGGACGGGAACCACCGTGATGTCCGCCGCCAGACGCGTTCCCACCGCCTGACCCAGCGGCGTATCCACCTCGACCGGCTCGACCGGGTAATCCCGCGTCAACTCGAACACCATCAGGGCGGCGATCTCCGAAAGGTATCGCCGGAACCCCTGGTGATCGACGCGTTTGTCCCGCGCGTGCGTGAGCTTCTCCTGAATCAGCGGATGCGAAATCACATGTACGTTGGGAGGAACCTTCATACCACGCCCTTCGATTCGCGGCCCGGACGCCCCGGCCACGCCACCCGCGCCCATACCCGGCTGCCTTCTGCATTCCTCACTGCGCCGCCCTCTTCCCCCGCCGCGCCGCGACCGTCATCACGGCCAATGCCGCGGCCATCTCCGCGAATCCCAGCCAGATCCCCCACATCACAGGCGCCCACGGATTCCTCGCCGCAAGGCGGACCACCAGCAACCCCTGCAGCAAGAGCAGGACGGCCCCGACGGCCGCGCGCCCCCGCATCCGCGGATCGCAGAGCGCGAGCGAAACCGCCGCCAGGATAATGAGTTCCCGCGTCAGCGGAAACACGGCCATTCCATACGCCGGGCCGCGGATATTGATGAGATTCGACCAGTTTGTCCGCAGGCCCGACGGTGTAGCCTCGATGACCCTGGGGCCGGCCGGGTGCATGCACTCGCCCGCCGCCGATGCAACCCACATATGCTTCCCATCCGTCACCATGTGCGCTGTGGGGTCGTACCGCTGCAGCAGCGAAGCGGCGATGAGCGCGCGTGTGCCGCAGTCGCCGCGTGCCTTGGCGACGGCCTCGGTCACGGTGGGAAGGTAATCGGCCACGCCCCACACGTCCCAATCGAAGGCGTAGGGAATCTTCTCGTACACAAACGCCTCCACGATCGCAAGCCGCTGGGCCGCGGTCACGCCGGGGCCGATCCGCGACTGAAGCTCGGTCGCCCACGGGGCCAGCGCCGGATTGTCCGGCTCGGGCATCGTTTCGAGATGGCCCAGATGCCGAATGTCCCGGACGAACAGACTCGGGTGCGGGTACAGCGTGAGAAAGGCGACCGTGGCGACGCCGCCGCACTTGATCAACCATCGCGCGGGCCATCTCCGCCGCTGCACCGACAGCCAGGCCGAGCGAAGCATGGCCGGACTCTACCGCGCACCGCGCGCGAACGCCACAAAGAAGCGCAGGCGGACAGCCAACACCCCGACGAGGCCCGCGCAACGTCACGGCACAAGGAGAACCCCGTTCACGTCGGCCTGGGTGAAGAAGCCCGCGGCGTCCAGGACAAAGGTGAACGTGACCGCATCGCCGCAGAAGAAATCCTGCCCCTCCACAAGCAGGGGGGCGGTCTGACTCTCGAAGTCGCCCGCGGCGTCCAGGAGAAACGCGTCGGTTTGCAGCGTCGTGTCGGCGAAACAGTTCACGGTCAGTGCCACGCTTTCGCCCGGAGCCAGCGGCGGATCAAACACGTGCAGAACCCCGTCAACGAACAGCCCCGGATCGACCGGGTCCGGCGTATTGTTGACGAGGACGATATCCACCGTGGTGACTACCGGCACCTCCACCGGCGGAGGCAGCAGCGTGATCGAGCATTGCGCCCCCATGACGCCCACAACTAACACGCCGAGCGCAACCATCATACCGGTGCGAACGAATCGTCGCGGAGCCTTCATACCATACCTCCTGTTCCGAAGAAGAAGCGCCTTCTCATAACGCGAATCCCGCCCTAGGGCCGTCGGCTTCCATTCCCGGCATCCGACGCGTTTGCGTTCCCGGGCTACTCCCGACTCCCCATTCCCCAAGGCGGCCTTCGGCCGCAACCGGACACGGCCGCGCCAGCCCCCGTCATGCTGAGCGAAGCGAAGCATCCGGCTCCTCTGCGCCAATCAGCCGGATTCTTCGTCGCTGCGCTCCTCAGAATGACGGATGGCGCTACCGCCGTAGCGCGATACATGCACACAAGGCGCGCAAAAGCTGCGACGGACGACTCTATTCCCTGCCCTGCCCGTTGTCTTCGCGGGCGATTCGCAGTGCCTCATTGAGGGCCTGCACCATGCGCCGGGCCGAGGCGATCGCGTGGTCCATGGCCTCGCGCCCCTGCGCGAGCTGCTCGGGCGTGAGCTGCGCGAGGCGTTCCGTGTCCGCCTCCGCCTCGGCCCTGGCCTTCAGCAGGCCCTCGAGCAAGGCCTCCGCCTTGTCGCGGATCAGGTTCGCCATGAGTTCCTGTTTCTGATCGTCGTCGAACGGCATTCGCCGGCTCCCGTCGGCCCCACGATGCCTCGTGCCTCGAGCCATCATACGGCCCCCGATGGGGGAACGGTAGCGGCGCCGTTCGCGCGATGCGGGCCGCACTTGCCGGCGCCGCCGATTTGCCCCGATCGCCGTGGTGGAACCCCGGCGTCGTCGCGATACGATGCTGACGCCCGGCGTGTGCGCCCGGGCCGGAGCGACACATGAAACACGCCCTGATCTGCCTCCTCATCGTCCATGCTCAACCGGCGGTTGGCGGCCGGGCACAGTGGACCGTGCGGGATGTGCCGTTCACTGCGAAGTGCGACGGCAGCGAGCAACGCTATGTCCTGATGCTCCCGGAGCCATTCGACCCCGGGCGTCCGCACGACGTGCTCATCGCGCTGCACGGCCACGGCTCCGACCGCTGGCAGTTTGCGAAGGACATGCGCGACGAGTGCCGCGCCGCCCGCGACGTGGCCGCCGAGCGCGGGATGATCTTCGTCTCGCCCGACTACCGGGCGAAGACGTCGTGGATGGGTCCGAAGGCTGAGGCCGACGTCGTCCAGATCATCGAGGAGCTGAAACAGCGTTACGCCGTCCGGAAGGTCTTCCTCTGCGGCGGCTCGATGGGCGGCACCGCGTGCCTCACGTTCGCCGCCCGGCACCCGGACCTCGTTGACGGCGTGGCCTCCATGAACGGCACGGCCAACCTCCTCGAATACGAGAACTTCCAGGACGCGATCCGCGAGTCCTTCGGCGGGACGAAGGCCCAGATCCCGCTGGAGTACAAGAACCGCAGCGCTGAGTACTGGCCCGAGCGATTCACCATGCCGGTGGGCATCACGGCCGGCGGCAGAGACACCAGTGTCCCGCCGCAGAGCGTACTCCGCCTCGCGAGCGTGCTGAAGCAATTGAAGCGGGACGTCCTCGTCATCTACCGCGAAGACGGCGGGCACAGCACAAGCTATGAGGATGCAAAGCGCATCCTGGAGTTCGCAGCCGGGGTGCGATCCGTCGCGACCGCTCCCTCCCGATGACGAGGGCAAGAGCCGCGGCGCGGCGCTGCCGGATGCCGGTCGGCCGTCCGGGCCAAGGGCTCAATACGCCGCCTGTACGCGGATCGTCGCCTCCGTCGGTTCGATGCGGATGATCTCCTTCGCCGCATCGAAGTCGCGATGCTCCTCGCCGTTGATCATCACGGACTGCATCGGCTTGCCGTCCGGGTGGCGGAGGCGCAGGACGATCCGCTTCGGCTGCGAACGCGTCGGCGGCTCGATCGTCGCTTCGATGACGCCCTTTCCGACGGACGACACGATGCGGTAGCTCACCGTCCCGAATCGCGTCGGGGCGTTCTTCACACCGATCACCATCCCGTCCCGGAGCCAGTTGTTCGTCACGAGCGGGCCCAGCCACAGTTCGTCGCCGCGCTCCATCACGAGCATGAAACGCGTCTGCTGCAGGAAGTAGCCTGTCTCATGGGTCTTGTTCCACGCGCCGACGCCGTGGAAGTGCTCCTGGAAGCACAGGTTCTCCAGCCCGATCAGCGAGGCCATCGTGTTGAAATACGTCCGCACGAACGGCTTGACGTCATCCCGCATCGCGTCGATCTCGCCGTTGCGGGTGTAGTACGGCTGCACCTTCGAGAACCCGCCGAGGTTGAACGGATCCTTTTGCGACTCGGACGCCGGGAAGTCGAACCAGCCGTCGGAAAGGAACTGCACATCCTCCATGTGATCCATGATCCACGACGCGTCGGGGCCGTCGGCCGGCAGCACGCCCTGGGGGATCAGGTGGTGCGCCCCAAGCTCCACGTCATAACACCAGCTCCGGTTGCCGTCCTCGCCGGGGAAGAACGGCCCCGTCGGCCCCGGCAGCAGTTGCCCCGGATAACCCGGCACGAACGTCCCGTTCCGCAGGCCGTACACGGGCATCTTTGCCTGCACGGCCCGGTACACCCGCAGGATATCCTGCCGAAACACATCGGCATCCGCCAGCATCGCCTCCGCACCCTCGTAGCCGATATCCTTCAGGGCCCGCGCGGCCTCGCGAAGCCCGGCGCAGTAGTAGCCGTTCAGACAGAAGTGATAGGCAAAGGCGTTCCAGTCCGCCCCGACGCCCGGCGGCATCAGCCCGTACTCCAGCGGCTTGAGCCCGGACGGGCTGTGTTTCGTCTTCTCGCGCTGCTTCATGATCCATTCGCACACCTTCGCGATCTTCGGCGCGTTGGCCTTGAGCCATCCCTGATTCCGCGTCAATTCATAGAACTCGCCGAGCGTCTGAAGGTGCCATCCCGTACCCATGAGCGTGTAGCCGACGGTCAGGAACCCGGCCGGGTCGTAGCGGTGGATGAAGTAATCGAGCGAGCGACGGGCGAACTCCTCGTGGCCCATCAGGGCCATGCCGCGGATGATCGAGTGCGATTCGCTCTCCAAGGGGCCGTACGACACCGACGCCGTCCACGCCGCCACCCGCCGGGCGCCCTCCTCGTTTCGCGCCGCCAGCAGGCAGTGCACCTGCGAGGCGCGGATCACGTCCATGAGGAACTCGTCGGGGACCTGCACCTGCATCGCCGACGCCATGACCCGATCCCAATACGCCGTGAAGCCGTTCCACAGCGTCTCGCCCCCGACAAGCGTCGCCTGCTCGTCGGCCTTCAGCGGCCAGGCCGGGACGTACAGACGGCAACGCACCTCCTGCCTGGCGGCGAGCCTGCCCTGCAGTATCACACCGCCCGGGCGATCGGAGAGTTTCAGGGGCGCGGCCTCCGACGCATCGACAACCGCCAGCACCGGGTGTTTCGCCGCCTGTGCCGACGACGACGGCATCCGAACGACGGCGCGATCTCCGACAATCTGCATCTCGGCGGGCAGGTTGGCCGCCGCTTCCGCCAGGAACGACAGCGTCAACGACGCCTCGGCCGGCTGGTCGCCCGCGTTGCCGATCGTGAAGGCCGCGACATACAGCGGCCGGGGATCAAGCCACGGATTCGCGCCCCTCGCGGTTCCCCCGTCGAAGGGCGTCACGAAACTGCACATCTGATAGGCCACGCCGCCGTCAACCACGCTCACCACGGGGGCCGGGTACCAGCCGCCGGCCAGGTGCCGCGAGAGCTTCTCGTTCCGGCCCGAGCCGAACGTCGGCGTGATCCGGCACGGATACCGATGCGTGTCCGGGGGGATCGGCTTGTCGGGGTCCGGGAGGACGGCGAACTGCATCACCCCGTCGCGATTCACGATGAACTTGTGGTTGTCGCACGCCAGCGAGAGCATCGTGGGCTGCCGGTCCTGCTCGACGCGGTGCACGCGCGCCAGTGCCTGCTCACGCGTCTGGTCCGGCATCTTTCGCACCTGCTCGAGAATGGTCTCGCGCCCGGCGATCGAGGAGCGGTAGCCGTCGAGATCAACGTTTGCCGTCGCCTCCGCGATGAACGCGTGGAACGCCGGCACGTACACCGCGTGCCTGGCCAGCACGTCGTCGATCGCCACGGCGAAACCGCCCTCCGGCAGGGCGAAACGGATCGTCGCGCGATCCGCCGTCCACGAGCGGTGCCTGATGTAGCGGACCTTCAGCGGAAACGCGCCGGCCGTATCAATCTTCGCCGCGATCTTGCCGGCGTACTCGGCGGGTTCGACGATCTCGGCGTTGTAGGTCTCCACAGCGATGGGCCGAGTCTGCCCGGACGCTTCGAACTGCACCCGAAGATCGACGACCGCCGTCCGCGCCGGGGTAAACGCCGACAGCCGCCGCACCACCGCCGGCTTCTCGCCGACCGGAAGGATCCAGCGGACCTTCCAGGTGCCGCCGCGAAGGTCCGGGTTCTGGCCGGGGTCCACACGGAACGTCCACCGCGGCCCGTCGGCCGTCAGCAGCCCGTTGAGTTGCCTCCACCGGCCCTGGTACGGCGACTCGCCGGTCCAGAATTGCACGCGGGCGCCTTCCGCGCCCGGAGCGTCCGAAGCCCCGGCAAACTCCAGGACCAGCGAGCGAATCGCGCGACGCTCGATCCAGCGCAGGCCGATCGTCCCGGCGCCGTCCTTCGTGGCCGGCACGACGTACTCGCCCGCCTCGTTCGGCGGCATGTCCCATTCCAGGAAGACGTCCTCGGCCCGGTATTCCTGAACCCGCGTGCTGCGCGCGCCCTCGTTGCGCAACGGATCGCTCGCCACCACCCGCGCGAAGCGGGCCACATCGAACCCGTCGGATGTGCCCGACGCGCTCCCGGACCCGCCGGGCATCGCCCGGATCAGCCGTGCCTCCGCCCAGTCGGCACAGTCGCAGTTGATCCCGTCGCCCGCGTCCGTCACGACGAGGCGCATCTCCTGCGCGCCCGCCAGCGGGACCGAGACGGCCCTGGCCGCTTCGCCCGCGCGGAGAACGCCGCTGTCGAACCGCTTCTCGTCGTCCGCGAAGACCTGAAAGACCACGCTTCCGCCGGCGCAGTCGGCCTGCACACCGACGGCCGCCTCGAACCGCGCATACTCGCCGTTCAACTCGACGACGATCTCGCCGGGCGCATGATGCCCGAGCCCGCGAGCGTACTTCCTTTCGCCGATCCGTATCGGCGCCCCCGGTTGCCCGCGAACGTGGGCCGCCACGTTGAACCCCAGCTCGCCCCAGCCCTGTTGCCTGTACACAAGCCGCTCCGGATGCTCGCTCAGGAACTCCGACCGCGAATCATCAGCCCTTCCCTGGCCGGCACCGAGAAGAATCGTGCTCACGATCAGGCTTGCCGCCGTAAACATATGCACCTCCGGGTTTCGCGGACGCCGTCTTCGGTCAGAGAGTCTCGTTCGCTCCAGGCCTTCCCCAGAGGCGACAGGATAACGGCGCAACCGTGCACCGGACACATGACTGCTCAACCGAAAACAGCACCAAGCCGCGACGCATGATACTGCGAAACGGAACCTCATGCGACGGCACCACGCCCTCCGGAAACGAGCGGCCGGTAGCGTGCCGCGACCAGGGCCGCTATCATGCATCGCGATCGGTGTCGCACCTGCGGCACTCGTCCTGTTCGACAGGCGGCGAGGTGAGAGGTGTCAGGAACCTTCCGCAGGGGGGTACGCGTTGCCAGAGGGACGTGCTTTTCCCGAGGGAGGTCACTTTCGATGGCGAAGGGTTCCTGACACCTTTCGACCCCCGTCGGCGGCCGCCGCCCGCTTGACTGCGCACCGGAACGGCGCGGGGACCGCAGCAAAGGCGCCGGACCCCACGGAACGCGAAAAACACCGGCGAGGAGACGACGCAAATGCACGCAAACCCCTGGCTGTCGATCGTGTCGGTCGCCCTCTGCGCGGCGGCGGCCTGTGCCCAGTCCCGGGCGGGTGCTGCCGGCCACAACCCCGGCACTCCGTGGCCGGCCGTCGACGCGCTCGGCCGCAAGCTCCCCGCGCCGGAGGAGGTCGGCCCGCCGCGAACCGACCGCTTCGTCGGGATCTTCTACTTCCTCTGGCTCAACGAGCGCCACAACCGAAGCCCGTACTGGGAAGGTCCGTATGACATCTCGCGGATCCTGGCAAGAGATCCCGACGCGATGAAGAAACCCGACTCGCCGCTGTGGGGACCGATCGGCCTGTCCCACTACTGGGGAGAGCCGCTCTACGGCTACTACCTCAGCACCGACCCGTGGGTGCTGAGGCGCCACGCCCACCTGCTCGCCGACGCCGGCATCGACACGCTGATCTTCGACACAACCAACGCCATCACGTATCGCGACGTGTACATGCGGCTCTGCGAAGTCTTTCGGCAGGTGCGACGCGAAGGCGACCGCACGCCGCAAATCGCCTTCATGGTCAACACGGAAGCCGGCAAGACGGCCTGGCAGATCTACACCGAGCTCTACAAGCCCGGCCTCTACAGCGAACTCTGGTTCCGCTGGCAGGGCAGGCCGCTGATGATCTGCGACCCGCAGCAGGCGGCGCCGGAACTCAAGGCGTTCTTCACACTCCGCCGGGCGCATTGGCCGTTCGAGATGGTCAACACGCCCTACGCCTGGCACTGGGAGGCCGCCTACCCGCAACCCTACGGCTACACCGACGACCCGAAGAAGCCCGAGCAGGTCAACGTGGCCGTCGCCCAGAACCTCCGCGCCGCCGACGGCAAGGTCACCAACATGAGCAACGGCGACGCCCGCGGCCGGAGCTTCCACGACGGCAAGGAGGACACGACGCCCGGGGCCGTAAAGGGCGGCCTGAACTTCCAGGAGCAGTGGAAGCGGGCGCTGGAGCTGGCCCCCCCATTCGTGATGGTCACCGGCTGGAACGAGTGGATCGCCGGGC
The DNA here is from genome assembly GCA_964653435.1 of uncultured Planctomycetales bacterium. Taxonomy (GTDB): domain Bacteria; phylum Planctomycetota; class Phycisphaerae; order UBA1845; family PWPN01; genus CAZMVY01. The sequence continues at coordinate 21,360 of CAZZFA010000064.1, read as the reverse complement.
GGTTGCCTCCGGCAAGCACGGTCGTGTTCTGCGACCAGTTCAACGAGGAATTCAGCCGCGACATCGAGCCGATGAAGGGCGGCCACGGCGATAACTACTACTGGCAGCTCGTCGCGAACGTCCGCCGTTACAAGGGCGCCCCGCCGTTGCCGGAGCCCTCGGAGCCCGCGTCGATCCGGATCGCCGGCAGCTTCGCGCAATGGAAGAACGTGAGTCCCGAGTTTCACGACCACACCGGCGAGACGATCCCGCGCGACTTCGACGGCGCCAGTGGGTTGCGATACACGAACCGTACCGGCCGCAACGACATCGTCGCCGCCAAGGTCGCGCGGGATACGAAGAATGTCTATTTCTACGTCCGCACCCGCGAGCCGATCACGCGCCGTACCGACCCGAACTGGATGTGGCTGCTGATCGACGCGGATCAGGACGCCAGAACCGGCTGGGAAGGCTGCGACTTCATCGCCAACCGATCGATCGATACGGACGGGACAAGCTGGCTGGAAAAGAACGACGGCGGCTGGAAGTGGACGAAAGTGGCAAAGATCTCGCTTCGGGCCGACGGCCGCGAACTCCACGCAGCCATCCCACGTTCCGCCCTCGCCCTGCCGGCCGGCGAGACGGATCTGTCCATCGACTTCAAGTGGGCCGACAACCTCCAGCGCCCGGGCGATGCGATGGACTTCTACCTCAGCGGCGACGTCGCGCCCGAGGGGCGCTTCATGTACCGCTACAGCACGCGCCGGCCCGCCCGAGTCGCCGGGCAGCCTTCTGCCGCGTCGTGAAGTGCGGAACGCGCGGCATCTCGACGGAGGCGCAGATCGGGCGAGTCCCCGAGAAGGACGGCGATGCCGCGGTACGCGCGACGCAACAGCGTCTTGTGCACGAGACACGCGAACCGTTGCGGCCGGGTGAACTCCCTGGGACCGAAGCGATGGGCATACAAGGGCAGCGATTCCTTCGCCACCGGCATCACCTTCCATGGCGACTTGCAGGGTATGCTCATCCCTCGGCATATACACCAGCATCCGCACGGGCGCACGCCCTGCCTTGCGCGTACGCTGCCCTCCGCTGCGGCCGATATGAGGCAGGCTCTCGCCTGTTTTCGGGATGCTTGCGGAGCGCCGGGGTTTCGGGGCATAACAATGTCAGACGGTAAACGGCCTTACGCGATTCTGTGACGGGTCGTGGCTGACGCAAGGGCGTTCTCGCGCGACTCCGGTGGATTCGTGTCCACGACAGAATCAGGCAGGGACATTGACAAACGGAGCCAGGTCATGACCGGGTCGCATCGTGCGGACAAGTTGAACCGTCGTGAGTTTCTCGCCGGGGCGGCAACGGCCGCCGCATTCACCGTGGTCCGGCCCTCGTCGGTCCGCGGCACGGGGGCCAACGCGACGATCGAGTTGGGGCTTCTGGGTTGCGGTGGACGCGGGCAGTGGATCGTGCGGCTGTTCGAGAAGCACGGGAAATACAGATTCGTCGCATGCGCCGACTACTATCCCGACCGCGCGGACCAGGTCGGCGAGAAATGCCGGATCGACGCGTCACGCCGCTACACGACGCTCTCGGCGTACCGGAAGCTGCTCGACGACAAGATCGACGCCGTCGTGATCGAGACTCCCCCGTACTTCCACCCCGAGCAGGCCGCCGCCGCCGTCGACGCGGGCAAGCACGTATACCTCGCCAAGCCGATCGCCGTCGATGTGCCCGGCTGCAAGACGATCGCCGAGGCCGGCCGGAAGGCAACGGCAAAGAAGCTCGCCTTCCTCGTCGACTTCCAGACGCGGGCGAACCGGTTCTATCGCGAGGCGGCGAGGCGCATTCACGCCGGCGAACTCGGTCGGCTCGTCTGCGGCGACGCCCGCTACCCCTGCGGCGTCATGGACAAGAAGCCGCCCCGGACGCCCGAGGACCGCCTCCGCGAGTGGTACAACTACCGCGCGTTCTCGGGCGACTTCATCGTGGAGCAGAGCATCCACGCGCTCGACGTGGCCACATGGTTCGTCAACGACGCACCGCTGGCCGCCGTCGGCACCGGCGGCAGCAAGGGCCTGCGCCTCTACGGCGACGACTGGGATCACTTCAACCTGATCTACAGGTTCCCGAAGGAGTTCGTGCTCTCCTTCTACTCCGTCCAGATGGCGCACGGCGCGCCGAATGAGATCGTCTGCCGCATCTACGGCTCGCAGGGCACGGTCCACAGCGATTACTTCTCCGGGGTGTTCATCACGGGGCCCAGGCCGTGGGAAGGCGCCAGGTTCACCGACCTGTACGACTCCGGCACGGCCGTGAACATCGCAGAGTTCTACGAGGCCGTAACCGCAGGCCGGTTCGACAACCCCACCGTCGCGCCGTCCGTCCGCAGCAACCTGACGGCGATCCTCGGACGCACGGCCGCGTACCGGGGCGAAGTGGTCACGTGGGAAGACCTGATGAAGTCCGACGAGCGACTCGAAGCCGATCTCAAGGGTCTCAAGAGCTGAGACGCCCCGTGCCGTGCAGACTTCGCTCTGGACTCCGCGGGCGCCCGCGCGTATGCTGCCGCCGTCGGAAGGAGGCCCCGCCGCGGCATCGACGTGGGTTCCAATGCAGTCACAGATACAAAGGAGAGTTTTTCATGGCAGACCGCACGAACCGTCGCGATTTCCTCAAAACCACCGCCCTGGCCGGAGCCGGCTTCTGGGTGGCCGGGCGCACCGCCTTCGGCCGGGACCGCTCGCCGAACGAGAAGCTCAACGTCGCCTGCATCGGCGTCGGCGGCAAGGGCGACAGCGACTGCGATGCCTGCGGGCGTCATAACAACATCGTCGCGATCTGCGACGTTCGCGACGAGCCGCTGAAGAAGAAGAAGGAAAAATACCCCAAGGCGAAGGTCTTCAAGGACTTCCGCAGGATGTTCGACGAGATGGAGAAGGACATCGACGCCGTCACCGTCAGTACGCCGGATCACATGCACGCCATCGCGGCGATGTGGGCCATGCAGCGCGGCAAGCACTGCTACGTCCAGAAGCCGCTGACGCACGACGTCGCCGAGGCCCGCGAACTCACCGAGGCCGCGAAGAAGTACAAGGTCTGCACGCAGATGGGTAACCAGGGCACCTCCTCCGACGGCCTCCGCGAGGCGGTCGAGGTGATTCAGAGCGGCGCGATCGGCGCCGTCCGGGAGGTCCACGTCTGGACGAACCGCCCCGTCTGGCCGCAGGGCACCAACGCGATCCTCGGCCTGGAGGGCGTTCAGGCGGCCCTGCACGACAAAGGTCAGCCCCACCCGCCGGTCCCGGCCGACCTGGACTGGGACCTGTTCCTCGGCACCGCGCCCTATCGACCGTATCAGCCGAAGTATCAACCGTTCAACTGGCGCGGCTGGTGGGACTTCGGCTGCGGGGCGCTGGGGGATATGGCCTGCCACACGGCGAACATGGCCTTCATGGCCTGCAAGCTCGGCTACCCGACGAGCGTGGTGGCTCAGTGCTCCGAGTACAACCCCGAGACCTTCCCGATGTGGAGCGTTGTCGAATACGAGTTCCCGGAGCGCAACGGCCTGCCGCCGCTCAAGTGGACCTGGTATGACGGGGGCAAGGACAAGCCGAAATGGGTCGTGGAGAAGCTCAAGGGCTTCGCTCACGGCATCCGGCTTTCCGACAGCGGCTCCGTCCTGATCGGCGAAAAGGGCACGCTCTACAGCCCGAACGATTACGGCGAGCGCTACTACCTGATCTTCGACGGCAAGGAGCCGATCGGCGAGTTGCCGGACGCCAAGAAGTTCCCGCCGCCGCCCAGGACGCTGCCCCGCGTGCGTGACGTGGTTCCCGACGCCCATCCGGGCAGCACCGAGGCCATCGTGGATGAGTGGTTCGCGGCGATCCGCGCGAACAAGCCGGAGATCGCGATGTCGAACTTTTCCTACGCCGGCCCCCTCACCGAGACCGTCGTGCTCGGCTGTGTCGCCCTGCGCACGGACAAGAAGCTCGAGTGGGACGGCCCGAACATGAAGATCACCAACGACGAGAAGATGAACCGCTACCTGAAGCGAGAGTATCGCAAGGGTTGGGAAATCTGACCGTCGCGCGGGCGGCGGCGCAGTCCGCCACGGGATCGATCGGTTTGCGGCGTCGATACGGCCGATCCGGTCTGCCGATCGCTGATGACCGACGCAGAACGTACCACGGCCCGTCCCATCCTGGGGCGGGCCGGGTTCTTGTCCGGCGCCGGCCGCCTCTTGACGCGGGCGGCCCGTGTCGGCTAATTAGCATGGTCCCAGACGCCGCCGGCAAGGCGGGCGACGCCAGACGGGCTTCCCGGAAAAACGGCTTTGAGATCTTCCTGAAAGGAGACCGACGACTATGCCACTTGTACCGATGCGCATTCTGCTGGACCACGCGGCCGAGAACAACTACGGCGTCGCCGCGTTCAACGTCAACAATATGGAACAGATCCAGGCGATCATGATGGCCGCCGTAGAGACGGACTCACCTGTGATCGTTCAGGCCTCGCGCGGCGCAAGAGCTTATACGAACGATAATTACCTGCGTCACCTGATGCTTGCAGCGGCGGAACTGCACCCGAACATTCCGATCGCCATGCACCAGGACCACGGTAACTCGCCGGAGACATGCCTCAGCGCGATCAAGAACGGTTTCACGTCCGTGATGATGGACGGCTCGCTGCTGGAGGACGGCAAGACGCCTTCCACGTACGAGTACAACGTCAAAACGACCCTCAAGGTGGTAAAGGCCGCCCACAAGAAGGGGGTCACCGTCGAGGGCGAAATCGGCGTGCTCGGCGGCATCGAGGACGGACACGGAGCCGGCGGAAGCGGCTTGGAGCATGTCACGGACCCGGCCCAGGCGGAGCAATTCGTGAAGGATACTGGCGTCGACGCCCTTGCCGTGGCCATTGGCACGAGTCATGGCGCGTATAAGTTCACCCGCAAACCGACGGGCGAGGTGCTGAAGATGGACGTCATCGAGGCGATCCACAAGCGGCTCCCCAACTGCCACCTGGTGATGCACGGCTCGTCGAGCGTTCCGCAGGAATTGCTGGAGATCATTCGCAAGTACGGCGGGCAGATGAAAGAGACATACGGCGTACCGATCGAGGAAATCCAGCGCGGGATCCAGCACGGCGTCCGCAAGATCAACGTGGATACCGACAACCGCCTTGCCATGACGGGGGCGATTCGTCAGGTCTTCGTCGAGAAACCCGGCGAGTTCGATCCGCGGCACTACCTCGGCCCGGCCCGCGAAGCGATGAAGAAGGTCTGCGTCGAGCGGATGGTTGCCTTCGGCCAGGCGGGCAACGCCGGGAAGATCAAACCCGTGACATGCCGGGAGATGGTCGCCTTCTACAAGAAGTGAATTGCCGCCGGCTGCCAACGCAGTCGGCACCTGCTGCAATGCGCCGGTAACCTCGGTCGCCCCCGCCCATGTCGGCGACGGATGGCGAGTTCGAGGCTACCGGCGCTCGCCTTTTGGCGATTCGTGGATGAGGCGCCTCTCTGAGCCGCTACCGGGTCGGCCCAGCCGCGAAGCCAGTCTCAACGTCATGTTCTGCAAGTCGTTACGACTTTGTTGAAGAACACCGCTTCCCCCAGTCGATAGCCTCAATATGTTGGGCGCTGCTCTTTGAGAACGCCTAACCGTAGTGGACGCCGCCAGCGGGCGGTGTATGAAAAAAACGCTTGGATTTTGTGTTGATGCCCTTGACGTTCGCCCGATGTTAGGTTACGATGATACCGAACAAACGCTTAACGAATGTGGGTCGCTTCGCGATGGACTGGCTCGCTGCTCATTGGCGAGCGGTCGGCGAGCGGCCCTCAGGCGGCGGCAATGCGGAGGCTTTGCCGGTATGTGTGTTCGGGCCCGGGGTTGGGTATCGTTGTGCGTGGACCCCAGGGACCGGGATCGTCTTAGACGTTGCCTGTCGGTCGGGCAACGAGCATGTGGCTGGAGGCGGTCGCGCGTCGGCCGGAAGCGTGGCACCGGCCGACGCGGCCGTCTCGTGCCGCGCGGCACGGATGCTCTGGGCGGCCTTTGATCGTCTTATCCAGGCTGTCGAAGGGGCATCCGCAGCCGATGTCCGCCATGTGAACAATCGTGATTGGGATGCCCTGCCGCTGGTCGCCCTGGGCCCGGCAGGGCTGCCACGCACCAAGGAGAAGCTCCATGCCGGCTCGCACCGACTCGAGGGGTCCGCAACTGACGCCTCGGCGGCTGCAGATCCTCACCGTCATCCGGGACTTCCAGCGCAAGCATGGCTATTCCCCGACGATGCAGGAACTCGCCGACACGTTCGGAGTGTCAAAGGTCACAATCTTCGAGCACGTCGACGCGCTCGTCAGGCAGGGCTTGCTCCGGCGATCGCCACACAAGGTTCGCTCTTTGGAACTTACGTCCGCTGCGGTGTTTCCGGATGAGCGGCCTACACGGATACCCCTGGTCGGTCGAATCGCGGCCGGGGCGCCGATCGAGGCCGTGCAGGGGCCCGATGTGGTCGATCTCGAAGAGGTCTTCGCGGGAAAGGGCGAACGCTTTGTCCTGCAGGTGCGCGGCGACAGCATGATCGATGAGCACATTCGCGACGGCGACTATGTCGTGGTTCAGAAGCAGGATACGGCTCGCGACGGGCAGACCGTGGTGGCATTGCTCGAGACGGGCGAGGCGACGCTCAAGAAGCTGTACCATGACGGCGGCCGGATTCGCTTGCAGCCGGCAAACCCAAGCTACGAGCCGATTTACGTGGACCGCATCAAGATCCAGGGAGTAGTGGTTGGCGTGCTGCGAAAATACCAATAGTGCACTGTAAGGCGAATGACCGCTATCCGGCTTGCCGCTCGCCCAGCAGTAGCACTCAAGCTGCAGCGGGGCTGGTTGGCGGTTTTGCGATAAGTACCTTCGGCTGTAACCATATCAAGGACAGAGTCTTACCGATTCGGATCCGCAAAAGCGATTCGTCGGCCGGCCCCAATCTGTCCGAGGTGATGCCTCTGACCGGTGCCTCGTGGCCGGGCTGGGCAACAAAAACCTGAAAAACGCCCGGATTTTCGTTGGTAAGAGCGGCGCGATGCTTTATAATGAGATTGGTTGCTTGGAGAACCCCGCTTGGCTCCGCCCCGGTAGTTCTAACTGGTTATTCGGCGGTGGGTTCGTGAGCGTACGCAGGAGGAGTTTGAAGCTCTTGCGTGTGTGCGCCGCACTATTTGCTGGTGCAGGCGTACAGGTTTTAGATGGCGACTTGATGGAGTCTTTTGTCTTAGAGGAAGGCCCGTGGAACTTGGTCAAACCTTGCAGCGTGTAGGGGACATGCAGTTCTTTCTGTATCGTCGCCCGATTCATCCGGAGCTGTTTCACATTCATCAGGAGCGGCGCGTAAGTTCGCGTCGATATCATGCGAATCTCTGGATCATGGGGCTGACGCATGCGGTCACCGTTCAGGCGGGCGACCGTGTCATCACGGAATTGACGGCCGACGACCAGGAATTACTGCCCCAGGCCGGTTGCGTGACGACGTTCCGCTTTCGGGGAGAGCGGGATCATGTCGAGCGATTCGACGATGGGCTGCGGTACATCCTCTCGACGCAGATCGAGCGGCTCTCGCCCAACCTGTTCAACGCGACGCATCGCGATCTGGTGCGATACGGTTCGAGCCGCGGCATGTTCCTGTCGTTCGAGGAATGGGCCGATAACGGCCCGGAGCCGTTCACGTTCCTCGATTACGAACTGCGGGACAGCGAATTCCACGTGCAGGCGTTTCATGCGTTTCCGGCGGACTGCACGATCCTCAAGACGCAGTCGATCTTCGAGATCGGCAACCCGCCCGTCGGCAAACCGGTGAAACGGCCGCGCTGAGAGACCTGCCAGACGGATTGACGTGCTCGTTCACACGGCTCCCGTGCGAGAAACGGCGGGAGTCGTGTTCTTTGCGGCGGCGCGGAGCCGGCGGCGGACCTCTCGAAGAGCGCGGCCGAGGCGGCAACAGCGTGCGCGGCCGCCCGGGGTCGGCCGGCAAAGGCCTGCGCTACGAAACGCCCACGCGCGCCTCCCGATCCTGCATCCGTTCGCGCAGAACCCGCTTGAGCACTTTGCCGGTAGGCCCGCGCGGCAGGTCGCGGTCGATGATGATCTGCCTGGGGACCTTGAACCCGGCCAGCCGATCGCGGCAGTAGTCCCGCAGTTCGAGCGGCGTGACCGAGGCGCCCTCGCGGGGAATGACGAAGCCGACGACCACTTCCCCGCGGCTGGGATCGGAGATGCCGATCACGGAGGATTCGGCGACGGCAGGATGCTGCTCGAGCACGGTCTCGACTTCGCGCGGGAAGACGTTCTCACCCCCGACGATGATGAGGTCCTTTTTCCGGCCGGTGATGGAGATGAAGCCGTCGGGGTCGATTCGGCCGAGGTCGCCCGTGTGCAGCCATCCATCAGGACCGAGGACGGCGGCCGTGTCGTCGGGGCGGTTGTAGTATCCGCGCATGACCGTGGGGCCGCGGACGCAGATCTCGCCCGATTCGCCCGGGGAAACGGGCCGTCCGTCCTCGCCGGCGACCATTACCTCGACGCCGGGCAGCGGCGTGCCGACCGTTCCGGCCCGGTTGGCCCACGGAAGGTTCACTGCGACTACCGGCGATGTTTCCGTGAGACCGTAGCCCTCCAGGAGCGTGACGCCAAGGCGCTCACGGTACTCGTTATAAAGATCGGGGGAAAGGGGCTCGCCGCCGCTGATCGGCAGCCGCAGGCTGCGAAAGATTTCCGGCGAAGCGCTCTTGGCCCTGGCCAGAGCGGCGTACATGCTCGGAATCGCGATGAAGATCGAGATCCGATCCTCCGCGAGGGCTCGAAGCACGTCGAGGGGTTGAAAACGCGCGTGATACGAACAACTGGCGCCGAGGATCGTCGGCGCAAGCAGCAGGGCCGTCAGGCCGAAAGTGTGAAAGAGCGGCAGAACGCCGAGGAAGCGCTGCTCGGGATCCATGCGGGTGTGTTCGATGCACGCCGTCACGTCATGATAGAGGTTCCGGTGCGAGAGGCAGACGCCTCGCGGCATGCCCGTGGTACCGGAGGTGTACAGGATGACGGCGAGGTCGTCGGGCTGAACCGCCGGTTCCGCGGGAAAGGGGCGTATCTTCGAGAGGAGATACCGCCACTTCAGGCCGATCCGTTCCAGAAATGCCGGCCTGGCCGGAAGCTGCCGCGCGAGGTCCTCGAAGTGGTTGCAGGTCAGGATGAGGTCGACGCCCGAGTCCGCGACGACGGCCTTGAGTTCCGCCGGATGGAGCAGAAAGTTGAGAGGTACGACCGTCTTGCCCGCCCACAGACCGCCGTAGAAGCTCGCCGCGAAGGCCGCCGTCGACGGCAGCAGGATGCCGACATTCTCTCGCCGGGTCTGCGATTCGATGAACCGCTTGAGCGCGGCCGCGGCAACCACGAGCTGATCGTAGGTCACCTCGCCCCGGACATCCCGAATCGCGAGCTTCCTGCCGTGACGACCGGCCGTATCCAGAAACGCGGGCAATAACATCGCAACGGCCCGGGAATAGGGTTTCCCTTGTGGCACTGCACCGCTCAGACGCCTCGGGCGGCAGGCCATCATAGGCATATCGACATCTTCACGACCGACGTATAATCCTCGCCGAATCCCGGAGTTTCGCAACCCCGGCCGAGCGTTCCCCCGGCGGCATTACCGGGCTCGTTCGGCCTCAACGGGTACGCCTTGGCCGTGCGATGGGTCTCATGCCGCATTCAAGCTGCCAATCTGCTGGGGTCGCAGGAGGCGATCGGTCGGGCGTCCGAGAAGACCGTCGGGATGTTCCCGTTCCCGCAGACCCCCGACCGTATGGCCGGGGGCCGGGCGCAGCCGTCGCGGCCCGGGGGGCGGGGTGCGTATGCGCGGTGCTGCTGGCGGGCGTGCTGCTGGGTTGCCAGGGCGTTCCGCCGGGCGGCCGCGAGATGCTCGCGCGTGCGAACACCGCCTACGCCCGGGGGGATTACGCGGCCGGGGACGCATCCGCCGGGGAGTTTCTGCGGCGTTTCGCTTCCTCGGTTGGCGCCGGCGAGGCGTACTACCTGCGAGGGCTGTGCCGCGTCAGGCTCGGGCAGCACGATGCCGCGCGGGCGGATTTTACCGCGGGGGCTGCCGCCGCGGATCGACCGGAACTAAAGGCCTATTGCCAGGCGATGCTGGCCAACCTTGCGTATGACCGGGGCGAGATCGACGCCGCACTTGCAGAGTATGCGGCGAGTGTGCCGTATCTGCCCGCGCGGCCGCCGACGGATGAGATCCTCTTTCGCTACGGCGTGTGTCTGCAGCGAGCGGGCCGATGGGATCAGGCACGGCACGTATTCTCGCGGTTGCTGGACGCATTCGCGACGAGTCTTGAGGCGGACGCCGCACGGTGCCGATTTGCGTGGCGCCACGACTACTTCGCCATCGAGTGCGGCGCATTCCGGCGGGTGGATGAGGCGAATCACGCGGGCGAGCGGCTGCGGGGCCTTGGGCTGGACGCCTCCGTCGAGTTCGTCCGGCTGGACGGTCAGGCGGCGTGGCGGGTGCTGAGCGGACGGTATCCGACGTATAACGACGCCGCCGGCGACCTTTCGCGTGTGCGGGCGATCGAGCCGCGGGCAAGGATCGTGCCGTAAGCACCTGTTGGGGAAGGCCGTGCATAACTGCTGCGTCGGGCGTGCGCAGGGAATGCTTCCAGACATGGCAGTGCCGGCGAGCGAAGGTACAACGATGGCCGACGAGGAGTTCGTGAAACGGGAAGCCCGTTCGGGGGCGGAGCGGGCAGGGGCGGCGTGGCGGGGGTTGCTCGTCGGCAATCGTTCCGCACGGGTTGCGCGGAGAAGGTGGGCGCGTGGCTGAAACGGATCCGGCCCCTGTGTCTGTCGTTCCCGCGCCGCGGCTGTTTCGCGACGAGAGGGCAGGGCCGGCGTTGGGGGTGTACCTGCCCGCGATGGCGGTTTTCCGTTTCGTCGGACTGGTTCGCAATGTCGTGCTGGCGTGGTTCATCGACAAGAGCCAGTTCGGCCTGCTTCTGCTGGCGCTGCTCATCGTGAACGTCCTCGCGCCGATCACGAGCCTGAGCCTGCATGAGGCCGTCACCCGTTACGTTCCGATGTTCGAGCGGCTCGGGGCGTTGCGATGGTATCTACGGCGGGTGGTGCCGATGCTGCTGGTGATCGCACTGACCACGACGGCCCTGCTCGCCCTGACGGCGCATCCGGTCGGCAACTGGCTGTTCCGGTCGCTGGAGACCTCGCCGGTGTCCGCGGCGACGTCCCAGGGAGCGATTGCCGGCGGGGAGATCGCCGCCCTCACGCGGTGGGTGGCGGCGACGCTCTTCGCCCTGGCCTGTTACAACTTCGTCATGGGCACGCTTCGCGGACTTCGCATGTTTCGCGCGCTCAGCCTGATGGAGCTGACGCAGACCGCTCTGTTTACGGGAGGCGCGATCGCCGTCGCCTGTTTCGGCCCCGCCTCCGCCAGGACCATCGTCCTGACGTATCTGGCCGCGTTTGTAGCGGCGACGTCCGTCTTCGGGCTGGCGCTGCGGCGCCGGGTGCGCGGCTGGCCCGAGCAGCAGGCCGCGCTGACCGACCGGGAGCACGTGGCCCGACGGATGCTACGGTACAGCGTGTGGACGGCCATCGCCGCCGTCGCGTGGCAGACCCTCCAGATCTATCCCACGTGGTACCTGAACAAGGTGCACGGTCACGAAGCGATCGCCGTCTTCGGCGGCATGCGGACGATCGCGCAGGGCGTGCTTCTGGCGGCCACGCCCGTGATCACGGTCGTCATGACGATGGTGACGAGGGCCTGGGAGGCGGAAGGCCGCGAGGCCGCCGACCGTCGCTTCCGCCTGGCGTTCAAGACGACCGTTCTCGTACTGCTGGCCGGCTCGGCGGTCGTGGCGGCGCTGCGCCATCCGATCATGCGGCTGTTTCCGGCAAGCTACGGCCAGGGCGCCATCGTTGCGCAACCTCTGCTGTTGTTCTTTCTGCTGGCCGCTGATCTGACGTTCCTTTCGATCCAGTTCAGCCTGATCGAGAAGACGCGGCTGCTGATGTGGCCGTGGGCGGCGGGTGTGGCGGCAAACGTCGTGACGGCGTGGCTGTGGGTGCGTCCGGCCGGCCCGGGCCGGCGGCTGAGCATGTCGGAACAACTGATGCCCACGGCGATGGCGGGCGTCGTGGCTATGGCGGCGGCGCTGGTCGTATGCCTGTTGCTGCTTCGGATGGAACAACGGCGAGTGGATCGCGGGTCGTGGGTGGTGATGGCCGCGGGCTTTGCGTTGTATCTGCCGTGGCAGGCCGGCCTGGCCGTGGCCGCGGGGCTGCTGTTGCTTGCGCGCCCCCTGGTCTTCACGCGGGAGGAGGCCGCCGCGCTGCGCGAGCATGCCGTGCGGCTGCGCGGGTTTGTCCGCCGGCAGGTATATCGCCGCGTTTGACGGCCGTCGCGCGAGCCGTCAGCCGTTTGGATCGAAGCCGCGGCACAGACCCCTGGCATACTCCCGCCAGTGGGACCGCACCCATGCAGCCGTTTCCTCGTAGCCGAACAGCCGCGCGAGATCGATCACGACCGACCGGCTGAGCATGGTTGTAAGCCCGGAGATGCGCACGGCTTCGATGCCGTCATAGACGGGTCGGGAGACTCGTATCTTTGCGGATGGCCGTCGCGTCTCTTGCGGCACGCCGCCCTTGTCCCCGCGCCCACGCGGCCGCGGTCGGCTCATGTCCATGCGTTGTCAAGGCCTTTGACCGTCAGGGCGAATCGAAGCGGTCCAACGGGCCGCAGGACCGGTTCCACCATCCCGGCGCGGCACAGGTCATTGAGGAGTTGTTCGGCCGCCTTCGCGTCGGGATCGGCCATCCACATCACGGCGGCAAAGGCCGCGACGGTCATGAGGCCGTTCTCTCGCAGAATGCCCAGAGCCCGCCGCTGTTCCGGTTCGAGGACCACGGCGGGAGCCATCGTGTCGCATTCGCCCGTCATGCAGAAGTCTCCCTGCAACTCACCGCACGGCGAAAGGCGGAGTTGTCGGAACTGATATACGATTCGGTTTGCCGAAAGGCCAACGCAAGCCCCAACTGCCGTTGGCGAGAGACGCATTATCGGTTCATAATCCGGTCGTTCGCCGGCGTATCCGCGTGATACGGCCCGAGGGCGCGGGTTTTTCCGGGCCCTTGCCCGGCGATGGCGTTGCGCTACAATGCACGCCCGCCCGGATGCGGGTGCAGACGGAGTTGCCATGAAAGATCGGGATGCCGTCGTACACGAGATCGAGAGCACGGGAATCGTCGCCATCCTCCGGACGCGCAGCAGCGAGCAGCTTATCGATGTTGTGGCCGCGTTGGTCGACGCGGGGTTGACCTGTGTCGAAGTGACCCTGACCACCCCCGGCGCCCTGGAGGTGGTTTGCCAGGCGGCGACGACGTTCGGCGACCGCTGCGTTTTCGGCGCCGGAACGGTCCTGGACGCGGAGACGGCCCGCGCTGCCATCCTGGCGGGGGCGCGATTCATCGTGGCGCCGACGCTCGATCTCGAGACGATTCGTCTCTGTCGGCGGTACAACGTGGCCGTGATGCCCGGCACGATGACGCCGAGCGAGATGTTGCGCGCTCACGAGGCCGGGGCCGATCTGATCAAGGTTTTCCCGGCCGGCGTGCTCGGGCCGTCGTTCTTGCGGGATGTCCGCGGGCCGCTGCCGCAGCTCAAGCTCGTGCCCACCGGCGGCGTTACCCCGGACAATGCCGCGGAGTACATCGGGGCCGGTGCGGCCGCGCTTGGTATGGGCAGCGCACTGGTGAGCCCCTCACTCGTCGAAAAGCGGGATTTCCGGGCGATCGCGCAGCGCGCGGCGGATGTGCTGGCGCGAATTCAGGCCGCCCGGCAGGGTCGGTAGCGCCGTTTTCGCCAAGACCGTTTCGCGTACGGCGGCGCGACGGTTCCCTCGTCCATCCGGGGCTTTGCGTTCGTTTACACCCGGAACCTGGGGCTTACGCCCGGGGCCACCGCCGGTCGCTCCTGCACTATCATCACGCGAAATACTCGCGACTTGCGTAGGGGTGACGTCGCGGAAACTGTGGGGTGCGCCTGCTTCGAGACCGCCGCGGCCGCGGAGCAGCCGCAGTCCGTATGAACTCCGCATCAGACGGTGACGCGCGGCGGCTTGCGGATATTCGGCGCGCGGCTCCGCAGGAAATCGGGCAACAGCCACTCCGACCATTCCCCCATCCCTGCGGGATCCTTGATGAGCCGCGCCGGCACGCCCACAACCGTCCCCATGGAGGGCACGTCGCGAATGACCACGGCGCCGGCCCCGACCACCGCCTCGCAGCCGATGCGTATGTTCTGGATCACCGTCGCCCCGATCCCGATGAAGGCCCCCGACTCCACTGTCACCCGGCCGGCCAGCCTGGCCCCCGGGCAGACGTGCGCCGCCGTCCCGATCATCGACTCGTGATCCACGATGCAGCCGGTGTTCAGAATCACCGAGTCGCCGATCTGGCAGTGGGCACACACCAGAGCGCCCGCGGCGATGACGATGTTCCGCCCCAGCGTGACGTTCCGCGCCAGGTTCGCCGAAGGATGGATGGCATTGATCAGGTCGATGCCCATTGTTTCGATCTGGTCCGCGAACGCGCGCCGCACGCCGTTGTCGCCGATCGCGACAATCGCCCCGCGAATGGCGTGCTCGCGGGCGATCTCCGGCAGCATGGCGATCTCGCCGAGCACGGGCACTCCGTCCACCCGCCGTCCGCGTAACGCGCGATTCGAGTCGAGAAAACCGACGACGTGAAAGCGTCCGGTCCGAACGAGGATGTCCAGTACGACCCGGCCGTGCCCGCCGGCCCCGACAATGACGACGTTGAACGGCTCAGCGTTGTGCCCGTTGGGACTCTCGCTCATGGCATCCACCGGAAACGCAACGTACGGCTCGGCCTCGCACCCCCAACCGTTTATCGGACAAGACGGGGGAGGTCTGAACTATTTCGCGTCGCGGGCGTATCAACATTTCGCCGGGGTATGCCGCGCAGCAGTACTGAGAATCGCCTGCGTGCGACGGCGGGGGGCGGCGGCAGCCCGAACAGGGCGGGGGATGCGTCCGGACCGCCGCCGGCCGTCTCAACACGTTGACCGGTCGATAGTTGGACGCTAGCATGAGGGCCTCTCTGCCGATCTTGACGGGTATGGCTGGGCGTACATGTTCGAGGGAGCGGCGGCAGGGAGACCGGTATGTCTGTAATGGAAGCATCAAAGCGTAGCCACGGCGTCCGGGCCGCCGTTTCGGCGTCCGTGCGCCAACCGAGCTTCGTTCTGTGTGTGGCGGTGCTGGTTCTGCTCACGGCCGTCTTTTACGGCACCACGTGGAACCTGCGGCTGCGGAAGCTTCGGGCGGATCTGCGGGCGCCGCTCGGGACGCTCGACAAGGTCGCCCTGCGGCCGTATCGCTGCGTCGAAGTTTTTCAGATCAATCCCGAGACGATCGACACGCTCGGTACGGATCAGTACATCCAGTGGCTTCTGGTGGATGACGACGTCAAGGATGACGCGAGTCCCGTGAAAGAAGTCATTCTTTTCATCACATACTACACCGGGCAGCCCGACCCGGTGCCCCATATTCCGGAGAACTGCTATCTGGGCGCCGGCTATCTGGTGAGCGCATCGGAGGACTGGAACATCGACATTCCCGCGCTCGGCCGACAGATCCCGGCCCGCGCGCTGGAACTCGAAAAGAAGGGAAAACTCGGCACGGAGCGCCCCGTCGTGACGTACACGTTCGGGGTCAACGGCCGTTTTGCGGTGGACCGCAACGAGGTCCGCACGGTGATCGGCGCCCCGTGGGAGGCGTACGCGTATTTCTCGAAGGTGGAGGCGCGGTTTCAGAGCCTCGCGGGCGTGTCGCCGAGCCGACCCGAGGCGATGGCCGCCACGGCCAAGCTCTTCCGAAAGCTGATCCCCCTTCTGGTGGACAATCACTGGCCCGACTGGAAGGCGCTCCACGAGAAGCCCGCTTCGGCTTCGGCGCCGGCGGCGCTCTCGTACGGGTTACTCTTTCCGCGTCCCGCGCGTGCGGGAACCGGTACCCCGATGATTCCTGCAGGCAGACAGGGTGCAATCCATGGCGAAGCAACTCAATAAGAAGCTTGTGATAGGTTTGACCATCGGCGGGATGGTCCTGACCACGGTAGCCGGCATCGTCATGGTGGCGACGCTTCCCGAGAAGGACCCCCAGTACTATGTGAAGCAGGCGGAGCAGGCCGTCCGGGAGGAACAGCATGCCAAGGCCTCCAAGCTCTACGCGCGCGCCTGGCGGGTCTCAAATGATCCGCGCTACCTGATCGAGTGCGGCGAGGAGGCGTTGCAGGCGGGCGACGCGCCGCTGGCCCGCAAGGTGTGGACGGACGCCATCACGAGCAACCCCAAGCTGGAAGGCGCCCACCAGAAACTCGTCCAGTTGAACCTCGACATCGCGAAGCTCGCCCGGGCCGTGGCCACATGGGAACAGCTGAACACGGCGGCGGAGGCGCTGCTGAAAGTCAATCCGAAGAACAGTCTGGGGCTCTACGCCCGCGGCATGGCGAGGCTCGGACTGCGAACCGTGAAGGACACCTATGAGAAACAGGGCCTCGAGGATCTACAGGAGGCCCGGAAACTGGCCCCCGATAACCCCACCTACGCCGACAGTCTGGCCCAGTACTACGAGGAACTCGCCCGCCGCTCCAAGGCGGATGCCGACAAGGCGACCGCCGAGGCGCAGCAGTTCGAAGCCCTGGGCCAGCGCGAAGCGGCCGCGAACAAGCGAGACATCGCCCGCAAGGCCCGCGAGGAGGCCGCCCGCAACTACGAGGAGGCCGACCGCATCTACCACAACGCGGTCGAGGTAACCGCCCGCAACGCCGCCGCCTCGCCGGAGCCGGCCACGTCGCGTCCGTCGGCGGACACGCCCGCCGCCAGAGCCGCCACGGCCCGCCGCAACTACGGCACATTCCTCCTGCGCCGCGCGCTCGTCGACGACACCCTTGCCGAAGACCGGCGCAAGAGCTGCCTCGACCAGGGCCTCGTCGAGATCAACCAGGCCGTCGAACTCGCTCCCCGGGACATGGACAGCTACATCGCGCTGGGCAACTACTGGATCCAGCGACAGGAAGCCGAACGCCGGATCGCCGGCGCCGCCAGCCGGCCGGTCGCGACCACGCGGGGGATTCTCGAGGAGAACTTCAAGAAGGCCGAGGCGGCCCTCGTCAAGGCCGTCGAGGTCGCTCCGAACGAATACACGAACTACCTCGCGCTCGGCATGCTCTACAACGCGCGCGGCGAGCCGAAGCGTGCCCTGGCCGTGTACGACCAGCGCCTCGATCGGGCGGTCGTCCGCGTCAGTTTCATGCGATGGCAGGACCGCCACTACAAGCTTGTCATGCTGGATCAGGCGTTCCGGACCGCCATGCAGCAGCTCACGGGCCGTCCCGAGGACAAAGCGGCCGACGATGCCCTGATCGCGAAGGCCGAAAGCTATTATCGCAAGGCCGTGGCCGAGACCCAGGCCGGCGAAGGCGACCCCGCCGCGCTGACGATGAAGGGACGCCTCGAGGCCGTGCGCGGCAATCCCCGCGAGGCGATCAAGGCCCTGGAACTGGCCGAGAAGCGCCTGCCGACGAACCATCCCTCGCTGACGGAGATCCGCTTCGCCCTGGGCGATCTCTACACACGGGTCGGCGAGACCGGCGCGGCGGAGCGCGCCCTCCGGCAGGTCGTCACGGATCTTCCGGGCAACGACGAGGCGTGGGCGCGGCTCGCGAGCGTGCTCTACGCCAATCGGAACCCCGGCGGCGTGCAGGCCGCCGAGCAGGCCCTGCGCATCAACCCGGACAACCGCATCGCGCTCAGCGTGATGCTCGAGGTCTACACCCGGGACAAGAACTGGGAAAAGGCCCGGGAGATCCAGAAACGGCTCCAGGGCCAAGGCGGCGAAGGCAGCGAAGCGGCGTTGCTGGCCCAGGCGCGGCAACTCCTGATCGAGGCGAACGCCGCGGAAATCCCCGATCGCAGCAAGACCGAGGAGGCCAAGCGCATCCTCCGGGAGATCGTGGACAAGGATCCGACGAATCTCCGGGCCCTCAGCCCACTGGCTCAGCTCCTCGCGCGGGACAAAGAGAAGGAGGAGCTTGCCAACCGACTCAACCAGGCGCTCGAGGCCGCCCGCCGCTCGAGCGACAAGAACCGAAAAGACCTGGAGCAGAGTATCCAGTTGCTGAGCGTCTCCGTCGCGCCCGACAAGACCCCGGAGGAGATCGCCAAGGCCACCGAGGAGCTGATCCGCAAAGGCCAGTACGCGACCGAGCTGGATCGCGAGATGGAATTCGTGCAGTTCTATCTGCGTACGCGCGACTACAAACAGGCCCTCGACCATGCGAAGAAGGCCTCCGCGCTGAATCCCAAGGATGCGACCCTCACCGACGTGCTCTTCCGTCTGGCACTCTCGAACAAGGACCTGGAGCTGGCCAGGCAGACCGCCCAGCGTGCCGCCGAGAACAACCTCGACGGCGTGCAGGGGCGCTTCTACAACGCCCGCTACGCGCTTGCCACGAACGATCCGTCGCGCGCGATCCAGGAGTTGCGTGCCGGCCTCGACATCTCGGGAACGAACTCCTATGGGCAGGCCTTGCTCGGCCGGGCGTTCCTGGCCGCCGGCCGCTATGACGAGGCCCAGGACGCACTCAAGAAGGCCCTCGACATCAACCCGAACAGCCCCCTGGCGATCCTGGGCATGGCGCAACTGGCCGAGTTCCGGAATCTGCCCGAGGCCGGCGAGTATCTGGCCAAGGCCAAGGAATTCGCCCCGAACGACCCCTGGGTGCAGCAGAAGATCGCGGAGGAGCAGGAAAGCGAGAACCCCGAGCAGGCGATCGCCGCCCGCGAGAAGCAGCGTGCCGCGATGCCGTCCGACCCCGAAAAGATCGAGCCCGCGCACATCGCGAACCTCCTTCGGCTGGCCGCCCTGTACACCGCGACCAAACCGCCCCAGTACGAAAAGGCCGACGCCCTCTACAAGGAGGCCCTGGAGAAGGTCCTCAAGAACGAGCGCCTCCAGAGCCGCACCGTGCCCTGGCTCTATGCCACGTTCCTGCGCGAGCGGGGCGACAAGCCCGATCCGGAGCGCGGCGTGCAGGTCCTCAAGACCTACGCGGACGCGATGAAAGACAAGGATGCCAAGGCGGCCGTCGAGCTTCTCATCGCACAGCATATGCAGGCGTGGGCCCAGCTTGGATTACCCAAGGCCCCCAGCCTGGCCGACATCGACGCCGCCTACGACGCCGCCGTCAGAACGTCGGATTCTTTCGAGGTGTTGATGGGAACCGGCACGTGGTACCGCCAGAGCCAGCGCATCGCGCGCGCGGAGGAGTTCTACCGCCGGGCCATCCAGAGGGCCGGCACCGACGCCGAGGCACGCAATCGCGAGCAGGTCGCGCGGCGCTATTTGATCGACACACTGGTCCAGAACCGGGATCTCGAACGTCGCGAGGAAGTGGACGCCCTCATTGCCGACTACCTCAAGCGGTACCCGGAGGACCCGAGCGGATTCCTGTTCCAGGGGCAGCACTGCATCCTGACCGGACGCGAGAAGGAGGCCCTCGACGCCTACTCGCGGTACATCGAGAAGGACCCGAACGGCGCCCTGGCGTACTACCGCCGCGGATACCTCTGGGGCCGGCAGGAAAAATGGGACGCGGCGATCAGCGACCTCCAGAAGGCCAAAACGCTCAGTCCCGCCGGGTTCGACTACGAGCACCGCATCCTCCTGGCGAACTGCCTGCTCAAGAAGGAGCAGCCGGACGCCGCCGTCATGGAAGTCGAGAGCATTATCCGTGAAGACCCCCGCGCCGAAGGCGTGGCCCGGCAGCTCATCGGCCTCTACGTCACCCTCGAGCGGTTCGACCAGGCCGAAGCCAGGGCCCTCGCCTTCCGCCAGCAGTTCCCCAACAGCCCCTTCTGGCCTTTCCGCCTGGGCCAGCTCACGGAAGAGCGGGCACGCCGCACGAACGATCCGATCCGCCGGGCCGAACTCCTGCGGACGGCCGGCCAGTACTACCGCTCCGCCGCCGAGGTCAGCAAGTTCGCGCCCGACGCGGTCGCGCAGTATGTCAAGACCCTGCTGGCCACCGGCCAGAACGACGAGGCGATCAACTACGTCACGCGGACGCTGCCGCCCGACAAGAGAACATTCGAGCACCGGATCCTTCTCGCCAACGCCTATGCGAAGAAGGGAACGCCCGAACAGGTCGCACGGGAGTTCGAGGAGGCCGCCAAGGCCACGAACGGCTCGCCCCTGGGCCTGCGTGTCGTCGCGGAGAGCCTGCCGCTCACCCTCGGCCTGGAGCCCGCTTTGAAGTGGGCCCGGGAGCACGCGGCCGCCGCCGGCAACTGGACCGGCAAGTACATGCTCGCCGTCCTTCAGGCCCGGAATGCGGAAGCGGCCCAGCGGCAGAACCGCCTCGAGGACGCCAAGGCCGCCTTTGCAGAAGCGGAGAAGAGTCTGCGCGAGGCGCTGGCCGCCGCCGAAAAGCAGGAGGATCGGCTCAACATGATGCGGGCCCTCGCCCAGTTTCTCTACAGCCGCAAACAGCTTGACGAGTCCTGCAAACTCAGCATGCAGATCGTGGAGGCCGCGCCCAACGACGTCGTCACGCTCAACAACCTCGCCTACCTGCTCATGACGGATCTCGGCAAACCGAAGGAGGCGTACGAGTACGCCAAGCGGGCGGCCGCCCTGGCGCCGACCAACGCCAACGTGCTGGATACGTACGGCTGGAATCTCTGCCTGCTCGGCAAGCCCGCCGAGGCCATCGGGCCGCTCAGCATTGCGCTCGATCTCGAAAGCGAGAATACCCTCGCCCGGTACCATCGGGCGATCGTCTACAAGAAGCTGAGCGAGACCGGCAAGGGCGACGCGGCGAAGTTGGCCGAGGCGGCCCGGAAGGATGCGAAACTCGCCTACGACCTGGCCGTGCAGAAGAAGGAAACCGACAACATCAAACTGACCGCCGATCTGCTCAAGGAACTGGGCATTACCCCGCCGCCGCCGACCACGGCGACGAAGTAGTTGGGCAACTGTCCGCCCGCTCCCTCCGGGCCGGGACCCGCGGACCGGGGGCTCGAGGCGTCCGGCCCCGAAGCCGCTGAGCATCCGGCAGTGGGGGCGCGGGGCGTGACGACGACGTATTCGTACGACCCGGCGACGGGCGAGCTGACCAGCGTGCGTACACCGGCGAGCCCGCCCCGGGCGCACCCGCCGTGACGTATACGTACGACCGGCTCGGGCGACGCAAGACGGTCACGGACGCCGTCACGGGGCCGACC
>CAZZFA010000063.1:0-34499 GCA_964653435.1 uncultured Planctomycetales bacterium | reverse complement strand
CGGCGGTAAGCTTGAGGCCATGCCCCGGGCGGCGGTGTTTTTTGACCGTGACGATACGCTCATCGAGGATCCGGGCTATCTGCGCGATCCGGAGGGCGTCCGGCTTGCGCCCGGAGCGGCGGAGGCGGTGGGCCGTCTGCGCCGGGCGGGATACCGCATCATCGTCGTGACGAACCAGTCGGGCATTGCGCGCGGGCTGCTGGATGAGCCGACGCTGGAGGCGATCCACGAGCGGATGAAGCAGCTCTTCGCCGAGGCCTCCGCGCCGATCGACGCGATCTACTACTGCCCCTATCTCGACGGGCCCGAGGCGGTCGTCGAGCGTTACCGCCGCGACAGCGACCTCCGCAAGCCCCGCAGCGGCATGTACGCCCTCGCGGCGAAGGAGCATGACATCGACCTGGCCGCGTCGTGGTCGATCGGCGACTCGGCCCGCGATACGGAGGCCGGCCGCGCAGCGGGTTGCCGTACGATCCAGCTTGTTCACGGCGACGAGGCGCCGCAGAACCCGAGGCCGGACTACTGGTTCCGCACGCTGACCGAGGCGGCGGACTGCATCCTGGCGCACGCCGGCGGCGACGCGGCCGGCGGCGGGGCGATGCAAGAGGGCACAGGGTCGCCCTCGCGGCATGCCTCTGCCGTGGAGGGAGAGCGGGTTGATTCGTCGCCGTCGTCGCGTCCTGCGTCCTCGAAGGTTGAGGGGGGGCGATCGGAGCGGCTGCTCGAGGAAATCGCCGAGCACCTGCGGACGTGGCAGCGGCAGCGGTCGCTGGAGGACTTCACGCTGGCGAAGCTGGCCGGGGCCGTCGCGGAGCTGCTCGCCGTGGCCGCGGCGTTCTGGGCGCTTGTGGCGATGGTGGACCCTCGCCCGGACGCGTTTCCTGCCCATCGCTGGCTTGCGGCGATCTTCCTGCAATTGCTCGCCCTGACGTTCTTCCACCTGCACCGGCAACGATAGTGCCGCTTTCGGTTCGAGAGTTTCGTTCGTTTCCAGCCCCCCGGCGCGGGCATTCAACATGCCGTCGATCGGGTCCGGGCGGGCGGAGCCTCGGGGTCGCCAGGTGCGCCGGGGTTTGCCGGGGGTCTTGCGCGCGTGTCGGGCGGAGAATCCGCGGGCTTCCCGGCCGACTTGGCATGTCGTAATCTTGACATGTTCATAGATCATGATATATTAGGCCATGATGGCGACACGGCCGCGGGAGCTGATACCGATGAACGTGCTCGAGCGCGCGGCGTCGATGATGCGCGTGTTGGCGCATCCGCATCGCCTGCGGATCTGCGACCTGTTGCGGGCGGGTGATATGTCCGTCGGGGAGCTGGCGGCGGAGCTGGAGCTGCCGCCCGCGGCGGTGAGCCAGCACCTGGCGATCCTGCGGGCGCACGGCATTCTCGCCCCCGAGCGGGACGGCAAGACCGTGCACTACCGCGTGGTTCATCCCGCGCCCCGTTGGCTGCTTTCGTGCATCCGGCGGTACGCGAGCCGGGGGCACGACGGGCCGGTGGGCTGACCGGCGACATCGGCGTCGAGGGCATGCGGCGCGGTCTCGGGCCCGCGGCCGGGGTGGGCGGGCCGGCCGATCGCCGCCGGCGAGAGGGCGTTGCGGACCGTGGTCGTTGCCACGGCGGAAACGGAATCGGACAAGCGTCAGGAGTACCGGAGCATGGCAGCATTGAAGTTGGTCATTGTGGGCGGCGTGGCGGGGGGCGCGACGGCCGCCGCCCGTGCCCGCCGCCTCAGCGAGGAGGCCCGCATTGTTGTCCTGGAGCGCGGCCCGCACGTCTCGTTCGCGAACTGCGGGCTGCCGTATCACATCGGCGGCGAGATTCCGGAGCGGGCGTCGCTGCTCGTGCAGACTCCGGAGCGCCTGCGGGCCCGCTACAATCTCGACGTCCGCGTGCGGTCCGAGGTGCTCTCGATCGACCGCGCGGCGCGGCAGGTTCGCGTCCGCGAGCTCGAGACCGGCCGCGAGTACAGCGAGGACTACGACAAGCTCATTCTCTCGCCGGGTGCCGCGCCATTGCGGCCGCCGCTGCCGGGCATCGACCACCCGCGGATCTTCGTCCTGCGGAACATCCCCGATACGGACCGGATCAAATCGGTGGTCGACGCGGGCGCCCGGAGTGCGATCGTCGTCGGCGGCGGTTACATCGGCCTCGAGATGGCCGAGAGCCTCCGGCGGCGCGGGCTGAGTGTTTCGCTCGTGGAGATGCTGGATCAGGTGATGCCGCCGCTGGACCGCGAGATGGCCACGGCCGTCCATCAGGTGCTGACGCTCAACGGCGTGCAGCTCTTTCTCGGCGAGGCGGTGGAGTCCTTCGCCGACGCGGACGGCGCGGTGCGGGCGACGCTGCGGAGCGGCGTGGACCTCACGGCGGATCTGGTGATCCTGTCGGTCGGCGTGCGGCCGGATTCGCAGCTCGCCATCGACGCCGGGCTCGAGGTGACCGACCGTGGCGCGATCCGTGTGAACGACCGCATGCAGACGTCCGATCCGGACATCTACGCCATCGGCGACGCCGTGGCGGTACGCGACTATGTGACGGGCGCCGAGACGCTGATCCCGCTGGCCGGCCCGGCCAACCGCCAGGGGCGGATCGCGGCGGACAACATCTTCGGCCGCCGGAGCACGTACCGCGGCTCGCAGGGCACGGCGATTCTCCGCGTCTTCGATCTGGTCGTCGGGATGACCGGCGCGAGCGAGAAGACCTTGCGCCGCGCGGGCGTTGAGTATGAGAAGGTGTACGTCCACCCGGTGGACCACGCGGACTATTACCCCGGCGCCGCGCAGATGAGCTTCAAACTGCTCTTCGGGAGGAAGGACGGCCGCGTACTCGGCGCACAGATCACCGGCACCCGCGGCGTGGATAAGCGGATCGATGTGGTGGCGACGGCCATCCAGGCGGGCATGACGGTGTACGACCTCGAACAGGCGGAGCTGGCGTATGCCCCGCCGTTCGGCGCCGCCAAGGACCCCGTGAACATGGCGGGGTTCGTGGCGGCCAACGTCCTTCGCGGCGATGTCGCAATCGCGCATGCCGACGAGCTCGACAAGAGCTTCGTGCTTGACGTCCGCGAGCCGGCGGAGCATCGCGCGGGGGCGATACCCGGCTCGGTGTTGATTCCGCTGGGTCAACTGCGGTCACGACACCATGAGCTTCCGAAAGACCGGCCCATCGTCGTGTACTGCCAGGTCGGCCTGCGCGGGTACATCGCGGCGAGACTGCTTGCGCAGCTCGGCTACGATGTTCGCAACCTCTCCGGCGGCTATCGGACCTACTGGGCCTTCCACGCACCCAACGAAAGCGGCACTTGTACCGGGCAGGGAACGGCGCAGACCAACGAAAGGGGGGAAACCCTCCCAAACCCTAGTTGTTGCGGCCCGGCGGCCGGGGGGCCGCCGGCCGCAGATCACACGCTCGACGTTCGTGGCAAGCAGTGTCCCGGCCCGATCGTGGCCGTGGGCAACACATTGCAGACCCTGTGCGAGGGGCAGGTGTTGCGGGTGCTTGCTACGGACCCGGGCTTCGCGGCGGACATTCCGGCCTGGTGCCGGGCGACGGGCAACGAACTGCTCTCCGTGGAGCCGGTAAACGGACATTATGTCGCAACGCTCCGCAAGCGCGGGCCCGCCGGTGCGACGACGGCCGCCGCCGCCCCGTGCACCGACAAGACGATGGTCGTGTTCTCCAACGATCTCGACCGGGCGATGGCGGCGTTCGTGATCGCCAACGGGGCCGCTTCAATGGGGCGGCAAGTGACGATGTTCTTCACCTTCTGGGGGCTGAACATCCTTCGTCGCCCCGATCCGCCGCCCGTGCAGAAGGGCGTGCTCGACCGCATGTTCGGCTGGATGATGCCCCGTGGCGCGGCAAAGCTGACCCTCTCGAAGATGCACATGGCCGGGATCGGCACGGCGATGATGAAATACGTCATGAAGAGCAAGAACGTCGATTCGCTTCCGTCGCTGATCGCCCAGGCACGCCGCAACGGCGTGAGGCTTGTCGCGTGTGCGATGTCCATGGATGTCATGGGCATCAGGCCGGAAGAACTGATGGACGGCGTGGAGATCGGCGGCGTCGGCATGTACCTCGGCGCGGCCGATATGGCGAACGTAAACCTGTTTATCTGAGAGGCTCGTTGCGTCGTTGCCCGGCGCGCATCGACATAGTGTTGTCGGTCCGCGCCGGGCGCGACATTGCGTGCCGCCTTGCGGATTGCCCGGGAACGCCTTATCGGGCGGTCTTACGTTCCTGCAAATAGGCGACCAGCTTCTTGGCGATGGCCTTGGCCATGTCGGTCGGGCTGGTACGCGCCGCCTTGCTCGTGCCTACCACGGTGAGCTTGCCAAGGACTTTTCCATCGGGCCCGGTCAGCGTCACGAGCACGACACCGCTCGTCTCGGGGGAGATGGCGGCGCCGAGCGTGTCGGGGCTTTCGTAGTGGACGACGTCCGCATCGACGGTCGCCGGCGATGTGCTGCCGGCGAGCGACTTGGATTCCTTCGCGGCGGCTGCCAGCTCCGTGCGCAGCGCCGAGAGGAACTCGGGCGGGCAGAGCTGCTCCGCTTCGTTCCGGATATTGCCAACCTTCAGGCCGTCGATGCCGGCCAGATTGGGCGTCGTCGCGCGGCTCACAACCTTTGCCGAAGCGCCTGCCGCCTCGTGCAATACCCGCTTGGCGGCCATCTCGGCGCAGCCGAAACTTGCCGAGGCAATCCCCATCGCTGTAGCGATGATCATCAGCCGTTTCATAGCAGACTCCTTCTCGAGCGAAAATGAACCCGGACTTGCCTGCAACACGCCGCCCGGTTACGCCGCCGGGCGGTGGTGGGTTATTCTACGAGCGGTGCGAGCCGGCGTCCACCGGATGCCGCGGGCAAGCGAGCGCGGTGGCCGCCGTTCATACGGTGTGCGCGGCACGGCGTACGCCGAGTGGGCGGACACGCCATTGCGTGCCGATTCGACTTCGTCAGGGAACGAGACGGCGAGGCCGCGCGGGCGCGGCCCACCTCGCTGTTCTTCAGCCCGGTCCCGTCGCAGGAGTGCCCGCTACGGCTTCGGCGACGAGGACGTCGGCGGCGGGTTGAGCAGCGGCGAGCGGACGCTGGATGTAACGTAGCGGAACTTGCCCGCCGGGCCGGGGTCGATCCGGCCGACGAGGCTGATATCGACCTTGACCTTGCCGTCGAAGACGCGGGCCATGTTGCGGCGGATCTGTTCGATCGCCGACTGATCGAACGCGCTGCTGGCCTGAAGCTGCACGTCGATGTGCTGCGGCCCGGTCTGGTGGATGCGGAACTGCTCGACACCGGGCACGGTGCGGACGGCGTAGATCACGGCCAGGGCGTGGATGAGCTTGCCGTCGGGGGCGACGAGGAAGTCCGTCGATCGCCCCTGGATCGAGTGCAGCGTCGGCAGCTCGCGCCCGCACGGGCACTTCGCCTTGCCGGCTATCGCCAGGTCGCCGGTGCGATACCGGATGATCGGCACGACGTGTGCATCCAGGTTCGTGACGACGACCTCGCCCGCGCCGTCGGGCGTGCGCGGCGTGCCCGCGGGTCCGAGTTCGACGTAGTTCAGCTCGGCATTGAGGTGGATGCCGCCGGAGGGGCACTGTCCGGCGATCAGGCCGCCGTCGCGGCAGCCGTACTCCACGGAGACGCGGGTCTGGAAGGCCTCCTCGATCGCCTTTCGCTGAAAGTCGTAGAGCGGCTCGGCGGTAACGATCATGACCGCCGGCGGCTCGGGCAGGCGGGCCTTCACATGGAGCATGTGCAGCGCCATCACGTACGCGCACGAGACGTAGGCGTACACCTTCCGCGGCCGGTACGAGCGGAAGATGTCGATGTAGCGGTCCATCGTGGGCTCGTCGAGGCCGAATGCCCGCAGGAGCCGCGTGTTCAGGAGCCGATCCCGCACGAGGCGGAGGCGGTCCATCTTCGACAGGTCGGCGGGCGAGCCCCACAGGGCCACCTCGCGGTCGCCGATGTTTACGCCGTACCAGCGGTACACGCGGTGGCGGGCGGCGTCGCACCGGGCGATGCGGACCATGTCGTTGTAGAGCTGCAGCGGCTCGCCGGTCGAGCCGCCCGTGGCGACGGGCACGATCCGGCCGCGATAGCCCGTGGGCATGAGGTCGTCGAGGTGCTCGCGGATGGTCTGCCTGGTCATCAGGGGGATGCGGTGAAAGTCCTCGAAGTCCTGGATGGCGGTGGCGCGGATGCCGTATTCGGCGAAGAGCTTGCCGAAATAGGGGACCTTGCTCTGGGCGTAGGCGACCAGGGCGGCGAGCTTGCGCATCTGCAGCTCGCGCAGTTTTTCGATCGGCCAGGACTGGCTGGCCTCGAGTTCGCGCAGGAAAAGCCGCGTCCGTTTGCCGAGGAGCCGCTCGTGCAGAGGGAACAACAGGTTTCGGACGACCCACGGGCTCATGCTTCTGTGCCGGCGGGGGAAAAGCGACGCCTCGTACCGGAACTGTTCGCCGGGCGTCTGTGACGATATCATAGCCGACGGCGGGTGCAAGCCCCCCGGCGGTCGCTGCACGCGGCCGCGGTCCGTTGCCGCAGACGCGAGATGCCCGGTATGGATCAGACTGTCGCCCAACCTGTTTCATCTTCCCCGTCCGGCCGCGTCTGGCCGTGGGCGGTGCTCGGGCTGCTGCTCCTGGCGGCGACGTACTCGCTGACGTTGCACGAGATCTATACCGACTGGTTCTTCACGCCCACGGACTTCAACTACTATTCGCACGGGCCGCTGGTGTTACTGGTGGCCGCCGTTTTCGCGTATGTGCGCGGGCGGGGGCAGCCGTTCGTCGTTCATCGCCGGGAGGTGGCGACGGCGCTGGGGCTGCTGGTTCTTCTCGGCAGCCTGGTGTTTCATGTCGTGGTGAGCTACGCGGAGGTCCGGTTCGCGTCGGGTTTTTCGATCATCGGCGCGATCGCCGGCTGGGTGCTGTGGGTGGGGGGCCGGCCGGCGTTGCGGCGTTTCTGGTTTCCGATCTTCGTCTTGGTGTTCGCGGTGCCGCTGCCCGAGGTGGCCATCGCGACGCTGTCGGCGAACCTCAAGTTCTTTGCGGCGGCCAAGGCCGTCGCCCTGACGAACTTCCTGGGCGTGCCGGCGGTGCAGCCGTTCGGCCGGGGGAGCTACGTGTTTCTGGCGGATGGCAAGCAGGTGATCGTCGGCGACGTGTGCAGCGGGCTGCGGTCGCTGATCTCGCTGCTGTTCTTCGGCACGGTGTACGTGTACATCTGCCGCGCCCGCGGATGGCGGCGGCTCGTGCTGTTCCTGGCGGTGTTTCCCATTGCGATCATCTCGAACATCCTCCGCATCGCCGCCACGCTGATCGTCACGCACTTCACCACCGTCGAGTTCGGCACCGGGCCGTTCCACGAGTGGATGGGGCTGGGCCTGTTCATCCTGGCGTTCCTGCTGATGTTCGGTCTCGAGCGCATCCTGCTCGCGTGGCGGCGGGAACCGGCCGCCGGGGCCGCGCCCGCCGGCGCGGGAGGACGGAGGGACCCGACGTGACCGCGGACCCGACATCGAATCGTGCATGGCTGCGGCGGAAGCTGCGGATCACCTGCGCAATGCTGGTCGTGACGGGGGCGCTGTCCATGGCGGCGGCGTTGACGTCCACGAAGACGTTCCAGGGCGACCATGCCCGCAGGGCCATTCCGGCCGCCCTGCCGGAGGACCGGCCCGTCTGGGTAGGGATCGACGACCCCATCGAGGAACGGATCCTGCAGATTCTCAAGACGCGCGACTGCCTGAACCGGGAGTACAAGCGCGCGGGTCTGCCCTTCCCCGTCTACCTGACGATCATCTACAGCGAGCACAACCGCAAGGGCGTGCATCCGCCGAAGGTGTGCCTGCAGGGGGCGGGCCATCTGGCGTTGAAGGAGACGCCCGTGACGCTCGCCGGGCTCGGGCCCGGGGGCGGCGATCTTTCGGCGCTGGAGATGATCACCGAGCGCGGAAGCGTCCGCACGTATCACCTCTACTTCTACAAGTGCGGGCGCGTGTGCACCAGCAGCTTCGTCACGCAGCAGTTCTGGGTCTGGATCAACGGCCTCCGGAACCGCGACGCCAGCGCGGCCCTGATCCGCTTCTCGGCACCGATCGTGGGTGACGACGAGGCCGGCGCGCGACAAGCGGTGCGCGAATTGCTGACCCTGGTCATGCCGTACGTGCACGAGCGCCTCTAGGACCACCCGGCGCAACCGCCGCCCAATCCGTAAGAAACCTGGTGCTAACCGTTCAGACCCTTATGCCCGTGTGCTACTGCTGTGTCAGCAGTGCGGGTCGGGCACCACGCGCACGGCTCGCACGGCCGTGGCACGCGGTCGGCTGCACTCAGAGGCCGCCTTGGAGAACGAAGACGCCCGTCACTTCACTGTTCCTTCGCCGCGGCCTTGGCCTTCTTCTTGCCCGCTTTCCTCTCCTTGGCCTTTTCCGGGGCGACTTCCTTTGCGCTCGCCTTCGTCGGCGTCAGCACGATATTCCGGTACTTTACCGCAGTGTGGTCGCCCTGCAGATAGATCGGGCCGGGAGCGTACTCGTCGCTGTCGATCGCCCCGCCGGTGATGCCCTCGATCACCTTGTTGTCGATGATCGTCTTGCCGTTCTGGACGACGGTGAGACGCTGGCCGACGATCGTGATGTCGAAGCTCTGCCACTCGCCGGGCTTCTTGCAGACGTTTTCGCTGGGGGCGATCCGGCCGTAGAGGGCGCCGCAACTGCCGACGTTCGGCGGCTGCCCGTAGCTGTCCGCTACCTGAATCTCATAACGCCCGCGCAGGTACACGCCGCTGTTGCCGTGCGGCGGGACGTTGAACTCGATGTGCAACTTGAAGTCTCGGAAGACGGCCTTCGTCCGGATGTTCGCGCCGTGCGCCGGGTTCACGAGTTCGCCGTCCTCGGCCTTCCAGTTCCCCGTGCCCTTTTCGCCGCGGATCCCTTCCCAGCCCTCCAGATCCTTGCCGTTGAACAGCTTGATAGGTTCGCCCCACTCCGGCTGGGTCCTGGACTCGGGCTTGGGGACGAAGCGTTTGCCGACGAACTTGAGCTTCTCGCCGTTCTTGCGGGTGACCTCTCCGGCAAGCTCGCCGTCGGCGAGTTTCGCCTCATACCGCTCATTGCCGCGGCGGAACTGCAACTTGCCATTCTCGAACTTCAGGTCCTCAACAGAGGAAACGCCCCCCCCGGTGCCGACGAAGCTGCCCTCGAGTCTCCCGTCCTTGACCTTCACCCCGAGCCACGACGGCAGGCGCGATGCGCCGTCGTGAATGGTCAGATCCCATCCGCCTTCAATCGCCGACGCCGGTTCGACCGCACCCGCCGTGCCGCATGTCGCCGCCAAACCCGTAACCAACGCCGCGCAGAACAGCAAACGAACAGCCATGATTCCACCTTTCACCAAGACCCTGTTTTGTCGACCACACGGGGCCACAGTATGTTCCGCGGACAAGCTGATGGCAAGCGTCGCCATAGCTCGCAGGGTGTTTTTCAGGATGAAGCATATCCTTTTTCTGATCGGCGCGCCGCACGCCAACTTTGCTGGCATGTTCGGCCTTGTGCGCATGCTCGGCCTCGGCGGTTCGGTGGAATCGCCGGCTGTCAGCAGGAGCAGGAGGCACCATTACGTGCCCATTGCTTCCATCGGCCTTGAAACCGTTAGTGGTAGGCGATTAGCCATTCTTTCGTTTAAAAACTAAGAACTTCTGCCATACGGTAGGCGGATGGGCTTGCAATAGGCTTGCTCATGGCCGGCTGGCGGATTACCGACGCGATGGGTGACTGACAACATGCGTGCCGTGTCGGCCCAAGCCGAGTCACCGGCCGGAAGGCGACTCGCGTGCCGATCGCCAGTGCGCTCGACGCCTGCCGGCGCTGGGGGACTTACCCTATGGCGACCAAGCGTCCGGGATTAGCATGAGCGTCCGCGAAAAAAAGCCGATGTACTTGTTGACCGAACGTGGCGTGATGTGTTAACATAGTTGGTGGCGGGAGCCCTTTGGGCCCGTCACCGGCAAAGCCACGTCCACGGAGGGCGGGCCGCCCGCGTTGCAAAACCCGGGCGCTTCCGAGCCACAGCGGCGAGGAAGGACATGTTGACAGGTCGCGCAGGGACATCTCGCGCGGAGGAGGCTTTGACATGAAGGCGAGTACACACATCAAGGCGCGCGCTTTCACGCTCATCGAGCTGCTCGTAGTGGTGGCGATCATCGCCCTGCTCGTGTCGATCCTGTTGCCGTCGCTGGCCAGAGCCAGGGAGCAGGCGCGCAAGGGCGTATGTCTGTCGAACCTGCACCAGTGTGGCGTCGGCTTCTCGCAGTACGCGGTGGACTACAAGTACGTGCTGCCGATTCGCGGCGGGTATACGTACAACATCCGCGAGCCGAAAGACTACTTCCTGCGTGCGCCCTACAACTCGCCCAAGACGCCGCGCGAGCCGGTGAATTACGGCGTGCTCTACGGGAAGTATTGTGGCAAGGAGGGTCTGTTCTACTACTGCCCCAGCGGTACGCAGTACACGTACTCGCACCCAAACAACGGCTGGATCACGTATCTGGCGGCATCGCCGAGCGATCCGAATTACCCCGTGCAGGGGGTTACGTGGGGCGGATACTCGTACGCGGCGACGGTGGACGCGGGCTGCTTTCCCCTGGAGGGTGCCCGGCGGGTCCCGGTGCCGAATCCGAACCTGCTGATCTACGAGCCGAACTGGATGTACTACGAGGGTTCGACAAACGATTCGCAGCTGGGCCCTTCGCAGATGAACTACCGATCGTGGGTTCAGACGCAGATGCTGGGCAAGAACAAGCCGTACATCGGCAAGTACCACGCGCTGATGAGCGACATCCTGGTGGGCACACAGAACCACGTGAATCCGGGGGGATACAACGTGCTCTATCTTGACTATCATGCGAAGTTCGTGTCGGACCCGGATGGGTACGTGGCGTCTCTGCCGAAGAGCAGCGGGCCGAGCGGCCGCAAGGGGCTGTACGCCGCGTTCAATTACTTCGCCAAGAGGTACTGAACCGCACGTCGCGATCGCGAGCGCCTTGCCACGGGTGCGCACATGCATCGGGCGAAAGGCGCGGCCGGGCGCGGTGCATGTGGTGTTCGCTCGCCGGAACCGACGCAGAACGACCCTTCTCCCCGCGGATGCGTGACGAATCCCGTTTCTGACCGTCAGGCGGTGCGTGTGTTGCCCGCGCAGGTGCCGCGGAGGGCCTTCTGCGGTGTTGCGCGACTCGGCGCCGCTTCCACTCGAGAGCTTCGTTCGTTTTCCGCCTCGCAGCGCGGCCTTCGGCCGTCGGCCCGCGGTCGGGCCACCATCTTCAGGCCGCTCATCTCCGGCAGCATAATGTCGGTCATGTGCGGCTCATCGTCGCATACGAGGGTTCGTTGTACCGGATCCCCTCCGGCTCGAAGACCTCCTGGCAGTTGCGCAACGCCTCGACCACCACCTCTTCATTGCCGGGCCGGTACGGAAGCAACGTAACGCCAAGCTGCTCGGCGAGGCGGCGCTGCGCCTTCGAGAGCTTCTCCCCGATGACGATCACCCGGGCACTGCTCTGATTGGGGTCGCACAGCTCCCGCAGCCTGGACCAGTCCTCCGTGAGCACATCTGCGGGGACCAGCACGACGTCGGCCGCGCATCCGCGGATGATGCCGGTCGCCTCGGACAGGCCCCTGGCAACCACCGGGACATGGCCATCGGCCGACAACAGACGGCTGAACCGCCTCCAGTCCGCCGCGCCCGCCTCGACGAGCACCACAGTCCGAGTGTCTGCCGACTTCTTCTGCAGCGCCACCCGAACCGCCTCGCGGATCTCCTCGCGCGTGGCCGGGCGCCGAACGAACACGTCCACCCCCCGTCGCCGCAGTTCCGGGCCGTCGTCGACGTAACTGTGAACCACCAGCCGGAACGACCGTCGCGGCATGCTCCTGAGCGCATCGAGCAACTCCGTGGCATCCATGTCGGGCAGCAGGACGTCGGTCACGACCACGTGCGTTTCCCACTGATTCAGTTGTGCAAGCAGGCGGCATCCCGAATGCGCCACACGTACTTCACACGCGTCGCTGCGGAGGGTCTGGGCGATTGCGGCAGCCAGCTCGGGATCGGCGTCACACACGAGGATGTGCCTGCCGGGCGAGGGGGCATCGTCGGGCGGCTCCGGGACCGACTCGGGGCCCTGGAGGGGAAGCGAGACGTGAAACTCCGACCCCTGACCGACCTCGCTGTCCACCCATACGGCGCCGCCGTGCCGTTCGACGATCTGCCGGACGATATAAAGCCCGAGTCCGACCCCGGCGATCTCCCGCGCGTTCGGATTTCCCAGTTGCGTGAAACGGTCGAAAACCTCATCCCACTTGTCCCGCGGGATTCCCGGACCCGTGTCGGCGACGCGGATGAGGATCTGGTTGTTTCCCGCTTCGGCGGAAAGGTGCACCGTGCCGCCCGGGGGCGTGTACTTGAAGGCGTTCGAGAGAAGGTTGTCCAGGACCTGAGCGATCCTGTCCGCGTCCGCTCGCACGGGCGGCAGGCTGGGGGGACAATCCACCGTGAAGGCGATCGCCTTGTTTTTCGCGATCGGCTCGAACGGACGGGCGGAGCGGAGGATCGTCTCCGCCAGGTCGCGGCTCTGCAGATCCCAGCAGGTGCGGCCGGATTCCAGCCGCTGCGCCTCGAGCAGATCGTCCACGAGCCGCGACAGCCGGCGGCATTCGTCGGAGATCACATCCAGGAAATGGTTCTGGTCCGCGCGGGCGAGCGTGGTCAGCTCGTCCTTGAGCATCTGCGCGTACAACTGAATCGATGCGAGCGGCGTGCGCAGGTCCTGGGACACGATCGACAGGATACTGCTCTTGATCAGGTTCAGTTCTTCAAGCTTCTCCCGGTGCGCGCGCTCGCTCTCGTGCGACTTCCGCCACATCGTGTACAGATCGGCCACCGCGCTCTGGATCGCGGCGAGCTCCTTTGACGGCGGCGCCGCCGCCGGCGGCACGGGCAGCGCGTCCCTGGCGATTCGCACCAGGGCCGCGCGGATGTCGGCGAGAAACCGGGTCTGGCGACGTGCCAACCGCCACCCAGCCAGAGATCCCAGCGCGATCGCCGAGCCCACGGCCGTCAGGGCTGCCAGGAGCGAGCGATACGGTGCCACGGGCAGCCAGGGCAAACACGACACAGCCGCCGCCAGCCCCCCCGCGGCGCCGGCGATTCCCCCGGCGACGGCGAGCTGGGCCCGCAACGAGCGAATCGAGCCGGCTTTGACCGGACAGGGCGGCACTTCGGTCGCGTCGGAGTTTGCGCTGCCTGCCGCGTCGGATCCCGCGTCAGGAAGCCGCGGGTTCTCAAATTGGGCTCCGATCAGGTAGCCGCCGATCCCGAGGGTGCAATGCGTGACACGCGCGGCAATCCAGACGGCGGACTCGCCCTCGGAGAGGTCGCGGAAACGGAACCGCGTCTGCGCCGGCATGGGGCGCTTCGACCAGAAGCCGATGCCGCCGCCGGAGATGTTGTGCATGACGCCGGTCCAAGTCTCGCCGCGGTCCGGGTCGGCGGTTGCCAGCTCGATCCGCATGCCGAGGTAGTAACGGACCCATCGGCGCCTGCCCGGAAAGACATCGGGTTCGCCTCTGCGCAGCGCCTTGCTCATCAGGCAGGTGAGCTCTCCTGATTCAGCGCCCGTCAGAAGCGATGGATCCGTCTTCATCCGACCTGCCTCACCGCGCCCGAGATTGCGAAACCTTCTGCATGCACCGTCGCCGGCTTCCCTTCGAAAAAGGGGGCGCGGAAAGACTCCGCGCGGGCCGGCTCGCGGCGCCTCTTACGTATCGACACGATCCGCCACCGACTTATTCAAGTTCGGATACATTGCCATCCGGTGTGTGCAAGCGGCGGAGAGTTATCGGAAGCCCGGCAGGAGAACGAAGCAATCGGCCGGCGCCTCAGGCGACGACGGCGGCCGGCACAGCCACGACCTGCTCGTCGCAGGAGACGGGTTCTTGTTGCATCGCCTGCGCTGCTTTGTGACATTTGAGCAGCGCCGCGACGGCGCTGGGCGCAAAGCGTGTTCCCGAGCCCTCCAGTATGCGTCTCAGCGCGGTAAAGTGGGGCAGCGGCCGTCCGTCCCGCTGGCCGGACACCATCGTGTCGTAGGCGTCGGCTACGGCGATAACCATGCTTTCGAAGGGGATCTCCGTTCCGGCCAGGCCGTCCGGGTAGCCGCTCCCGTCATGATGTTCGTGGTGGTGCCGGATGATCCCGGCGAGGCGCCGCAGTTCCGGGATTCCCTCCAGGATTGCCGCCCCGGCGGCGGCGTGTCCCTGAAGGATCTCCCGGTCGCGTTTGCGAAGGCCGCGCCGAAGCTCGAGGATGCCTTGGGGTATCGTCAGCTCGCCGATGTCGTGGAGCAGGGCGGCGAACCGCAGCGACCGCAGGGCCTCCTGATCTCGCTGGCCCATCGCCTGGGCGATCTCGACGGCAAGGTCGCTGACGCGCGTCGCGTGTCCCCGCTTACGGGGCAGCGCGGCCTCGACCGCGCCGGCGAGCGCCTTGATCGATCCGAGCATACGGTCTTCAAGCCGCGTGTAGAGATCACAGTTGCGGATCGCGGTGGCGCCGATCGCGCAGATCGCCTGAACCACAGCACAGCGGGAACCTGACAGATCGGTGTTCGCGGGCAGCCCCGCCGCCTTGACCACGCCGAGCACCCGGTCGTAGACGGCCAGCGGCAGGTAGACGACGGTCTCGCCGTTGTCGGGGTCCATCAGGTGGAACAGTCCCGCATCCGCCGATTCGCCACCCCGGCCGGACTCGCCTGTCCGCCTGTCGGCGAGCCACCGGCATAACTCCGGGGGCACGTGGATATCCGCAGACTCCTGCGATCCCCGTGCTCCGACGATCGCGACCGGATCGAGGCCCTTGCCGGTCTCGTCCAGCAGCAGGAGCGAAGCCGATCGGCACTGCAGCACCGTGGCGACCTGCTGGAGCAGGTCGTGGGCGACGCGCTGCCGGTCCGGCATGGCTCGCAGAAACGAGAATGTGCATCCCATCAGGGCAAAGGTGTCGGCTTCGGAGGCCCCCTGCCGGTCTGGCGAGCCGGGCGCCGGCCTCCCGCCCCGGCGCAAGGATTCCGCGGCGATGGTCGGCGCGCCGGGGGACGCCGGCAAGCTGCCCGCCTCGCCGGACGCGGCCTCAACGCTCGGTCGTGCGGCGACGATCCGATCGCGGCCGGCGCCCTTGGCCTCATAGAGGGCAACGTCCGCCTGATGCAAGAGCATACCCGGATCGCGGACGCCGGAGGTATGCAGCTCGGCTACGCCGAAACTCGCCGTAACGCGAAGCTCATGTTCCCCGTCGCCGACCCTATCGCTGCGAAGCGCGTCGCGAAGATCGTGCGCCAGCCGCATGGCCTCCGGCAGATCCGCGCCCGGCAACAGAACGGCAAACTCCTCGCCCCCGAGCCGGGCCACAACATCCGACGCGCGGACCAGACTGGCCAGGCGCCCGGCCACGTGGCGCAGTACGACATCGCCGGTCTGGTGCCCGTAGTGGTCGTTGAGCAGCTTGAAGTGATCCAGATCCACCATGACCACGGACAAGGGCTGGTGCGTGCGCAGGGCGAAGGCGACCTGGCGGGCAAGCATGTCCCGGAAGACGCGGCGGTTCGGCAGCGAGGTCAGCGGATCCTGAAAGGCCTCCTCGCTGAGCTTCGTCATCTGCGCGCTCAATCGCCTGGCCACGGTCATCACGGCCGCCGCGCAGTCGTTCAGCTCGCCGTATGCCAGCTTCGGCATTTCGACTGTGCGGGGGTTCCCGGCCAGGGCGATAATGCCGGCGCGCAGACTCGCGGCATCGCGGCGGAGGTTCGCATATACGGACACGCACAGGTAGCCGGCGATCCCCGCGCCGGCGGTGACGATCGCCACAAGGATCCATTTCGTTGCCCGCGCGCCCGGATGCATACCTGCCGGGATCAGGTCGGGCGGACGGCCTGCGGCCTCGCTGCCGACGGGATTCGCCGGCAGGGAGCCGATACGCATTACCACGCAACAGGCCAGCAGCAGGATCAGCAGGCCGCCCAGGCCGCAGACCATTCTTACGCGCATTGACTTCATGATGCCGATTGGGATGTAAGATACCCACGAAGCCGGGGCAAGCGCCGGGGCCGCAATGATTGACCGCGCGCGAGACAATGAGCGTGCAGCGCCGGGAAGCGCGCATTTTTCCGGCCGCGTTCGGGCGTTATCGGCCGTCGGCGCCTTTGCCCGTGGAATCGGTTGTATCGTACCTTGCGTGTGAGGATCGCCGCAGCCGGAGAGAGGATCGTGCCGACAGCTACCGCCGTTGTCCGGGTCGAAACCCTGCAGGAGTTTGTGCGCTGCTTCGAGTTCGACCCCGAGTGTCTGGCAGACACGTGGAACGGGAAGCGCGTATCCCCGCGCCGCGTCCTTCTGGCCCCGGTGTGGCTGCGTCGGCCGGGGCAGGCGGATTCCGATCCGGGCACGAGGTGCTTCCTCTGGGACATCAGCGCAGACGGCGTCTCGATCCGCTCGCTTGCCGCCTGGAAACCCGGGGAGCGTGTGTGGGTCGATCTTGCTTTCCGAGGCACCCTGTGGAGCGGGGCGATGCGGGTGGTGCATTGCACCCGGATGGTCAGCGGGTATCGAGTCGGGCTGGAGGTGAGGCAGCGCGAGGGGCCGCCGATGCCCCCCTGTGCGGGCATCTTCGAGGAAATCGGGGCCGATGCCGCGTCGGATCCGACGCGGCCCCTTCGGGCCTCGCTCCATGATCGCGCCTGGGAACAGGCCCGCGATGAGGTCCGCGAGGCGCTGCGGTCCTACAGGCGGGCTCGCCGCTCCTGGGGGCTGCTCGGTAAGGACGTAAACCGGGAGATCGCCCGGGTGCTGCGCGGCCTGCCGGGCGAGGCGATGATTGCCGGAGAGAATAAGCGGCGCCGATGGCCCCGGATGCGGACCTGGGGCAACATCCGCGTGTTCGCCGCGGACTGGCGGCGGCTCCGCGCCCGCATCCTGGACGTGTCTCAGGGCGGTGCCGGTCTGACGTTTTCGCACGAACTGGACGAGGATCCTATCGAGCGCGCGTTGCGAGGCGAGTACCGGCTGCGCCAGGGTATGGCCGTCATGCTGGGACTGGGCGCCGGCCCGGAGACACTCTGGGTGCCCGCGACGCTCGTCTATTGCCAGCCGCCCGCCGGCGAGACGATCCGCGCCGGGGTTGCATTCGTGACATCACAACCCCTGGAGACGTTTGACCTGTAGGACGGGCGACTCCCGGGCGGCCTCACGAAACCGATCGGCGGACCGCGAACATCAGGTCGGCTTCTCCTGCCCGAACAGGATCTTCACCAGACCGAAGGCCCCGCGGACGGCCAGGCTGAGCAGCAGGAGAAACAGGAGCACCGCCACGCTGAATGTCAGCACGGGCCAGGCACGGTGCAGCAGGCCCGGCGCGCCATCCGTCGAGGGCCAGGCCATCCCCATCAGTGCGGCCGCCAGCCCCAATACGAAGATTGCCCCGATCGCGCCTCGCAGCGTGCCCGGCAGTGGCGCCATGCGGATCGTGAGGCAGATTACGAGGTACACGAAGGCCCAGGTCCGCCAGTCGTCGAACCGGCTGGCCCGCGTGGCCTCCACGAGGCGCTCGACGAGCGTGATGCTCTCGCGGAGCATCGGCCAGACGGCCGCGAGCATCGTGGGCAACTGTCTTGGGACGGCCTCGCCTTCCATCCGGGCGAGGATGTCCCGCCCCATGTACTGCGAGACCACGTAAATGGCCGCGCCGCATGCCAGCATCGGCAGCATCGCGATGAGAATCGGGCCGACCACGGGAATACGCGGCTTGACGTCCTTGCCGGTCTGCGGCTCGCCGGAATCGTCGTCCTTGATGAGCGTCGTGTTGTTGACCGTCCCGCCGGTGACCAGCAGCCCGAGGATATGGCCGAGCTGCGCGATCAGCGTCCCCGGCAGCAGAATCGAGTTGACCACGCGGGGCTGAACCAGTCCGCTCCAGAGCCGATGCACTCCGAGGGCCGTGAACACGATCACGACCAGCCAGAAAGTCATTGCGGCATATTCCATGGGGCGTGTCTCAACCGGGGGGACCCGCGGGCACGGCGTTCCGCCTGCGCGCGGATTCCCTGCCTCACTCGTATGCGCACTTATCGGCAGAAAACCCCGGAAATGATGAGCCTGAAGCCCACATCCAAACGCCGGGCCCGAAGGCGCCGGCGAGGCGCCTCGCCGGCAATCCCGAAGCCTCGGCGAAAGCCTGCCGGCCGCCTGCCGTGCCCGGAACTTGGAGATATCACCGCGCCCATCTAGAATCCTCGCGATCCGTCTTTGCGGGAGTATGGGACGATGACGCCTGTCCAGGAAATAGATCTCAAGCGGTCGAAGGTCGCCGACTTCCTCGATCGACATCAACTCGACGCCGTCCTGCTGACGCGCCGGGCGAACTTCGCCTGGCTTACGGCGGGATGCGCCAACCACGTGGGGCAGGCAACGGAAATCGGCAACGCCACGCTCGTCGTCACGCCCGATGGCATCCGATGCGTTGCGAACACGATCGAATCACCACGCATGCAAACCGAGGAATTGCTGGACCGGAACATCGAGGTCATCGAGTTCGCCTGGTTCGACCCGCAGGATGCCGCCCGGGTGTGGGCCGAGGTGGTTGGTCGTCGCAAAGCCGCCGCCGACGTGATACTGCCCGGCATGCCGGACGGTGTCGCGCCGCTCCCCGTCGCGTTCAACGAGCTGCGATGGCCGCTCTGCGAACCGGAGATGCGGCGCTACCGCACCTTGGGCACGGCCGTCGGCGCGGGTCTCCAGGAGGTCTGTCGCCAGGTGCAGCCCGGCATGACGGAGCTGGAGATCGCCGCCGCCCTGGCCGCACGGCTGAACCGCGAGGGCATCCGCACCCCGGTACTGCTGGTGGCGGCGGATGAACGCATCGAGCGCTACCGGCATCCGCTGCCGACGCCCCGCCGGGTCGATAGCCGGGTTATGGTGGCCGTCTCTGCCGAGCGGGCCGGGCTCTTCTGCTCCGCCACGCGGCTGGTGTCTTTCGGGCCCGTGCCGCCGGGGCTGCGGCACAGGCACGACGCAGTGGTTCGCGTCGATGCGGTGCTCATCGCCGGCACCCGCCCCGGCCGCACGCTCGGCGAGGTCTTCCGCGAGGCGCAGCAATCGTATGCCGAGGCCGGTTACCCGGACGAGTGGAAGCGGCATCATCAGGGCGGGTCCACGGGGTATCTCGGGCGGGAAGTCCGCGCTGAACCCTCGTGCGACGTTGTGATCCTGGCCAATCAGGCTTTTGCCTGGAACCCATCCATCGCCGGCACCAAGAGCGAGGACACCATCCTTGTCACCGACGGCGGCCCGGAAATCCTCACGCAGGGCGTCGATTGGCCCATGATCGATATTCGCGTAGACGGCCGCACCCTGCGCCGCCCGGATATTCTCACATGGGCATGATGTGCGTAACAGGCCGCGAGACAGGAAGCTACAACCCGGTCGCGACGGTGTCCGACGCGAGCGGCGGCGATGCGTAAGGATTGCGCTAATTCCCTCGGGATGGCGGATTTCTCCCTTGCACGGGCGAGAATGCGCCGTATAATGAGGCTTGGTTGGAGGGAAAAGGCGTCACCTCGGATGGGTGGTCTGCCTTGGGCGAGAGTTGCGTGTGGATTTGTGTCGGTTGGACAGTGGCGGTGCGCACGGCCCGCCAGGCGTAGTTCTTCATTCTCGGAGGTGCGAAGATGAAACTGGTCACAGCGAGTCTGGCGATTGTGTTGATGGCGACTGCGGCGAATGCGGCTGTCATCGCGGAGTGGACGTTTGAGGTCAGCGTTCCGGCATCGGCCGGACCGTTCGCGCCGGAGACCGGTGCCGGCGAGGCGAGCGGGTGGCACACCCTTTCGGGCGTGGTTTACAGCAACCCCGTCGGGAACGGTTCCAACGAATCATACAGCTCGAACTACTGGAGCGAGGGGGATTACTATCAGTTCAAGGTCAGCACGATCGGCTACACGAACATCCAGATTTCGTGGGACCAGGCGGCCAGCTCGACCGGCCCGCAGAGTTTCGCGCTCCAGTACAGCACGGACGGGTTCACCTTCATCAACCTGGTTCCCAGCTACACGGTGCTGGTGAATACGACGACGGCGGGCCCGCCCGCCAGGAGCGTGTGGAGTTTAACCGGAACTCGCCAGTCAGTGTACACGTTGGGCCCAATCGCCGGCCCGGCCGCGCTCGACAACCAGGCAACGGTCTACTTCCGGATGGCGAGCCTTGTAACGGCGGCTACCGGCGGGACAAACCGCGTCGACAACGTGTTGATTGAGGGCGTTCCGGAGCCGATGACGATGGCTTTGTTCGGCCTCGGTGCCCTGGCGATGCTCCGGCGCAGGAAGTAAGCGACGCCTCTTGTAACCGGCTGCGCCGACGAAGGCCGCGGCTACGGACCCTTCATACGGATTCCAAGACAGCGCCTCGCGCACGCGGGGCGCTGTTTTTGTGTTTCCGGGGCGCGTGCACAATCGTCCCCGTTGCCGCTACAATCGGGCCGTGCGCCACCGAAAGCCCGACAGGCCGCCGTCCGACGAACTGACCGACGCCCGGTTGTACTTCGCCGGGCGATCTCTCTATGACGACATGCTCGCCGACATTCAGCGTGCGCAGCGCGAC
This sequence comes from uncultured Planctomycetales bacterium, assembly GCA_964653435.1. Lineage (GTDB taxonomy): Bacteria > Planctomycetota > Phycisphaerae > UBA1845 > PWPN01 > CAZMVY01. Next base: position 13,778 of record CAZZFA010000063.1, on the reverse strand, counting down.
ATCGGCCTGGAGATGTACATCTTCGACGATGATGCGGTAGGGCGGCGCGTTCGGGATGCCCTCGTCGCGCGGGCGGCCGACGGCTGCCGCGTCCGCGTCATGTACGACGGCCTCGGGTGCATAAACACGCCGGGGCACTTCTTCGAGTCCATGCGAACCAGGGGCGTCGAGGTGTCCGCCTTCAACCCGATCGTCCGCGATCGCGTCCTCCGCCACTGGCGCAAGCTGGATCGTCGCAACCACCGCAAGCTCCTCGTCGTTGACGACCGCGCCGCCTACCTCGGCGGGATCAACATCTCCGCCCGGCTCGCCGATTGGGAGGACGCCCACGTGCGGATCGAAGGGCCGATCGTCCGCCAGGCGCGGACATCCTTCGAGAAGGTCTGGGCGAGACAGTTTCCCCGGGTCACCATCCGGCGAGGCCGCCGGCACGCCCTCCACTGGCAGCGGTCGCTCGTCCTGGACGGGTTTCCCGCGCCGAACTTCTCCCCGATCAAGCGGGCGCATCTGCACCTGTTCTCGCGGGCGCGCCGGCGAATCCGCATTGCCCATGCGTACCTGATCCCCGATCACAAGACGATTCGTGCCCTCCGCAAGGCGGTGCGCCGCGGCGTCGATGTGAACGTGCTCGTGCCCGCGCACAGCGACGTGACCGCCGCGGACCTGGCCCTGTGCCATGTGCTCGGCCGGCTGCTCCGGGCGGGCGTGCAGGTTCGGCGGCATCACCGGACCATGCTGCACACGAAAGCGGCGATGGCGGACGACCACTACCTCATCGTCGGCAGTGCGAACCTGAATCGGACGAGTTTCTTCCGGAATCTGGAGATCGCGCTCTGGAGCCGCGACGAGCGGATCACCCGGCCGATGGCGAAACGGTTCGACGCGCTCTGGGACGCGGCTTCCCCGTATACCCTCGCCGATGTGCAGCGTCGGGGGTGGCCGCGCCGGTTCCTGAGCTGGCTGGCGTATCGGCTGCAGTTCTGGCTGCCGACGGACCAGGCGTGGTGAAGACGGACGACGGATCGCGAATGGGCGGCGCGCCGCGGCACGGTCGGCCGGCGTCGGCTTTCTTCCGCGCGCGGGGCCGCCTTCAAGCAGGCGACAGACCGCTTTCCTTCTCCTGCATGTCCGCCAGTTGAACGTAGTAGCCGGTTACGGTCCCCGCGAGAATCGCGAACGGCAGAAAGACCGGGTTGTGCTCCATCGCATCGCTGACGAACAGCCAGTAATCCGGAAACCCTGCGAGCAGGATCGAGAGGCCCGTCAGCAGGAGAATGGTGCCCTCGACGCTGGTCACAAAGGCCACGCAGGGCCGCATCGCAGCGAAGGCCATGGCCCCGATGGCCACGAACGCAACGGCAGCCGCAACGGCAGCGGCGCCCGGCGGGGCACCCAGATGCCCCATCACTCCGAGCACCAGGGCCGCCATCCACCCGCCGGCGAGCAACGCCACACCCGCACGCACGAAACGAACCGCGATATACCCACCCAGGATCGCCACGGCGGCTGCCAGGCCGACGGTGTCCCAGCCTTCCGTCGGCACCAGTCGGACTGCCACCACGGCGGTCAGGATTGCCAGCGAAGCGGTGATCAGATGCCGGAACAGCCGCCAGCCGAAAATGAGGAAGACCAGCCCTCCGCCGGCGAACAACAGTCCCATCCCGAGGTCCTGCTCGGCAACCCAGGCGAGCCACTGTCGTAACGAGAATCCGCTGATCATCAGGCAGCCGTCTTTTCTGCTTGGCAGAGCGGTTATCCGCCGGCAATTCCGCGGCCCCGATACCCCGGCGGCGGGTCGCGTTCCGCTGCCCCGCCCATCGACCGATGCCCGCCCTCGCATCCGGCGACGATGCCCGCACGGCCATGAGCGGTCGATGTGGCATCCACAGTACATCGGTTGATCCGCGACGCGCCTTCGTGTTGAACCGCAATGCCGACGACGCGAGAAAGCGGATCTTCTTCCCACAGGCCCCAGAGACGAACGGGGCGATAACTGTCGGTCGTGATTACGGGACGTATCGGGGGCAGGGGCGGGTGTGCGTCAGCTTGCGGGATTCGCCTGGGCCGGCGGGGCGGCCAATGCGACGGCGGGGCGCAGGCCGCGACGTTGAACGGCCACGACCAGGAACAGCCACACACCCAGACCGATCAGCAACTCGATCGGTCGTTGCACACAGCGCTCGATCGCATACGGGTAATAGCGGCTTATCAGCGGCAGCGCCCCCGCGAGGATCAGCATCGTTCCGAGCGTGACGGTTCCCAATACGATGGCCCAGCGGTGCGCGAACAGCCCGAACGCCGCGCCCGCAAGGAAGGCCGCCGCGAGGATCACCGCCGTGCGGCGAGTATCGCCCGGATACTTCGCTCGGACGTGCGCCGCAAACCCCTGGCAGTACTCCCACGCACCGGTGTGCTGAGACGCCTGCTGTTGCTGGGGCGTCAGGAGTGCGAAACCGTCTCCGGTTGCCCCTCCGGCGATCCGGGCATCGTCATATTCCTGAAGGAGCGAGGGGATGCTCGGACCGACGGCGACGCACGCGGCGACGGCCACGGCTACCAGCCCTGCCAGAATCGCTACCCACAACCGGAACAGCACGTAACCGACCACCACGGCAACGACGATGCCCACAACGATTCCGCCGATCGCGGAGAGCGAGAACCGCTCCGCCGCCTCCGCGCCGAGCATCGCGCCGGCCCCGGCGAAGCCGAGCACCACCGTCGTGCGGACCAGCTTCGCCCCGGCCACACACAGGATGATCCCGGCGGCGATCGCCGCAACCGCCGGCCACAACGACGCCGCCTCGCCCGCGGGAAGGTGGTAGCGAATCAATTCTCCGACTTGCGTGATCCAATCCGGCATGAGACCCGAGATCGCCTCTGCACTTTCGCATTCCGGGCGTGTCCGGGAAGCATCTATCCCGAAGCCGCGGGTCAAGCCGCCTGCCCCGGATACGCCGTCCGCCGTACCGATCCTATGGCGCCGGCCGCCGGCCGGCAATCGGAATCAGCGATCGGTGGCGGCGCGATTGGCGACCCGCATGGTTGCCTGGGGCCCCGCGGGAGCGATGACCTTGTCCGGAAAGACGCTCACATCAACCCACGCGCGGGCCGAGTCCGTGCGAAGCTGCTGCTCGATGTTGCGGATCTTTTCCGCGGGGGTGGGTTCTTCGATCTCCTCGCCGGGGGCCGAGCCCCATCGGATCCGCGTTCCCTGCTGCGTGGCCAGCACGATGTGGTGACGCGCCGGGTCGCGGCGCCCGTGGTAGTTCGACACGTCGATGGCCGTAATGCGGCTTGCCCAGGGCTGCTCGAAGAGCATCGCCGTCAGACGCACGCCGGCGCGGACGTCGCCGTCGTCCCATTTGCTCCCCGGCGGCGGCGGAGCGGACATCACCCCCGTAATCATGATCCAGCCGGGGCTGAGCCGGTCGTACACCTCCGGCAGGCGATAGCCCTCAATGTCCACCGGAATGAACCCTTCGCGCGTCTGCACCATGCCGATCGGCCGGCGAAACTCGCAGGAGACCCGCACGGTTCCGTCTGCGTACTTCCGTACCCATCGGACGTCCTTGACCCACCCGCTGCGGCGAAAGCGCTCCGCGAGGCGCTCCGTCAAGCGATCATCGAGCCACACGTCGGCCGGATCCACGGTCACGATCGAGGCGAGCCGCGGCGTCCAGCCCTCCTTGATCGCCCATTCCGGCAGTTCCGCCAGTTGAAGCCGCGGCCGCGGACTGCAGGCGGGAAGCCCCCGAACGGTCTGTTCCATCCGGCCCAGGCCCCACCGGGCGCCCGCCACGAACGCCGCCATGCCGAGCACCGTCAGCCACTGACGCCGGCTCAGTCGGCCCGCCGCACCCGAGAGGGCATGCACCGCCCGTGCCGCCATGCCCGGGGACCCGTCCGACTGTCGCTGTCGCGATCGCCTTGTCATCGGTTGTTCGATGCCCTCAGAACTCCGCGATCAACCCGCCGCCCGACCGCGCTCCGGGGCGACCCGGTTCATCGCCAGGGTGACAAGCCGCTGGCACAACTCGCCGAAACCGATTCCCGCCTGGGCCGCCGCTTTCGGCAGCAGCGAGTGGTCCGTGAAGCCGGGGATCGTGTTGATCTCGAGCAGGTACGGTTCGTACGTCTCCGCATGCACCATCCAGTCGACGCGGGCGAAGTCGCGGCACCCGACGGCCGCAAACGCCCGCAGGCTGAGTTCCTGAATCCGTTCCAGTGTGCCGGGCGGCAGGGGAATGTCGAACAGATACTCCGTCCTGTCGTCGATGTACTTGGCCTCGTAGTCGTAGAAGCTCCGCGCGGGGCGGATCCAGATCGGAGGAAGCGCCCGGTTGTCCAGCACGCCTACCGTGAGCTCGAGACCGTTGATGAACTGTTCGATCAGGCACTCGCCGTACTTGCGAACCAGACGCCGCACCGTAGGGATGAACTCGACGGCGTCCCGCACGATCTCGCAGTCCACGCTGCTGCCCCCGGCCACCGGCTTGACGACGACCGGCGGGGCCCAGTTCGTGCACGCCTGCCGCCATCGCGAAGGCAGCGCCACATCGAACCGCGGCGTCGGCACGCCCGCCTCGATGCATCGCGCCTTCGTGCGGACCTTGTTCATGGCCACGGCGGAGGCCTCCGGCCCCGAACCGCAATAGGGCAGCCCGCGTTCCTCCAGAATCTTCTGAATCTGCCCGTCCTCTCCGAACGTGCCGTGCAGGGCGATAAACACCATATCCGCCGGCTCGTCCAGCGCGCCGAGGTCCGACGGCGAGATGTCCGCCTCGAAGACCTGGTGGCCGCAGAGGCGCAGCGCCGCCGCAACCGCGCGGCCGCTCTTGAGACTGACCTCGCGTTCATCGCCGGGGCCGCCGCGAAGTACCGTGATTCGCAGCGGGCGCGGCCGTCCCGGAGCGATTCCCGAATCCCGTGTCGGCGTCCCTGCCATGTGATTCACTGCTCCGATCTTCCGTGGTCTTGAAACCCCGCGGACGCCCCGGCGCTTCCTGCGCCCGGCGCCGCAGCCGTCAACACTCTTCGCTCACGCCGTCCGGCCACAGCTTCACCTCGAGCTCCAGATCCACGCCGAAGCTCTCCTTCACCCGGCGGCGCACAAGCCGGATGAGCCGGATCACGTCCGTTGCCGAGGCCCCCCTGGACGCCACGATGAAGTTGGCATGCTGCGCGGAGACGGCCGCGCCGCCCACCGTCGTGCCCTTGAGCCCGGCCCGGTCGATCAGGGCACCGGCCGATGCCCCCGGCGGGTTCTTGAAGATGCACCCGGCGCTGTGGCTCGACAGGGGCTGCGACCTCCTCTTGAATTCCCAGATCTCCCGATACCGCGCCATTGTGCGCGCCGCCTCGGTCGGCGACAGCTCGAGTTCCGCCCGCTCGATGATCTCGTCCTGCAGCGCACAGCCGCGGTAACGGAACCCGAGCTCCTCCTGCTTCCACTCACGGCGGCAACCGGACCGGTCCACGGTCCATACACGCCGAACCACGCTTCCGATCTCTCCGTATTTCCCCCCGGCGTTCATCCGGATGCAGCCGCCGAGCGTGCCGGGAACGCCCGCCATGCACTCGAGGCCGGACAGCCCTCGTCGCGCGGAGGCGAGCGTCAGCTTCGCCATATCGACCGCGGCGCCGGCGGTGACCTGCGGGCCGTCCCACCGGATTTCGTCGAACGCGCCGCCCTGCAGCCGGACCACCACCCCGTCCACGCCGTCGTCGCTCACAAGCACGTTTGCGCCGCTGCCCAGCACGTACACCGGCAGGTCCGCCTCCTGTGCGTGGGCCAGGAGCCGGCGGAGTTCGTCCGTCGTGCTCACCGTTGCCAGCAGGCGGGCGCGGCCGCCGAGTCCGAACGAAGTCAGCGGCCCGAGGGGGGCGTTCTCCACGCAACGGTCTGCGACGGCGGAAAGCGTCATCCCGCGTCCCTCAGATCGCCCAGCGTCACGACGGTACCCGGCGGCGCGAACACGAACTCGCCGACGGGCTCGGACCCTTTCAACCGCGCCACCAGATCGTCCGCGACGCGCCAGACGTCGCCCGCGCCCATCGTCAGGACCACGTCGCCCGGCTGGACGGCGGATACAAGCTGATCCACGATCGCGTCGAAACTCGCTTCGTAGCGGGCCTCGCCGCCGTTGCGGCGGATGCGATCGACCAGATCGCGGGCCGTCACGCGGCTCCGCTCCGACTCGCTGTCCCGCACGAAGTAGATCTCCGGCACGACGACCACATCGGCCACGGCGAAGCTCCGGGCGAAATCGGTCAGCAGGAACCGCGTCCGCGAGTGCTGATGCGGCTGGAAAACGACCCAGAGCCGCCGGGGCTGATACATGTCGCGTGCGGCCTGGAGCGTCACCTGAATCTCCGTGGGGTGATGGGCGTAGTCATCGAGGATCGTCACGCCGTTGGCCTCGCCGCGAAGCGTCAGCCGCCGCTGCGCGCCGCGAAACTCCGGCAGGATCCGCGCCACGGCGTCCATCGGCACGCCGCCATGCCAGCACAGGGCCGCCGCCGCGAGGGCGTTGCCCACATGATGCCGTCCGGGGATCTGCAATCGTGTCCGGGCCACGACTTCCCCGTCGCGTGCGATGCCGAATCGATAGCAGCCGTGATCCGCGTTCAGGTCGACGGCCTGCCACGTCATTCCCCGATTGAAACCGAATGTCTCCACCCGCGCTGCGGCGGCCTCGGCGGCGGCCATCGCCGCGCGGCTTTCGCCGTTGGCGATCAGGACGCCGTCGGGAGGAAGCAGATTGGCGAACAGGCGGAAGGCCTGGATGATGTCCTCGAGGTCGCGGTAGCAGTCGAGATGATCCTCCTCGATGTTGAGAATCGTCGCATACTTCGGCGAAAGGTGGAGGAACGAGCGATCGTATTCGCAGGCCTCCACGACGAAGTGCGGGCCGTCGCCCACGCCGCTGCCGCCGCCGAGCTGTTCCACCATCGCACCGACCACGAACGAAGGATCCCGACCCGCGCGCCGCAGGGCATACGCCGTCAGCGCCGTCGTGGTGCTCTTGCCGTGCGTGCCGGCGACGGCGATGCCCTCGCGCCCCCGCATGAGGCGCCCCAGCAGGTCGGAGTACTTGATCGTCTCGCACGCGCGGCGACGTGCCTCGAGCAGTTCCGGGTTCTCCGGCTTGATGGCGGCCGAATACACGACCAGATCAAGGTCGTCCGGCAGATTCTCCTTTCGCTGGCCGATGGCGATTCTGGCGCCGGCCTTCACGAGACGGGCGATCTCGCTCGATGGCGCGGCGTCCGAGCCGCTCACCGTCGCGCCGCGCCGCATGAGAATCAGCGCCGCGCCGCGCATCCCGCAGCCGCCGATGCCGATCAGATGGACGCGCTTCCCGAGAAAATCCTTGACCCCGCCCGGCCCGGGATCGATGGTGGGATGAAAACCGACTGTCGGCGTGACCGCATCCGTTTGCGGAATGCGGCGCGTCCGTGCGCCCTGCGCCATGATTGTTGGCCCTTTCCGGCGGCGCGCCCTTGTCGGCTGCGCCGCCCCTCGCTCGACCGTATGATCCTATCGACTTGTGCCCGCTTTGCAAGCGCGCACGTTCCTCGCCCGATTCAAACGCCTATCGTTCATATCGGGCCGCGCCGCGCGAATCCTTGAGGCGCTCAGCAAGCGGAGCGAATCGCCTCGCGGCAGTGCGATATGTCCAATAATTCCGCCGAAATCCGGCGGGCAGCGTCCGGCTGCCCCAAACGCCTCGCGGCCTCCGCCATGGCGGACAGACGCGATGTGTCCCGCGCCAGGGGCAACAACGCGGACCGCAGGGCGGCCGCGTTCTCCGCCGTGGCGATCCGGTCCCGAACGATGCGGGCGGCTCCGGCGTCGGCCAGCACCTTCGCGTTGCGGAGCTGATGTTCATCGCGATGGAACGGATACGGCATCAGAATGGACGGCAGGCCCATCACGGTAAGCTCCGCCAGCGTCGAGGCGCCCGCTCGCGAGATCGCGAGGTCCGCCACCGCCATCGCCTCCGGCATGGCGTCGGTGAAAGCTACAACCGTGGCGGGCAGACCGGCCGCCTGGTACGCGGCCTGTACCCGCTCGACATCCGCCGGGCCGCTCAGGTGCAACACCTGCCAGCCGCCCAGCCGCCCCAGCTCGGGCGCCAAGGCGACCATCGCCTCGTTGATCGTCCGTGCCCCCTGCGACGCACCGGTCGTAAGCAACGTCCGCAGTTGAGGTTGCAGCCCAAAGCGGGCCAGTCCGCTCCGACGCAGTTCCTCGCGCAACCCCAGAAAACCCGGCCGCACCGGGCACCCCAGAGCACGGAAGCCGCCGACGCCCGGGAAGTACTCGGCGGTGCCGGGCCACTGGGCGAAGATGCGATCTACATATCGCCCGAGCCGCCGGTTCGCGCGGCCGGGCACCAGGTCGGGATTCAGGATCGCCGTGGGTATCCGCTCGGCAAGGGCGGCCCGGACCGGCGGGTCCGAGCCATAGCCTCCGGCCCCGACGACCGCCGCCGGCCTGCGCTGGCGAAACAACGATCGGCATCGTGCGATGGCCCTCCGCCATGCCATAAGGAACCCCGGCCACCGCCACGGCTGGGTCGAGAACGGCCGCACCCCTTGGGGAATCGCCTCCATGCCGGCCTCACCGAGAATCCGGCGGTCGATCGGCCGGTCGGTGCAGAGAAATGAGATATCGGCGCTGTCGTCGAGCTGGCGCAGGGCATGGGCGATCGCCAGGGCCGGGCAAAGGTGTCCGCCTGTTCCTCCGCCGGCGAATACGAACCACGGTCGGTGTCTGTCGGGCGTACTCACGATATAGACGTCCCTGTCTCCGTGTCCCCGGGCCGGGCTGCTACGGTCTTGCACCCGGCGGTTCCGTTGCCGCGTCGTGCCGCTCCTCCACGCCGATCGCGCTGGCGGCCGCATAGGCGGGCGTGTGCGTGATCGAAACGAGGATCCGGGTGATGCGCTTCTCGCGGGCGATCCGCTCGCACTCGCCGCGGAGCGTCACTCGCGGCTCGCCGCTGGGCTCGTTGACGATCTCCATGTCTCGCCAGGCGATCGCCCCGCGCCAGCCGGTGCCGAGCACCTTGAGGATCGCCTCCTTGGCGGCGAACCGGCCGGCCAGATGCGGGATGATCGATCGGCGTTTCATCACGTACTCCCGCTCGCCGGGTGTGAGCAGCCGGTCCAGGAACCGCTCCCCGTGCCGCTCATAGACCGCGGCGACCCGCGAGCACTCGATGATATCAATGCCGTGTCCGACGATTCGCATGCTTGCCGCTCATCCGACAGGTCATGTGATCCCGCTCAGGCGCGCCCAGAGCGCCGCAGCCGTCCGCGAAGCCTGCGCCCGGCATTCCGCCTCGTCCAGCCCCGTGACCTGCCGATCGAACATCGCCCACCGTCCCGCCACCATGACGTGACGCATCGTAGCACCGCCCAGGCCGAACAGCACGTGCCCCGCCAGGTTGGCGGCATCGAGCGGGGTCGCGGGACGGTAATCCGTGACCACCAGATCGGCCGCCGCCCCCGGCCGAAGTTCACCAAGCCGGATGCCGAGCAGCCGGCCGGCGGTCCGCTGGGCGGTCCCGAGCATCGCAACCGTCTGCTGCGGCAGGATGGCGACGCCGGCGTCGCGGGCCTTCAGCCACGCGATTCGCGCCTCGGCCGGCATATCGTTGCCGAGGCCGTCCGTGCCGAGGGCGACGGGGACGCCGAGCCGATCGACCGGGGCGTGCCCCACGCGGTTGTTCATGTTCGACTGCGGGCAATGTGCTACCGTCGCGCCGGCCTGCTGCACGCGGGCGAGGTCGGTCCGGCTCAGATGAATCGCGTGCGCGAGGAGGGCGTTGGCATTCAGAAGCCCGTGACGATCCAGACGCTCTACGGGCGCAGCGCCGTATCGCGCGCGAGAGACTTGCTCATCGCACGGGTCCTCCGCCACGTGAATGTGAAGCGGCAGATCCGGGGTTCGCGCCATCTCCGCCATCGCTTCATCCGACAAGGTGAACCCCGCATGCGCGCCCATCATCGCGCCGAACCGCCCGTCGTTCCGGCGCCGGCAGGCCTCCGCAAAACGGCGGTTCTCCTCGATGCCGGCTGCCCGGCCGGCATCGCCGTTGCGATCCGTCACCTCGTAGCAGAGCACCCCGCGCAGGCCGACCCGGCTTACGCCCCGCATGACGCAATCGAGCGAGCCTTCGATATGGTTCGGCGAGGAGTGGTGGTCGATCAACGTGGTCGTGCCGTGTCGCAGGGCGTCCAGTGCTCCGATCGTCGCGCTGACCTCCACCGACTCGGCGTCCAGCGCGCGGTCCAGTCGCCACCACACCCGTTCGAGGATCTCCAGGAAGCTCCGCGGGGTCTGCGACGGCGCGGGCATGCCGATGGCCAGCGCGGAGTACAGGTGCGCATGCCCGTTCACCAGGCCCGGCATTACCACCGCACCCCCTACATCGACGATCTCGTCGGCGGGCTCGGGCTCGATTGCGGACGCCACACGGGCGATTACGGCCCCGTCAACGCGAATGTCGCCGACGCCGCTGTTGGGAGGGTCCAGCTCAACCAGATGCGCGTGCCTCAGCAGTATGCCCATACGCAGGTCTTCGTCGCTGCCGGACGGCGTCCGGTCAGTGCCTTGCGATTGCGTTCACCAGCCGTTCGACTTCCTCGATCCGCGGCGGAATCCGCACCGGTTCGCCGCCGGCGCGCATCGCGTTACGGACGTCCTTGAGGCCGCTTCCCGTAATGACGGCCAACGCGCTCTCCTGCGGCCCCACAATTCCCCGCCCGCGGGCAACGGCCAGCCCCGCCACCGCCGCCGCCGCCGCCGGCTCGGCCAGGACGCCCGCCAGCGCACCGGTCTCGCGCATGGCCGTCAGGATGCGCTCATCCGTTACGGTAACAAACGTCCCGTTGCTCTCGCGAACCGCCGTCAGGGCCTTGCGCCAGTTCCGGGGCACCGGCACGTTGATACTGTCGGCGAGGGTATCTCCGCTCACGCGGGCGGGCAATCGTCCTGTGCGGAACGCTTCGTCGATCGGCGCCACGCCCGCCGCCTGAACGCCGAGCATCCGCGGCAGTCGCGCGAGCAGGCCGATTTCATGCATCTGCCGCAGCCCCTTCCAGATGCCGGCGATCGTGCAGCCGTCCCCCACGCCCACCGCCACCCAGTCGGGCGGATCGTCGGCGCACTGTTCGGCGATCTCCAGTCCGGCGGTCTTCTTGCCCTCCACCAGGTACGGATTGATCGCGCAGTTGCGGTTGTACCAGCCGAACCGCTCGCATGCCGCGCGGCTCAGGCGGTACGCCTCGTCGTAGGTTCCTTGCACGCAGAAGACCGTAGCGCCGTAGAGCAGGAGCTGCGCCAACTTCGGTTCCGGCGCGCTCGCCGGCACGAAGATGAACGCCGGCAACCCGGCCATCGCCGCGTATCCGGCGAGGCTGCTCGCCGCATTACCGGTCGACGCGCACGAGATCGCCCCGGCCCGCCCGGCCACGGCCAGCGCAACGCCCACCGATGACGCCCGGTCCTTGAAGGACGCCGTCGGGTTCCGTCCTTCGTCCTTGAGCAGCAGCCGCTTGAGACCGATGGGCCGCGCCAGACGATCCGCGCGAACGATCGGCGTGAAACCGACGGCCCACTCCCCGGGAATCGCCGACGGCTCAAGCGGGAGCAGCTCGGCGTATCGCCAGTGCGTTCGCGGACGCCCGGCAAGGGCCGCGGAGGTGAGGCCGCGTTTCGCGACCTCCATATCGTATTCAACGTCCAGTATGCCGTCGTCCGGCCCGCATCCCGGACAGGTCATGCCGACCGTGCCGGCGGGATATTTCTTGCCACAGGCCACGCATCGGAGAGAACGCACGTTTGCCGGGGTCGTGTTCTCCATAATACCCGTCAGAATACGCGAAAAACGCGCACAGGGATACCGGCCGCCGCATGCTGCCGCGATTGGACACTTGCGGGGGGGTATAATTGTACGGGGTGCGGTGTGCGCGGAAAGGAGCGCTGGGACATGCCGAACCGTAATACATGGGGCCTCGTGCAACGAAGCGTGGTCGCCGTCGCTGTGGCCGCGGCTGCGGCAGCGGCTTTCCGGTGGCGACCGGAGGTCGTGGCGACGGACACGGTTTCGGCCGGCGGGTCGGTCCCTGTTCCAACCGTATCGTGGCAACGGCACGCGGTTGATCTGCGGCTGGCTGCCGGGCTGCGAATCCGCGCGATTCACACCCCCGCGCAGGGGCCGGCCACCGTCGAGAAAGCCGGACCGGCGACAGCGGGCGCCGGCCAGCAGGCCGTGCCGATCGATGGATTCGTCCCCTATGTTGCCATTGCCCTTACCGACAAGAGCCGCCCCGGCGAGTTCGCCTTTGCCCACGTCCTGGCCAACAGCGTGGTCGGAAACCCGCTCAACGCGCCGCTGTCGGAGAATTACGCAATCGGCATCCTTGACACCGGCGGTACGGTGAACGTCATCGGCCACTGTGATCGGACGACGCTGGGGCTGACGAACGCCTGGCTTACCGGCAACACGATCACGATCGGCGGCGCGGGCGGACAGGTAGACGCGGACATCACGCAGCCTCTGGGGATGTTTGTCGCGGGTCTGCAGGCGATCGACCCGACTACCCTGCTCCTCGACACGAACCAACTGCTCGGCCACTGGCACGTCAGCGCGGTGGTGCCGCCGGAGCCGGCGTGCGGCGACCTGGTCGACATTCCGAGCGCGGCGGGAACGGCGCTGGTGGCCTTCCGTGACGTGTGGATCCGCAACGACCGCAAGCGAACCATCGTCCGCAACGGGGCGACCTATACGGGTCCTGAGGTGAGCGTGCACGTACCGGGCGATACGACCGTGCCGGACTACAGCCATGTGGTCGCGTTGGATGTCCGGCCGACGACCCTGGCCTCAGCGCTCGCCACATCGGCGTACTTCATTTCGTTCGAGAACCTCGACGATTTCCGAACACCGGGCATCCCGACGGCCCTGGTGGATCAGGAGGGCAGCCTGCCCACGGGAGGCTGGTTCGTCGCCAGCACCTGGATTCAGGAGGGCGCCCGCCCTGAGATCAACAAGCTCTTCATGGTGGACACGGGCGCGCAGATCTGCGTCGTCCGCTCCTTCGTTGCGGGGCAGCTCGGTCTGAACCCTCAGCAACCGGAGTTCACCGTCGAGGTCACCGGCGTCGCCGGCGACATCACGATTGCCCCGGGCTTCTACCTGGACTCGCTCAAGATCGACACGCTTGGCGCCGACCAACTGCAGTTCACACAGGTGCCGATCATTATTCTTGATGTGCCGTCCGTGGAGGGGGGCATCCTCGACGGCATCATCGGCACAAATGTGTTCTTCAACCGCAATCTGGTGTTCAAACTGAACCTCACCGGCACCGCGCGGTTGGAGGTCTCCGAGCCCATCGTGCTCTACTACGGCGACTTCGACCTCGACGGCGACGTGGATCTTGCAGACTTCAGCCATTTCCAGGATTGCGCGAACGGTCCGAACCGCCCGCCGAAGCGAGGCGATTGCCAGGACGCCGACGCCGATCGTGACAACGACGTCGATGTGGTCGACTTCCTGCAGTTTCAGGCCTGTTTCAACGGGCCGAACCGACCCATCCGGGCCGAGTGTCCCACTCGCTAGGTGCCGTTTTCGGTAAGACAGTTTCGCATGTGGCGAGCATCGCCGCGAAGGCTCCGTCGCCCCTGCACTGTTATCGCCTGGATTCTTGTCGCCCGGCGCCGAATTCCGGGCCAGGGGCGGTACGTCATTCTGAGGGAGCGGAGCGAC